>DATEOF010000036.1:0-21460 GCA_035274465.1 Polyangiales bacterium
GCCTGAGGCATACACTCGCGCATATCGCCACACGCTACGCTGTGCGTAGAATCATGGTGATCGGGCGAGGCGCGTGAAGCTCGCCGGGTCTGCCTCAGTCTTGCCTGCTAGGTTGATGACTTCGACTTCGACCGGAATACAGACGATGCCTAAAATCCGAGTTCTTCTGCTGGCAACCTTCGCCTTGTCCGCTTGTGAAATTCACGAAGGCAGCTTCGACGGCAGCCTGTTCGACGGGTCCTGGGGTGACGAGGACGGGGGTGTCGACGAAGACGATGCCGGCAAGGTGCCGCCCAAGGACGCGGGCAAGCCGGACTCCGGCCCGCCGAAGGACATGGACGCGATGGTCCAGCCTCCGACCGACCTGAAGCCGAGCGACGTGCCGGCCGTGATCGCGCGCGGTCGCTGCAAGGCGCTCGAGACCTGCATGGGCAAGTCGCTGCTGCGCGACGCCTACGAGGGCAACGATTGCGTGGACTACGTGACCAAGCAGCAGGCGGATCGGCACTTGCACTGGCTCGCCCAGTCGGTGAGCGCGGGACGCGTCACCTTCCGGCCCGATCAGCTGGACGAGTGCGAGCGCGACATCGCCGCTCTCGGCTGCATGGTCGCCAGCCGTCCATTGCCTGCCAGCTGTGAAACGGCGATCGAGGGCAAGGCCGCGGTGGATCAAGACTGCGCGATCGACCAGGACTGCAAGGACTCGGCCTATTGCGACAAGGGCTCGATGGAGTCTTGCCCGGGCACCTGCGCACAGTTGCAAACGCGCGGCCTGCCTTGTCAGAACAGCTCGCAGTGTGCGAGTGGCCTGGTCTGCGAGAACAAGAGCTGCACCGAACCGAAGAGTGAAGGTGACAGCTGCGATGTGCGCATGGGTGGCGGCGCGTGTCCGCCAGGCCTCGTCTGCCAGGGCAAGACGGGCAGCCTCACCTGTCAGAGCGTGCAGACGCTCTACGTCGGCAAGCGCGACGAAGCCTGTGATGCGGTCGGCAAGCTGTGTGAGTTCGGCCTGGTGTGCGAGAGCCAGAGCTCGTCGACCACCACCGGTGTCTGCAAGCCGCTCGTGGAGAAGGGCGCGCAATGCCGTCGGGCGGAGCCGAACCAGTGCCCCGTCGACCAGTACTGCAAGAACGCCGACGTCAACAGCAAGGCGCGCGTCGATCCCGGCGTGAGCGGCGTGTGTTGGGACCGGCCGAAGACCGGCGAGACCTGCACCGACGCCATCGGCTGTGCACCGGGCTCGCGCTGCCTCGGCGATACCGCCCTGACCTGTCGCGCGCTCAAGTCAGGCGGCGGAATGTGCGAGTTCAATGCCGAGTGCTACAGCGGCGTGTGCGACCCCGATGCGAAGCTCTGCGTGATCTCCACGCTCGACTGCAGCAAGCCCTGACCGGGACTAGTAGTCGAACGCGTACAAGATCCCCGTGTTGCCGAGGATGAACCCTCGGCCATCGCGGAGGCTCGGGCTCGCCAGAAAGCCGTGTTCGGTCTGGATGCGCCCGAGCTCTCGTCCGTCCGCGAGGGAGAGCGCGAGGAACGCGCCGCGGCTCTCCGTCATGTACACAGTGTCGTGCTCGACCTCGACGTTGCTGGCGACGAACGGCTTGGTCTTGCGGACCCAGCGCGGCGCGAGCGAGCCGGCTTCGACGCACATCACGCCGTGGTCGGCCGAGGCGATGATCAGCGAGTGCTCCTCGGCCGCGATGCTGGTGATCGCGGTCCAGTCGGAGCGGCGGACGTGGGGCACGCCGTCGCTGGCACCGAGCCCGTAGAGACCGCCGAGGAACGAGGCGACGTAGACCGTATCGTCGATCTGGACGGGGGTGGTGTCGATATCGACGAAGCCCTGCTCGGCTTGCCCCGGGTCGGCGAAGTCGAGCGTGGTGTCGACCACCCAGAGGGCGCGGCCGTCGCCCGGGGAGAGGGCGACCACGCTGCCGTCGCTGAAGCCCGTGATCAGTCGCTGGTCGGCCAGCAGCAGTCCGGCGTGGCCGCCGATCTTCAAGCCCGCGCGCGGGTCGCGCTTGAAGCGCCAGAGGATCGCGCCGTCCTTGCGCGCGACCGCGAACACTCCGTCGTCGTCGGTGACCACGTACAGCACGTCGCGCGACAGCACGGCGGCCTTGGAGATCGCGCCGCTCAGCTCGGCCTTCCAGCGCACCTTGCCGGTGTCTGCCTCGAGCGCGTGCACGATGCCGGCGGCCGTGGGTACGTAGAGCTCGTTCGTCCTGGGGTCGACGGTCGGCTCAGCTTCGATACCGGACTCGGCTCTGAATTGATACAGAGGCCGGCCGTTGGCCTCGAGCGCCCACAGAATCCTCTCGCTGGAGCCGATGAACAATCGATTGTTGCTCGGGTCGAGCGCGGCCTTGGCCCGCTCGAGCGGCACGTACAAGCCGCCCCATTCCTGGGAGAGCGTCTTCGACCAGCGGACTCGGAGTCCCTTGCCTGCCGCCGAACGGCCGGTGCCGTCGCGGCGACCGAAGTCTTCGCTGAAGCGCGAGGCGCCACAACCGACCACCAGAACGAGTGCGAACCCCAACCCGAGGAACTGCCGCATGGTCACTTTTCGGGCTGAGCCGCGAGCTGTTTGCGCAGCGCGTCCAACACGTCCTGCGACAGACCACCGCCGCCATGCAGATCCGCACGGGGCTTCTCGGTCGGGCGACCACCGAGCTCTTGCAGCAGCGTCTCGGCCGACTCGACGCTCGACTCGAAGCGCTCGCGCTCCTGCGCGTTGGTGTTGGCCGCCAGGGCCTTGCTCAAGCTCTCGATCAACGCTCGCGCCTCGGCGGGCTTGCCCTGCGCGACCAGAATGCGCGCGCGGTGATAGTCGCCGAGCGAGCGGTACGTGCCGTTGGCGAACTTCGAGAGCTCTTCGAAGCGCTTGAGAGCCTCGGGGTATTTCTGCTGCGCCTCGAGCGCGTAACCGCTGCCCTCGAGCGCGCGGAAACGCAGGAAGGTGTCGTTGCCCGCGGCATCCAGCACCTTCGCGTACTCGCTCGCGGCCTCGGGGTACTTGCCGAGCTCGAACTGGCTGTTCGCCACGCCGAGCATGGCGTAGCGGCCGGCGTTCGAGCTGCCGTACTTCTTCGCGACCTCGGCGAAGCTTGCGAGGGCCTTGGTCGAGCGCTCCTGCGCGCTGGTGAAGATCGGCACGACCACGTCTTCAGGCGCAGTGTCATCCGGGCCCACGACGATGCCCTGCTCGATGTTCACCGCGCCGCGCAGAGCGGCGCCCGCGTCGTAATCCTTCGTGGTCAGGTAGTGCGCGAGCACCACCCAGGCCACGCCCACGGCGACCAGTGCACCCAGGCCGATCCACAGCTTCGTGCCGTGGTCGTCGACCCAGGCAGCGGCCTGTTGCACGGACTTGGTAGCGTCGGCGACGGGGTTGCTGGTGCCGCGCTTGGCCGCCTTTTGGGCAGACTTGGCCGCACGTTTGGCTGCCAAACGTGAACCTGCGGTATCGCGCGGAGGCGAGTTTGGTGTGTTGCTCTGAATGTTGGCCACCGGCAGACTCCGCACAGCCCAAAGCCGCGGAGGCGGCGACTATACACTCCGGCGATCCCAAGTCAAACGCAACGCTTGCGCGTGCTTCCGCGTGATCGGTGCGCTTCCGGCGTGTTATTGGCGCGGCGTGTCGCGGGCTTTCGTCGCCGTCTCGGGTGCCGTGTGGCTGGTGTGGGTCGGAGCGCTACCCGCTCGGGCTTACGAGGATCAAACCTCGCTGGATGCCGAGCTGTCCTACGGGCACGCCGTGTCGGACGCCATGCCGCCGAACGGAATGGCGCTCGGCCTGGGCGCGAGCCTCGGGCTCTCCAACGTGTTCAGTGTGCGAGGACAACTGACCTGCGCGCTGCACCCCGGCGAGCCCCGCTTCACCACGCTGCTCCTGGCGTCGGCCGAGCTGCTCTACCTGATCGACGTGTTCGAGATCGTTCCGTACTTCGGGCTCGGGGTGGACGGCGTCGGGACCCTCGCGTCCGGTCGCGACTTCGGGGCCGATCTCGGCCTGCACCCGGTGCTGGGCTTCGACTGGCTGTTGTCGCGCGAGGTCGCGCTGGGGGTGGCGATCCGACCCGTGTTCTTGATGACCGCGCTGGACGACGATCCGCTGTACTTCAAGGCGGGGGTGACGTTCTCGTATCTGTTCGAACCGTGAGCGGCTCGAAGAAGCCCGAGATGCGCGCCAACGTCTTGGGCCCCACGCCGCGCACCGCGCGCAGCTCGGCGAGCTTCGAGAAACCCCCGCGCCGCGTGCGTTCGCTGACGATGCGCTCGGCCAGCTTGGGCCCGATGCCCGGTACCAAGGTCAGCTCCTGCGCCGAGGCGCGGTTGACGTCGAGCCGCTGGCCGTCGCGCAGCGCGCGCACCGCGTCGCTGGCTCCGGCCTGTCCGCCGCCGACAGCGGCGTGAGCCCGCGCGACGGAGTCGTCACCCCCGCGCTGATTGGCCAGCGCGATCAGCGCCAACGCCGCGACGATCAATCCCAGGGCTGCCTGCGCTCCGGAGCCGTGCACGCTCGCGTATCGACCGGAGCCTCTGCGAGTTGCGTTACTGGCGCGGTTTTGCCTTGGCGACGTCCTTGTCGCCCTTGGCCGCGTCGTCGTCATCCGGCTTCGTCGGTTTGCCCGAGGGAGCCTTGGGTGGGCCGAACTCTTGCTCGAGCTTGCGGTTCAGCCGATCGAGGATCATGCCTTCGACGTAGGCGGGCATCGCGGCGACCGTGACGATCACGCGCACTTGATCGCCGCCCGAGTCCTGCATGTTCACCAGCTCCACGCTGCCCGGGTACTTCTTGCCGCGATCGCTGTACTCGAAGAAGAAGTAGCCGTCCTCTTTGTCCTTCTCGGTGACTGGACACTCGAGGTCGACGCGGATCAAGCGCACGGCTGCGGTCCAGACGCGCGAGATCGAATAGCTGAACGTGGCCTCGCGGCGCGCTGACGCTGACGGCGGCGCGCTCACCCACATCGCGCAGACTAGCGCACAAACGAGCGCGCGGCGGCGAATCACTCTTCCGGTATCGCAGCTCCTTGGCTCTCCGCCAAGGGCGCCGCGACCAAATCGCGCACGCGCAGCTTGAGCGCATAGAGTGGGATGACACCCGCCACGATCATCACCGCGGACTGCAGCAGGTAGAGCAGGAACACGAACACGGCACCCTGCGTCGCGACCACGCTCTCGGGGAAGAACAGCTTGAGGCACGCACCGACCGCCAGCTGGAAGTTGCCGAACAGCCCGGGCCCCGTCGGCAGCAGGATGCCGATCGCGAGCACGCCCATTACCGCCAGTGCGTGCCCGAACTCCATCGGCAGCCCTACCCCGCGGCCCAGGAACCAGACCCCGAGCGCGTTGCTACCCCAGTAGATCAGCGACTCGATCAAGAACCCTGCAGCCAGGCGCGGCGACGCCAGCGAGTGCAAGC
Source organism: Polyangiales bacterium (assembly GCA_035274465.1). Lineage (GTDB taxonomy): Bacteria > Myxococcota_A > Polyangia > Polyangiales > JAFGIB01 > JADGRF01. The sequence goes on from DATEOF010000036.1 coordinate 5,432, forward strand.
CGTCCGCGACGTTGCCCACCTTCTCCGCCAGCAGCGCGCCCAGCCGCTTCGATACCAGCCCCACGCCCCAGTGCGTCAGGCGCACCGCCAGGCTGCGCTGCCACAGGAACATGCCCAGCGCGAGGAAGGCGCAGGCGAACAGGCCGAGCGCCAGGTAGCCGTAGGTCGGCAGGTGGCGCGCCACGCTGTCGGTCGTGGGCAAGCGCGGCAGCGCGAACAGCGTGAACGCTACGCACAGGCTGGTGAGCAGGCCATCTATCACGCGCTCGGCCGCCACCGTGCCGAAGCCGGCCGAGATCGGCACGCCGTGCCGCAGCTTGGTCAGCGCCGGCCGCGCGAACTCGCCCAGGCGCAGCGGCAGCGCGAAGATCGCGAAGAAGCCGATCCAGTTGAGCAAGATCACGTCGGAGAACGGCATGCGTTTGACCGGCGCGATCAGGAACCGCCAGCGGCTGGCGCGGAAGAAGTGCACCACGCCCAGTGACAGCAGGTAACCGGGCACCGCCCAGGCCGAGACCTGGGCGAACGCACTGCTCGGCGGCAGCAGCGGTACACCGCCGCGGGCCGCGAGCCAGGCGAACAGCACGCCCAGCGCGATCGAGATCAAGAGCTTCGGCCAAAGCCGCGTGCGTTCCTGCTCGTGAGGTGCGGCGGGCGGCAGGCCTGCTGCGACGTGGGCCGGATCACTCGCCATCAGTCGTCCACCGAGCCTGCCAGGATCTGCCGCGGACGTTCGCCGAGCAGCTCCTGCGCGCGCTCCGCACCGCACAGCTCGATCAGGCGCGCGATGCCCTGTGCCATCACATCGACGTCCGCGGGCTTGTGACTGTCGCTGCATGCGGCGAAGTACAGCTCTTCTTCGAGCAGACGTTCTGCCGTGTGCTTGGGCTTGCGCCCGTACTTGCCCACCAGCGCCATCGTGTCGAGCAGCGCCAACGCGCCGCGTTCGAGCAGATGCTCCAGGCTCGCGATGTCTTGCCAGACCGGCGCGTAGCGCTCCGGATGCGCGATCACCGGCCGCAAGCCGCGTACGCGCATGCGAAACAGACAGTCGTCGAGGCCGAGCGGGAAGCGATCGGGTGGGAACTCCACGAGCGCCGCGTGTCCGCCTGGATAGGGCAACGTCCCACCGTTGCCGAGCCGCGCCATGAACGTGTCGTCGAAGAAGTGCTCGGACGCCAGCCCGAGCTCGGGCAAGCCGGACTGCCCGGCGACGGCCGCGCGGAAGCTCTCGAACGCAGCTGTCAGCTGCGGCTTGTCGTTGTCGAACATGCCCGGGCGCATGTGCGGCGTCGCGACCACCGTCGAAAAGCCGATCTCCGCCAGCCGCTGGCACAGCGAGAGGCCTTCGGCGACGCTCGTCACCCCGTCATCCACGCTGGGGACGTAGTGGCAGTGTAAGTCACACAGACCAGACAGGCTCATGCTTCCGGCTCCGCTCGCGCACAGCTCTCGACCAGGCCGAGCAGGGTATCGCGTTCGTTGAGCTCCGGCTGTTCCAGGACGCGCTCGAGCAGATTTTCCAGCACACGCCCCACCTGCGGCCCCGGGCGGATGCCCAGCTGAGCCATCACGTCCCGGCCATCGATCGCGAGGTCCTTGGTGCCGAACGCCGCACCCTGCGCGACCGAGGTCGCGATGCGGTCGCGCAGCTCGTCGAGCGCCGCGAACTCGCGGTCCGCGGGCCGGCCTTTGGCGATCGCATCGGCTCGTCCCAGCTCCATCAACGCGTCCACGTACTCCGGACCGACCCGGCGCACGAAGCGACGGACCGCGGCGTCGGTCCACTCGCTCGAATAGCAGATCAGGTGATTGCGCACGAGATGCACGATGGTCTTGCGCTCCTCGTTCGAGAAGCGGTAGTCGCGCAGCCACTCGTCCGCCAGATCCGCGCCGACGTTCTCGTGGTTGTAAAAGGTGTAGTCGTTGGTCTTGTCGGACAGGTTGCGCGTGCGCGGCTTGCCGAGATCGTGCAGCAATGCCGCTATCCGCTGCATCGGCCGCGTGGGGCTGGCGTCCAGACACTCGAGCGAGTGCCGCCAGACGTCGTACTCGTGGTAGCGGTTCTGCGTGCAGCCGACCTGCGTCATCAACTCTGGACAGCTCACCGACAAGATGCCGCTGCTGCGCATGACCTCGAAGGCTCGCGACGGCTTCCGGGCCTCCATCGCACGCAGCCATTCGTCGCGCACCCGCTCCTTCGACACCTTGCCGAATGCGCCGAGCGCGCCGGGGATCGCGGCGAGCGTCGCGGGTTCCAGCTCGAACTCCAGGGTCGCGGAGAAGCGGGCGGCGCGCAGCACGCGCAGGCCGTCTTCGCCGAAGCGCTCCTCCGCGCGGCCCACGGTGCGCAGCACGCGCTGCTGCAGATCGGCCATGCCCGCGAACGGATCCACGAGCCGATCTTCCAGCGGATCGTAGGCGATCGCGTTCACCGTGAAGTCGCGGCGCGCAAGATCCTGCTCGATGTCGTCGACGAAGAACACTTCGTCAGGCCGCCGGCTGTCCGAGTACGCGCCCTCCCCGCGCAGCGTCGTGAGCTCGTAGCCGGTGTCGCCCACCAGCACGGTCACGGTGCCGTGCGCGATGCCGGTCGGTACGACCCGCTTGAAGACGCGCATCAACTGATCGGGCCGCGCGCTGGTCGCCAGATCCCAGTCCTTGGGATGACGCTGGAGCAGCACGTCGCGCAAGCTCCCACCCACGACCCAGCCCTTGTAGCCGGCCGCGCGGAGTGTCTTGCACAGACCGATGACCGGCTCTGGGATGGCTTGGGCGACGGACGGCTGCGGTGACTGCTCGGACAAGGGGGTGCCTCCGAAAAACGCGCGAATCGTGGGCTGCAAGTGCCCGCACTGCAAGCGGGGGCGCCCGAAGCCCTTGTAAGCCCTGGCCCTTCGCTCCATGTTGAAGGCGTGGTTCACGATGGTGCGCACGCGGGACACGCTCATGGCAATGGCGGGCCCGCGCGCCATTCGCATGGCTCGGCCCACGCCGGGCACTCGCACGGCGGCCGGGGTCACAGCCACGGTGGAGGCGTCTCGTCCCAGCGCCTGCTCGCGGTCACGCTCTGTCTGACCCTCGGCTACGCGGTGGTCGAAGCCGTGATGGGCTTCGTCACCGGCAGCCTGTCGTTGTTGGCCGACGCCGGACACATGATCACCGACAGCGGCGCGCTCGCGCTCTCGCTCGTGGTCGCGCGCATCGCGCTGCGCCCACGCTCGGCGAGCAAGACCTACGGCTACCGCCGCGCCGAGGTCATGGGCGCGCTGGCCAATGCAGTCGCGATGCTGGTGATCTCGGGTGTGATCCTGGTCGAGGCCGTGCAGCGCATGTCGTCGCCGCGCACCATAGATGGCCACGGTCTGTTCTACACCGCGCTCGGTGGACTGTTGGTGAACGTGATCGCGGCTGCGCTGCTCAGCCGCGGCGCGGGCGACCTGAACGTCCGCTCGGCGTTGCTGCACGTGGTCGCGGACGCGCTGGGCTCGGTCGGCGCGATCGTGGCCGGCTTGTGTGTGACCTGGTTCGGATTCATGCTTGCGGACCCACTGGCTTCACTGGCCATTGCCCTGGTGATCGGCGCAGGTTCGCTGCGCCTGTTGCGCGAGGCGTCCGACGTGCTCATGGAAGGCGCGCCGACCGACCTCGACATCCGCGCGCTCGAGCGCACCATCCTGGACACACCCGGCGTACGCGCGGTCCACGATCTCCACGTTTGGTGCCTGACCCCGCGCGAGCCCATGCTCACCGCGCACGTGGTCCATATCCAGTCCGCGCACGGGACCGACGTGGCAAAGCGCGTGGGCGAGCGGCTGCGCGCCGCGCACGGGCTGGAGCACGTCACGATCCAGCCCGAACCGCCGGCTCCCGAGCTGGTTCCCTTGCGGATTCCAGGGCGTGAAAAAAAGCTCTGATCGGGGGTGGATCCGGCTGCTATGATCAAGTGCTAAATCGATGATCCGTTGGCTCCGACCCCTCCTCATCGTCGCGGCTCTGACAGGTGCGTTCTGTGTCACGTTCGTGTGGCCGCGCCAAAACGGGCTCGACTTCGACATCGATACTTCGCCGCGGGCGCAGGCCGCGAAGAAACGCATCCCGTACGACTTGTCGCAAGTCCGGGTGCTCAAGACGGTCGTCGCCAAGGTCAACCAGAACTACGTCGAGCCGCAGCGCATCCAGTACCGCACGATGCTGCTCGCCGGCCTGAACGCCATCCAGCGCGCGGTCGCGCCGGTGATCGTGCACCACGACAACGGCCAGGCGACCTTCAAGATCCAGGTCAACAACGACACCGCAGAGTTCCGCGCCGATGACGTGAACTCGCCCTGGGCGCTCACCTGGCGCTTCCAGGAAGTCTTCAAGTTCCTGCAGGACAAGCTCAGCACCGACGAGGACATCAAGCTGCGCGAGGTCGAGTACGCGGCCATCAACGGCATGCTGCGCACGCTCGATCCGCACTCGGTGCTGCTCGAGCCCGAAGAGTTCTCCGAGATGCAGCTGAGCACCAAGGGTGAGTTCGGCGGCCTCGGCATCGTGATCTCGATCCGCGAGGGTCAGCTGACGGTGATCAAGCCGATGGAGGGCACGCCGGCGTTCATGGCCGGGCTCAAGCGCGGCGACCGCATCACCAACATCAACGACGAATCGACGCTCAACATGCCGCTCGAGGAAGCGGTGTCGCGCCTGCGCGGTGCGCCGGGCTCGTCCGTCACGGTCTGGGTGATCCGCGAAGGCAACAAGGGCTGGACGAAGCCCAAGCGCTTCGATCTGGTACGCGCGGTGATCCACATCGAGTCGATCGAGTCGCGCCAGCTCGAAGGCGGCATCGGCCTGGTCCGGCTCAAGAGCTTCCAGTCGAACACCTGCGACGATCTGCAGCAGGCGTTGCAGCGCTTGCACCAGCAGAACCTGAAGGGCCTGGTACTCGACCTGCGCGACAACCCGGGCGGCTTGTTGCAGCAAGCGGTGTGCGTCGCCGACGTGTTCCTGTCGCGCGGCACGATCGTGACCACGAGCTCGAATGATCCGGAGAAGAGCGAGCGCAAGCTGGCGCACGCCGAGGGCACCGAGCCCGACTATCCGCTGGTCGTGCTCGCCAACGGCGGCAGCGCGTCTGCCAGCGAGATCGTCGCGGGCGCGCTCAAGAACCACGACCGCGCGTTGGTCGTCGGCGAGCGCACGTTCGGCAAGGGCTCGGTCCAGGTGCTGTACAACGACGACAGCGATGGCTGGGCGCTCAAGCTGACCATCGCGCAGTACCTGACGCCGGGCGACGTCTCGATCCAGAGCGTGGGCATCGTGCCCGACGTCGAGATCGAGCCGATGACGGTCGACCCGGTCGACATGGATTTGACCGTCAACACCGACTACCTGCGCGAAGCGGACCTGCACGCTCACCTGACCCACGATCAGGCGCGCGACTCGCAGAAGCCCGAGGTCGTGCTGCGCTACTACCTGCCCGAGGACACGCGCCAGCGCCTGCGCGAGGCCAGCCCTGACGACGTCGAGGAGAACGAGAAGGAGAGCGAGTTCCTGATCCAGTTCTCGCGCTCGCTGCTCGCCCGAGCCACGCGCTCCGGGCGCCGTGAGCTGCTACGCGAAGCGCAGCCCGTGATCGAAGAGGCGCGCGCGCGCGAGCTGCAGCATGCCGTGGTCGATCTGAAGAAGCTCGGCGTCGACTGGCAGACGGGCAAGGACGAGGGTCCGAGCGAGGTCAGCGTCGAGGCGTCGACCGATCGCCCCGAGAACGTGGCGAAGGCGGGCGAGCCGTTCGAGCTGCGGCTCAAGGTCACGAACAAGGGCAAGGCTCCGCTGTATCAGCTGCGCGCGGTGACCAAGAGCGACAACCGCTTGTTCAGCGATCGCGAGCTCGTGTTCGGCAAGCTCTCCCCGGGCGAGACCCGCACCTGGTCGACGACGCTCGGCATCTGCAAGAGCGACAGCAGCGGCAAGCGCGAGTGCTCGCTGCCCAAGAACCTGTCGGATCGCGCGGACGGCATCCGCATCAACTTCCAGGAAGCGTTCAACCACGCGCCGCCGCCCGCCGAGGTGCGCGTGCGCGTGCAATCGCTCGCCGTGCCGCAGTTCGCCTATACCGTGCACGTGGCCGACAACGGCCGCGGCAATGGCGACGGCGACATCGAGCGCGGCGAGCTCGTGACCGTGTACCTGCGCGTGAAGAACGTCGGCACCGGCACGAGCGAAGAGACCGTCGCGAACCTGCGCAACCTGAGCGGTCCTGGGCTGTTGTTGCACGCGGGTCGCTTCCAGATCGGCGAGATGAAGCCGGGCAGCGAGCAGACGGTTGCGTTTACCTTCGAGGTGTTGCCCGAGTTCGCCGAGAGCGCGGCCAAGCTCGAGGTCTCGGCGGGTGACAGCGTGCTGCGCGAGTCGGTGGGTGAGAAGCTGCAGCTACCCGTGCGGCAAGAGCCGCCAACCGACTTCTCGACGACCACCGGCTCGGTGGCGCTCGGCGAAGAAGGTCTGGTCTACGAGCGCCCGTCGGCGGACGCACGCGTGGTCGCACGCGCCCGCGGCGGCATGGTCGAGCTGAACTCGCAAGCGACCGTCGGCAACTTCGTGCGCGTGGATCTCGGCGACGGTCGTCCGGGCTGGGTGAAGCGCGCGCAACTCGCGCAGAAGCCGGGGGCGACCAAGGGCAAGCTGGTGGATGTGCTCGCGCACATGCCGCCCAAGCTCGAGGTGAACTACGGCAACGCGCTGGTGACCCAGCAGGACTCGCTCAAGGTCAAAGGCAGCGCCGTCGACGACACGCGCGTGCGCGACGTCTACATCTTCGTCGGCTCACGCAAGGTGTTCTACCAGAGCAACCGCAACGCCAACGATCCCACCACGCAGAAGTTCGACGTCGCGCTGCCCCTGCGGCCCGGTATCAACTTCGTGACGGTGGTCGCCCGCGAGAGCAACGATGTCGCTTCGCACAAGAGCTTCATCGTGCGTCGCGATGGGCCGAACGGCGCGCTGCTCGACACGCCCAAGAACGACGACGAAGACGACATGTTCCACGCACAGAGCGACGGCAGTGGCGAGCCGTAGCGGACGCCTGGGATCGCGGAAAACTAGGAACTAGCAACATGAACAGGAACGCGACCTAGCGACGCGCGCGGCTTGCGGTTGCTAGTTCCGTGCTCACGTTCCTGTTCCTAGTTGCTAGTTCGCGGATGGGCGATCCTCGTGTGTTGTGATTCCAGGCGCCTCAAGCTACACACCGTCCGCGATGCATATCGTCTGTCTCGACCTCGAAGGCGTCCTGGTTCCTGAAGTCTGGATCAACTTCGCCGAGCGCACGGGCATCCCGGAGCTGCGGCTGACGACGCGCGACGTTCCGGACTACGACCAGTTGATGCGCGGGCGCATCCGCATCCTGGGTGAACACAAGCTTGGGCTGGCCCAGATCCAGGAGGTGATCTCGGGTATGGAGCCGCTCCCAGGCGCGCGCGAGTTCCTGGACCGGCTCCGGCAGGACTTCCAGGTCCTTATCTTGTCCGATACCTTTTACGAGTTCGGCATGCCGCTGATGCGCAAGCTGGGCATGCCCACCCTCTTCTGCCACCAGCTCGAAGTGGCACACGATGGGTCGATCACCGGTTACCGGCTGCGCCAGCCAGACCCGAAGCGCAAGGCTGTAGCCGCTCTCAAGGACCTGAACTTCCGGATCGCCGCCGCTGGCGACTCGTACAACGACACCAGCATGCTGTCCGAGGCGGACGCAGGGGTGTTGTTTCGTGCACCCCCCAACGTGGTGCGCGAGTTCCCGCAGTTCCCGCTCACCGAGACCTACGAAGAGCTCGAAGCCGCGCTCCGATCCGCCGCTGAAGGCTTCTGATCGCGAAACTTCGGCCTTAGGAACGCGTAGGACAGCCGAAAGCACTCGGCGCCCGCGAGATCGGGCTGAGGTTTCGGACCCTTTCGGACGTTTCTTCTCGAGACTGGCTGGTTCGAGGATGCGCGCATCTCGAATTGGCACGGGTGGTGTTGCGACGCACACTGTGCGCTATACAAGAAACTTTACACCCGCATCAAATGATGATATCGCCGGATAGTGTTCTGATTTCTGGCGCGGAGGCTCCTGCGGGGGTACGCAAAGCGGAAGCGCGGAGATTGGGGGATCATGGCCAAAGCTATGGAAAAAATTGGCGCTCGTAGGCTCGGACAAACACCGGCTCGACCGGTCGTCCGCGGCAAGACCAAGTCGCGCTCCTCGGTACCTCCCAAGCCAGGTAGCGCCAAGGTAATCAAAGTCGTCGCCGCCGAGGGCAAGAAGGACCGCAGCTCGTCGCGCCCCCCCGCGGAGCTCCGGGCTGAGGCCGCCGGCGCAGCCGCGGTGCCGCGTGTGGAACCGGTGCGGCTCCACGGCAGCGAGCACGGCGCGGCAGTATCGAAGACGGACCACCTGAAGGCCCGTTTCACCTCGCTCAGCGCCGCGACCGCTCAGATCAAGACGCTCAAGCGTTCGTTGCAAAAGAACTTCTTCGAGATCGGCGTGCAGCTCGATCGCATCCGCGAGGAGCGCCTGTACGAGGTCAAGGGCTACGGTTCGTTCGAATCATTCGTGGAACGCGAGCTGGACCTGGACAAGGCCACGTGCATCCGACTCTCACGGATCCCGCGCACCATGCTGCGCGAAGCCGCGCTCGAAGCTGGCTTGGAGCGTGCTTGCGCTGCCGTGGCTGCACTCGATGGCGATCTTCCGCCGAGCGCTGCTTCCGGCACGTATCCGGTGAACAATTCAGCACTGAACACGTTGCCGGCGCACAAGCGCTGAAATAGTCATGCGCACGAGTTTGTGCGCGTGCTAGCAAATCACGGGGCATACCTGCCGCGCGCACAGCCGGCAGCGGGCGCCCATTGCCTCGAAACGCACGTGGACCGCGCGGCTCTCAGTGTATTGTCTCGCCGCGGGCCTACAGGCTCGCTCGACACGAGATCTGGATGAGCTCCAGCCACAGTAGGAGTCGTTGATCTGTTAGCGCTTTCCCTGGCGCTATTGTGCGTGCTCGCGAACGCGTTCTTCGTCGCTGCCGAGTTCGCGATGGCCCGTGTGCGCCCGACAGCACTCGAGGCTCGAGCGCGCTCCGGCGACTTGGCTGCTGAGCGCGCGTTCAAGATCACCAAGCAGCTCGACGCCTACCTGACCGCGACGCAGCTCGGCATCACACTCGCGTCGCTGGCTCTCGGCTGGCTCGGCGAGCCTGCGCTGGTCCAGCTGCTCAACAAGCCGTTGTCGGCGCTGGGCCTGTCGGAGAACGCGGTGCACGGCACGGCGGTCGCGCTCGGCTTCGGCACGCTCAGCTTGCTGCACATCGTCGTCGGTGAGCTCGTCCCGAAGTCGCTGGCGATCCTGCGCCCGGAGACGGTGGCGCGCATGACCGCGCTGCCGATGGTCGCCTTCTACTGGGCGATGTACCCGCTGCTGATGATCCTGAACAACCTGTCGATCGCGCTGTTGAAGCGCACCGGCGTCTCGGAGTTGCCACCGGAGGGGCCGAGCAAGCTGTCCGAGCAAGAGCTGCGGCTGATCATCCAGCTGTCGTTCGCCGAGGACAATCAGCGCATGAAGCGCGAGCTGCTCGATCGCGTGTTGCGCTCGACCGATCGCCCGGTACGCGCGCTGATGGTGCCGCGCGTCGACATGTACATGCTGTCGCTGATGCACACGCACGAGCAGTGGCTGGATCAGATCCGCAAGTCGGGCTTCAGCCGCTATCCGGTGAGCGAAGACGGCGACCCCGATCACATCATCGGCTACGTGTACGTGAAGGACATGCTGCTCACACGCGCCCTGCCGAAGGGTGGTCTGCGGGCGCTCAAGCGCGACGTCTTGTTCGTGCCCGAGTCGTGTACCGTCGGCGAGCTGCTCAGCCAGATCCAGCGCACGCGCATCCCGTTGGCGATCGTGGTCGACGAGTACGGTGGCACGAGCGGTCTGGTGACGCTCGAGGACGTGGTCGAGGAGCTGGTCGGCGACATCCAGGATGAGTTCGACGCCGAGTCGCCGACCATCCAGACGCGCGAAGACGGCACGATCCTGGTCGACGGCACCGTGCCACTCGGCGATCTGCCGATCGACGGGCTGGACGAGAACGTGCGACTCGCGGGCGACACGGTTGGCGGTTACATCATCGGCCGACTCGGACGCCTCGCGCATCCGGGCGACCGCGTGCGGATCGGCAGCTACGAAGCCACGGTCGAGGACATGCGGCGCCGGCGCATCGGCCGGGTGGCGTTGCGCAGCCCCTCGCCCTCGTCGATCCCGCCGCCGGAAGAGACCTGAGTCAGTCGGCTTCGGGCGTGCGCTCGATCCAGAACATATCGGCGAACGGCTTCACGCACTCGGGCAGCGCGCCGTGCAAGCGGCGGTGATTCCAGAGCACGCTCGTCACCATGTCGATCGCGTATGGCACGGGCATCTCTTCGAAGCGGAGATCGGTCGGCAAGCCGGCCGTGTGACGCGCGGCCTGCTCGTGATTCGCGAGCGGATCGAAGGCCGCATGCGTGATGCCCGCAGTGTCGGTCCACGCCAGCGCCAGCACTTCGACGAACGCTCCGTGCAGCGGGCGGACCAACACCACGCCGCCGCGACACTCGTCACCTGCCAGCAGCGTGCGCGTTCGCAGCTCGGTGCGCAGCCCGTGATCACCTGCGACTGACATCACTTCCGCGATGTGCCGCGCGACTTCCAGGTCTTCCTCGACGGTGAGCAGTGACGCCAACACCGCCGACGCGCCGATGCCTTCGGCCTGTGCGTCGTTGACGATCGCATCGATGATCTGCAGTCGATGGCGCGTTTCGAGCGAAGCGTAAGCCAGCGCGAGGCCGCGTGCAGTTGCGGGATCTTCCACGGCTGAGCTCAACAACGCTCCAAATGCACCCATCGGTCCTTCGGACGGCTTCGCCAGAGGCGGCCGAGGCGGGCGTTCGGCAGCGGGCACCGACACGCTTGTACCTGCGCCGTCCGGTGCGCGCCAGGGAAAACCGACACTGCAAAGCGTGTGCTCGTGCACGCATCGCAGTTCATTGCAAAGGCGTGCAGAAGCGCAGATGTGGACCATTGCCTCGGTTGACGCAGGAGCGCGCAGTGTGTAAGGCGCGAAGGCATAGCGCGTTGTGCGTGCGCGTTCGGGATGCAAGAGGCCGAGCAATTCGTTCGCGAGTATGAGGGTTTCGTGCGCGGCATCGCGCTCCAAACTCGCTCGCAACTCGGTCTCGATGCGCCGGTCGAGGACTTAATCGCGTTTGGCTTTCAGGGATTGCTGGAAGCACGCGCACGTTTCGATGCCAGCAAGGGCGTGCCTTTTCGAGCCTTCGCGTACTACCGCGTACGCGGCGCGGTGTTGGACGGGGTGCGCAGCATGTCGCGCCTGCCCCGCCGCGCGTACGCGCGCTTGAAGGCGGTCGAAGCCTTGGACCGTTTTGCGGAGGCGACGGCGGAAGGTCGCGCGAGTACCATGCAGCGGCCGAATGCCGAGACCAACCTGCGCGCCATCGACGCCATCTTGGGCCGCGTCGCCGCTGCCTACACCGTGGCGGTGTCGCAGGAAGACGCGGCGCAGGGCGCAGGGTCGCCCGAGGAAGCTCTGCTGCGCGAGGAGCGCAGCACGCGCATGCGCCGCGCGCTCGACAAGCTGCCGGAGCGCGAGCGCAAGCTGGTCCAGGGACACTACTTCGAAGGCCGGCAATTCGACGAGATCTCCGCGGAGCTCGGCATCTCGAAGAGCTGGGGTTCGCGCGTGCACGCACACGCGCTGGATCTACTGCGGCGTGCGCTGGCCGAACAAGAATGACCGCGGACGGTGCGGGCTTGTCGGTTGACGCGCAGGCGGCGCAGCCACGCTTGCTGCGCGGCGCCGCGTTCGTAGCGTTCTTTCTGTCCGGTGCCTCCAGTCTCGTCTTTCAGACGTTGTGGAGCCGGCAGCTCTCGCACGTGTTCGGATCGTCGAGTTTGGCGGTGAGCTCCGTGGTCAGCGTGTTCATGGCCGGGCTCGGGCTGGGCGCGTTCTGGTTCGGTCGCCGGGCCGATCGCGTCCGCGATCCACTGCTGCTCTACGCGGCCGCCGAGTTCGCCGTCGGCTGCGTGGCGCTGCTGGTGCCCTGGCTGGTGCGCTCGGACGGCTGGCTCTCGGCGGTGAACGCGGGCCTGCGCGCGTACTTCGGCGCCGGGTCCTTTGCCTTCGTGCTCGCGCGCTTCGCGTGCATCGTGCCGATATTGATCGTGCCCACCACGTTGATGGGCTCCACCCTGCCCCTGCTGTCGCGGCACTTCGTGGCACAACACAGCTCGCCGCAGCGAGCTAGCCGGGAAGTGGGTCGGCTGTATGCGGTCAACACGTTCGGCGCTGTGGTAGGCGTGTTCACCTGCACGTTCGTGCTGTTGCCCAACGTGGGCGTGGCAGTCGCGAACGCCGCCGCCGCTGGCAGCAACTTCGCGTTGGCCGCGTTGATAGTGGTCTTGCGCAGGCTGACACCCCTGCAGCCCCCAGCTGCGGCTGGGGCGACGCCGGCGCAGCCCGGACAGGGGGAGACCGAGCCGGCGTATCCCGAGCCGCAGCGGCGAGCGGCGGCGCTGGCCTTCGCGTTCTCCGGCTTCGCCTCGCTGCTCTACGAGGTCGTCTGGTCGCGCGCGCTGGTCAACACCATCGGCGGCTCGCTCTACTCGTTCGCGTTGATCCTGACCACGTTCCTGGTCGGCATCGCCGGCGGCAGCGCGCTCGGCTCCGCGCTGACCGATCGGCGTCGCTCGAGCACGACCATTGCGGTCGCCGTCTCGGCGGGACTCTGTCTGCTAGCGGCCGGGCCGACCCTGCTACGCAGCCCGGGCACCTACGCTGCCCTCGTGCTGGGCGGCTGGCTGGCGCTCTTCGTGATCGCGCGCATCGGGCGGCTGGCGGCCACGCGCAGCGCGCTGTTTGCCGAGGACGCCCCGGTCGAGGTGGCGCCGAGCGTCTGGACGGACGCCCGCTCTGCCTTCGCCGCGCTGGGGGTGCCGCTCGCGCTCGCGCTGATCGCGCTCGTGTTCCACGCCCAGCGGCTGAGCTACATCGGGCTCACGGTGATCGGCAGCCTGGTTTTGTTGCTGGGCCTGCTGATCGCGCTCTCGCGCGCCGGCTTCGGCCTGCTGATCGCGCTGCAGCTGTACGTGGCCGCAGCCACGCTGGCGAGCGATCTGTTCGCCGACTCGCTCTCGCTGACGTTCGCCGGCATGGTCGCGCCGCTCTACCACGAGCTGCCGCACCACGTCGGCACGGTGCAGGGCATGATGTTCCTGACCGCGGCGCTGTGCGTGTTGCCCTCCGCGCTCGGCATGGGGGCGGTGTTCCCCGCCACGTTGCGCGTCTGGACGCGCGGCGGCGCGAACATCGGCCGCGACGTCGGGCTGGTCTACACCGGCAACACGCTGGGCTCGATCGCGGGCGCGTGGCTGCCGGGCTTCGTGCTGATGCCGGCGATCGGCATGCAGGCCAGCCTGCACGTCGGCATGGCGCTGAACCTGCTGATCGCGCTCGGGCTGTGCGTGGTGGGTCTGTCGACCTCTGCCGCTGACGGCGGCGAGTCTCGCCCGCGCCTGCGCGCGCTGCGCGGCGTGGCGGTGCTCGTGCCCTGGGCGATCGCTGCGCTGGCCTTCCTCAGCCTCCGTCCCGGGCAGGGCGGCCTGTCCTGGAACATCTCGAGGATGACGCTCGGCGCCTTCCGCATCTCGCTCGCGCGCGACGTGCTGGACGAGGAATCGTGGGGTGCGCCGGACCTGGTCTACTACCGCGACGGTCTGTCGACGACGGTCACCGTCGAGCGCTGGGGCCGGCACTACTCGCTCAAGAACAACGGCAAGGTCGACGCCAGCAACGGCGACGACATGCCCACGCAGATCATGGTCGCGGCGTTGCCGCTCCTGTTCCATCCGCAAGGAGCGAGCGGCCGCGATCTGGCGATCGTCGGCTTCGGGTCGGGTGTCACGGTCGGTGCGGCGCTGCAGTTTCCGGTGCGCTCGGCGACCGTGATCGAGCTCGAAGCATCGACCATCGAGGCCTCGCACTTCTTCGCCGACGTGAACCACCTCGACTACGTGCACGCGCGTTTTCCATACGTGCGCGAGCCGCGCCTGACCGTCGTGGCCGACGACGGCCGCAACTACCTGGCGGCGGCGCAGCGGCGCTACGACGTGATCGTGAGCGAGCCGAGCAACCCCTGGCTGACCGGTGTCAGCGATCTGTTCACGCTCGATCACTTCGAGATCGCCAAGCGCAAGCTCGCGCCGGGCGGCATCTACTGCCAGTGGGTGCAGCTGTACGAGCTGTCGCCCGAGAACGTGAAGACCATCTACCGCACCTTCGCGCAAGCCTGGAAGCACGTGCTCGTGTTCTCGGCCGAGGATCTGTCGAGCGACACGGTGTTGATCGGCTCGGACCAGCCGTTGCCGCTCGACCTGGAGCGGGTCAGCCGCGCGTTCGCCTTGCCGCGCGTGGCGGCGGAGCTCGAGCGCGCCTACATCCACACGCCCGAGGACGTGCTGGCGCGTGTGCTGATCAGCTCGCGCGCCGAGCTGCTGCAGTTCACCGGCGGCGCTCCGCTGAACACCGACGACAACGCGCGCATCGAGCTGGCGGCGCCGCGCGACTTGATCGGCTTCGAGCGTTACAAGGGTTATCTAGAAACGATGTACGCGGCGGATTGGCCGTACGGGCGGGTGCTCCCCGGGCTGATCGGTTTTGGCCAGGGCGCGCGCGCCGCCGAGCACTATGCGCGGCTCGCGTTCGCGCTGATGGCGCATGGGCGCAAGCGCGAAGTACCCGACCTGCTGGCGCTGGCCGCGGCCGAGCGCGCGCGCGAGCCGGGTGCGGCCGGCATGGGGGGAGACGAGCTCCATGTCGTGGCCGAGATCCATCGCTTGCTCGGCAGCGCGCAGGGCGAGCCCGCGCTCGGCCTACCCGAGCAGCTCGCGCCCGAGGACGCCCCGGCCGACTTGCGCGCGCTGGTCGACGAGACCGCGCAGCAGGCTCGCGAGTTGCTCGCGCAGGACAAGGCCGCAGCGGCCCTGGCCAAGCTGGAGCGCGTTCCGAGCCACGCGCGGCGCAAGCTGGGCAGCGAGTGGGGGCTGTTCGACGCCTACGTGAAGTACAAGGCAGGCGACATGGAGGCGAGTGTCGACCAGCTGGAAGAACTGCTGCGCAGCGACGAAGGTTTGCCCTCGCGCTATCCGGCCGCGTACTACTTTTTGGCTCGCAGCCACGACGGGCTGATGCACTTCGACAAGGGCGTGCGAAACATGCGCGTGTACGTGTTGGCGAGCATGGCGGCCCGTGTTTCGAACCCGCCGTGATCGCATCGGAAACCCCGCGTATGGTGACCTTTTACTTGAATTCGTGGCGGCTTGGCGCTACCCGTTGACAGACTTTTTCCGGCAGTTTTCCGCCGCACCCTCCCCGCCGTCGACAGTAGGAGCTCGAGTCACCATGGCCACTAAGATCGCCATCAACGGTTTCGGCAGAATCGGTCGTTGCCTCGCACGCATATTGTTGAGCGAGAACGCACCCGATATCGAAATAGTTGCCATCAACGACCTGACGAGTGCCGAGGCTCTGGGGCACTTGTTGGCGTTCGACTCCATCCACCGTCGTTTCGAGAAGACGGTCGAGGCCAAGGAGGGCGCGCTGGTCATCGGCGGCAAGCACATCCCGGTGCTCGCCGAGAAGGACCCGGCGAAGCTGCCCTGGAAGAGCCTCGGTGCGAGCATCGTGATCGAGTCGACGGGCCTGTTCACCTCGCGCGCCGGCGCGCAGAAGCACCTGGATGCTGGAGCGCAGCGCGTGATCATCAGCGCGCCGGGCGGCAACGACATCGACGGCACGTTCTGCATCGGCATCAACTCGGACGCCTACGATCCGGCCAAGCACGTGATCGTCTCGAATGCGTCGTGCACGACCAACTGCCTGGCGCCGATCGCCAAGGTGTTGCACGGCAGCTTCGGCATCCTGAAGGGCCACATGGTTACGGTCCACTCGTACACCAACG
>DATEOF010000037.1:0-5742 GCA_035274465.1 Polyangiales bacterium
GGAGTACGCCGGCGAGCACCGCCGCGGGCACGAGCAGCCCTGCGGCAGCGGGAGGAGGTGGCAGCCAGCCGAGCGCCGCTGGTTCGAGCGCGGGGACCGGAGGAGCAGGCGCACCGGCTGCTGCCGGCACCAGCGCGAGCACCGCCGGTATGTCCGCGATGCCTACCGCCGGCATGCCGCCCGCAGCTGCAGCCGGCGCCCCGGCGATGCCCGGCGACAGCTCACCCCTACCCTCGCCTGGCTGCACCGGCGGGACCTTCAAGGCCGGACACACCAACGAGACCATCCAGATCGGCAGCGCACGGCGGCAATACGTCCAGACCATCCCGAGCAGCTACGACGGCAAGACGCCGTTCTCGGTGCTCCTCGACTTCCACGGCGGAACCTACGACGGGCCGCGCTGGGACTCGCGCGCCAGCAACAAGTTCCACGACATGGCCGAGACCGAGCACTTCATCTACATCACCCCCACCGGCCTCAACCAGTGGTGGACGACGACCGACGGTGCGGATGGCGCGGATGGCATGTTCATGCGCGCACTGATCGACAAGCTCAAGACCTCGGGTTGCGTCGACACGCGGCGCATCTACTCCACCGGTTGCTCGATGGGCGGCGACATGTCGTTTTACATGGCTTGCTACTTCTCGGACGTGATCGCGGCATCCCTACCCCTGTGCGGCTCGGCCTCGTTCGATCTCGAAAAAGAGTGCAAGCCCAAGCGCCCGATCTCGGTCGAGTTCGTGATCGGCTCCCAGGACACGCTCAACTGCTGGGCTCCCCCGCGCACGTCCGTGGGCAACCCATGCGCGACCGAAGTCCAGGCAGCGTTCAAGAAGTTCAACAGCTGCACCGGCGAGCCCAAGAAGACACACAACGGTGTGTGCGAGACCCTGGACCAGTGCGCCGAGGGCACCGAAGTGACGATCTGCAAGGTCAACGCCCAGCACACGACCATCTACACCAACCCCGACGTCGACATCTACAAAGAGGGTTGGGAGTTCCTCAAACGCTACTACATCCACTGAACGCAAGCGGCAGCACGCGCGGGCCGTACTCCGGCCAGCGCGAGAGTTGCATCTCACCCGCGAGCTCGAAGCTGCTGGTGCGAGCCAGGAGCTCTTCGAGGAAGATGCGTAGCTCGAGGCGGGCCAGCAGCTCGCCCGGGCACTTATGCACACCGTTGCCGAACGCCAGGTGCTTGACCGCGCGATCGAACTGGAAGTGATCCGGATCTTCGAACACGCGCTCGTCGCGATTCGCGGACGGATACGACAGCACCAGCGGCTCGCGAGCGCGCAGCTGCTCCCCGAGGAGCTCGCTGTCCTGCGCGGGCGTGCGGCAGAACGCCTGGTTCGGCGTGTACAGGCGCAGGAGCTCTTCGACCGCGGCTGCGATGAGCTCGGGCGCCGCGCGTAGCTGCGCCTGCAGCTCGGGATCACACGCGAGGTGGTACGCCGCGCTACCCATCATCATCGTCACAGCCACGTGGCCGGCGACGAGCAGCTGGCGCATCGCGCCCTGCATCAAGTCCTCGGACGCGGGCTGGCCGTCGATGCGCACCTGGAGGATCGCGCTCGCGATGTCGGCCTCGGGGTCCAGCGGCTCTCGCTTGCGGGCCTCGAGGATGTCGGTCGCGAGCGCGTACAACCGGCGGCTCTCGCGCTCCAGAGCTGCGGCATCGCGCGATTGGTAGGCGTGCAGGAAGTCCTCGCTCAGCTGCTTGATCTTCCGGGACGCATCCGCCTCGGGTGCGTTCAGGAACACGCACAGGTTGAGCACGGGCAGCGTACCGGCGAGCTCGCCCATCAGCTCTGCGTGGCCGCGTTGGATCAGCGGCGCGAGCATGTCCACCGTCAGGGCGCGCATGCGCTGCTCGAGCTGCGCCAGCGCCTGTAGCTTGAAGGGCCCGCTCATCGCCTTGCGCCACTGCGTGTGCTCGGGCGGATCGAAGTGCAGCGGAGGGCGGCGGCCGGTCGTGGTCACGGCAGGCACCACGTTTTGCACCGAGTTCACGTAGCTCTGGTGTTGCTTGCTGACGGCCAGCACGTCTTCATAGCGGGTCAAGAGCCAGAACCCGCCCCAGCGTTCGCTGCGCGCCATCGGACAGCGCGCACGCAGCTCGCGGTACCTGGCGTGCGGGTCGCGCAACGTCTCGGGATCGAGCGGATCGAAGTCGGACATAGGTACCTCGCGCTTTCAGCCGGACTCGCCGGCGAGTGCGGCCGTGGTCGTATGTTCGCCCTGCCGCTCGTAGCGGCGGATGACGAGCAGCAGCGCCGCACCGATCACCAGGAGCGCTGCCAGAGCGTAGACCCCCACGGCGAACGATCCGGTCTGCGCGCGGATCCAGCCGATCGCGGGCGGCGCGATCAGACCTCCCGAGCTGCCCAACAAGTTGATCAAGGTGATGCCGCTGCCGGCGACCGCCGGCGCCAGAAACCCCGTCGGTAGCGCCCAGAACGCCCCCTGTGCGCTGCCGAGCCCGAACGCGCCCACGCACAGGCACAACAGCGCCAGACCCGAGGGGGCGACCTTGGACCCGAGCACCAGCCCGAGCGCTGCCAACAACGCCGGCAGACCGATGTGCCAGTAACGCTCCTGCGTGCGATCCGAGTGCCAGGCATTGATCAACATGCCCGCGCCGAGGCCCACCCACGGCAGCGCGCTGAGCACGCTGACCTCGAGATCGCTGCGGCCGGAGATGGCTTTGATCACCTGTGGCAACCAGTAGATGATCCCGTACGCGCCGGACATCAAGCTGAACCACACACCCGCTGCGGCCCACACGCGCCCGCTCCCCGCGACCTCGCGCAACCTCCTGGCACCGTCGTGCTGGGCTGTCGCACGGTCGCGCTCGCGTTCCTCGGCGAGCCATTCCTGTTCACTTCGAGTGAGCCAGCGCGCCTGGCTCGGTTCGTCGACGAACCAGAACGGCGTCAGCAGCGCGACCAGCAGCGTGATGCCGCCCTCGACCGCGAACATGAAACGCCAGCCGGGCCAGCCCCCGGGTGCGACCGTCGACATCAACCAGCCGGAGAGCGGGCCGCCGAACACGATCGAGATCGGGATCGCCAGCATCGAGCCCGCGATGGCGGAGGCGCGGAAGCGCCGCGGCATCCACTGGCTCATGAAGTAGACGATGCCCGGAGCGAAGCCCGCCTCCGCGATACCGAGCAGCACGCGCAGCACGAAGAACTGCTCCGGGGTCTGGATGAACGCCATCGCGCTCGCAACGCTGCCCCAGAACAACACCGTCGCGAAGATCCAGCGGCGCGCGCCGATGCGCCGCAACAGCGCCGTGTGCGGGAACTGAAACAACAGGTAGCCGATGAAGAACAGGCCCACGCCGTTGCCGTAACGCTCCGGCGTCAAGCCGAGCTGCGGGTTCATCTGTAGCGCGGCGAAGCTCACGTTCACGCGATCGAGCGAGTTGAGGAAGGTCAGGAAGGTCAGCGGCGCGATCAGTCGCAGCGCGAGCTTGTTGCGGATCACCTCGGCCCTGTCTGCCATCGCGCGCTCCGGCTCAAAACGTGTACTTGGCGGTAGCGAAGATCAAGCGCGGTTCTCCCTGGATGGCCACCTCTTGAGCGGTCGGCGCGAGCGTGGCCCGGTAGACGTAGTAGCGCGCGTCGGTCAAGTTGAGGCCGTAGAGCGCGAGCTCGAGCCCATCCAGCGAATCGGGCACGAACGAGATACGCGCCGCGATCAGCGTGTAGCCCGGCTGGCGCGAGCTCGGATCGGCCGCGGTCAGCATCTGCTCGCCCTTGTAGGCGATGTCCGCGCGCAGCGTGAGCTCGCCCACGCCGATCGGAAAGCCGTACTGCACGCCGCCATTGATCGTCCAGTCGGGGATCTGAGGCAGCGGATCGCCGACCATGAAGCGACTCATCATCGCCGCCGGCGTCAGGGTGTCGAACTTCGCGTCGACGTAGCCCACCCCGCCGTTCAAGCTCAGCCCACGCACCGGGCTCCCGACGATGTCGGCCTCGAAGCCCTTGATCTTGGAGGTGCCGGCGTTCTGCGTCGAGCGCACGTTGGCGTTGGTGACCGGATCCACCGACTGCACCGTCAACTGGATGTCGCGATAGTCGTTGTAGAAGCCCGTCAGGTTGGTCATCAGGCGACGGCCCTCGAACCAGTGCGTCTTCACGCCGACCTCGTACGCGGTCACGCGCTCCGGATCGTACGTCGGCGTGGGGTTCATCGGGTTGTTGGACGAGCTGAAGCCACCGCTCTTGAAGCCTTGCGCGAAGCTCGCGAAGAGCATCACGGGTTCGACCGGCGACCAGTCGAGGCCGATCTTGGGTGTGAACGAGGTCCAGGATTGTTCCGCGTGCGTCTGCGGGATCTGCACGGCCATGCGCTGGGTAAAGTCGACCCCGTAGTCGTAGGACTTCTCGTCGCGGTTGATGCGCGCGCCGGCAATCAGGTGCAGGCCGTCGATGATCGTCAGCGTCTCCTGCGTGAATGCAGCGTAGCTGGTGGCGGACATCCCGTAGCGGGCCAACGTGTCGCCCGCATCCTGAGGCACGGGCATCGGCTCGTTCTCGAACAAGCCGTGATACGACTGGGTGTCGACGGTCGAGTCGCCGGTCTCGTGAAGCAGGTACAGACCGACCATGTAGTTCAGCCGCTCGTCCAGGACATCGCCGGAGAACTGCAGCTCCTGACTGTACTGCTGATCGTCCAGCATCGTGTGAGAGCTCTGGACGGGGTACGGCGTCTGATCGCCGTCCACCGCGATGTCCGATGACACGAAGCGCGCGGCGCTGATCGACTTGATGTTGAACTCGGGGATCGGGTTGTACTGGATGCGCATCGACACGCCGCCGATGTCGTAGCGATCGTACATGGGTTGCAGCGCGTTGGTCTTGTAGTTGCCCGGACTGACCCAGCGCGCATCGAAGACGGAGTCTTTGGGCAACCCGAGGCCCGGGTTCAACGCCGGCGCGGCGAACATGTTGTACTTCCCGATCTTCGCTGCAGTCATCTCGCTCGGCATCGCGGCGGCGAGCATCACGCCCGCAGGCGGTGTTTGATCCTGGTGGCTGTAGTCGGCATCGACGCGCAGGTTCACGTCGTCGCTGAACTTGATCAGGAATCCACCGCGCGCGATGAAGCGCTCCTCACTGTTGGTGTCCTCGCCATCCAGCACGCGCTCGCCGTAGCCGTCGCCGTGCACGCTCGCGAGCGCGAGCTTGGCGCCGACCACGTTCTCCGCGAGCGGGCCGTTCACGCTGAGCGTGAAGTCCCTGCGGCCGTAGTCGCCCAGGCGCACCAGCGCCGAGCCGGTGGCAGGCCCTTTGAGGCGCGGCTTCGCACTCAGGACGTTGATCGCGCCACCGATCGTGTTGCGACCGAACAGCGTGCCCTGCGGGCCCTTGATCACCTCGATCCGTTCGATGTCGGCGTTGGTCGAGAACAAGCCGCCCATGGTTCGCGCGATGTAGACGTCATCGACGTACAGGCCGACTCCCGGGTCGGTCGGAAATTGAAAGTCGCCCGTGCCGATGCCGCGGATGTACGCCGCGTAGGCCGAGCCACCGCCCGCGGGCCGATTGGTCGGTCCCAGCTGCAAGTTCGGGGTGAACTTGCCGATGTCCTGCAAATTGGCCACGCCGCGTTGTTCCATGCTGCGCGTCGAGAACGCGCTCACCGTGACCGGTGTCTTCTGCACGTCCTGCTCGAAGCGCTGCGCCGTCACGACCATCTCGCCCTCGGGCGCAGCGGCCTCGGAGCTCG
>DATEOF010000038.1:0-13966 GCA_035274465.1 Polyangiales bacterium
GGTGGCCGCGGCGGCGGCGGTGGCGGCGGTCGCTGGTAAGCCTCTCACTGCACGAGTCGGCATTTCGCCGCGCGACCGTACGTGTCGCGCGGCGATTTCATTTTCAGCGAGATGGTTCAGCCGAAGACGGCTGTGCGCATCGACAGTGATCCCGCGTCGAAGCCCGTGATCGGGTAGCGCACCGCGTCGCTCGCGCCCGCCGCGCCGTAGGCGTAGAGCAGCGGCAGGTAGTGATCGGGCGTCGGGTGGGCCATGCGCCCATCGCTGCTGTCCGGCCACAACGTCACGAGCTTCGCGGTGTCGTGCTGGCTCAGCACCTGACTCAGCGTCTGGTCGAAGCGTGCGGCCCAGTCGGGTGTGTCCGCGAGGCCGCGCTGCATTCGGCCGAAGGCATCGCGCAGGTTGTGGACCGCGTTGCCGCTGCCCAGGATCAGCACGCCCTCGTCGCGTAGCTCGGCCAGCGAAGCCGCGAGCGCAAGGTGCTGCGCCACCGTCAGGCGGCGATCGAGGCTGAGCTGCACCACCGGGAACTGCGCCTGTGGGTACATGGAGCGCAACACGCTCCAGGTGCCGTGATCCAGTCCCCACTCGCCGCTGATAGCCGCACGCTCGCGGCCGAGTAGCTCGCGCACGCGCTTCACCAGCTCCGGCTTGCCCGGCGCCGGGTACTGGATCTCGAAGAGCTCCTGGGGAAAGCCGCCGAAGTCGTGGATGGTGCGCGGCCGCAGGTCGTCTGTCAGGAAGGTTCCGTCGATGTACCAGTGCGCCGAGACCGCGAGGATCGCGCGCGGCTCGGGGAAGAGTTGCGGAAGCGCACGGAATCCCTGGCTCCAGGTGTTGTCCAGGATGGCGTTCATCGGCGAGCCGTGGCCGACGAACAACGTGGGCAGGCGTTTACTCGATGGTGTATCCACGACGCGCTCACTCTCTCTCGGCGCGGGTGCGCAGCCCGCCGCTGCCAGCAGGGCGAGGCTGCGCACGAAGGCGCGCCGATGCAACAGGGCCATCGATCGACAGTATAAGTTACCTGTTCAGCTCGAGCTTGATGTCGAGCACGACCGCGTCGCCCACGACCACGCCGCCCTTGTCGAGCGACTTGTTCCACGAGACGCCGAAGTCCTGCCGGTTGATCGTGCCGGTCACGCGCGCGGCGCGCACTTGCTTGCCCCACGGGTTCACGACCGGCGCGCTCAGCGTGGCGTCCAGGGTCACGCGCTTGGTCACGCCGCGCAGCGTGAGGTCGCCGGTGATCTTGTAGCCCTTGCCGGCCTTCTTGATCGCGACGGAGCTGAACTGGACCTCCGGGTACTTCTCCGCGTCGAAGAAGTCCGGGCTCTTCAGGTGCTTGTCGCGGTCGGCGACGCCGGTGTCGATCGAGGCCACGTCGGCCTTGAACTCGAGCTTGCTGCGCGTCGGGTCCTTCTCGTCGAGCAGCACCTTGCCCGAGAAGGCCTTGAACACACCGTCGACCTCCGACACGACCATGTGCGGCACCGAGAAAGAGACGCGCGTGTGCGCTGCGTCGATCGCCCACTCGCTCAGGTTGTTCTCCACGGCGTTCTCGGCCAGCGCACTGCCGGCACCAGTCAACCACACGAGCGAGGCTGCAAACATTGTCGTCTTGTTCATGACCGAAGGTCCTCTCTGTAACGGGTCGAGAAAACCTAGCGCCGGACGCGCTTCGAACAAGGTTGTCAATCGGAACTATATAGTGTAGTTGAAGTTGACAATGCTGGATTCGCTGCGCGGCTTCTACGTGTTCGCCCACGTCGCCGAGACTCGGAGCTTCTCGCGCGCCGCCGAGCGCCTGGACGTGACCAAGAGCGCCGTCAGCAAGCAGATCGCGCAGCTCGAGGCGGATCTGGCCGTGCAGCTGATCGTGCGCACCACGCGCAAGCTCGTGTTGACCGAGGCCGGCGAGCGCGTCTACGCGCACTGCGCGCGGCTCGCCGGCGATCTCGAGGCCGCGCGTGAAGCTGCCAGCGGCGAGGGCTCTCGCGTCGCGGGCAAGCTGCGCATCACCGCGCCGGCTGCGCTGGGCAGCCAGTACGTGGTGCCGGTCGTCACCGAGTTCATGGCACTGCACCCGGAGCTGCACGTGGATCTTCTGTTCGACGACGCCTACGTGGACCTGCTTGCGGAGCGCATCGACATCGCGCTGCGCGTCGGCCCGCGCGCGGAGCAGAGCTTCGTCAGCCGCCGCGTCGCGACCGTCGAGTTCGTGCTGGTGGGTTCGCCGGGTTACGTTGCGCGCCGCGGTGCTCCGCGCACGCCGCAGGAGCTCTCGACGCATGAATGGCTCGTGCACCTGCCGTCGACGGGCACCGGCAAGATCACCTTCCACAAGGGCCGTGCCAGCGCGGTCGCTCACACGCGCGGGCGCCTGTCGTCCAACGCGGGGCCGACCAACCTCGCCGCCGCGCTCGCGGGTCACGGCATCCTGGTGGTGCCGGACTTCGAGGCCGCCGAGCTGCTGCGCGACGGGTCACTCGTGCGCCTGTTGCCCGGCTGGACGATCGAGCAGCGGCCGCTCTCGCTGGTGTTTCCGCCGCGCCGCCACGTGCTCGGCCGCGTGCGCGCGTTCGCAGACTTCCTGGCCGAGCGCTTTCGCAAGCCGCCCTGGCAGGTCCCTCGGCCAGCCGCCCACGGCGGCAGCCGCTCCTAGCTGCAGCAGGCCGTACGCTTGCGCTTGCGACCTGATAGCCTCCCTACAGCATGACCAACCTGCGGAACGAGGCGCCGATCGGCGTGTTCGACTCGGGATTGGGCGGCCTGACCGTCGTGCGCGCGCTCGCCGAGCGCTTGCCGCGCGAGGACCTGGTGTACCTCGGCGACACCGCGCGCACGCCGTACGGTACGCGTAGCCCGCAGACTGTCATGAACTATGCGCATGCCTGCGCGCGCGTGCTGCGCGAGCAGCGCGCCAAGCTGCTGGTCATCGCCTGCAACACGGTCAGCGCACTGGCGCTGGATTCGCTGGCCGGAGAGCTGTTCCTGCCCGTGCTGGGCGTGGTGGTGCCCGGCGTGCGTGCTGCCCTCGAGCGCAGCCCGCGCGGGCGCGTGGGCGTGCTCGCGACGCAGGGCACCGTGCGCTCGGGCGCGTACCCGCGCGCGTTCGCCAAGCTGCGGCCCGGTGCGCAGGCGTTCGTGGAATCCGCGCCGCTGCTCGTGCCGCTGGTCGAGGATGGCTGGCTGTACGGTGACGTCCCGCGCCTGGCCGTGCGCAAGTACCTCGAGCCGCTGGTGGCGCACGACATCGACGCGCTGCTGCTCGGCTGCACGCACTACCCGCTGCTCGCGCCGCTGCTGCGCGCCGAGCTCGCCGCTCTCAGCAGCAAGGACATCCCGCTCATCGACAGCGCGCACGCCATCGCCGACGAGGTCGCCGAGCTGATCGACAGCAAACACCTCGGCACCGAGCGTGACGACCCGGGCAAGCTGCGCATCGTCGTCACCGACCAGGGCGAAGACTTCGACCAGACCGCCGAACGCTTCCTCGGCCGCTCACTCAACGGCATCCCCGTCAGCGCGATCGATCTCTAGAACAAGCGCAGCTGTTCCTCGCCCTTGGGCTCGGCTTTGGGTGGCGGGGGCGCGACTTGGTAGCGGGGGAGGTCGAGCGCGAACTTGGCCATGACAGGCGCGTGATCGCTCGAGCCGAACTCGCGCAGGACCGTGCACTCGGTAGCCTTGGCGGCGAGGGCGCGGCTGCACAGCACGTAGTCCAGGCGCCAGCCGATGTTCTTCTGGCGCATGTTGCGCCACGGCGCCCACCAGCTGAACAGGCGATCGTCGTCGGGGTAGAACTGCCGCGACAGGTCGACCAGGTTGCGGCCGATGATGCGCTCGAGCTGGCTGCGTTCGCCCGGGGTCTGCCCGATCTGTTCGGACTTCTGGAGCGTCGGGTGGACGTCGCGAGGCTCGCGCGCGACGTTCAGATCGCCGCACACGACCAGCTCCTTGCCCGCGCTCTCGGCCTGCGCCGCGTAGGCGTCGAGCGCGGTGAGGAAGCGCTCCTTGGCCACGAAATCCTTGCCGCCATTGGGCACGTAGGTCGAGACCAGCAGCAGGTTCGCCAGCTGGGTGCTGACGATGCGCGTCTCGTGATCGAAGCTGGGGTGTTCGAAGCTGGGCGCCGTCTCGGCCAGGTTACGTGCGATGTGCAGGGCCACACCCGAGTAGCCTTTGTGTCCGTGCCAGAGGCCGTAGTAGTCGGGCAGCTGGCCGAGCGTGGCGGGGATCGCCTCGCTCGAGGCCTTGATCTCCTGCAGACAGACAATGTCCGGACGTTGGCTCTCGAGCAGCTCCAGGAGCTCGTGCTGGCGAGCTCGAATGCCGTTCACGTTCCAGGTGATGATCGTCAGCATGGTGCGTGCGCCGGGTTCTCGTAGCGGAGCCCGCCGCGCGCGGTCAAGTCTGCCCCTGTACGGCTGGCGCGCACGGGTTGGGCCCGCATCTTGCAGCTACCCGAGGCGGAGGTCAGCACAATGTCAGCTAGAACGAGCCGGCGAGCCCGCCATGAACTCATCCAGTCGACTCTATTGCCCGAGGATGGCGTTTTGGGACAGTGCGAGGCGACCAGCGATGCCACACCGAGCCTTTTTGTGACGTCCGCCACGTCCGAGCCCGACGAATCGTTCGATCTGGAGATGCTTGCGGACTGGATCGCGTTCGACGACGACGAGCGCTGGCGCGAAACCGCGCGCACGGGTCGCGCGCTGTAGAACGCGGTGCCGGGGCTCTGCGCGCTGTCGCCGAGCCTCGGCGCTTGCCTGCGCGCGACGTTGTGTGCACGCTCGGCGGCGCATGGATACCACGCGTTCCCACGAGCTGCTCCGCCGCGCTTCCGACGTCTTGCCCGGGGGTGTCAACTCGCCTGTACGAGCCTTTCGCGCGGTCGAAGGCGAACCCGTCTTCATCGCCGAGGCCAAGGGCGCAGAGTTGATCGACATCGACGGCAATCACTTCGTCGACTACGTCGGCTCGTGGGGCCCGATGATCGTGGGCCACACGCATCCGAAGGTCGTCGCCGCCGTGCAGGCCGCGATGGCGCGAGGCTCGAGCTACGGCGCACCCACCGCGGGTGAAGTCGATCTCGCCGAGGAGATCCGCGCGGCGTATCCGTCGATGCAAATGCTGCGGCTGGTCAGCAGCGGCACCGAGGCGGTGATGGGCGCGCTGCGGGCCGCGCGTGGCTTCACCGGTCGCGACCTGGTGGTGAAGTTCGAGGGCGCGTACCACGGCGGCGCGGACTACTTGCTGGTGAAGGGCGGCAGCGGGCTGGCCACGTTCGGCGAACCCGACAGTGCCGGAGTTCCGGCAGCCATCGCCGGCACGACGACGGTCTTGCCCTGGAACGACGCCGAGGCGTTGAAGCAGTTGTTCGCGACGCGCGGCGCGTCGATCGCTGCGCTGATCCTCGAGCCCGTGGTCGGCAACATGGGCACCGTGCCGCCGGCTCCCGGCTTCCTGGAGCTGGCCCGCGAGCAGACGCAGAAGCACGGCGCGCTGCTGGTGTTCGACGAGGTCATGACCGGCTTTCGCCTCGCCTACGGCGGCGCGCAGGCGCGCTTCGGCATCACGCCCGACCTCACCACGCTGGGCAAGATCATCGGCGGCGGCCTGCCGGTCGGCGCGTACGGCGGACGTCGCGAGATCATGCAGCGCATCGCCCCGCTCGGTCCCGTGTACCAGGCCGGTACGCTCAGCGGCAATCCGCTGGCCGTGGCCGCCGGCCTGGCCACCCTCGCGCTGCTACGCGAACCCGGCGTCTACGATCGCCTCGAGCAAACCAGCGCGCAGCTCGAGACCAGCCTGCGCGAGCTTGCAGCCGAGAGCGGCGTGCCGCTCAGCGTGCAGCGCGTGGGCTCGATGCTCACGCCGTTCTTCAGCGCGGGTCCCGTCCGCAACTGGACCGAAGCCGCCCGCTGCGACCGCACGCGCTTCGGCAAGTTCCACCGCAAGTTGCTCGAGCACGGCGTGCACTGGCCGCCCTCACAATTCGAAGCCGGCTTCGTCTCGCTCGCCCACGGCCCCGCCGAGCTCGAGCGCACGCGCAAAGCGTTCGCCGCGGCGCTCAGCGACGAGCTATAGCTCGTTACCGTCCAGAGATTGCCAATCTAAGCGCCGAAGTGTCGGGCATCGACTGGCGAGGCGTGACACTTTGGCGTCCCACAGTGAGTTTGGGGTACACAGTCGCTTCAACGGTGCGTTGTGCGCTGTGCTCAGGACGGACTACCGCAATGAACGCTCTATCAGGCATCCGATTGTTCGCCACTGCGTCGCCCAGCCCGTCAGGCGCGAGCTACTAAGAGCAGATTCGTCGCCAGCACAGACGCCCAGGCATACGCCTGAAACGAACGGTAGCCGCGCCGAAGGCAGCGATCGAGGCCGAAGCACCGCTTCGTGAAGGGGACGGTGCCCTCTACTCCTGCCCGAGAGCGCTGCAGCTTCTTGCTGCTGAGGGCTGCGGACCGCCTCCATCACCTCGATACTCCGCTTTTCGCGAACGCGGCGTCCTTCACACCCAGCTCGCTGGCCCCTTCCCGGGACCGAAACGCAACACGGGGCCGCTGCCAGAACGTGGGTCGGCGAACGGTTACGGCAGCTGCATCGCCAACGACGTCGAGCCCACTGCATACCTCACGGACGTTCTGACCCGTGTGCGTGACGCGTCGGTGGACGAGGAGCTCGATGCGCTTCCGCCCCAGGGGAAATGTCAGGACGACAACGTCTCGGGAATGCTCTTTCGTAGAAGTAGCGTCCGGTTCACTCGGCATCAGGGGTGACGCGGCGCAAATGCGCCTTTCATGCCGCCTACAAGCAGCTGCGCCTAACTGCCACCGGATAACGAGGCACCAGCCGCGCTCAGGAACAATCTTCGGCGCAATTGCAGCGATTCTCGTTCGACCCGCAGACCCCGTCTCCGCATGCGACGCAAGTAAAGACGCCATCCGGCACCGCGTCCCAATCGCAGCCGTCGGCGTGGTCCGCGCTTGCGGTGGTGATGGGCGCGGCTGGACTCTTGCGCGTCAACCCTGCACAACACGTCGAGCAGAGAACCTTGCGATCGAGCGTGCCACCTTCTCCAACGCAGTCTTCGTACGCACCGCCATACGGAAAGCAGGTTCCCGAAGCGCGGTCCGTACAGCAGGCAGTGCCTTCACCCTTGGCGCAGCACAAGTAGGCGCCGCTTGGATCATGGAAGTAACGTCCCGTCGCGGCAGCCGAGCCCGCATGCGCCCCGGCGGAACCCGCTGCGCCTGCACCCGCACGACAGGTGGCGCAAGTTCCGGCGTGCTCGGTGTGCACACTGTCCCCGCCGCGCGTGCAACCGACTGTCAGCAGCAAAGCCGTGAGTGACAGCCGCCCCAGATCGTAGCGTAAAGATCGCATCCACATGCCTTGTTGCCCTTCAGCACCCGGGTTGGCTCACCAAGACGCGGGCTCGCAATCAGGTGCGAGCCCGCGGTCCAACCGAGTGTAGCCGATTCGGGTTCAGGCGCTACGGACAAGAACCGCTGAAGCCGGTTCCTCCGTAATAGACATAACGACCCCAGCTGCCACCGGAGTAGTTGAGGGCCTCATAGCATGACGCGCTCGTGACCAGTCGCGTCTCCAGCGCCGGCGTGGCCCACACGTTGCCGGTCGTGATGTTTTGGATGTTCTTTTGATAGGCCACTTGCCCGAAACAGCTGGAGCAGGTTCCGCTCGGCTTTACCGACGAGCCCATGTCGGTCGTCGTATGGGGGGTGCCTCCCGCCCACGCGACTTCGCCGCCGAATCGGATGAAGCGCGCCTGGTCTTGGAGCCCAGCCGAGTCGAACAGCGATTGTGGGTAGTACCCAACGTACTCGCTGATGTTGGCGTCGGAGTAGTACAGCCACCAACCTGCCGAAGCTCCGCACTGCGAAACGGGACAGAACTGAAACCGCACCGTGACGTCATATTGAGACCCGCCGAGCGAACTGAACACGCTCCAGGTACCGCCCAAGGTCGTCTGGGTTCCCGTGAGCTGAACGAACACCGAGCATCCCTTGTCCTTGTTGTAGCAACCGGTGTCGTAGTTATCCGGTGTATAGTAGATGAAGAGATGCGACTTCGTGTCGCCGTACTTTTGCTTGTACTTCTGCCAACCGACCTCGACCGTCTGTTTGTCTGAGCCCGAGCCGCGCACCACCCAGATTTGCGAAAGGCTGAACTCAGAATCAGCTGCGGTGGTTGGCTTCCATAGGTTGAGAACACTCTGTGCTCCCCAATTGTCGAGCTCGGAGGAGAAGCGTGCATGCTCGTGCGTCGCGCTGTCGGCAGGCAGATATTCGTCGTCGTCGCTATGCATCCCGTTCGGGAACTTGCGATGGTAGTCTCCGAAGGTCGCAAACCGTTTGAGATCCGCCTCGCTTTGGTGCAGTGTCGGTACGCTCCCCGGTGGACAACGTCGCTCGCGTCCCTGCGCATCTGCGCCTACGTCGGCGGGCGCGCGGCGACCTTGGGCAGCATTCGAAGGGCCTGTCTCCTTAGGAGGCAGCGGCATCGGGATCTGGCCCGGCGACAGCCGCATCAACTCCTGCTGCTGCGCTGCTGGCAGCCGCCGCACACTGGCTTGCTCGTAGAAATCGACACAGTCGACCTCATCTCCAGCCGCGCTCGTAAACGAATGCCAGACCGAGCCCGCTGGCTCCTCCTGCGCGAGCAACTCTCTCACATTCTCGGCCGTCGTCGCTTTGCCTGCCAAGCTGAGAGCCTGCGATGTACCCGTTAGGCCAGGCTCCGACGGCTCGCTATTGACAATACATCCGCCAAAGGCAACTGCGACCAAAACAATGGTGTGTTTCAACGTACAATTATTAATGCGCACATGATCCTCGCGATCAATCCAGTGAATGGGATTCACTACGAGACGTACGGCAGTTACAGCGCGCGGAACCTAAGAGGGTTTCCTGGTCGTGTCAATGGAGGCGAGCGATGCGAGAGACGGCCGGCACAACACGTCGAGCAGCTCCGCCGCGGTCGAATACGCCCTTCAAACTTCCTACGATCCCGCCCCAACTCGAAATCCCCCGAGGGGCACGTGGTTGATCATCGAAGCCGCGTGCCCGAATGCCACCGAGTTCGCGATACTCGTGACGCAACGTGGAAGACAGTTCGAACCCGTTCGGTGGTTCGCGGAGGACGACCAACTGTTCCACGAAGGTAACTGTTCAGGGTGGGTCTTGAGCCGAGGATCGCAGCATGGGAACGCTGGCGCATGAGCACAGCGAAGATCGGAAGCCTTGAGATTCAGATAGAACAACTCGTTCGCGAACACATCGCCGAACTCCGAACCAGCGCGGCCGCGGCGGTAGAGCGCGCGTTCTCACAGGCCGCTGTGCGCGGAGCCAAAGCTGGCAGAGCCGGGCGTCACGTCGCAGCGCCTGCGACCAGAGCGGCCGGCCAACGGCGTCCGCCCCACGAGATGGCCGCGCTGGCGGAGCGCCTCTACGCGGTCGTATGCGCGCATCCCGGTGCAGCCATGGCTACGCTGGCATCCGAGCTCGGCACCGGTGCACGCGAACTCAACCGCCCCGCGCTGCTGCTCAAGCGTGCGGGGCGAGTACGCACCGTGGGGTTGCGCGCGGGCACGCGCTACTTTCCGATGGTCGCGAAGAGCGCGGGGCACGCTCGTAGTCAGGCTGCTCGGCGCGGACGAATCGTCACCGACGTGCCTGGCCGTATGCGTACGGGCGCGCCAACGTTGAAAGCACTTTGTGCCCGTGTTGTGTCTGGCGTCCGTCCTTCACGATGATGTCCGTGCGAGGCTCGAAGATGGAGACGATCTTGTCATGGGCCGGCACCGACTCTCTGCGAAGAACGGCTGATCGCCATGCGCCGAAACGACCGATCGCGATCAAGCGAAACACGCACCCTACACGCTCCTAGAACCTGGTATTGTCACCAGAGTGCTCTCGGAGACGAACGATTGGAGATCGCGTCACAAGTCACGATCGCGCGAACAAGGCATTGGAGGATGAGATGGCGGCGGCCGAGGATAAGTTCACCTCAAGTGCCTGCGCAGCCTCAGCGGCTATCAAGGCTCGTTTGTCGCGAGACGTGTGGCTAGCGCTCAGCTGGGCCGGCCTGTGCTTCGTTTGTGTACTTATCGCGGGTTTTGGAACAGATGCGGGAATTACTTACGACGAAAAGCTGCAAGTCGAATATGGAGATCTCATTCTAGAATGGTATCGCAGCGGTTTCGTTAACTCTTCTGCGCTACATTTTCACAATCTCTACCTCTATGGAGGTCTCTTCGATGCGTTCGCCCAACTGCTATCGTTGTTATCCCCGCTGGGAGTCTACGACACGCGCCACATTTTGACGGCCTGCGTTGCAGCGATGGGACTCGTCGCAACCTGGCAACTCGCAGCTACGTTAGGAGGCTCCCGCGCAGGCTTTATCGGCGCCACCCTGCTTCTGCTCACGCCGACATGGACCGGTCACGGATTGTTTAATCCGAAGGATATTCCTTTCGGGACGGCAGCTGCGTTCGCGATGGTGATGACCATGCGGGTGCTTGTAAGCTCAGAGGGTCTTTCGGGCAGAAATACAGCCTTAGCGGGGGTAGCACTCGGTACAGCTCTCGCAGTCCGCCCCGGCGGCGTATTTCTTCTGTTCTTCTTTCTTGCCGCTGTGACGATTCGATGCCTATTGGAAAAATATGCAAAGCCAGTCGCAGTTCTGACGCAATCACGGCAGCCACATGCTGTGCGCCGAGTAATAGCGGTGATGATGATCGCGTGGGCTCTGATGCTACTAGCCTGGCCTTGGGGTCAAGTATCGCCAATCCTGCACCCGCTGCGCGCAGTTGCGGCAGCGGCGCATTTCGACTTTAAAGGGCTCGTCCTTTTTGATGGTCGATTGTTTC
Source organism: Polyangiales bacterium (assembly GCA_035274465.1). Classification (GTDB taxonomy): domain Bacteria; phylum Myxococcota_A; class Polyangia; order Polyangiales; family JAFGIB01; genus JADGRF01. The sequence goes on from DATEOF010000038.1 coordinate 10,901, forward strand.
CGGCGAAATCGCTGCCAGCGAGGTACTTGCCTGTATGGTGTTCCATCACGCTGCCGGAGACCTACCTAGCGGCTCTTGCGGCCGCTGCTTATCTCGCAGTGCGTACGACCAATGAAGGCAGTTGCGATCCTCGGAAACGCGCCGCCTTGCTGCTGCTTTGCGCTGCCATCGCAACCCCGTTCGCTCTAGCAGTGACTGGTCACCTTGTTTTGTACGACGCCTATCGACATGTATTGTTCGTATTGCCATGGATTGCTGCTCTTGCCGCGTACGCCTTAACTCGATTTTTCGCCGTGGCGCGTCGTTTGGAAAAACATGTAATGCTAGCTGCGTGTTTTGCGACCTCCATGACGACGGCCGCCGCAATGGTGCGCTTGCACCCATATGAGTACGTGTATTTCAATCCAATATTTGGCGGACTGCCGGCTGCAGCGCAGCGTTATGAGACCGACTATTGGGGCGCGAGCTACTACGAGGGACTGAAGTGGGTGATTGACGAAGCAAAAGCTAAGTCCAGATCTAAAGTTCGCATCGGCTGGTGTACCGATTGGATACCGCTCGACTACTACGTACACGATGATCGCAACGCCCAGCCACGCGTCGAGCTAACTAATGCTCACAAGCCGGACTACTACTTATACATCGATCGCTACATGTGCACCCGCAGGTTACCTCACGGCCGCCTCGCTCACGCGGTTAAGCGTGAAGGCGTCCCTCTCCTCTATATTCTCGACCTGCGTCAAGGCCTCGTTTCTGCGCCCGAACATGCGAATTGATGCCCGAGACTCAGCGAACGGCCCTGCAGCAGCGCCGCCGAGGCGCAAGTGATGCTGATGTGCCTGGGCGACATCACCACAGAACGTATGAAAAGCTCTCCCATAGGCCCCCACCAGAGTCTCTATTTGCAATCAATGGACTAGATCCTCCATTCTCGGCGCAAACGAATCGGTTGTTGGCCAGTGCCTTATATGAGGATGTACCGTCGTCGTTCGAGAAGCGTCGAAACTTCTCCCCAGTCGGATGCACCCGGCTACGAGCACAGCTGCGTGGCAACGTGCCGAGGACCAAACGCGTGCGGCCGCCTGCATGAGATGCTTCGGGGAGGTTTGCGTGGCGTTCGATCTGTTAGCCGCGACTAACGGCCGATCTGTTAGCCGCGACTAACGGCGTGTGGCGGTTGGACGCTACTATATGGATCGGGCCAACGCCAGCCATCTAAAAGGGTAGGAATATCTTAGTGGTCCGAGATTTTCGGGGCAAATCTACGCGCGCCGCACGTACTGGTATACAAGGCTATGCCGTTTGGGGTCCGTGAACGGCGACGAACGCTCGGCGCCGCGGCTTGGGATCTGCGCTGCGGAGAAGCCCCGTGTGCATCGTAAGCCTCGCACGAGCAGCGATCGAGCGGGCGCGAAGTTGGCTCGAGCTCGTAACGTACGCGGCCGGTGAACCACACCATAGTGCACGAAGCCGGCGCTCAGGCTCACGCCCTAGCTGCGGGTTCGTCGATCTCGTCGAAACGCCCGAGCAGCGGCGAGGCGCTGCTGAGTCTGTGGCTGCTGTTGGCTCAAGGCTCTACATCCTGCGTCACGACATTCCGCATGCCGAACAGTACGGCAGAATCCTGGCTATTCCATCCAAGCGCGCGAGCAGCCGTGCCATTTCGTACCTGAGCATGAGGATGCGCGCGCGGTGATCGCGTCCGTCGCCGGAGCGTGGCGCGAGGGCCGTCGCGACCGTGCGCTTCTTCTCTTGCTCTACAACACAGGGGCACGTGTCAGCGAAGCACTCGCCGTCCGGCCACGTGACCTCCACATTGTCGACGGCGCTAGCTACGCATTTACGGCAAGGGGCGCAAGGAGCGCATTTGGCCTTTATGGGCTGAGGCAGCCAACGCACTCCGAGCTCTCCTGTTGATTTCACCTTGGGCGGCCCGATGCTTCGGAGTACACGTGGGTCCACGCTAACACGGGACGGACTCGCCTACATGCTCGGCAAGTATGTACGTCGTGCCGCAGAGGTGAGGCGAGAGCTGCGAGGCGCCCGCGAAGGCCTCGACATAGACACCATCAAGCTTGCGTTTTCGCGAGCGGCCTAACGAAATCGGCGCGAAATGCGCGGCCAGAATTACTAGCGGCAGCGCCTACAGCGAACGTTCGGCGAGCTCTGTGAGCTCCGCGTCGGTCAACGCGATCGGGTTAGCCTTCATGCTGCTCGCGACCTTGGCGTTGGCTACGAGCACGGGGACGTCGCTCGCTTGCATGCCATAGGCGCCGAGCCCTGGGACCGCCAGCTCTTCGCACAGCGCACGCAGCCAGCCGATGGCATCGTCGGCTCGCGCGTTGGCGTCGCCGCTGAGCAGCACCGCGAGCTCGCGGAAGCGATCGAGTAGCGGATCGGCCGGCGCACGCTCGCGCAAGGCGCGCAGGTTGATCGCCGCGGCATGCGGCAAGAGCGCGGCGCACACGGCGCCGTGCGGGGCGTGGAACATGCCGCCCGCGGGGGCAGCGAAGCCGTGGACCGCGCCCAGGCCCGCGTTGGCGAGGCATAGTCCGCCGTACAGGCTGGCGAGCGCGAGGTCTTCGCGCACGGCGGGCTCGTCGGCGCCTTGCACCGCGCGCCGTAGCGAGCGGGCGGAACGCTGGATGCCGTCGCGCGCAAGCGCATCGCTCAGCGGATTGCGGCGCATCGAGACGAACGGCTCGATCAGCTGCGAGAGCGCGTCGAGGCCGCTCGAGCGCAGGACTTCGGCGGGTGCTCCGCGCAACAGTTCGGGATCGATCAGCGCCAGGCGGGGCAGCATGTGCGGGCTGCGCAGGCTGGCCTTGACGCGCTCGCGCTCCGAGCCCAGCACGGCGTTGCGCGTGACCTCGGCTCCCGTACCTGCGGTGGTGGGCACCGCGATGAAGGGCAGGGAAGGGCGCTCCAGGCTGCGCCCGCGGCCGATCACCTCGAGGTAGTCGAGCGGGTCGCCGCCGTTCGCCCCGAGGGCTGCTAGCGCCTTGCCCGCGTCGATCACGCTGCCGCCGCCGAGCGCCACGACCGCCTGTGAGCCCGCCGCCGTCA
>DATEOF010000039.1:0-19156 GCA_035274465.1 Polyangiales bacterium
GGGGCGGACGGCGCGATCTCGCTGCGCGCCTGCTGCACGGCGGGCGCGCGCTGCGGCGCCGAGACGCGCTCGGCCTGCGCAGGTGGCAGGTGGCTCGTCGCGGGTTCGTCGCGGTCGCGATCGCGATCGCGCGGCGCCGGGGATACCTGCGAGGGCCGCGCTTCGACGACCTCTTCCTCGTCGTCGCGCTTGACCGCGCGGCGGCGCACGACCGTCGGCCGGATGCGCTCCTCGACGACGTTGTGTTGCTTTTCTTTATCCAACGCGCGCTTCACGCGTTCGATATCCACCGGTTCGAGCGAGCTCATGTGATTTCGTACCTGAATCCCAAGCGTGGCGAGCTTGGCCATGAGGTCTCGATGCTCGAGCCCCATTTCCCGTGCCACTTCATATACGCGGGTCTTGATCATGCGTCCTCCGCAAGCCCAGCGACCGAGCCAACCACGCTCTGCAACTCATCCGCGATCCCGTGGTCGAGGACGGCCAGGATGGAGAGCGTGGCCCGGCTGAACAGGTGCCCGAGCCCAATTTTCGTGTTCCAGACGAGGCAGCTCCGACCCAGGCGTAGTGCGGCCTGTTGGAGCTCCTCGCGACTACCTTCGGCATCGCCGGCGATGATTAACAATTTGGCCCTGCGATCCTGGATGGCGTCACGTACGGCTTCCGTGCCGAGCGCGAGCTTGTGCGCGCGGCGCGCCGCGAGCAAGAGGCCTTCTGCACGACGTTCGTATTGTACGCGCGCGACGTGGGCGAGCTCACTCGCCGAGGCCTGCACGGGCGCCTTGAACGCGCGCTTGAACGCGCCGCTCTGGACCGCGCTCTGCAGGCAACGAAACCTTGGATGCACGGATACACCCCGTCCCGGCCCGCGCTTGCGCACGTCGGGGAGCAATCCCGGCGCCTGCGCCTGGTCGGGCGAGGGCACGAGGATCAGCCGCAAGAGCGCCGAACGCTCGTCGGGTTCGCGGCAACCCACGCAGGAACGCGTGGTCTGGGGAGCTCCGTCAGCCATCGTCAGCTTCGCGCCTCGCTCTCGCCACCCGAGTTGGGATCGTTGCCACCGCCAGACGGCGCCGTGTTACCGGCGGCCGCCGCCAACCGCGCATCGTGCGCGGCCTGCTGCTCTGCATCCTGGCGCTCGCGCGCCTTGTGCTGACCCTGCGCGATGCGCTCGGCATCGTTGGCCAGGTAGTGTTGTACGCCTTCGTGGATCATCTGTGCGCGCTTGCTGCCCAGGCCCGTGCGAATCGCCAGACGATCGATGTCTTCCTCGGCGCTCAGGTCGCGCAGGTTGCGGTAGCCCGCGTGCTGCAGCAGATCGGCGATGCGCGGCGTGACGCCCTGGATCAGCAGGAGCTCGTCGCGCTCGCCCAACACGTCCTCGCCGTTGGCGAAGCGCTTGATGCGACCCAGGCGCAGCTTCTCCATGGCGCTCTCGGCGCGGCGCTTGAGCGAGGCGGCGTTCTGCGGGCCACCCAGGCCCTCGATCGCGCCCAACTCTTCCTCGGCGGCCTCGGCCACCTCGTCCAGGCTGCGGAAGCCCTGCTTGTAGAGCGTCAGCGCCAGGTTGCGATCGAGGTTCTCGATCGATGCCAGCGCGGCGATCGCCTGCTCCTCCAGCACCTTGAACTTGGACTCGCCGATCACGTCCAGGCGCCAGCCGGTCAGCTGCGAGGCGAGGCGCACGTTCTGGCCGCGCCGACCGATGGCCAGCGAGAGCTTGTCGTCCGGCACCACCAGCTCCATCGCGCTGTTGGCTTCGTCGATGATCACGCGCGCCACATCGGCGGGCGCGATGGCATTGCACACGAAGCGCGCCGGGTCGCGGTCGTAGGGCACGATGTCGATCTTCTCGCCGCGCAGCTCCTGCACGACCGCCTGCACGCGCGAGCCCTTCATGCCCACGCACGCGCCCACCGGATCCACGTCCGGGTCGCGGCTGCTGACGGCGATCTTGGAGCGCGCGCCCGGCTCGCGAGCCGCGGCCACGATGCGCACGATGCCTTCGTAGATCTCCGGCACTTCCATCTCGAACAGCTTGACCAAGAGGCCCACGTCGGTGCGCGACAGGATGATCTGCGGGCCGCGCGCCTCGCGATCGATGTCGGACAGGAAGGCGACGATGCGATCGCCTGGCCGGTAGGTCTCGCGGGGCGTCTGGAACTTCTGCGGCAGGATGCCTTCGGTGCGACCCAGGTCGACGATGATGTTGCTGCCGCGCTCGAAGCGCCGCACCACACCGGTGATGATCTCGCCGCGGCGATCCTTGTACTCGTTGAAGATGTTCTCGCGCTCGGCGTCGCGCACGCGCTGGATGATCACTTGCTTGGCAGTCTGCGCCGCGATCCGTCCGAAGCCGTGACGCGCCTGCGTGATCTTCAGCAAGTCGCCGAACTCTTTGTCCTGTTGGCGCGCCTTGTCGCTGTCTTCCTTGAGGTAGAAGATCTGGAAGCCCAGCTCCTCGCCGAGGTCGGCCTCGAGGCCGTAGCGCTTGGCGTCGGTCTCGGAGATCTCGCGCTCCGGGTCACTGACGTCTTCGACCACGGTCATGTACTGGAAGAGATCGACCTGGCCGATGTCTTCGTTGTAGCGCGCCTCGAGCTCGCGATTCGGACCGAACGTGCGCTTGGCCGCGGTCAGGATCGCCTGCTCCATGGTCTCGACGAGGATCTTCGCGTCGATGCCCTTCTCACGGCTCACCTGGTCGATGATGTGCTGTAACGAAAGTGTGCCGTCTTGCATGGCAACCTCACCGCGCTTGGAGCGCCCCGTCGTTGTTTGCGTTGGCATCGACTTAAAACCTGTAAACGAGATTGGCCTTGGCGATCTCGGAGTGGGGAACAGTGAGGACCTGACCGTCCTGGTCGAGTCTGATCTCGTCGCCGGTCACACCGAGTAGCGTGCCGGAGAAGCGTCGTCTCCCGCCGACAGGACGATGCGTTTGTACCCGCACCTGCGCGCCGGCGAAGCGCGTGAAATCGGAAAGCGAAAAAAGTGGGCGATCGAGACCGGGCGAGCCCACTTCCAAGCGGTAGGCGCCTTCTGGGGCGATGCCCTCGGCTACGTCAAGCGCCGTGGAGAGATCGCGGCTGACTGACTGACAATCGTCGAGGGAGACGCCGGCGCCGCGCTTGGGATCGGCGTCGGGGCGCTCGATCAGCACCTTCAGCACGAAGCCGTTCTCACTTCCGAAGCGGGCGTCCACCAAAGACACGCCATGCGCAGCACAGACCGGTTCGGCGACTCGGCGCAATTCGGCCAAGTGTTCGGAGCTGTTGAATTTTTGATGTAGCGCCGCCGCCATCACCAGCACGTGTCCCAAAGCTTGACCAGCCATCACAAGAGACAAAAAAAGGCGGGACCCAAACGGGAGGCCCACCAAGGCACAATCCCAAACTTCGGCGGCCCATGTACCACATGCGCAACGCGCCAGCAATCTCCGGGGCTTTCGCAAGCCGCAGACGGGGCCCGAGAATCCCACCAGACCCGACAGGGCGGCGGACGGTGTCCGACTGCCTCCCGGTGCGGATCAGCGTCGGATCGCCACCAGGCCTGCCGATTATTCGGCGGACGGAGCCGGCAGGTCGATGCTGCTGATGCGGTAGGCCATCGGGCGCAGCGCCGAGCCGTACTGGCGCAGCAGCGCGACGGCGTGGGCGCGAGCGAGGGGCGTATCCACGTCCACCCACTCCGAGTCTTCCACGTCGACCACGCGCATCTTGCCGACGCTCGCGAGCTCGGCCATGCCCTGCGAGAGCGAACAGCCCTCGGGGCCCTCGACCCGCTCGAGCGCCTGGATCACCGCCGGGGTGATGCAGAACATGCCGGTGTCGAGCGCGTCGTAGCTCGGCAGATCCTTGGCGATCCGCACCACGCGGTCGCCCGAGATCTCCACCTTGGTGGCGTCGTCGAGATCGATGCAGTGCGAGATCTTGAAGTCGACGCCGAGCACGGCTTCGTCTGCCGCGAGCGGGTAGCGCCGCACGCGCTGGATCAGGTCCGGCGACCACAAGTGATCGCTCATCATCAAGAACGTCGGACCATCCACGAACGCCTTCGCCTTGAGCAGCGACGTGCCGTTCGGCTTGTTGAACTCGAGGTTCCAGACGAACTTGATGCGCAGGTCGAAGTCGTACGTGTTCAGGCTTTCGATCAGTACGTCGCCCAGATAGCCGACGACGATCGCGACCTCTTCGATCCCCGCGCGTTCCAGGTTGCGCAAGACTCGAACAATCAGCGGCAAACCATTCACCGGCTCGAGCGGCTTCGGATACGGTTTCCCGTTCACCAAGCGCTCCCCACGACCGGCAGCCAAGATAATCGCTCGTTCCATCGTTCAGCCCTCGACCGTGGCAATAGCGTCACGGCACCGTTGCGAAACGACCACACCGTGATTGCACGGCACAGTGATTCACCTGGCAAAGACCTCGCGCCTCTTCCAGCGCGAGCAGCGACACCTTCGTAGCGACGCTCACACTTGCCTCAGCAAGGAGCGCGCCACAGGTTGGCCTGATGGCGTAGCGCTTGCTCCGCTCACCGATCTCGAGCTACCGAGGCCAACCTTATGAAGAAGCCAACACAGATCGCAGCCGCTACCGGGAAGTTGGGCGTGCTGCTGCCCGGGATGGGCGCAGTCGCGACCACGTTCGTCGCCGGCGCCATGCTCGCGCGCCGCGGGCACGCGCAGCCCATCGGATCGCTGACACAACTGAGCAACATTCGGCTCGGCAAGCGAACTGACGCGCGCGCACCGTTGATCCGCGACTTCGTGCCTCTCGCCAACCTCGACGATCTGGTGTTCGGCGGCTGGGATTTGTTTCATGACGACGCGTACACCGCGGCTCGCAATGCCGAGGTGCTGACCCAGACGCATCTCGATCTCATCAAGCCCGAGTTGTCCGCGGTCAAGCCGATGCCCGCGGTGTTCTTTCCAGAGTTCGTCAAACGTTTACGCGGCGAGAACGTCAAGCCGCAGACGAACAAGGCCGAGCTGGCCGAAGCCGTGCGCGAGGACATCCGGACCTTCAAGCGCGACAACGGCCTCGAGCGCTGCGTCGCGATCTGGTGCGGGTCGACCGAGGTCCATCACGAGCCGACCGAGGTGCACAGCTCGCTCAAGAAGTTCGAAGAGGGCTTGCGGAAGAACGATCCAGGCATCAGCCCGTCGATGGTCTACGCCTACGCGCTGCTCAAGGAGCGCGTGGGTTACGCGAATGGCGCGCCCAACCTGACGACCGACGTGCCGGCGTTCCTCGAGCTGGCGCGCGAGTGTGGCGTGCCGATCAGCGGCAAGGACTTCAAGACCGGTCAGACGCTGATGAAGACGATGATCGCGCCCGGGCTCAAGTCGCGCATGCTGGGCATCCGCGGCTGGTTCTCGACCAACATCCTCGGCAACCGCGACGGCGAGGTGCTCGACGATCCCGACAGCTTCAAGACCAAGGAAGTGTCGAAGCTGGGCGTGCTCGAGACGATCCTGCAGCCCGAGCTGTACCCGCACCTGTACGGCCAGATGTATCACAAGGTCCGCATCGAGTATTACCCGCCCCGCGGCGATCAGAAGGAGGGCTGGGACAACATCGATATCGTCGGATGGCTCGGCTATCCGATGCAGATCAAGATCGACTTCCTGTGTCGCGACTCGATCCTGGCCGCGCCGATCGTGCTCGATCTCGCGCTGTTCATGGACCTGGCGCAGCGCGCAGGCTGGAGCGGCATTCAGGAGTGGCTGTCGTTCTACTTCAAGAGCCCGCTGACGGCGCCCGGCCTGTACCCGGAGAACGATCTGTTCATCCAGCTGATGAAGCTGAAGAACATGCTGCGCTGGATGAAGGGCGAAGACCTGATCACACACGTGGGCCACGAGTACTACGACTGAAGCCTGCCGCCATCAGCTGCAGGCGGCAGCACAGTTGCCACGCGGGCCAAGGCGCGACACGATCCGGCTCGCGTGCGCAACAAGCCCCTGATTCCGTATGTCGGTGCCCACCTTTCAGGTGCTTGCTTCGCGGCGTCGGTGCTCGCGCACGTCGCGCTGTACCTGTGGATGCGCTGGGCCTGGGAGCTGCCGGATCCCGGCTTCAAGCTCAGCCTGCCGGACACGATCGAGCTGGGCATGGTCGAGGGCGCGCCCGTGGTCGAGAGCCCGCCGCCTGCCGCTGCGCCGACCCCACCCGAGCCTCCGGCCCAGAGCGCCGCGGCGCCCGCGCCCAGCGGCGAGGGCGACAAGCCCAAGCCCAAGCCGCCCAAGAAGCCTCGAACCAGCCAGCCACGCAATGGCCCGGATGCGGCCACGCGCGAGAGCGTGGCCAAGAACGGCCTCGCCGCGTTATCCCCGCCCGGGGCCCAGCTCGCGCTGCGCCTGGATCTCGACGCCATCCGCGAGTCGCCGCTCTCGGAGGACGTGCGAGAGCTGCTCGCCGGCGTGCCCGACGTGCGCGCGCTGCTGGACGGCTCCGAGATCGACCCGTTGCGCGACCTCTCCCGCCTGTTCCTGGCGTCGCCCAACCTGCAGCGCTCCAAGGTCGTGCTCGCGGGACGCTACATCGGCGACGAGAGCCTGCCGCGGACCGCGGCCGAAAACCTGGCGCGCGTGCGCGGCGTCACGCCGGAGTGGTCCACGCAGGGCACGATCCCGGTCGTGGCCTGGGAGAATCCGGATACGACCGAGCGCGTGCTGGCGCTGATCGGCCCCGGCCTGTTCACGATCACCCGCGCCGATGACCTGACCCGCGTGCTGGGCATCGCACAGGCGCTCGCGCAGCGCAGCAAGCGGGTGCGGCCGGAGTCTGCGGCCGAGGCGTTGCTCGAGATGGGGAAAGGCCAGGTGCTGACCTTTACGGCCGAGAACGCCAAGCTCTTCGCGCGCGGCGCGACCGAACACGTGCCTGATCGGTTGGTCGTCGCGGCTCACGCCCCTGCCAACGAACAGCTGAAGCTCACTGCGCAGGCGGAGTTCGCCACCGAGCAGGAAGCCGACCACGCGCTGGAGTTCTGGGATGGCATGCGCAAGCGCTACGCGAAGAGCACGCTGCTGGCGGTGCTGGGTATCTCCGGGTTACTCGACCGCACCACGCTCAAGCGGGTGGATTCCCACCTCGAGCTCGCATCCACGCTGCAGCTGTCAGAGGCGCGGCTGATTTTGCGCTTCGTACGGGACTCGCTAGCCAGCCGGCGTCCACCACCCAGCGCCGGGCCGAGCGACCCGCCCTCCCCTTTAGATCCGCGGCTCGCTCGGTGATATGCTGCCGCCCCCCAGCTCGGTCGGAGGTAGCCATGCAGTGCCCGCTCTGTCACGAAGAGGTCGATGAACTGGTCAGCGTGCGCGCCGGCAACAAGAAGACGCGCGCGTGCGACGACTGCGCCACGCGCTTGAGCGAGGAAGCCGAGATCGCCGACGAGGCCACCACCGCGATGAAGGGCATGATGGAGTACAAAGGCGGCAAGCGCTGAGGCCAGGTACGGCTACGTTCCGGCTTTCTTCAGGCGGGCAGCGGGTGCCGCCTTGACCTTCCGCGACGCCGGCTTCGCCGGAAACTCGCGCTCCTGCTTGGTGAAGGGATCCGGCCCCGTATACGCGGGCTTCGCCGGGATCTGCTTCACCTTAAGCTTCACAAGGTCCGGAATCACGAACTCACCGGGACCGTTTTCGCCGAGCTCGCGTTCGACGAGGATCAGGAGCTCGTTCAGTAGGCTTTGGACTTCCTTCTTCCCTACCCCTGTCTTGTCCGAGAGTTCGGTGATGATCTGCGCCTTGCTCATGCGCTTGTCAGTGGCCATGCCGGTTCTCCTTCAGACAATCTTGGTCGCGCGTCGCGCGCCGCGCGTGTGCGGAGGTAAGCATCCTGCGGCGACCAAAACAAGCCGGATTGCGAGGGATTGGCGGTTTGGCCCAGGTCAGCGCGTCCCCTGACCGGGGACCGTGAATTTCACGTTTCCGGGACTCTCCCAGAGCGCCGAAACGGGCGCTTTCCGGGCGCTCAAATCACAAGTTTTCCACAGCCTTTGAGCGTGCTCGGGAGGAGTCGCGTGTACGCTGTTTACACACCCGACTTACACATCCAACTCCTGGGATTCGTTGGCGCTTTTCGGAAAGTGCGACGTCTGGCGAGCAGTGTTACGGGGTGGGTGAGCGGCGCCTGACGCCCGGTTTGTCCACGCCCGCCGCGCGCCGCAACGCGGCACTCATCAGCACATCGGTACGCGCGCGCATCTGCCGATCCGTACGGCGGGTGGCGTGGTCGAACCCGAGTACATGTAGGAGCCCGTGCGCGAGCAGCATGCAGACCTCTCGCTCGGCGGACCACTTGTGCTCACGGGCCTGGCGGGCGGCCGTGGGCCAAGAAATCGCCACGTCACCTAGCACATCGTTGCGCGCAGAGACGAAGAAAGTGGGTCCCTCGCGCATGGCGAAAGCAAGCACGTCGGTAGGCTTGTCCAGGCCACGATATTCGCGGTTCAGGCGACGCATGATTTGGTCATCGCACAACAACACGGACAATTCGCAGTGTTCGAGACCGAGCGCGCGCAGCATGCGCGTCGCATAACGTTGCACAAGCCGTCGTCCCGCGCGCGCCGCTTGGCTTCGCCCGTCGACCCGTATCCGCGCGGGCATGGCGCGCAGAATGACGATGCCGAGGAGCGGTGGTCAAGCTTCCCATGCAACGTCGCGACAGGTAGGCTGCCCGAAGCCCATGTTCGAGAAGATCTTGATCGCGAATCGCGGCGCGATCGCGGTGCGCATCGCGCGCACCTGCGAGCGCCTCGGCATCGCCACGGTCGCTGTCTGCAGCGACGTCGAGCAGGACGCGCTGCACGCGACGACCTGCGACGAGGTAGTGAGCGTCGGCGGCGCGCGCGTCCAGGACTCGTATTTGAACAAGCAGGCCATCATCGAGGCGGCCAAGAAGACCGGAGCGCAAGCCATCCATCCGGGCTACGGCTTGCTCAGCGAAAACCCGAGCTTCGTGCGCGAGGTGCAGGCAGCCGGACTCGCATTCATCGGGCCCAACGCCGAAGCCCTGGAATTGTTCGGCGACAAGGTGCGGGCGCGCGCGCTGGCGAAGCAGGCAGGTGTGCGCGTCACGCCTGGCAGCGAAGAAGCGCTGGCGAACCACGAGCTCGCGCAGCGCGAGGCCGAGCAGATCGGTTACCCGGTGCTGGTCAAGGCAGCTGGTGGCGGCGGCGGCATCGGCATGGAGGTCGCGCACGACGTCGAGGAGCTGATCAAGGTGCTCGACGTCTGCGGCAACCGCGCCCGCGCGGCGTTCGGAGACGACCGCTTGTACCTCGAGCGCCTGCTGGAACGGCCGCGCCACGTCGAGGTCCAGGTGATCGCCGATCAACACGGCAACCTGGTCGCGCTCGGCGAGCGCGAGTGCAGCATTCAGCGCCGGCATCAAAAGGTGATCGAAGAGTCTCCGGCGCCGGCGCTGATCTTCTCGCGCAACGGCGAAGACAAGCGCCTGGCCCTGTACGACGCGGCCGTGCGCATCGCGCAGGAGATCGGCTACACGAACGCCGGCACGGCAGAGTTCATCCTCGATTCGCGCGGCGGCTTCTACTTCATGGAGTGGAACCCGCGGCTGCAGGTCGAGCACGCGCTCACCGAGATGTGCACCGGCCTGGACATGGTCGAGCTGCAGCTTCGCATCGCGTGCGGCGAACCGCTGCCGAAGGAAGTGCTGCGCGCGGAGACGCGCGGCCACGCGGTCGAGGCGCGGATCTATGCCGAGGACGCGGACCGAGGGTTTATCCCCAAGCCCGGCGAGGTCAAGTCACTGCGCTGGCCGACGCTGGCGCCCGGAACGCTGCGCATCGAGAGCGGCGTCGCCCCTGGATCGAAGGTCACGCCCTACTATGATCCAATGATCGCAAAGCTGATCTCGTTCGGAACCACGCGGCACTCGGCGATCCTGACGCTCGACCGCGCGCTGGCCGAGAGCGAGATCGAGCCGCTGGTCACGAACATGGGGTTTTTGCGCCGCGTGCTGGGGCACGAGGCGTTCCGCGCGGGACAGTACGACACCGAGTTCGTGCAGCGAATGTTCGCGGAAGAAGCCGAGCGCGCGGAGGCAGCGGCCGAGCAGCCGCCTCCCGCGCACTAGGGACAGACCCTACGCTCAACCGCAGGCGAGCGTGGTACGGCCCGCATACAACGCGGCATCACCGAGCTCTTCCTCGATGCGCAACAGCTGGTTGTACTTCGCAATGCGCTCGGAGCGCGACGCAGAGCCCGTCTTGATCTGTCCCGCACCGGTAGCTACCGCGAGGTCAGCAATGAATGTGTCCTCGGTCTCACCACTGCGATGTGACACGATGTTCGAGTAGTCATTGAGCGCCGCGAGCTCCATGGCCTCGAGGGTCTCCGTGACTGTTCCGATCTGATTCACCTTGATCAGGATCGAGTTCGCGACCTCGCGCTCGATGCCTTGCTGCAAGCGCAAGGTGTTCGTGACGAAGAGATCATCCCCGACGAGCTGGACGCGATCGCCGAGCGCCTGAGTCAGCTTGCGCCAACCGTCCCAGTCGTCCTCGGCGCAGCCGTCCTCGATCGAGACGATCGGGTACTTCGAGCTGAGCTCGCTGTATACGGCGATCAGACTGTCCACGTCGAGTTCCTTCTTATCGAATGTGTAGCGACGCCGGCCCTTGTCATAGAATTCACTCGCGGCCACATCGAGCGCGACTGCAATGTCGTGGCCCGGCCGATAGCCCGCCTTCTCGATCGCTTGCACCACGAGCGCGATGGCTGCCTCATTGTTGGGGAGGCGTGGGGCGAAACCGCCCTCGTCGCCGACCGAGGTCGCGAGGTTTTGTTTCTTGAGCAAGGCCTTGAGCGCGTGGAACGTCTCCACGCCCGCGCGGAGCGCCTCCGAGAAGCGCGTGGCGCCCACGGGCACGATCATGAACTCCTGAATTTCGAGCCCGTTGTCCGCGTGCTGCCCGCCGTTCAGTACATTCATCAGTGGCGTGGGCAGGATCCGCGCGCGCGCGCCGCCCAGATAGCGCCACAGCGGCAGTCCCACGGCCGCCGCGGCCGCCCGCGCGACCGCCATGGAGACGCCCAGGATGGCGTTGGCGCCGAGCTTGGATTTGTTGTCGGTGCCGTCCAGGGCGATCATCAGCCGATCGATCTCGGCCTGCGCGAGCGCGTCCCGGCCCACGATCTCGGCGCCGATCACGTCTACGACGTTGCGTACGGCCCGCAGGACGCCCTTCCCGCCGTAGCGGCCCGGCTCAGCGTCACGCAGCTCGTGCGCCTCGTGCTCGCCCGTGGAGGCGCCCGAAGGCACGGCAGAGAGGCCCACGGCCCCGCCTTCGAGCTCGATCTCGACCTCGATGGTCGGGTTGCCGCGCGAGTCGAGGATCTCCCGCGCGTGGACATCCGTAATGGTGGTCATGGATCAACCCTCGCTAGGGCGGTCTCGCCCGCAAACGGGGACGACCGCAAGCAGTTTGGAGGCAGAGCTCTAGCGGCCCCCTGCGCAAAACTCAAGCGCAGGGTTCGGGAAGCAGGAATGCCCCGGGATCGCCGGAGTTTGGTGGCCCGAGATCGTCGTGGGACAAGCGCCGTCAAGGCGAGGACAGCTCCCGACTTTGGGGTCTCCGGGCCCCTACGCCACTACCTGAGCCGAGTCCGCGACATGGATGTCGTAGTTTGGCTCGCCGAAGTCCCCGAATCACTACCCAATCGTTGCCAAAACCAGTCGTTATTTCAAATACTTATATCTGTGAGCAAAGACTCGGCCCGGGACTTGCACCCAGCCGCCATCGACTTGCCGCGACGGAGCCACAGGGTTCGAAGCGGAACCGGAAAAAGCAGAAACGACTTGAACTTGAACGCAGAGCGCCTAAAAAGAGGCGCTTAGGGAAAAACTTGAACACGGGCTCGATTAAAGCCCGTTTGAAGGTCCGATGGGATGGTCGGATCGCTCAGGAGGAACTGATGAAGCTGCTTGGAATGCGAACGAAGCACTTGGTCGTGGCGACGCTGGCTAGCCTGGCGCTCAGCACCACCATGGTGGGTTGCGGCGACGACGACGACGAGGTCACTGACGCCGGCCCCGACGCTGGTGGCACTGGCGGTAAGGGCGGCACTGGCGGCAAGGGCGGCACTGGCGGCAAAGGCGGCACTGGCGGCAAGGGCGGCACCGGCGGTGCTGGCGTTGGCGGCAAGGGCGGCACCGGCGGTGGTGGCACTGGCGGCAAGGGTGGCACCGGCGGCAAGGGTGGCACTGGCGGTGCAGGCGATGACGGCGGCGTCGACGCCGGCATCTGACACCTGACGCTACTGTAGTAACAGCTGAGGCGGGAGAGCATGCTCTCCCGCCTTTTGGCTTTAACAACGCCTCAGTTCACAGGTGACTTGCGGCTGATGGCGGCCGCCGCCACCAGCTGCAAGGCGCTCAGGGGGCGCTGGCAGCCAACAGCGGCCGACCCGCATAGTGACTGGGCACCGGCTTGCCGAAGAACGCCGTGGCGGTCGGAGCGATGTCCGCGATGCTGGCCGAGGCCTGCGCCAGGGGGCGGTTGGCGATCAGGATGCCGGGGGTGTCCTCGACGTCACTGGCAGCGTGGTCGCCGCTCCACTTCTTGTCGTTGTCCGCGAATGTTGCCGCCGGGATGCCGCCCAGGATCGTCTCCCAGCTCGTGCGATAGTTCTCGGCGAAGGCGATCTGCAGATCGGGCGCATCGGCCGAGCGACCACCGCGGAACACGTCGGCACCGAGGTAGACGTTGCGAACCACGCTGGCATTGCCGCGTTCCTTGTCGCGCAACGCAAGTAACCCGGCCCTGATCTGCTGGGCCAGCGCCGGCGCCTGCGCGGCGTCGACGATGCCGCTGCGCTCGCGACCCGCCAGGTTGAAGTACACCTGCCCGGTGCCGACCGCATACGCCTTGGTCTTGCTCCAATCCACGTCGATCAGAAATTCCCGGCTCGAGCTGGCAGCACCATCGCGCAACGCGAGCAGGCCCTGCGAACGAAGCCACTGATTCACGTGCAAGCCGCGGCGATAGTTGTGGAAGCCGTGATCGGACAAGATGAGCAGCGTGTCCTCAGGCCGCAGCAGCTTGCGAACGGCAGCGACGCTCGCGTCCATGCGCTTGTACTCGCGCTCGATCGAATCGCCGAAGCGCTTGGCGAGCGCAGCGTCGTAGCGCGGGTGCTCGGGATCGATCAGGCGGTAGAACATGTGGGCCACGCGATCGGTCGCGGTCGAGACCCAGATCAGAAGATCCCAGTCAGGTTGCGCCAGGCGATCCAGGAGCATCTGCGTGCGATCCTGCTCGATCGCCTGCATGTCGGACAGGAACGCCGCGTCGTCGATCACCTCGGCGTTGAGCGCGCTGGTGTCGTGATCCCAGCCGACCGTCTTGTAGAAATGCTTGAGATCATCGGCGATCTTCCCGGAGAAGCTGCGCGGGTGGGAAATCGCCGAATAGGGATCGCGTGGATGGAAGCTGATGGGCGAGATGAAGAGGCGCGTCTGCTTGCCGACCTCGAGCGCCATCAGCCTACAGATGCCCGCGACGCGGGTGCCCTGGTGGCTCCACTCGAGCTCGACGAAGTCGCTCCAGCGCCCGACCTGCAGCGTGAATTGTTTGCCCATGAGCGTGATCGCCATGCCAGCGGTACCGTCACTCCGAACCTCCACCGGTATGCGCATGCGCGCACCATCACCACTGGGCACGCTCGGGCCTTCGAGATCGAAATGTCCTGTGCCCTTCTGCATGACGAGTTTCACCATCACCCCACCGCCAGGCGGCCGCTTCACGCGATCGTCGGTCACGTCGGTGCCGACGTAGGTGAACGTGCTGTTGGTCTCGCGCAGATCGGGTACACCGAGCCCGCTCAACATACGGCCATCGCGCATCGGATCGGGCGGGAACGAGTACGGCACGTTGAGCGCGACCACGCGCACGCCGTCGTTGCCGAGCGTCTGCCAGAACGGCACGCCACTACGTAGATTGCGCGCGACCGGTGGGCCGCTCGGCTGCACTTCGAACGAAGTCGTGGCGACGCGCAGCAACACCGGCAAGCCAGTCGCCGGGATGGTGCGGCCGATGAAGTCGAAGATGCCATGGTCGCCCGGCAGCGTGCCGGTGGCGAACGTCGTCCAGGCGACCGGCGACTGCGGAGGATTGGTCGATCCGAGCCGGCGGTAGCCCTGCCCTGCGTGCTCATCCATCAGCTGTTTGATCGTCGGCAGCTTGCCGGCCTTGGCCCAGTCCTCGAGCCAGCGCGGATCGACGCCATCGAAGCCGAGCACGACCAGACGCCCGCGCGCGGGCTTGGCCGCCGGCTCGCCTTGCAGCGGTTGTTGCGCCGGCTGCTGCTCGGCGGACTTCTTCTCTCCACACGCGCAGGCCCACAGGCCCAGCCAGCACAAGAGCAGCATTCGTCTCGTCATGGGCGGGCAAGGTACACCGAAATCTCAGCCCCGCTGGTGTACAACTGAGACATGCGGATCCGGTTCTGCGTATCGCTCGGGCTCTACGCGCTCGCCGCGTGTGGCGAAAACGCGGCCGCGCGCAGCGCACAGGCGCAACACGAACGCGAGGCGGCGCTCGCGCGCGATCCCGAGCTTCAGGACCCGCTCGGCAGAGCGCTGCTCGAACAAGTGGCGAAGCATGCCCCAGGCTGGGTCAAGCACGAGCAGCTGCGGCGCGGCACGCTCAACGAACGCGCGCGGCAGGGCTTTCTGGTCGTGTTGCCGTATGGCCATTGCTATCGCTTCATCGCCAGCGGCGGTCCAGGCGTGAGCGATCTGGATCTGGCTCTGTTCGACGGCAACGGCGTCGAGATCTCGCGCGACACCAGCGAAGACCCGAGCCCCAACCTCGGCGTGGTCGCCTCGATCTGCCCGAGCGACGCCAGCGCCGTTCGCATCGAGGCCCGCATGCGCCGCGGGCACGGCGACTTCGCGCTCGGCGTGTTCCAGAGCCCGGACTAGAGCGGTGACCGAGCGGATTTCGCCCGTTATCGCGAAGGGCCGGGCGCGCAGGGCAAGGCGCGACGACGAGGAATAGCCGCGACTATTTTGAGGAGGAGCAACGCAGCCATGCGCGTCCGGAACGAGCGAGAACGGGCGAAATCCGCTCGGTCACCGCTCTAAAAGCTGACGTTCAAGTCGTACGGCAGCAAGGCCAGCGGCGTCGCCGCTCCCAGCTGCTCGAGTGCGACCACGTGCGCGAACGCGGCGCGAAGATCGTCGGGGATCAGCTCCGAGACCGACGGCTCGTTCTCGGCCGCGCGCACGCCGTTGAGCACGTAGTCGAGCAGACCGCCCGGTCGCGCGGGTGCGACGACGATCCCGGCGTCGGGGTCGACTCGCCCCAGCTGGCGCGCGCGAGCCAGGGCCGAGGCGAAGCCTCCCAGGCGATCGATCAAGCCCAGCCGCAGCGCGGCGTCGCCCGAGTAGACCCGACCGCGCCCCAGCGCATCGACCTGCTCGACCGTGCGGCCACGCCCGGTGGCCACGCGCTGCAGGAACATGCGGTAGTACACGCGGATCCGATCGACCAGCGCGGCGCGTTCCTCCGGCGTGAAGGGGCGGAACAACGACTCCGCGCCGGCGCGCTTGCCGATCCTGAAGGTCTCGACTCCGACCCCCAGATCGTGCGCGAGGCCCGCGGCGTCGACCTTGCCGTAGTAAATGCCGATCGATCCGGTCAGCGTGGAGGGATCGGCCCAGATCTCGTCGCCGGCGGAGGCCACGTAGTAGCCGCCGCTGGCGGCGACCGAACCCATCGAGATGACCACCGGCTTGTTCTCGCGCGCGCGGCGGATCGCGCGCCAGATCTGGTCGGAAGCCAGCACGGCACCGCCCGGCGAGTCCACGCGCACGACGATCGCGCGGCACAGCGGATCGTTGGCCAGGCCGTCGATGGCCGCGGTCGCGGTGCGCCCACCCGTCATGTGGATGCCCAGGAACGGCACGTCGACGTTGTCGCCGTCCACGATCGTGCCGTCGATCATCACCACGCCGATGCGCGGGCCGCTGTCCCAGTCTTCTTGCACGCGCTGTGGCCACTGGTCGGTGAGCGAGCGGCCGTCGAAGCGGTTGCCCTCCCCGCGCTTCAGCACCACCTCGTCCACGGCTGCGCTGACCAGCTTGTCGCGCACGGCTTGCGGCGCGAGCTGCGGTCCGTCGTCCATGATCTCACCGAGGCGCGACTTCTCGATGCGCAGATCGCTCGCGATGTCCTGCACCACGCGCGCGTGAATGTCGCCGAGCAGCGTGCGCATCTCGAGGCGAGCCGGCTCGCTGAGCTCACCGTGCGCAAATTGCTCGGGCGCGCTCTTGTATTCTCCGATGCGCACGAAGTCGGCGCGCAGGCCGACCTTGCGCAGCGTGTCGCCGAACAACAGCATGTCGGCCGCGACGCCCAGCAGCCGGATGCTGCCGGCCGGATCGATCAGCACGGCATCCGCGCCCGCGCAGGCGTAGTACTCGGTGCCGGTCGCGTTCTCCAGGTGACAGACCACCTTCTTGCCCGCGCCTCGCAGGGCGGCGATCGCCATGCGCAGCTCCTGCGCGTGCGCGGTGCCGAGCCCCGACTCACGCGGCCGTAACAGCACGCCCGACACGCGCGGATCGCTCACGGCAGCGTCGAGCGCGATCAGCAACTCCACCATCTCGCGCGGCCCACCGGCCGATATCTGGTAGTCGATCACGCGCCCGGGAGGCCGCACGCCCGGCCGCGCTTGCTGTTCGAATCGCACCAGGCCGTAAGCCCCCGGCGCATCGCCCAGGTGCTCGCCCGCGATGATCCCGCCACCCAACGTGAAGCCTTCGAAGCTCGCGTTCAGCTCGGCCGACACGCGCCAGCTTTCTTCGCTCGATCCCACTTGCTCGAGCTCGACCATCGAGTTGACCTGGCCGAAGTTCGGGATGCGAAAGCCGAGCCCGGCGCGTCCACCGGCGCGACTGTGCCGATCGAATGCGACGTCGAAGGCCAGCACCAGATCGCCATTGCCGAAGGGCCGCACCTGCCAGCCCAACAAAAGCGAAGCGCCGAGATCGAGGCCGGGCGTACCGAAGCCGTCGCGCGACGCAAACAGATCGCGCCCCGACAGCGACATCCCGAGCCAATCGGCCGCTCGCCAGGCGAAGCCGACGTCCACCGCGGACAGGCCGTCGAAGCGGCGGTTGCCCGCGTAGAAGCCGCGACCCGAGACGCCGAACGAGAAGCGCTTCCACGGCGCGTACGCGAGCCCGAGGCCGAACTGAGCCCGGTCCTCCTGGGAGCTGGCCAGCGGCCCGGGGCGCAAGCTCTGAAAGGTCGCGCCGAGGGACAGGCCGAAGAACAGCGGCGTCGCGATCGACAGCGCATCACCCTGGCCCAACCACTGCCCGCTCTCGTCCACCTCGGCGTGGAGGTACAGCAGGCTGAAGCCGGGCAGGAAGCCGAGCAGCGCGGGGTTGACGTCGATCACGCCCGAGTCGTCTCGCTGAACGAGGACCGAAGCCGGTGTCGCCACCGGATCCGTCGCGCGATGGAACTGGGCCCGGACTGGTGACGCGAGCAGCACGAGCGCCAACTCGGCGACAAAGTACCGGCGCAGTCTCATCGCCTTCCCATAACACGGAGTGAGCCCCGCGCGCGCCGCGGAGGCACTGACAGCCCTGGGCGCGAACGTTGGAGTAAGCTTGGCGGACGCCACACGCACACTGTACGGTTCATTGGTGCGGACAAGCCTCTTCGCGGACGCCCGCAAATCCGCCGGGCAGTGCAGCGCAAGGCGGCAGACCCGTGCAAAACGGCTGACGCTGCTCGCGTGTGCACTCGTCGGCGCGCTGCTGGGCCTCTGCGCCCCCGTGTGCGCGCAAGAAGCCCCGACGCCCCGTGAGGACGCGATGCGCGCGCCGACCCCGCCTGCGGGCGCTGTCGCGCACTACGAGCGGGGGCGCAAGGAATACCTCGCCGGCCGCTACCGCGAAGCGCTGCAGGAGCTGAAGGCTGCGCTCGCACTCGATCCGAACTCTCCCAACCTGGTCTACAACGTCGCGCGCGTGAACGAGGACCTGGCCGACTTCGACGAGGCGATCAAATACTACCGACATTATCGCAGCTTGTTGCCGGAAGATGCCAGCGAGGAGCGCGAGAAGACCGCCACGACGATCCGCCGGCTGCAGGGCGCCAAGGACCAGCTGGCGCACCAGAAGCGCGACGCGGCGGCAGCCCAACCGCCCCCGCCCGAACCCTCGTCGGGCCGCGCCGATACCGCGTTCTGGTTGCTCGCCGGCACGGGACTCGCGCTTGCAGCTGGTGGCGGCGTAACCGGCTTTCTGGCGCTGCGGCGCGAGCAACAGGTTCGCGAGTTCGTCGTCGGCAAGGACGGCACGTTGCAGGACCGCGATGACCTGCTCAAGCAAGCCAACGAGCTGGCGCTCGCATCGGACGTGTTGTCCATAGCCGCGGGTGCCGCTGTACTCAGCGCAGTCGTGCTGTTCTTCTCGCGCACCACCAAGGAGCCGGCGCCGGTGGAGCCCGCGTTGTCGTTCACGCCAGCCGGTGGCACGCTCGGCTTCTCCGGCAAGTTCTGAGGCCGCAGCCATCAGCGTCTGCAGCTCACAGCTGCAAGGACTTGATCTCCAGGAACTCGTCCAGGCCGAACTTGCCCAGCTCGCGCCCGTTGCCCGACTGCTTGTAGCCACCGAACGGGGCGTTGAGGTCGCCGGGAGCGCCGTTGAGGTGGACGTTGCCGCTGCGGATGCGACGGGCCATGGCCTTGGCCCGATCGGGAGAGCCCGAGATGTAGCCCGACAGGCCGTACTGGGTGTCGTTGGCGATGCGAACCGCGTCGTCGTCGTCCTCGTAGCCGATCATGACCAGCACCGGACCGAAGATCTCCTCGCGGGCGATCGTCATGTCGTTGGTGACGTGGGAGAACACCGTGGGGCGCACGTAGAAGCCGGTCTCGAGTCCCTCGGGCCGTCCCGGGCCGCCGACCTCGAGCGTGGCGCCCTCGCCGATCCCCTTCTCGATGAGCTGCTGGATGCGGTCGAACTGCGTCTCGGACACGACCGGGCCGATCTTGCTGTCCGCGTCACGGGGATCGCCCACGACCACGGTCTTCGCCGCAGCTGCCGCGATCTTCGCCGCCTCGTCCATCCGGGCCGCCGGGACGAGCATGCGCGTGGGTGCG
>DATEOF010000040.1:0-56406 GCA_035274465.1 Polyangiales bacterium
CTCTGTCCGGCGACGGGCACCGATGCGCCAGCGACGGGCGCGCTCGCGCCGGCCGCGGGCGGTGGTCCTGGATCGCGCACAGGGGACGCGGGATCAGCTGCGGCGGCCTTGGCAGCACTGGCATCATCGGGGTTCGAGGCCGGTTCGGTCGGCTTCGACGCTTCGTCGCTGACCATCGAACGCGTCGCGTCGGGCTCGCGAGCGCCCGCATCGTGAGCGCTGACTGCGGCGCTCTTCGCGGCAACGCCTGCGTCGTCTCGCTGTCCGCGGCTGGCCTGCTGCTTCGAGCCGACTGGCACGCACACTCGGTCTTCCGAGCACGTATAGCCGGAAAGGCAGCGACCATCCGGAGAGCAAGGCCGATTGGCCAGGTCGCGGTCGAGAGAGGATGCGCAACCGATCCACCACGCACACCCCACCGCGGCCAGCGCGCCACGCGGCAGCCATCCTGCCACGGTGAATATCGCTCTCAACATCGCGAGACCTCCAACGAGGCGTGCAGCGCCCCCCCGAGGGAGCATGCATCTTTCGAACCGTAGAACTACTCGCGTGGCTGCGCCAGGTAGACCGTGCTCCAGAGTTGCGCCGCATTCGATTCCGTCTCGTGTTGGGCCCGTGCGCCGAACGGCGCCGCGTGAAAGTGTTGTCCCTCATACGTCCAGGACCAGAGCTCGGTACCTCGCAGGTCCTGCGTCGCCGCGATCGCCGCGCGTATGCGAACCCGTGCCCTTAGGAGCTCCGCACGCATTGCCTCCGTGAGGTCGGTGCGCTGGAGCTGGCGCTCGAGACCCGCCGCGACCACGGCCTGCTGCCAGGACCAAATCACAGTGCCGTGATAGTGGTTGTGATCGAAGCGCTGCGAGAGCTCTGCAGGCGCATAGGCAGGGTTCGCGACGACGGGTCCGACGTCCGTCATGAGTCCCACCGGGAAGCGCGTCGTCAGCAGCCCTGCGATCCTCGCGACCTCGCTCGGCCTCGGGTTCGACAGCAGCAACGTGAACGCTTCGTCGCTGTTGGCGATCGGCACCGGAGCACCGCCTTCGGCCAGTGCGACCGCGTGGAAGCGTAGCGGCACCACCGCGTCGTTCGGCGGCGGCAACCCCACCCCGATGCTCTTCGCGTAGCCGGCCAGCGCAGAGCGCGCGGTCTCGGCGATCGAGACTTCGAACAACGCGGGCGCCTTGGACCACCACACTGCGGCCAAGTTCGCGGCACTTGCGAGGTCTGCTCGAATCGGTGCATTCGCGTACTCGTCGAGTCGGTGGCTGGCGTGAAGCCTGCTGATGGCGTCGAGCGCTGCCGGCACGAACACGCCGTTGACGTCGAAGGGATAACGGCCGCCACCGAGACCTTGCTGGCTGTCGCGCCAGTTGCCGGCGTCCTGGCCCGGCTTGAGCGAGATCAATCGGGTCCAGTGTGGCTCACGCGCGAACGGCGCCGCGCTCTGCGCCACGAAACGCAGGTTGCGCACGAGCAACTCGCCGTACGTGCTTCCGGATGCGCTCTTGCGCGCGAGAAACTCGCGGGCCCTGGCCGCCGATGTGCTGAGCAGATAGTCCGCGGCGACCGGCGCGAGCATGAAGTCGTCGTCGACCATCTTGTAGTCGAGCAGCGGCGCCGCGCTGAGCGGCAGCCCCGCACGCCTGCGCGAGAGCACTGCGAACTCGCCGATCTCCTCCTCGTGCGCGACCTCGCCTGCAGCATTCAAGCGCTCCAGCACGGCGCCGAGGCCGGCCTCGATCACGGCCGGCGTCAGCGCAGCGCCGAGCAACAGCAGCGACATGAGCGTGTCGCGCCCGAAGTAGGTGTCGAAGCGCCAGGACCCGGCCAGCAGCTTCTGCCGATAGGCGAGGAAGCTGAACGTCTCGCGCAGGCGTTCGTCGGCAGCAGCCTGCGGCGTGAACAGCTGCGCCGAGTCGATGGGCGTGAGCGGTGCGTCGGCGGTCAACGCCGTGAGGCGAAGCCGCAACTCGCCATCGTCCGCCGCCACGAGCGAGAATCCGTCGTCGGTCCGCACGAGCGTTCCGCGCAGCACCTCGAGCGCGAGATAGTACCCTGCCGCTCCATCCAGCCGCTGTCGTCGCCAGACGAGGGTGCGATCGGATGTGAACGGCCGCGTGGACAGTTCGGCGGGCAGCGTGCCGTTGTCCTGGAAGCCTCGAATGCTGCGGATGCTGCCGACGACTGCCTGCCGGATCTCGAGCGGTCCGCCGTGCGCGGTCAACTCGGCCGTCACACCATGAAAGGTCCCGTTGCCTTCCGCAGCACGCAGGGCCACCTGTGGCTGCCAGCTGAGCTCCGAGCGTGCTGCACAGAACAGCGCTGCGCCGCTATTTCCGGCCGGGAACGCGACGACGATGCGCGGCGCGTGGCCCGGCGTGAGCACGACGTGCGCGGCCACCGGACCTTCTCGGTAGAACTCGTTGAGAACCGCGCCTTGGGGCGCCGAGAAACGCAGCAGCCCCGCGCCGGAGCCGGGGGTCGCGCAGGCTGCGGCGAGCAGAGCGATCGCGATGCCGGAGCGCGCACGTACGTTCATCCGCGACCATATAACCACCGATCAGCGTCGCGACCGGATCGTGTCGCTTGCGCTCGGGCGGCCTGCAATCCGGCGGAGCGAGCAATGCATGCTTGCCGTCGGGTGTGATCGCCAGCTCCGAGGAACAGTTCGGCACCTTGCCTGTAGGTGAGTGAAGTTGCAGTGAGGGAGCGACCCAAGGGCGTCTGCACTCACAGTCAATCTATGACAGTTGTGTCAGCGACCCGGCGCCGCTCCTGGTATGCTACGGCCCGATGCCGGTTCAAACACGCGCGTGCCTCGTCGTCGGTGCCGGAGACGGCGTGGGTAGTGCCATCGCTCGCGCGTTCGCCGCCGAGGGCTTCGCGGTCTGCGTGACTCGGCGCGCGCGCAACCTGGAGCGTCTGGAGCAGCTGGCGCAGTCGATCCGCGACGCAGGCGGCGAGGCGCGTGCGTTCGGGGTCGATGCGCGCAGCGAGGACGAGATGGTGGAGCTGGTCGCACGCATCGAGCGCGAGATCGGTCCGCTCGAGGTCGTGGTCTTCAATATCGGCGCCAACGTGCGCCACGCCGTGCGCGAGACCACCGCGCGCGTGTTCACGAAGGTCTGGGAGATGGCCTGCTTCGCGGGCTTCCTCACCGGGCGCGAGGCCGCCAGGGTGATGGTCCCGCGCGGCTCCGGCACGATCTTGTTCACGGGAGCCACGGCGTCGCTGCGCGGCGCGAGCGGCTTCGCGGCCTTCGCTGCAGCCAAGAGCGGCCTGCGCGCCGTGGCCCAGAGCATGGCCCGCGAGCTCGGTCCACAGGGCATCCACGTCGCGCACGTGGTCATCGACGGCGCGATCGACGGCGCGTTCATCCGCTCGCTGCGCGACGATGTCGACGAGCAGCTGCAGCGCGACGAGATCCTCAAGCCCGAGCAGATCGCTCAGAACTTCGTCTGGCTGCACAAGCAACCACGCTCGGCGTGGACGCACGAGCTCGACCTCCGCCCGTGGGCGGAGCGCTTCTGAAAGGCCTTTCGCATGTCGCGCACCCTCGAATTCGTCTTCGACTTCGCCAGCCCGAACGCCTATCTGGCGCGCTGCGTGTTGCCCGAGATCGCCGAGCGCACGGGCGCGGAGCTCCGGCTGCTGCCGTGCCTGCTCGGCGGCATCTTCAAGCTCGCAGGCAATCAGTCACCGATCGCAGCCTTCGCGCAGGTCAGAGGCAAGCTCGAGTACGAGGCGCTCGAGACGCAGCGCTTCATCGCCAAGCACCGGCTGCACCGCTTCCACTTCAACCCTCACTTCCCGATGAACACTCTCTTGATCATGCGCGGCTTGATCGCTGCGCGCCGCTCCGGCGTCGCCGACGCGTACCTCGAAGCGGTCTCGGCAGCGACCTGGGAGAACGGGCTGAAGATGGACGACCCCGCCGTGGTCGAGAAGGTGCTCCGCGACGCGGGGTTGGACAGCGCGGCGCTGCTGGCGATGACGCAGGACCCCGAGGTCAAGGCGGAACTGCTGTCGAACACCGAAGCCGTGGTGAAGCGCGGCGCGTTCGGGATCCCGACCTTCTTCGTAGGTGACGAGATGTTCTTCGGCAAGGAACGCCTCGACCAGGTCGAAGCCTTCCTCTCGAGCTGAAACGACGTCGGGCATGCGACTACTGCCGCATGCCCGACGAACGTTCCTGAGGCTGCTTTAGCTCAGTCCGCAGCGCCGCCAGTGACCGGGCGGGAGGCGATCGGCGAGCAACCCGCCGACACCGAAGCGCCCACCGTGTCACCGGTCAGGATGCACATCTCGTCGTCCTGCGCCTCGTTGAGGCCGACGAAGTTCTTGTCCGTGTTGTTGACGATCTCGCACTCGAAGTCGAGCGTGTCGCCCTGCTTGATGTTGACGATGCCGCTCGCGCCGCCCATCAGCTTCGCCGTCGGATTCGGCGCCGGGTTCTGCACCAGGCTGTTGAACTCCATGTAGCCCGGGTGCTCGGAGTCGTAGTCGTCGAAGATCAGCGTCTTCTTGCCACCGCTGTTGAGCCACGCGCTGAAGCGGACGTTGTTCAAGTGGCGATGGCCCGACATCGAGAGGATGCGGCCGCTGCCCTGCACCTGGCAGGTCGCGCCCACCACGACGTGCGTGTGAGCCTTGGCGGCACTCACGCCCGTCATCGAGAACACCCCCTTCGCGGTGTCGGTGACCGTCGCCTTGTCTTTGTACCAGTAGTTCACCCACAGGTCGCGGACCATCGGCTTGTCGGTGAAGTTGTAGAAGTGCATGTTGGCGTTGATCTGAGCATGCGCAGCGAGCGGCAAGCCCACGCCCTCGTTCTCCGGCGGGACGATACCGTTGTCCGGGTTGTCGCGCGCGAGGTTCTGGGTGCCACCGATGCGCTGGCCATTCGCGGTCAGGATCACGTGGTGCGAGCCCGGACGCATGCGGTACTGGCGCCAGTAGTAGTCGACGTCCTTGTCGTTGCCGCTGGTGGCCGTCATGTTGGTGACGTTCTCTTCACCCGGCTGCAGCAAGTACTTGGCTTCGGGGTTGTCGTAGTTCGTCGGGCCGATGTGCAACTGGAAGCCCTTGTCCGCCGCCGGCGGCTTGATGCAGTACTCGTCGCCCGGGTACTTGGTCTTCAGGCCGCACTCGTCCATCGCGAGCGGCTTCTTGGTGCCGGTTGCAGCTGGCGGCTGCGCGGCCGGGTTCTGAGCCGGAGCCGCGGGGGTTGCAGCCGCTGGCGGCGTCACAGCCGGCGTTGAAGCTGATGGCGTCATGGCCGGTGTGCTGGCCGGTGGCGTGGTGGGATTGGCCTGTGCTGGAGTGGTCACGCTGGCCGAGCTACCGGCTGCGCCTGAAACCGCTGGCGTGCTGGGCGTCGTCGTAGTCGGTGTGGAAGCAGTGCCGCTCGGAGCGGCAGGGGTCATCGTGTTCGCCGCTTGATCGGCGCCGCACCCGACAAGTGCGCATGTAATGAGAACGCTCGCAAATCTCTGCATGTTGGCCTCCGCCAGAGTCCAGAAATTGAGCGAGTGTTCATCAATGGTCAAGCACCGATCCGCCGAACACTCAGATAGGTGAAGACCTGTGCACGCCTTGCAAATTGCCTCAATTCGGCGTGTTGCCGAATGCAACGGTAGTTAGCGGAAACAGATTGCGCGCACGTCCGCTGGATTGGCTAGGCGTGCTCACGCTTTGACTGTCGGCGTTACGAGCACACGAGCGGACGTGTCACGCTCGCAACGGGACTGCCGCTACTAGCGGCGAGTGCGGCGACACAGGGGACGACGATCTCACGCAGCCCTGTCGCGCGGATGCGCTGCTGGTCCGCTGCGGTCAGCCGACCCGCGGCATGCAGAGCCGCGATCGTGTCGGCGGGTTCGGTGGCCTGCGGGGATACCTTCGCTGCCAGGAGATGGCCGAGACGGCGATCGACCTCGTGCTGGAACGCCAGACCAAGTCGGCAGGTCGCCCAGCTGACGAACAGGAACGCCAGCTCGGCGTGCTGTGCCTCCTGCTCGGCGATCCGTTCGAGCGCGTGGCGAGCGTCGCGATCCTGCGCGAGCTCGAGCGCCTCTCGGGCCTGCAGCGCCGCGATCGACTCGCCGATACAGCCCTCATCGAACGCAGCGAGCGCGGCGTCCCACAGGTTCGACGCGCAGCGGATGCCCGTGGTCGCGAGCGGCGCAGGTCCGCGCGCGCAGCCGCTGTAGCGCGCGGCGAGACCGAAGCAGAGTCGCGCGTGCTCGACTTCTTCGAGCGCGGCGCGCTGAGCGCGCTCGACGAGCATGGCAGGCGCGCCGAACGCGAGCAGGTCCAGGGTGAAGCGCGCGAACGATGCGATGGATGCGTGCTCCATCAACGCGTCCTCCAACCACTCGTGCGCGATGCGTTGGTGGAGGTCGAGCGGCTCCGCGGCTGACAGCGGCCGCAGCCAATCGCCGCGGAGCTCGACGCCCGCAGTGCGCGCCTGGCCATCGATGATCAGCGGCCGACCACAACACGCGCCGCCACAATACGAGTAGCAACACGAACCGTCCCCTTGCGGTTCACCGGGCGCCGCCGCGGGGTTGCAGCAACCGTCGCACGCAACTCGATGCTGCAAGCAGCCGTTCGGCAGGAACAGCGACTGCACCTCCTCCGCCGAAGGCACGGGTTGGATCGCGATCTGCCCGCAGCCGAACTTGGCCTTCGACTCCATGGTCGCGCGCGTAAAACACTCGCGCGTCGCGCGACCGTTCTTGCAGGTGACTGCGCTGCCAGACTTGCCCGCGACGGCGCCGGCATCCGCGTCGACCTGCTGAACGCTGCAGCCGAGCGCCGCGGGTGCACTCACGAAGGTGCTGCCGATCGCGAGCAGCAATCGCTGCCGCAGCCCGAACGCGTGCACGAATGGGTATGCCATGTCGGTTACTCCTTCTCTCACGGTCCCCGCTCTCGGACACCAGCATTCGTTGCATTAAGCCGCGGCTTTCTGAGCCGCGTGTGCGCCTTCGCGGCACTCATCGCTGGACTGGCGGTGTTGTCGCACGTCCGCAGTGTTCGAATCGGGGAGAACGCGGTCATGTTCAGTCGCCTAGAGTTGAGTTTCGTCATCGTTGCGTTGATTGGGTTCGTTGCCGTGGCGTGCGGTGATGATAGCGGGAGCTCCGAAGACAACGTCGGGAGCGCGGGCGCGTCTGGACGCGCGGGCACGAGCGCGATTTCTGGGCGCGGTGCAGCCGGACGCACGGGGCGCGGGACCGCGGGACGCGGCGCAGCAGGGCGCGGAATGACGGGACAGATGTGTCCCATGACGGAACCCGCAGCAGGCGAGACGTGCATGGCCGCGAGAGGCACTTGCATGTTCGGCACGCGCGTTTGCGATTGTATTACGCCTGGCAACACCTGGGCGTGTTGGGAGCCGAGCCAGTGCCCCACCAGCGTGCCTGCGGAGCAGTCGAGCTGTCCCGTGGTCGGCATGACCTGCAGCCCCATGCGAGCGAGCTGTACGTGCCGAGCTGACGGCTGGGACTGCGGCAATCAATTCTGTCCAGCCACCGAGCCAGCCCCGGGCGGGATGTGCGAAGGCGCGCCGGGGACGTGCACCTACGGAGCTCGCGTCTGCGACTGCGTGAGCTCGGCCTGGTCGTGTTGGAATCCTGCAGACTGCCCGATGCCGGCGCCGCCTGCCGACAACGCGATGTGTGCCACCCCGGGCATGGCTTGCATGTACCCGGGCGGCACCTGCAACTGCAGCAGCATGTCGACCTGGCGCTGCGGCCGCGGCGTGATGAACGACACCGACGCTGGCATGTAGCGCACGATCTTCCGAGCTCTTCAGCAACGACCACGAGCGGTACCGAGCGCTCGGGTTGACTGTGGCCCGTGACTTGATAGTGCTGGCAGGCGGGGATCGCGGATCCCCTCTTTGCTTAGGCATGCCAGGTCGCGGAGGCTTATTTGGCCAAGGTCGCTTTGTTGCTGGGAGTACTCGGGATATTCATGTTGGGCAGCGCCGGTCACTGTCAGGCCCAAACCAAGGCCAAAGGCAAGGCCAAGGCCGACGCATACTCACAGGTTATCCAGGACGCGCTGGTCGAATTCGACGCCGGGAACTACGGCGAGGCGCGGGTCATGTTCGAGCAGGCGCACGCGCTGCGGCCGAGCGCCCGTACGTTGCGCGGCATGGGCATGACCTCGTTCGAGCTCAAGGAGTACGTCCGCAGCGAGCAGGAACTGAACGCGGCACTGATCGATCTGCGCCAGCCGCTCTCGGATGCGCAACGCAAGGAGGCCCTCGCCTTGCTGCTGCGCCTGGAACACTACATCGGCAAGGTCCACGTCCGGACCGAGCCGGACAAGGCCACCGTGACCCTGGACGGCGTGCGCATGGCCAGCGCCGAGTTCAAGGCCGATCTCGGCAAACACGAGCTGGCCGCGGAGGCGCCGGGCTACCGGACGCTGACCCGCACGATCTCGGTCGAGGGCGGCAAGACACAGGTACTGGACCTGAAATTGAGCCCGGTCGAGCTCGAGGCCAGTGCCCCGCCGCCCGCTCCTCAGGTGACCCTCGCGCCCCAAGCCCCGGTGCCTTCGACGCACTCGGACGGCAGCGGCTCGGTCTTCGAGACATGGTGGTTCTGGACGGCGATCGGCGTGGTCGCCGCTGCTGGCGTCACCACCGCGGTGATCTTGAGCTCGAAATCGAAGACGGAGCCACCTGTGGCTGGCAATACCGGCCCTGCAATTCAAGTCTTGAGATGGTCGCACTGAGCTTGGCAGCCAAAGTCGTTCAGGCTAGTTGTCCTAGGTTGGGGAGTTTACCTTGACTTGGAATTCTAAACGCTCACTGTGCCTCGCCGCGCTGCTCGCGCTGGCGTGCAATTCGGTCGACCCGCGCACGCAGGTGATGTTGGTCGCCGATGCGGACGACAGCATGCGCGGCATGATCGCGAGCCTGAAGCTCGATATCGAGGGTTCGGCCGCGGGCGGCGCTGCGGCCGACGCGACCTACAGCCAGACGGTGGAGACGCACGATCCGGCAGGCTGGCCGTTCCGTTTCGCGCTGACCCCACGCAACGACGAGCACACGCGGCGCTACAAGGTCACGCTCAGCGCGCTCGATGGCTCGAGCAACACCATCGCGGTGCTGCGCAGCGAGTGCGGCTTCGTCAAGGGCAAGACCCTGGTGCTGGCGCTGCGCTTCGATGCGCGCTGCGTGGGCGATGTCAGCTTGGGCTGCAAGTCCGACGAGACCTGCGCGGACGGCAAGTGCGGGCCCGCGAGCGTCGACGTCAACTCGCTGCCCCCGTGGTCCGACGGGTTGCCACCGACCGGAACGCTCGGTCAGCCTGCGACTGCAGCGGGTAGCGGCGGCGCATCCGGCAACGACAGCGCAGCTGGACGCGGCGGCGCCGGCGCCGGTGGCGCGGGCACAGGCGGCATGTCCGGCAATGGCTCGATCCAAACCGGAGTCAGCGACTGCGGCGATGGCCTGGTCGGCCCCGAGGAGCGCTGCGACACCGCGATCGCCTCCGGCCAGCCTGGGGCGTGCCCGCGCGAGTGCATGCCTCAGCACTGCGAGAACGTGAAGCTCGAAGGCAGCGGCTGCCAGGCGCAGTGCACGGCGACGCCGATCACCGCCCCGCTGTCCGAGGACGGCTGCTGCCCGCCAGGAGCAGACTCCAGCAGCGACAGCGACTGCGAGGCGGATTGCGGCAACGGCAAGGTCGAGAAGGGCGAGACCTGTGATCCGCCCGAGAGCTGCCCGACGCTCGAGACCTGTATCCCGGCCAGCGCGTGCCTGATGGCCGTGATCCAGGGCGACGCCGCCAGCTGCAGCGCCACCTGCACGATGCAGCAGATCGCGCAGTGTTTGCCGGGCGACGGCTGCTGCCCCGCGGGCTGTACGAAGGCAGAAGACAGCGATTGCTCGAACAGCTGCGGCGACGGCGTGGTCGATCCGGCGCGCGAGACGTGCGAGCCGACCAACCCCTCGGCGCAATGCCGCACGAGCTGCGACGACAACAACGCCTGCACGTTCGATCTGCAGACCGGCAGCGCGAACAACTGCAACGTCGCGTGTACGTCGTTCACGATCAGCAACCCGTTCCCGTTCGACCGCTGCTGTCCGCCGGGCGCCAACGCCAACAACGACAGCGACTGCGCGCCGGTGTGCGGCAACGGCGTCGTCGAGCCCGGAGAGCGCTGCGATGGTGTGTGCCCGGACGCCGCAGCCTGTGACGACCGCGATGTCTGCACGCGCGACGCCGTCAGCGGCACAGGCTGCGGGAAGCAGTGCACGCACACCGCCCTCGGGCCGAGCACTTCCGGCACCGATGGCTGCTGCCCCGCGGGTGCGAATGCCAACACCGACCGAGACTGCCAGGCGGTCTGCGGCAACGGCGTGGTCGAGAACGGCGAGCGCTGCGACGGCACGAACTGTCCGACCGAGGCCAGCTGCAACGACAACAAGCCCTGCACGTCCGACGTGATCATGGGCTCGGGTTGCTCGCGCCAGTGCGTGCACAATGAGATCGGCGCCAACCGAACCACGACCGACGGCTGCTGCCCGAGCGGCCTGAGCATGGACATGGACGCGGACTGCCCGCCGGCACCGCCGATGTGCGGCAACGGTAAGGTCGAGGCCGGTGAGGACTGCGACGGGAACTGTCCGACGGCACAGAGCTGCCGCGACACGGACCCCTGCACCGAAGATGGCGTGACCGGCACGCCGTGTCACCTCGAGTGCTCGCACACGCCGATCGGCGCGAAGGTCAGCCCAGCGGATCAGTGCTGCCCTGCTGGCAAGGATCGCTGGGAAGACGCCGATTGCGAGCCGCGCTGCGGCAACATGCACAGGGAAGGCAATGAAGCCTGCGACGGCACGGATTGTCCGACCGAGGCGAGCTGCCGCGACACGAATCCTTGCACCGAAGACGGTGTGACCGGCGGACCTTGCCAGATGACCTGCACGCATACTCCGATCGGTACGAACCCCAACCCCGACCAATGCTGTCCCACGGGCAAAGATCGCCGGGATGACCCCGACTGCAAACCGCGCTGCGGCAATGGAGACGTCGAGACAGGCGAGACCTGTGACCCGCCGAACGGCACCACTTGCAGCGCCACCTGTCAGACGATCATCCCTGATCCGCCTCCTCCGCCGCCGGGCGACGGCGGGTTGCCGCCGTAATACCAGGTCGTCACGCAGATGTTGCGCGACTGATCTGCTGCACCGAAGCAGGTGCACACGCGCTCCGTGCTACATCCCCGCGCCATGCAGAACAACGTGGAGTGGATGCGCGCGGCCTACGATCGAATCGTGGGCGACTACGACACGCGTTGGAGTGTGCACGTGGCCGAGCCACAGCGCCGGCTGACGCGCGAGCTCGCGCTGCAACCGGGCGAGCGCTGCGCCGATCTCGGCTGCGGCACGGGAGTCGATACGGTCGAGATGTCGAAGCTCGCGCGACCCGGCGAGGTGGTCGGCATCGACTGCTCACCCAACATGCTCGAGAGCGCGCGCAAACGAGCGTTGGCCGCAGGCGCGCGGCTCACCACGCATTGCCAGGGCGGCGATGAGTTCATCGCGGATTGCGAGCCCGCGAGCTTCGACGTGATCAGCCTGCGCTTTTGCCTCGGCTATCTCGACTGGCGCAACGCGCTGCCGCGCGTACCACGCCTGCTGCGCGCGGGAGGCCGGGTCGGCATCCTGACCATCCTCAAGAGCAGCGCGCCGCAAGCCTACGATACCTACCGCAACATGATCTCGGACCTCGGCCTACCCGACGTGCCGCTCACCGCACTGGCTTCGATCGAACACATCGAGGACGAGCTGCGCAGCGGCGGCGCGGCGATCCAGAGCGCCTGGACGCACGACTTCCGGCTCGAGTTCGACTCCGGCAGCCAGCTCGCGAGCTGGCTGGAGACCAGCGGCATCGCCACCAGCCCTTCCCTGCCCGAGTTGCCGCCGGATGCGGTGCGCGCGCTCTGGCAAGAGTTCGCCCAACGCGTCGAGGCCTACCGCGAGGGCGCGATCGTACCCCTGGACTTTCAGCTGGCCGGCGTCGTCGCACACCGATCTCACGCGTAACCCGAACGCAAAATCATCTACACTGTCCGGGCAGCACCCAGCCGTAGTCCACGAGGGACGAACGCATGAGTGATGTCTGGGGGTACGCCGATCTGCATTGCCATCCCATGGCCCACCTGGCCTTCGGCGGTAAGCAAAACAACCACCGCTTGTTCTGGGGCGAACCCACGGGTCCCGCCGATCAAGCGCTCGCTTGCTGCGATCCGAGCCACTCGATCTGGAAGACGTTCCTGCCGTTCCTGGTCGAGGCGAACCACGGTCCTTCGGGTTTCCCCGACTTCCGCGACTGGCCGCGCCCGACCACGGTGCTGCACCAGCAGATGTACTGGGAGTGGATCCAGCGCGCGCACGCCTCGGGCCTGCGCTTGATCTGCGCGCTGGCGGTCAACAACGAGTACCTGCCGCACCTCTTCCACGGCGGCTTCTCGCCCAAGAACAGCGACCAAGCTGCGATCGGCGCGCAGCTCGCGGGCATCGCGCGCATGGTGGAGGAGCACAAGAGCTGGATGGAGATCGCGCTCACGCCGGCCAACGCACGCCGCATCGTCGGCGAGGGCAAGCTGGCGGTCGTGTTGGGCGTCGAGGTCGATTCGATCGGCGGCTGGGTGCGGCCCGAGGACACCACCGAGCAAGCCGCGCAGGCGCTGGTCGACGACCTGTTCGCCAAGGGCGTGCGCGCGATGACGCCGATCCATCTCGCGAACAACGCCCTCGGCGGCACGGCTTGTTTCCGCGACGCCTTCAACATCCTGAACCACTGGCTGCACCGCAATACGCCGGACGCCAGCAAGGCCTTTTGGGAGATCGACGCGCAGGCAGACGTGCGCGGCGTGGAGTTCTTGCTCGGCCGCGACGCCGACGACCAGCGCCTGCGCAACGTCTACACGTACAAGATGCCGGCCTATCCGCGCAGCGATGGGCACATCAACCGGCTCGGGTTGACGCCGATCGGACGAACCTGGATCCGGCGCATGATGCAGCGCGGCATGCTGGTGGACATCGATCACATGTCACAGCACTCGCGCGACGGCGTGATGCAGCTCGCGGAGCAGGCGCAATACCCGGTGATCTCCAGTCACTCGTGCTTCCGCGAGCTCGGTATCGCGCGCAAGGACGCCGCGGCGGGCAGGCTGCGCGGCGTGCGCAGCGAGTTCATGCTCGAGCGCGCCTTCGTCACACGCATCCGCCAGCTGGGCGGCATGCTGGGGCCGGCGACGCGCGTCGGGCCGCTAGCCGCGTACGCACACCCCGATCATCCGAGCTTCGGCACGGTCTCCCAGCAAGACACCAGCCACGGCTGGGCGCACAGCTACCTGTACGCGGTGGAGTTGATGGGCGATGCAGGCGGCGTGGGCGTCGGGACGGACTTCAACGGCTTCGCCGAGCAGCCAAAGGCGCGCTTTGCGGGCAGCGTGCCGATCGGGCCCGGCCGCAAGGTCCGATACGGCGTCGACCAGATGGTGCAGACCACACAGCTCTTGCGTCAATCCGATCGGCCGGGCAACCGTCGCTTCGACTTCAACCGGGACGGGCTCGCCCACTACGGCCTGCTCCCCGACTTCGTGCGCGACGTGGCAAATCAATACGGCAGCGACGAGCCGCTGGTGCCGTTCTTCCGCTCGGCCCAGCGCTTCATCGAGACCTGGGAGCGCTGCGAAGCAGCGAAAGCACGTGTGGTGTAGAGCGGCGACGCTGTGTGCTCTGCTGCTGGCCTGCTCGCTGGCGCGCGCGCAGACCGACGGGGATCGCGCGCTCGAGCGGCTCGAGGCCCTCGGCACCCTGCAGCTGGGCGTGATCCGAGCGGCCGGCCTGCTCGGCATTGCCGCTGATGGCGGCGAGGACTCGCCGTTCGGCGGCGGCGGACTCGGCTTCGCGCTGGTTCACCTGGAGAAGCGTGGCACGGCCTGGGAAGGTCTGCGGCTGGACGCCTTGCGCTACTGGTCGTACGGCTCGTTCGAGGTCGCCTTCACGCTGATCGACATCGATCAGGAGATGATCGGCACCGACGTCGATCACCATCTGTGCTTCGCCGCGCTGCCGGTGATCGCGCTGGGCGATTGCCAGTACGGCGGCGTGTTCGGGCTGCACGCGCAGCTGCTGTCGCACCGCTTCGACTCCGAGAGCTCGCGCTGGTTTCACCGTTGGTTCGAGCTCGGAGCGGTGATCAGCCCGTTCGGCGACTCGTTCGACGCCGACTTCGTGCACGCGCGCATGCCGATCACGCTCGGGGTCAGCCTGGATCACGTCGCCGGAGTCCCGCTGCCCGACGACGAGGCAGCCGTGCGGCTGCGTGGCCTGGCCGCGCTCGAGGGCGTGCTGCGCCTGGCCGGCTACCGCATGGAGCTACAAGCCGGCTTCGACTACCGCCCCGCGCTGGCGCCCTTCGCGGCCGATGACTACGCCCTGGAAGCCCGATTACGCCTGGCATACATCTGGCTTGCACCGCTCCTCGGCTCGATCAAGCCCACCGCGCAACGCATCTACCTCGAGCTGCGCGGTAGCCACTGGCAACGCCCGTGGTTGTCCGATCGACCGGCCCTGGGCCAAAACGGCCTGGAGATCGAGCTGGGCATCGAGCTCAGCTTGCGCGGCGTGACCCCGAGCTAGATCGCGCGCAGATGGAGCATCTCCACCGCCTGGTGGGACGAGTCGACCAGCTCGATGTGCACGCCGAGCGCCCGGATCAGCGCCAGCGAGGCGCGCGTGGCCTGGCGATTGGCGGCGCTCGCGCTGATCGGAGGTACGAAGTAGCCCGCGCCGAAGCGCTTGCCGACCTCGCGCGCCTTGGCCAGAAAGATCGAGCGCGCGGCGGCGGAGCGGCTGGTCATCAGCGCCAGATCGAACACCAGGATCAGCGAATTGTTGCCCGGAAAGCGGGACTGGATCGCGTCGAACACAGGTCCCACGAGCCAGTTGGCCGCCTCGGTGGTGCCACGCATCGGTTGCACGACTTGCACGACTGCGCCCGCGGGTGCGGTGAGCCACGCGGCGATCCCGCCGTACTGGAGCGTCGGCGGGTGAGCAAACGCCGCGAAGGTGTGGGTGCTCGTGACGCTGCGGATGGACTCGATGGATGCCAAGTGCCCTGCCCCAAGTGGCTTGGGCATAGCACGCAACGCCGCCCGCGCTCGCCCGCTCGAACGCGCGCAGGCAGCTAGAACCCCGCCTTTCCTCATTTTCTGCAAAAGGTGTCGGCAAGGGACGGTGGGGCGGGCGCGACCGAGACCTGCGCCGGCTGGCTCAGACAGCGGGGCGAGCGAACGAGCGCGCGTACAAGGCTGCGGCCACGGCGTAGAGAAACGCAGCGACCCAGAACACGCTGGTGAAGCCGCGCGTCATCGCCAGCATGACCGTGACGATGCTGCCGATCACCGATGCCGACCCGTTGATCACCCAGGCCCACGGCACGAGGCGCGCGTCGATCGCCGACAAGCGCTCGATGGCCAGCGGGAACGGCATGCCCATCAGGAAGCCGAGCGGGCTGATCAACAGCACCACGATCGACACGCGCAGGGGCAGCGCAAGGCCCAGGAGCGGGTCGAGCGCCGGGCGCAGTGCATAGGCGTAGATCAGCAACACTGCCACCACGGCGACGAGCGCGTACGCGGCGTGGCGGCGCAACACGGGCGACCGGCCCGCAGCGGCGCTGCCGAGCCCCGACGCCGCCAGCAGCGTGAACAGGATCACCGTCAACGCGTAGGCGGGCGTGCCCAGGAACAAGATGATGCGCTGGATCAACACGTTCTCGACCAGGATGTAGCCGAGGCCGAGCACGCTGAAGTACACGTGCATGTCCAGGCCGAGCTGGCGCGCCGCGCCTCGGTAGCGGCGCCGCGCCGCCATCAGCAGCAAGAGACACAACACGCTGCACACCAGCAGGGTGGCGAACAACACCACGCCGGCGTTCTGATTCTTGAAGATCAGGTCCCAGGCCAGCACGCGGCTCCAGCGCTGGTACTCGAAGAAGAACGGCAGATCGTCGGTGGTCGGCCGCACGTCCAGCGGGTATTCGTCGATGAAGCGTTGCGGGCCGAGATCCCAGAAGCGGTAGAACTGGTTGTCGCCCCACAGCTCGGGGTACGGGTTGACGCGCTTGAACGGCGCGTAGACGAGATCGAAGCCGTGCGCGTCCACCTCGCGCTGCAAGCCATCGATCTCCGCGGGTGTGAAGGCCTCGTTCTTGATCAGCACCACGCTGTAGGCATGGTGAGCGAAGATCGCGATGTGCTCGGCGGGGTTATTGACGCCGCGTTCGCGGAACGCCTGCTCGGCGATCGCGACCAGGCGAAGGGTCTGACGCGGCGGAATGTACAACCAGCGCGTGAAGGTCAGTACACCCGACGGCCGCAATGCACCCAGGTAGTCGTGCATGGCCTCGACCGTGTACAGGTAGTTCTCGTGCAAGGCGAAGGCACCGGCCTGACTGGCCGCGAACGTGTCGACGCCACTCAGCTGGATCACGTCGTACTTGCGCGCATCGCGCTTCAGGAAGTGGCGGCCCTCGGCGTGATGCATCTCGACGCGCGGATCGTCGTAGAGGTGTCCCGCGAAGTCGGCATAGCGCGTGCGCACCGCGTTCAGGATGATCGGGTTGATCTCGACGCCCGTGACGTGCTTCGCGCCGTGGTGCAGCGCGCTCAGCACGTCCACGCCGCCGCCCGCGCCGATGACCAGCACGTCGCCCGGGGGCTTGAGCAAGTACGGTAGACCCGCCGGCAGGTACTCGAGCACACCGTTCGGCTGCTCGGCCTGCGCGCGGTTGAACACCGAGGTGAGCGCCCAGCCGTCGATGGCGAAGCTGATCAGCTCCGGTGGCGTGCCCTTGAACTTCTCCGACAATCCCCAGAGCGTCGAGGACGAACCCTTGAACACCTCGACCGAGGACAGCGAGTCGCTGCTGCGCGCCAGCACCTGCTCGCGCGGCAAGTGCGGGAACGCCTTGGCGCTCTTCACGTAGACCAGCGGATCGAGCTCGTCGGCGGCCTTGTGGATCAGCCCGAGCCAGACGCAGCCGATCAGCGCGGGCAGGAGCCACGCGACGCGTCGCGCCGGCCGATACGACAGTAGGCCCGCGCCGAAGCCCAAGAGGCCAACGCCGATGAACGCGGAGGTGACTCCCAGCTGATCGAGCGCCAGCACCACCGCCGCGCAGCCGAACGCGCTACCGCCCAGGTTCGCCGCATACAGCGAGCCGATCTTCTCGGGCCACGCGGACAACGCCAGACACACGTACGCGCCCAGGCACACGAACGGTACCAGCGTCGCCAGCACCGCGACCGCGAACAACGACAGGCCACTCGGGCTGCTTTGAAAGTCGGGCTCGAGCGGTAGGTGCGAGAGCACGCCGAACGCGAACAGGATCGCGAAGCCCGATCCGAGGCCGAGCCGCGACAACATGGCACGCCAGCGCCCACCCTGCCCTGCGGTCACGCGGCCACCCACGAGCAGGCCGCCGGCGGTGAAGCCGAGGAAGGCGATCGCGATCACCAGGAACGCGAAGTGATACCAGATCAAGAACGAGAACAGCCGGGTCGCGGTGACCTGCAACGCCAGCACCACCGCGCTCTCGAGCGCCAAGCCTGCGTAGTCGGTCCAGTACAGCTCGGCTTGGTCTCGCGTCACAGCTCGTCCGAACGGAGCAACCTAGGAGATCGGTTTCAGACTGACAAGCGAGTGACACGTTCAGGTCAGGATAGTCGTGATAAGCCAACAGACCGCTGTGACGGAACTGACTCGGGCGACCTCGGCACGCCAGCGACGCGCCTACGCGTGCTTCGCGGTGATCTGCCTGTTGGGCTCGGCGTGGGTCCGTTCACCGGCGTTGCAGGGGCGTTTGCTAGCCGATGACTGGGACCACTACGCGATGAGCGTCGGCATCTACCCGACCCCGCGCAACCCATTCGATCACTTCAACTTCGTGGGCCGCGATCCTGCCGACCGCCAGGCGCTGCTCGCGAGCGGCCGGCTGCCATGGTGGAGCGCGGCCGACCTGCACATTGCGATGTTGCGGCCCCTGGCGAGCGTGCTCGGCGAGCTGGACTTCACACTGCTCGGCGCGGCGCAGCAGCCGAGTCGCATGCACGCTCATTCGCTCGGCTGGTGGCTCTTACTGCTAAGCGGAGTGGCGTTGCTCTTGCCGCGTTACTTGCCGCTACCAGCGGCAGGTCTCGCGTTGCTGTTGTACGCGTTCGAGGACGCCGCGATCCTGCCCGTGACGTGGGCCGCCAATCGCAGCGAGCTGATCGCGAATGTGTGCATCGTCTTTGCGTTGTATTTGCAGAGCCGCGGGCAGCGCATCGCGTACCTGGCCCTGGCCGGCTGCGCGCTGCTGGCGGGAGAACACGCCCTGCCTGCATTTGGATATCTGGTGGCACTCGAGCTGTATCGCGGGCACGACCGGCTGCGACGGCTCGCACCGCTGGCGGTCATGGTGATCGCGTACTACGCGCTGCGCTCGGTGCTCGGCTACGGCGCTTCAGGTCTCGGCATGTACGTCGATCCGATCGCCACCCCGCTGCGCTATCTGCGCGCGGCCTGGGAGCGCTTGCCGCTGCTGTTCGGAGACGTGGTGTTCGGCATCGCCGCCGATTGGTACCCGGGCGGACCGCCGACTCGGCCGCTGCTGTTCGGCTTGCCGCTACTGCCGGCCGACCTGTCCTGGGCGCCGCTGCAGCGTGCGCTGGGCTTCGGCGCCTGTGGCCTGATCGGCGCAGCGCTGATCGGCATGTGGCTGCGACGCCGTCGCGGGCCGGTGTTCTGCCTGCTACTCGGGGCGGCCATCGCGTTGCTGCCCATGGCGGCGTCGATCCCGATGGGCAGGCTGACGTTGCCGGCAGCGTTGGGCATGGATGCGGCGTTCGGCGCGCTCGCCTGCGCGCTGTGGTGGCGCGCGGCGGGGCGACCCGGGCGGCTGTTGTTGGCCGCCGCCGTCAGCTGCAGTATCGTCTGGGTGCACGGGGTCTCCGCCGGCTTGCGCTCGCTTCGTGAGCCGAGCTTTTACACGCTGGTCTCACGCATCGAGGAGGACTGGGGCAGCATCGCCCACCTGGACATCGCGGGACACGAGGTGGTGATGGTGAGCGCAGGCTTCGCCACGCACTGGGTCGTGCCCTACGTGCGGCACCTGCGAGGCTTGCCTCCTCCGATCGCGTGCCACACGCTCAGCGCCGCGTTCCTCAGCCCGCACGAGCTGACGCGCGTCGCGGACAACATCCTGGATGTCCGGTTACCGCACCGCCCGATCGGCGCGACCTTCGCGGCGTCGGTCTACCGCGCCGAGGATCGGCCGTTCGCGACCGGCGATAAACTGTCGACACCTGCCTTCGACGTGCAGGTCCTTGCAGCCGACGGCGGCGAACCAACCTGGCTGCGCTTCAGTTTCCCGCGATCTCTGGACGATGATCGCTATCGCTTCGTGTACCCGTTCAGGGTGGGCGTTAGCCGCATCAGCCTCCCCACCGTGGGTCAGCACACGACGCTGCCGCCGCCCGCGTTCCCGCACCCGTGAATTTGCGCAGCGAGCGCAAGTTCTTTCTGTCGAACGAATCTGTAGCTACTTTGTAAGGACTCGACAGCGCACTTTCCGTACTCTTCCGGGGATCTTACGCGAGGACGGAGGCAATATGTCGCAGGCACCACTCCGGCTAACAGCGGCCATGTTTTTGATCGCGGGCGCATGTTCCAGCGATTCGCCGACCGTCGGTAATGGGGATCAGCCCACGCGCGGTGTAATCACCGCGGGCGCCCCGGCGACGGCCACGACGGGCAATACGCCACCCGTCATCAGTCAGCCCACCCAACCGATCCCGATGGGCGCAGCGGGCAGCGCGCCGATCACTCCGCCACCCGGAGTCACGCCCGGTGCGGCCGGCGTGCCCGCTCGGCCACCCGAGACGCGGCCGCCTGCTGCAGCTGGTAGCGGCGCGCCCGCGATGCCCACGATGCCCACCACGCCTCCGCCGCCAGCGGGACCGCCGATCGGCACGGGCATGACCTGCCTCAAGCCAGGCAACGGTCAGTACACCAATCCCGGGCCTTACAAGGTTTCACAGATGGAGATCGACCTCGGCATGATCGATCCCATGCAGCACACCGGCAAGTTCACCATCTACTATCCGGATCCGCTCGAGGCGAGCTGCCCGCATCCGATCGTGGCCTGGGGCAACGGCACGGGCGTCATGGGCTCGGGCACCTACGCCTTCTTGAATTCGAACGCGGCGAGCTGGGGCATCGTGGTCGCCGAGTCGCAAGAGGACAACACGGGGTCCGGCAAATTCCACAAGGCGGGGATCGACTGGCTGCTCAAACAGAACGACGACCCGATGAGCAAGTTCTACAAGAAGCTCACCACGCGGGCCGGAGTCTCGGGTCATTCGCAAGGCGGCTTCGGCGCGGCCCAGGGCTCGGCGCACCCGAATGTCACGACCGCCGTCGTGGAGGGCGCTTCGATGAACGCCAGCGCCAAGGTCTCGGTGCTGGTGCTCACGGGCACCGAAGACATCGTGAAGAACGCCGAAACCCTCGCCAACAACGCCAGGGGTCCGATGTTCGTCGGCAACTGGGAGGGCGGCGATCACGTCACGACCGAGACAGTCGCGGGCGCACTGACCGGCGACAAGGGCTCGGCGCAGTTCTCGCGG
Organism: Polyangiales bacterium; assembly: GCA_035274465.1. Taxonomy (GTDB): domain Bacteria; phylum Myxococcota_A; class Polyangia; order Polyangiales; family JAFGIB01; genus JADGRF01. The sequence goes on from DATEOF010000040.1 coordinate 20,716, forward strand.
CTGTACGCGGCCTGGTTCCGTTGCTTCCTCGGAGACGACCCGGTCGCCTGCAAGATGTTCATGGGCGGCGCGCCGGGGATGTGCGGCATCTGCAAGGATCCGGGCTGGCACAGCCTGACGTCGAAGAACCTCTGAAGCTCTCAGCGGCGCGCGCGCAGCGCGGGCACGAGACAGATACTCGCCAGGATCGACAGGCCTACGAACACGTGCAACAGCCCGTGCCAGCCGTAGGCCCGCTCGACCCCGACGGTCAGGGCGCTCTGCAGCAGCGCACCGGCCGAACCGATGCCGTTGACCAGCCCGACCGCAGCGCCTGCCGCCGCCGGACCGCCGGCGTCCTGCGCGGCCGCGCCCGACACGAGCGCATCCGGCCCGAACAGCAGCGCGCCGACCAGCGCGAGCCCGGCCACGTGCCAGAGGATGTTCGGACTCGACAGGCTTGCGTACGCGAACAACGCGCCGGCGAGGCCGATCAATGACAGCGCGGCCACGGACGCGCGCGAGCGCGCCGATCGATCCGACAGGTAGCCGATGCCGACGCTGCCGAACACGCCGCCGACTTCGAACGCAGTCGACAGATAACCGCTGGTGATCTGATCGAAGCCCGCGGCCTTGTGTAGGAAGAACGGCAACCAGAACAGCAAGCTGTAGCGGATCAGCTTGATGCAGAAGTAGCAGACGCCGTAGCAGTAGAGCACCGGCGTCTTCAGCAGCACCGCGCGCGCGGCGCTCGGCTCGTGCGGCGTGCGCTTGTCCGGGATGCCGAGCCACACCAGCAGCGCGATCACCAACATGATCGATGCCGGCACCCAAAACGCGAAGCGCCAGCCGAAGTGTTGCAAGAGGAAGGTCGCGAGCGCGGTGGCTGCGATCCCGCCGACCTGATAGCAGGTCGACCACAGGCCCATGATACGACCGCGATCGGTGGCCGAGGTCCAGTCGGCCATGATCCGGGTACTGCCGGGCCAGCCGGTGGATTGCGCGAACCCATTCAGCGCGAAGCACAGCGCGAACGCCCAAGCCGCCGACGACGCGCCGAACGCCACGCAGGCGAGCGCCGACAAGCCGAGGCCCGCCGCCACCAGCCGCCGCCCGCCCCAGCGATCCGCGCCCAGCCCGCTCGGCAACTGCCCGCACGCGTACGCGACCAGGTAACCCGTGTCGATCCACGCCAGCGTGCCCGTGCCGAGCCCGAAGTCGCCCGCCAGGCTGGACTTGACGACGCTGAAGCCTTTACGCCCGAGATAGAACGTCGCGTACGACAGCCAGCTCAGCACGATCGCGCGGGTGCGCATCGCGCGAGCCTACACACGCCAGGCTCGAAACTGCGAGAAGAACCGGGCCCCGGCGTGGCTCGCGGACGGCTGCGCACCGCGCTATAAGCCGCCACGCATGCCCTACCAGAAGCTGTTGGTCGCCAATCGCGGCGAGATCGCCATCCGGGTGGCGCGCGCCGCGGCCGAGCTCGGGATCCCGACGCTGGCCATCCACTCCGAGGACGACGCGCGAAGCCTGCACGTGCAGCGCGCCGACGAGGCGCGAGCGCTCAAGGGCCGCGGGCCGCTCGCCTACCTCGACGCCGAGCAGATCGTCGCGATCGCGCGCGAAGCCGGCTGCGACGCGATCCACCCCGGCTACGGTTTCTTGAGCGAAAACGCTGCGTTTGCCGCGCGCTGCGCCGACGCCGGGCTGACCTTCGTGGGGCCGCGGCCCGAGACGCTCGCGACGCTCGGCGACAAGATCCGCGCGCGTGCGCTGGCCCGTGAGCTGGGCATCCCGGTGCTGCCCGGCAGCGCGGCGCTCGAGTCGTTCGAGCAGCTGCAGGCGTTCTGGGCCGAGCTGGGTGCCGGTGCTGCGCTGCTGATCAAGGCAGCTCACGGCGGCGGCGGGCGCGGGCTGCGCGTGGTGCGCGAACAGGCCGAGCTGGCCGATGCATATCAGCGCTGCCGCTCGGAAGCCGCGGCAGCCTTCGGCGACGACGCGGTCTACTGCGAGCGCTTCATCGAGCGCGCGCGCCACGTCGAGGTGCAGATCCTCGGCGATGGCAGCGGCGACGTCGCCGAGCTGGGCTTGCGCGAGTGCAGCGTGCAGCGGCAGCACCAGAAGCTGATCGAGATCGCGCCGGTGCCCGGCCTATCGACTCAACTGGCGGAACGCCTGCAGAGCGCCGCGCTCGAGCTGGCGCGCGCGGTGCGCTACCGAGGCGTGGGCACCTGCGAGTTCCTGCTGGACACGCGCCGCGGCGACGAGCCGGTGTTCATCGAGGCGAACCCCAGGCTGCAAGTCGAGCACACCGTGACCGAGCTCGTCACTGGCGTGGATCTGGTGCAGACGCAGCTGCAGCTGGCGGCGGGCAAGTCGCTCGGCGAGCTGGGCTTGTCGCGCGCGTCGCGCCCGCCGCGCGGCTACGCCATCCAGCTGCGCGTGAACATGGAGACGATGGACGAGAGCGGCAAGAGCCGGCCGAGCGGCGGCGTGCTGTCGATGTTCGAGCCACCGAGCGGGCCCGGCGTGCGCGTCGATAGCTTCGGCTACGCGGGCTACGCGACCAGCGCGGCCTACGACTCGCTGTTGGCCAAGCTGATCGTGCACGGCGCGGACTTCGGCGTGGCGCTGACCCGTGCGCGCCGCGCGCTGCGCGAGCTGCGCATCGAGGGCGTGGCCACCAACGCAGGCTTCCTGCGCGCGCTGCTCGAGCGCGAGGAGCTCGCGAGCGGCGGCATCTACACGCGCTTCATCGAGGAGCATGCGGCCGAGCTCTTCGCAGCCAGCGGCGGCAACGGACGCAGCGCTCCCGCGCTGGCAGGCGCGCGCGTCGACTCGAGCGACCCGCTGGCCGTGCTGGCCCACGGCAAGAGCGCGCTCGAGGTCGTCGCGCCCGCTGCCTCGGAGCCGGACGTCCCCGAGGGCCTGTGCGCCGTGCGGGCGCCGATGCTGGGCACGATCGTCAGCCTGGCGATCGAGCGAGGTCAGAGCGTGAGCAGCGGCCAGGCGCTGTTGGTCATGGAAGCGATGAAGATGGAGAGCGTGATCCATGCAGCCGAGAGCGGCGTGGTCACGCAGCTCTCGGTCGCACCCGGCGACACCGTCTACGCCGGCCACGTGCTCTTGCTGATCGAGCCCGGCGAGGTCGCGGCCAGCGGGCCCGCTCAGACGGCCAGCGTCGATCTCGACGCGGTGCGGCCCGACCTGGCCGAGGTCCAGGCGCGCCACGCCTACGGGTTGGACGCAAGACGCCCGGAGGCGATCGCCAAGCGGCACGCGCTCGGCCGGCGCAGCGCGCGCGAGAATCTAGCTGAGCTGGTCGATCCCGGCAGCTTCCACGAGTATGGCGCGCTGGCGATCGCGGCCCAGCGCCGGCGGCGTCCGGTGCAAGAGCTGATCGAACGCACGCCTGCAGACGGCTTGATCGGCGGCGTGGCCAGCGTGAACGGCGCGCTGTTCGGCGACGAGGCGCGCACGCAGTGCATCGTGGTCTCGTACGACTACACCGTGCTCGCGGGCACGCAGGGCATCCAGAACCATCGCAAGAAAGATCGGCTGTTCGAGCTGGCCGAGCACTCGCGCTTGCCGGTGGTGCTGTTCGGCGAGGGCGGCGGCGGGCGGCCCGGCGACAGCGATGGCCTCGGCTTCACCGGCCTCGACTGCATGGCGTTCGCGCTGTTCGGCAAGCTGTCGGGGCTGGTGCCGCTGGTCGGCATCGCCAGCGGACGCTGCTTCGCGGGCAACGCCGCGCTGCTCGGCTGCTGCGACGTGGTGATCGCCACGCCCGACACCAACCTCGGCATGGGCGGCCCGGCGATGATCGAGGGCGGAGGCCTGGGCGTGTACCGTCCGGAGCAGATCGGCCCGCGCGACGTGCAGCTCAAGAACGGTGTGGTCGACATCGCCGTACGCGACGACGCCGAAGCCGTGCGCGTCGCAAGGCAGTACCTCAGCTACTTCCAGGGACCGCTGCCGAAGTGGACCCACGCCGACCAGCGCCGGCTGCGCGCGATCATCCCCGAGAACCGCAAGCGCATCTACGACGTGCGCCAGGTGATCGAGACGCTCGCCGACAGCGACTCGGTGCTCGAGCTGCGCAGCCAGTTCGGCCTGGGCATGGTGACCGCACTGGCGCGCGTCGAGGGCCGGCCGCTCGGCATCATCGCCAACAACCCCGGGCACCTGGCCGGTGCGATCGACAGCCAGGCAGCGGACAAGGCAGCGCGCTTCATGCAGCTGTGCGACGCCTTCGATCTACCGATCCTGTTCCTGTGCGATACGCCGGGCATCATGGTCGGCCCGGAAGCGGAACAGACCGCTCTCGTGCGCCACGCCGCGCGCATGTTCGTGACCAGCGCCAGCTTGAGCGTGCCGTTCTTCACCATCGTGCTGCGCAAGGGCTACGGCCTGGGTGCACAGCTGATGGCGGGCGGCAGCTTCAAGGTGCCCTTCTTCCTGGTGGCTTGGCCGACCGGAGAGTTCGGTGGCATGGGCCTGGAGGGCGCGGTCAAGCTGGGCTTTCGCAAGGAGCTGGAAGCCATCGCCGACCCTGTGCAGCGCAAGGACGTGTTCGACAAGATGGTCGCGGCCGCCTACGACCACGGCAAGGCCGTCAACGTCGCGAGCGCCTTCGAGTTCGACGAGGTGATCGACCCCGCCGAGTCGCGCAGCTGGGTGCTGAGTGCGTTGAAATCCGCACCGGCGCCTGCCGCTCGCAGCGGCAAGAAGCGCCCGTGCGTGGATACCTGGTGAGTCGGCTACTCCGGGATGGCCTCGCCCGAGCCGCCCATCTCCTTGGGCAGATCCTTCAGCTTCGGCAGGCCATCCTTCACGCGCAGGACGGTCTCCTGGTAGTTCACGTGCACGCCGGGCTTGAACGGGAAGTCCGGGATGGTAGCTGCGAAGACGTCGGTCAGCTCCCAGTGCGGGTGCACCGCGAACAGGTGCCCGCCGCAGGTTTTACAGAACGTCCGCCCGCTGCGCGGGGTCTTGTTGAAACTTGCAACATGCTGCTCGCCCTTGACCACCCGGACCGCGGGGATGGGCCAGAGCGAAAAGCCATTGATCGGCCCGGCCGACCACTTGCGGCACGACTCGCAGTGGCAGTAGCCCATGGCCGCGGGCTCGCCCGAGACCTCGATCTCGACCGCGCCGCAAAAGCATGAACCACGGTACGTCTTCTCCTGAGTCATCGAATCCTCCGTGGCCAAGTTCTGTGGCCGGAGCTAGGACTGCAGAATGACCACGCGTCGGTTCGGCATGACCGTTCGTCCAAAAGGCTGGCCATGAGCACCGACGTCCTGTCCGAGGTCCTACGCGCGGTGCGCCTGACGGGCGCGCTGTTCTTCAGCATCGAGGGCAGCGCACCGTGGGTGGCCGAGGCGCCGGAAGCCAGGCGCGTGGCCCAGCAGGTCATGCCGGGCTGCGAGCACGTGGTGGAGTATCACCTGGTGGTGCAGGGCGAGTGCTGGGCCGGCCTGATCGGCGAACCCGGTGCACACCTGCTTGCGGGGGACCTGGTGGTGTTTCCCCAGGGCGACGCGCACGTGATCGCCAGTGACCCCGGGATGCGCAGTCCACCCCAGCTCGAGTTCTATCGCCACCCGAGCTGCGGACAGCTGCCCGTGACCGTATCGTTCAACGGCCCAGGGACCGAGACCGAGCGCGCGCAGATCGTCTGCGGCTTCCTGGGCTGCGACGCACGCCCGTTCAACCCGCTCCTGGCCACGCTGCCTCCGATGATCCACGTGCCCCGGCGACCCGCGCCCGCGGGTGCATGGATCGAACAGCTGGTCCAGCTGGCGGTGCTCGAGACCTCGGCGCGCCACTCGGGCGGCGAAGCCATGCTCGCGCGACTGAGCGAGCTGTTGTTCATCGAGGTGGTGCGCCACCACCTCGCGACGCTGTCGCCCGAGACCACGGGCTGGCTCGCGGGCCAGCGCGACGAGCACATCGGCAAGAGCTTGAGCGCCCTGCACGATCGCCCGGCACAGCCGTGGACCCTGGAGGAGCTCGCCCGAGAAGTCGGCCTGTCGCGCTCGATGCTCGCCGAGCGCTTTCACCACTACGTCGGGGTGCCCCCCATGCACTACCTGGCGCGTTGGCGCATGCAGCTGGCAGCTTCGCTGCTCTCGGGCAGCACGCTGAACCTGGTCGAGGTCGCCGAGCGCGTCGGCTACAACTCCGAAGCCGGCCTCAGCCGCGCCTTCAAGCGCATGGTCGGCGTGGCACCCTCGGCCTGGCGCGAGGGCGCCCGTCCAGACGCCGCGTTCAGCGCACCAGAGCTGAGTGTGTCCGAGGCGTAAGCATGCAGCCGACCGCGGCGCTTGTATTCGCTGCGCGCTCGCACCGCCACTCAGACTGACACCTGCCACGGTGTACGCTGGGCCAGCCGGTTCGAAGCGGCGACTCATTCGAGTAAACTTGGACTGATGGCCAGTCGCGAGCTGTCCGCACAACCCGCGAGCACTGCGAGCAGTCAGCGCATCGGCGGACACTACGACGTGGTCGAAGAGCTCGGCCGCGGCGGCATGGCAGTGGTCTACCGCGTGCTCGACGCTCGCAGCGGCAAGAGCCTGGCGCTGAAGCAGCTGCTGAAGCAGCGCGACGACAAGCATGCGCGTGAGAGCGAGCTGCTGTTCGAGCGCGAGTATCACACCCTGGCTCAGCTGGCGCACCCGCGCGTGATCGAGGTCCACGACTACGGCGTCGACGAGGCCGGGCCGTTCTACACGATGGAGCTGCTCGACGGCGGCGATCTGCGCGAGCGTTCGCCGCTCCCGTGGCGCGAGGCCTGCGAGCTGATCTACGACGTGTGCTCGTCGCTGGCGCTCTTGCATTCGCGCCGGCTGGTGCACCGCGACGTGAGCCCGCGCAACGTGCGCTGCACGCACGATCGACACGCCAAGCTGATCGACTTCGGCGCGATGGTGCCGATGGGCACGAACGCGCAGGTCGTCGGCACACCGCCGTTCGTCGCGCCCGAGGCGGTGCACGGCAGCGCGCTCGACGCGCGCACCGACCTGTTCTCGCTTGGCACGACGCTCTACTTCGCGCTCACCGGCAGGCTCGCCTACCCGGCGCGTAGCTTCGCCCAGCTGGTCGAGAGCTGGAGCAACAAGCCCGCGCCTCCATCCGCGATCGTGGCCGAGCTGCCGCCCGCGCTCGATCGCCTGGTGATGTCGCTGATCAGCCTGGAGGCCGCGCCGCGCCCGCGCTCGGCCTTCGAGGTCATGCAGCGCTTGGCTGCGGTCGCCGGCATTCACCGCGAAGAGCCGCTCAGCGTCTCCAAGGCCTACCTGGTCACGCCCAGCCTGGTGGCGCGCGACGAGCAACTGACGAAGTTCCGCGAGGTGCTCGGACGTGCGCAACACGGGCGCGGCCGCGGCCTGCTGGTCGCCGCACCCTCGGGCATGGGGCGTTCCCGCATGCTGGACGCCTGCGCGTTGGAGGCGAAGCTGGTCGGCAGCTGCGTGTTACGGATCGCAGCTACCAGCGGCGGCGACCACGAGCTGTCCGCGGCGCACTCGCTGGCCGAGCAGCTGGTGTCGCTGGCACCCGGCGCAGCACTCGAGGCGGCGCGCGCAGCCCGCGTGCTCGAGCTGCTCTTCGAGCCGAGCAGCGTCGCCAACGATGCGCTGCCGAGGCTGCACAGCTTCGCGTGCAGCCCGGAGCAACGCGGCGCGCTCTCGAGCGCGCTGGCCAGGTGGTTCGTGCAAGCCAGCAAGCGCACGCCCCTGTTGATCGCCGCCGACGATGTCGAACGCCTCGACGATGCCTCGCTGGCGCTGCTGGCCACGCTCGCCCAGCGCGCGCGCACGCACGCCTTGATCTTGCTGGCCGCCACCGAACAGGCGGCGGGAGCGAGCCTGCCGACCCGGCTCGAGGCGCTCAGCAGTCGCTGTTCTCCGCTGGCGCTGCGCGCTCTCGAGCTGCCCGAGACCGAACGACTGCTCGGCTCGGTGTTCGGCGACGTGCCGAACCTCGCGCTGCTGAGCGCACGCATCCACGCACCCGCAGCCGGTAGCCCGCGCCAGATCATGGCGCTGGCGCAATACCTGGTCGACCGCGGCACGATCAGCTACGACGGCGGCAGCTGGAGCCTACCCGAGCAGCTGACGGCGGCGGACATGCCCGCCAGTGCACTGGATGCTCAGCGCGCGCGCATCGACCAGCTCAGCCCGCTGGCGCGGCGGCTCGCGGAAGTGCAGGCGCTGTGCGCGGAGCCCACGCTGAGTCACGAGGACTACGAGCTGCTCGCTCCCGAGGACGGCGCGGATGCGCTGCAGGGCGCCCTGAACGAGCTGACGACACAACAGCTGCTGAGCGGCGATCCCCGCGGCTACCGGCTCGAGAGCCGCGTGGTGGCCGGCGTGCTGAGTGAGGGCCTGGACGAGGCCACGCGCCGCGAACGCTACGCCGCGCTGGCTCGAATGAACGAGCAGAGTCGGCGACACGTCTTCGGCACCGCGCGCTATTGGCTGCTGGCCGGCGAGCAGGCGCGCGGCGCCGACCTGCTGATAGAGTTCGTGCGCAGCGTGCGCGATCGCGTCGAATTCATCGCGGCCGCGCGCATCAGCCCCGACGAGGCAGCGCATACGCTCGAGCTGGCGCTGTCTGCCGCGCAGGCCCTCGGACGCCGCCCGCGCGACTGCTTCGACCTGCGCAACTGGCTGACCATGCTCAGCGTGAGCACAGACGATCGCTACTACTGGGTGGGCGCGCAGGCCTGGCGCGAGCAACTCGAGCTCGATTCGGGGTTGCGCGACTACTGGCGGCTGCAGGACGAGGTCCCGGACAGCGGACAGCGATTGATGCGCGCCTTGACCGACGCCGGAGCTCGCTACACGGCCACGCCCGAAGCCGAGCGGGTTTACAACGCCGAGGAGGCGATTCGCCTGCTCGTTCACTACGTGGTGTTGTCGATTGCCATCGGCGCGCGCGCGATGGAGGCCAAGCTCATCCGATCGCTGCCGGAGCTGCTCGAGCCCTTCGCAGCGCTCTCGCCGCTGGTGGCGGCGATCTGGCAGAACGCTCTGGCCACCCAGGAGTCGGGCATACTGCGCCAACCGGAGCGCGCGCGCGGCCGCTGGCTCGATGTCTACGAGCGCCTGGGGCAGGTAACGAGCCCGGACCCACAGATCGTCGCCTCCATCCGCTACGCGATCGTGTTCGGACTCGGGCTCGGGGACGCGTCGCTCGGGATCCCGATCGACCACTGGGCGGAGATCCTGGACGCCGATCCCATGCAGCGCGTCAACGCGATGTACCTGCGCAAGGTGGCGCGGCTGCAACAAGGTGATCTGGATGGCGCAGAGCGCTGCCGCAAGCAGGCCGAGTTGCTCGCGCTGCAGTCCAGCACGCGCCAGATGTTCAACAGCCTGCTCGGCCTCGAGATCAGCGTGCACGCGGCCGCCTGGGATCTCACGGGCGTGAAGCAGATCGCGGCGCGCATCGAGCCACTGGCCGAGCGCCACCCGGGCTGGGTGCAGTTCCGGCACCTCGCGGAAGGTCACTACCAGCGTCTGGTCGGCAACTTCGAAGCCGCCGCCGCCGCGTACGCGCGTTGCCTCGAGCTGGCGCAGCCGAAGGACGAGGACAGCACGCGCGCGCTCACCGCCTGGCCGACGGCGGTCGGTGCGTACGTCGAGACGCTGCTTGCGCTCGGTCGCTTCGACGAGGCTCACGCGCTGGCGACCGAGGCCCTCGAGATCTGCGAACGCCTCGAGATCCGCGTCTCGGCCTTCGACATCGTGCGCGCTCTCGGGCTGGCCGAGGCCAAGCGCGGGGACTACGCTCAGGGCGCGGCGCGCATCGAGCGGTTGATCGCGCAGCAACGCGAGCTGGGTGTGACCGGCCTGAACCTCGGCGCCAGCTACGAAGCGCGCGCGCGCATCGCCATCTGGGCCGGCGACCAGCCCGCGGTCGAGCGCTTCGGCAAGCTCACCGCCGATCAATATCGCCACGGCCGTGGTTCGACGCTCGGCGCGCGCTACGAGCGCCTGATGGAAGAGGCGCGCGGCGCGGGCGTGCTGATCCTGCCGGAGCTCTCGCCCTTCGAGACCACGATCTTCGGTGGCACGGAGATGGGCACGCGCGTCAACGCGACCCTGGCCGTGGCCAGCGCCATGACCGGTGCACACGATAGTCGCGTGCGCGCACAGCGGGCGTTGCAGCTGTTGTGCGACTCGCGCGGTTCGCGCGGCGGACACCTGTACCTGGCGCAGAACAGTGAGCTGCGGCTGGCGGCCTCCAGCTTGACCACTTCGCCCGACGACATGCTCTCGCGGCTCGTCAGCGACTTCTGGTCGCAGCAAGCTGACGACACCGATCCGGATACGGCCATGCTGAGCGACTCCGCGATGGCCACGCAGGTCTGGACCGACGCCGAAGGCAAGTCCTTCCGGCCGCTGCTGCTCAGTGGCAAGCTGAATGGCGAGCCGGTCACCGCCGGTGTGGTGCTGTTCGCGAGCGATGCGAGCTCGGCGGACGGCGACGTGGATATGCCGCTGACCACCGAGCTCGCCAGCTTCTTGCTGCGCACGGGCGACAGCATTCGCCCGTCGCGCTAGAACACGAAGACGCTGTTGGGCGAGAACGACAACGACGGTTCGAGCGTCGCTGCGGGGATTTCGACCGGCTCACCCGTGCAGTCGGCGTTCGGCGTCAGCGACGCGCTCTTGCTGTTCCAGTTGATCGCCGAGCGCGCGCGCCCTCCCCAGCCCTGCGCGGCCAGGTCGATGCACGAACCCACCGCTGGATCGCTCGCCTGTACCGTGAGGCTTTCGCCGGAGAAGTTCGGCCGATCCCAGAGACACAGCGATCCCGGGCTGGGACACAGCGCGAGGGCCTGGATTTGGTTGAGCGTGAAGCTCTCCCAGGTCCCTGGATTTTCGCGATCGACCACCACCGAGCCGTCCCCGAACACGCCGCCAGCTTGCTGTGCGCAGGCGTAGTACGGCTGGCTGCTGGCCTTGAGGTAGATCGTGTCGCCGCCCCGGAAGGGACCGCCACCCGGTTTCTCGATGATGAAAGTCTCCCAGGACTGCGGCACGGTTCGATTTGCGCGCAGGATGCTGCCCGGACCGCCCCCGTTGACGTCCGCGACCATGAAGTACGAGATGCCGTCTTCGCCGACGCGACGGATCTGCACCGTGTCGCCGCTCTCGAATGGATAGCCGTCTAGATCCTTGATGTACCAGCGCTCCCACGGCCCGAGCTCGGTGCGGTTCGTCGAGATCGAACCGTCGGGCTCGGCAGTCAGGTAATGCTGGTCGTTCGTCTGCAGGTTGATCAGGAACTCCGACATTGAGAGCGCCTGTATGTCGACTCCGGGCTCCGATTGGGGCTCGGGCGCGATCGCGCAAGCGCAGGTGAGCACGGCCGCAAACAACGCGAGTAACGTGCGATGCGTGTACATTAGTCCAGTATGCGCGTCCACCAAACGCGCGTCGAGAGGCTCCATCGATGCAGCTGATGGCGGCGAGCACTCGCTCCGATTCGCGGACGCCCGGCATGACCTGTTTTGGTCTGTGAGCGACGGCGTGGGAAGAGATTCGCCGGCCCGGTTGTTGCACATGTCGCGGAGCTACGTCGATGTCGACGATCGCCACATTCGATTGTGAGAGCGCGCGCGAAGCGCTGGATTCCCACGCAAAAACCTGTGCAGTTTGCGGTGCGCGGCATGCGCGCGAACACTGGCTGAGCGAGTTGTTACGCGTGGGTATGCCTCGCGACCCCGCCCCGGAAGCCTTGCGCGAGCGCGTGAGGGCGCAGCTGGAAGCGGCGAGCTCCGACTGGCAACACACGCGCTGGGCTCACTGGTTGCTGGGCGCGACGGCGGTCGCAGTGCTCGCGCTCTCGGGTGTGCTGCTGTGGCCGAGCCCGACGCCGGCCGCCCCGCAGCAACCGCTGGCACGCGAGATGCTGAATGATCACCTGCGCGTGATCTACTCCGGGCGACCGGTCGAAATCGAGCACACGAGCCTGCAGCAGGTGGCGCCGTGGTTCACGGGGCGCCTGGACTTCGCGCCGCAGCTCGCCTTCAGCGGCGACCGCGAGTTCGCGCTGGCGGGCGGGGCGATCGCCTACGTGATCGACCGCAAGGCCGCCACGCTCGTGTTCAAACGCCGGCTGCACACCATCTCGTGCTTCGTGTTCCGGGCACAGGGCTTGCCATGGCCTGAGGGTGCCGAACGCGTGCTCGACGGCGGGCGCGTGCGGGCCGACGCGCTCGCCCTCCACGGCTTTCACCTCGTGATGTGGCGCAATGCGGACCTCGCGTACGCGCTCGTATCCGATGCGGGCGAGCCCGACCTGCTGCGCCTGGGCGGCAGGCTCGCGCAAGCACACTGACCTACACGCGTTGCAGCACGTCGGCGAGCGCGAGCAGCAAGTCGCTGCGACGAAACGGCTTCATGCACACCGAGCTGCGCCCTTCGTGCGCGCTCAAGTCGATGCGCTCGCTCGAGTGGCCGGTGATGAACAGCGTGCGCAACGAGGGCGTGTGCTCTCGCAGGCGCTCGCTCAGCCGAATGCCCGTCAGGCCGGGCATCTCCACGTCGGTGACCAACACGTCCGCAGGCTCGGCCAGCCACATGCTCAAGGCTTGGTTCGGATCGAGCGTCACGCGAACCTCGTAGCCCGCAGCCTCGAGGATGCGCTTGGTCACGCTGGCGACGAGCTGGTTGTCCTCGACCAACAGCACGCGCGCGCTCGCTTGCGGTAGATCGCGCGCGCCCTCGAGCGGCCGCAAGGACACGTGCGCGGCGCGGGGAAACCACAGCGTGAACGTGCTACCCGCGCGCGGTTGCGACTGCACCTCGACGAAACCGCCACACTGCTTCATCGCCCCGAATACCATCGCCAGACCGAGCCCCGTGCCGCGACCAGACGCCTTGGTGGTGAAGAACGGCTCGAACACGCGAGAACGCGTGGCTTCGTCCATGCCGGTGCCGGTGTCCACGACGCGCAACGCCACGTAGTCGCCCGGACGCTCGTTCCGCAGCTGCGCCTCCTCCGGACTCAGTGTTCGGTTGTTCACGACCAGCGTGAACGTCCCGCCCTCCGGCATGGCGTCGCGCGCATTCAACGCCAGGTTGAGTAGGATCTGTTGCACTTGGCCGCTGTCCACGAAGACCGGCCAGGCGTCTGCCGCGAGCTCGAGGCGCATCGTGACGCGGTCGCCCAGCCCGCGCTGGATCAAGCCCTTCGACTCTTCGAGGTCCGTGGCCAGCTCGATCACCCGCGCGCGCTGCGTGCTCTGACGGCTGAAAGTCAGCAAGCGATTGGTCAGGGACGTGGCTGCCGTCGCCGCGGACAGGATCTGGCGCGCTTCCGGCGTGTCGTATTGGTCCAGCAGCAGCTCGGCGTTGCCGCAGATCACCATCAGCAGGTTGTTGTAGTCGTGGGCCAAGCCACCGGCGAGCTGCCCCACCGCTTCCATCTTCTGGCTCTGGTGAAACTGGGCTTCGAGTCGCACGAGCTCGGTGACGTCGGTGATGGTGCCGCGAATCGCCAGCAGCTGGCCCTGCGCGTCGCGCATCGGCAACGCCATCATGTCCACGTGGAGCGTACTTCCGTCGCGGCGGATCAACCGCGCGCGACTGGGCCGGGTCGCGCCGGTGCGTTGAGAGTCGTCGATCAAGCGAGAGATGCGCTCGCGATCGTCACCGTGCAAACGCTCCACGAAGCGTTCGATCGTCGGTGGCTCGGACGGATCGACGTCGAGGATGCGGTATAGCTCGTCGGACCAGCTGATCCGGGGCTCGGCCATGTTGACCTCGAAGCTGCCCATCTTGCCGATGCGCTGGGCTTCGGCGAACAGGTGCGCAGTGCGCTTCAGCGCCTGCTCCGACTCGCGCAGCTCGGTGACGTCGAGCACCGCGCCTACGGAGCGCTGCAACTCGCCTTGCGCGTCGAACAACATCGCCTCGTCCATGCTGACCTGACGCACGCTGCGATCCGGCCGTACGACACGAAACTCGATCCGCTCGCTGAGCCCGAGCTCGGCGCAACGCATACGCGCCGCGTTCAACCGCTCGCGATCCTCGGGATGCACGGCCGCGAAGAAATTCTCGATCGAGGCCGGGACCGTGGCTGGATCGTAGCCGAAGATACGATACAGCTCGTCGGACCAGAGTACTTCGTCGGTCACGGTGTTCCAAACCCAGCTCCCCAGGTGCGCCATCCGCTCGACCTCACCGAGCAGTGCTTGCCGCTCGGAGAGCGTCGTGCCGAGCGGCGCCCTCAGCTCGGCGCCTGAGGCGAAACGCTTCAGCTGACGCTCGAGCTCGACGACGCGGTCCTGCAGCGCACGGTTGGCGCGCTGCGCAGCTTCCAAGGGGTCGCTTGGGTCGGTGCTCATACGGCCGAGAGACGTTTGTATGACGCGCAGTGCGCGTTGACCAGCCCTTCGAGAATGCGGCGAGTCGAGGCCGGCAGGATGGGCTGGGGGATGGCCCTGGGGAGCCATGGTTGGGGAGGTGGTGCGCAGGCGGAGATGCGGCGCGCCTGCAGCTGATGGCGGCGTTGATCTGCCCCTACCCGAGCAGGCATAATGGTGTCCTTGGGGACAGAGCCAGCGATCCGCGCGAGTGCCGTCCGCGACACGCTCGCCTTCCTCGACAAGTTCGAGCCGGGATCCCGCGCGCGCGTGATGGCAGCCGTACCCGCCGCTTCGCGCGAGGTGATCGAGCAGACCCCGGCGTCCTCGTGGATCTCGATCGAGCACGATCACTGGACGATCGACGCGATGATCGAGATCTTCGGCCGCGAGCGCGCGATCACCTGCTGGCGCGACGTGCTGCCGGCGCTCGTGGATCGCCCGCTGTTGCGCAACTTCGTATCGGGAATGATGAAGGTGATGGGCCGTTCACCTGTCAGCGTCGTCAGGTTGCTGGCGAAGGGCTGGCCGCTGGTGTATCGCGACATGTGCGAGCCCAAGCTGATGGCCACGGGCGACAGTCAGCCGACGATTCGCTTCGAGAACATCGCACCCGCGGTGCGCAAGTATTCGAACTACCTCTACTCCTGGCACGGGGGTTGTCAGGGCTACGCGCATATCGCGCAGGTTCGCGGGCGCGTGACGTTCGAGGTGGCACCCGATCTCGAGTGGGCGGAGGCCAAGTTTTACTGGGACGAGGGCTGACTTTCGCCCGGACAGACGCATACTGGGCCGCATGAATCGCTTCACCCGAGGCCTGCGCGTGCTCCTGGCGTGCGGTGCCCTGTGGGTGTCGCAAGCGGCCGTCGCGCCACCGAGTGCGCGCGCGGAGGTCTCGTGCGTGGCCGGCGTGCAGGCCTGTGCGCCGAAGCGCGTGAAGGTGGTGGTACGCGTGCGAGCCGGCGCGAGGCCGCTCCCCGATCCGCGCGTGCTGCGAGAGCACGGCTCACCGGGCCGCTGTCGGCGGCAAGCCGTCGCGCCGCCTCGCGGCGAACGCGTCTATTTGCGGCACTGCGTGCTCCAGCGCTGAGACCCGGGCGTTCACTTCGCCCGCATCGACTCTCGCGCAACAGGAGCCACTCATGCGTCACGCATTCCGCCGCAGCCTGCGGCGACTGGGTCGCGCGCTGCGTCTCGTGGTGCTGTGCTTCGCAGCCCTCGGACCCGGCGCACCTCCGCCTCCGCCCAATCCTCGCCGCCAGGCGGAAGTGCAAGTGGACGGCGAGGATGACGACGACAGCCTGCGCTAGAGGAGAAAACTAGCAACAGGAACAGGAACAGGAACTAAAACTAGCAACGCGCGTCTCGACGAGGCCGCTCTCCGCAGCGAGCTCGGCTTGCGTTCTCGTATTCGCGTTTGGTGTTCCCAGTTGCTAGTTCGTCTCGGGCTCGCCATCTCACACGTGTGCGCATCTCCGGAGACGTGCGAGAACTACTGCGCTTCCTGCAGCAGGTTCTTGTTCCCGACCTGATGGAACGTGTCGAGCGTCATGCCGGTGATGCGAAACCCGACGGGCGTTCGCAGCAACTGGAAGCGATAGTGGCCGAGGACCTCCCATTCTATGCCGCTCTTGGCTGCAGCCGCGTAGTGCATAGCGCGTACGTGGCAGCTGGCGGTGGCGCGATCGCCCGAGATCTCGACATCGATCGGGCCGAGCAGGTGCTGCGTGATCACCCTGGCGAGCGCGCTCTTCCACGTCTCGATCAGCGCATCGCCCGCTTGCTGTTGCACGGTCCCACCGAACAACGAAACGTAGTCGGTCGTGACCTCGTCGGCGAACAACGCCCGCAGCTCCACCCAGCGCTTGCGATCGATGTGGTGCACCACGCCCACCACCTGGCGCTCGACTTGCTCGCGATCACTCATCGACGACCTCCCGCGGGCCGATGGTACACCCTACTCTCGCTGGCGCTCGCGGAATGCCGCGACCTTGGCTCGATTGCCGCACGCGGCTGCGCTGCAGAAGCGGCGGCGGTGGGACTTGGTCTTCGAGCTCCTCGTGCTAGCGCGCGATCCAGGCTGTCGCCCACTCGCGGAGCACTGTTTCTCGACGAAGGCACACGTGCCTGCACCATCCCAGGCACGTGCCGGGGCCGGACCAATCCCGGTTGCGCAAGCGGCTCGCGGATGCGCAGGTCGAGTCGACCCACTATCGCGCGGCATACTCGGAGCGCACGTGAGGCCCCGCAGGTCTGCTGTTTGCGGCGGCGGCCGGCGCCGCGCCGTGACAGCAGGCACCACAGCTGTTGACACCGCGCCCCAACCACCGCGCGGGCGTGGTCCGCGCCCCCCCGCCGTCCCAGCAGCGGTCCTCCTTGCGCCTTACCGTGCATGCCTCGGACGGTTTCTCTCCCGTCTTCGGATCGCTCAGAGCCGCACCAGAGGCGCTGCCACCGCCGCGACATCCGCCGGGCTCCAGCGGGTCTCACCGACCTCGAGCTTGGGCGCAGGGCCGGTGGACCATCGATACCACGAAGGGGCTAGAAAGCATGCAATCACCGCGACTTCAACGCGCGTTGGTTACTGCGCGCGATCGATCGCATGGTGAGCGACGAGGTGATGCGCGCGCATGCCACACGCCTGAGGCGCGAGATTCGCTCGGAACATGGTGTCGCTCGCGCCGTACGCCTCATCGAGCAGAGTTGCGCCGGAGCGAGCCGGCCCGACTCCGCGACCGCACACGCGGCCAGGGCTTCCGGCCACGAGCCGCAGCGAGTACAACCGACGACGCATCATGCAAGGGTCCCGACCTTTGGGTGAGCATGTGAGGCGTCATCTCGCTCAGACAACTGTGACGACTTGCGACAGCGAAATATCTGGATCCATGCGCTTATTGGTGGACGAGGCGCAGCATCCAGCATAAATCGACTCACGATGCTGAACTCATTCAAGACGGTTGGCAGCATAGCCTTCCGTAGCCTTTTTCTGCGCGGCACTGTCCAGGACTACTACGAGTATCTCGGCGACGACGTAGTCGAAGGCACATCGGACGACTTCGCCAAGGTCGATAAGCCGCTGTGGTTGAATCTCGGGTATTGGGAGAACGCGAAAACCTATCCGGAAGCATGCCGCGCGATGGCGACACTGCTTGGGGATGCCGCCGATCTAAACTCGAAGGATGAGCAGCTCGACGTCGGTTACGGCTTGGCCGAGCAAGACTTCTTCTGGCTCGAGAAATACGACGTCGGTCACATCACCGGTCTCAACATCATGCAGATGCAAGTCGACCGCGCGCGCCAGCGCGTGAAGGAACGCGGGCTAGAGAGCCGCATCACGTTGGGGATGGGCTCCGCAACGCAAATGCCGTTTCGCCGCGAGACATTCACCAAGGTGACCGCGCTCGAATGTGCGTTTCACTTCCGCACCCGCGAAGCATTCTTCCAAGAAGCCTTCCGCGTCTTGAAACCCGGCGGGCGTTTGGCGATCGCGGACGCTGGTCCTAAAGAAGGCGCTCCGACTGGGAAGCCAGGGCTCGCTGCACGCTGGGCGCTCCACCACTTCGCCGAGCCGATCGAGAACTATTACGACCGCAACGAATTCAAGCGCAAGCTCGAGGGAATCGGCTTCGTCAACGTACAAATGCGCTCCATCGGCCACTTCGTGAATCCGCAGCATCAAGCCTACGCCAAGCTGCGCCGCGCCGGTAAGTCCATGGAAGAAGCCATCGTCGAGCCGATGTCCACCGCGGAACAGGATGCCTCGCAGGCGATTGGCGATAAGCTGGGCATGAATACGGACTACCTGATCATCAGCGCCGACAAGCCGGCCGCGCGCTGATCTAATCAGTTCGTGCACTGGTTGCTCGGGCGTGCTCGTGACGCCCAACAATGCGGTGCGAACGACGAACCTGGACCCGGCCGCGATGACGTACTCGGCCACACGAGCCGCCCGAGACGCCGCTGGCAGCTGCATGTGCATACCTCATCAATCATCGAGGCGTAGAACGTGGTGACATCGCCGCTCTCATGCCCAAGGCGTGGCTGCACGCGCATCTCGCAGCCGCGATAACTCCGCTCCGCTAGCTAGTTCGCGGACCTGAAGTGCCACCAGTGCCACGCCAAGCACGGGCTCACGCCGAGCGCATGACGGAAGGGTTGCGCGCGCTGAGCCTGACAGGGAGGCCGCCGACAGGGGTCATGACGAGTTCGCGGGTTCCGCGCACCTTGTGTCCGGGGATAGCGGAGATGGCGAAGCGCTGCACCATCGCTGCCAGGATGATGCGCGACTCCATCTGGGCGAAGCTGTGGCCGATGCACTTGTGAACGCCTGCGCCGAATGGGAAATAGGCGCCGTCGGGGATGCTGCCGATGCGCGCGGGACTGAACCGCGCCGGGTCGAAGCGTTCGGGATCGGGGAAGAAGCGCTCGTCGCGCTGCATGACGTACATCGAGTATACGACTCCGATGCCCTTGGGTATCGCATAACCGCCGAGCTCGATGTCTTGTTCCGGCACGCGGTCGCCGAGCCATATGACCGGGTACAAGCGCAGTGTCTCGTGGATGACTTGCTCCACGAGCGGAAGTTTGGGCAGGTCCTCGGGGGTCAGCGCGCGCTCGCCGACCACGCGCTGCACTTCCTGGTACAGCGCCTCCTGCACCTCCGGATTCTCCGTCAGCAGGTGCCACGCCCAGGTCAGCGTGTTGGCGGTCGTGTCGTGGCCGGCGAATATGAGCGTGAGCGCTTCGTCGCAGATGTCCTGGTCGCTCAGCGCGCTTCCGTCCTCGTCGCGCGTCGCGAGCAACATCGAGAGCAGGTCGCCGCGGTCGCCGCCCTCCGCGCGCCGTTGCGCCACGATCTCCAGCACCAGGCGGTTGAGCCGCGCGATCGCCGCCTTGGCGCGCAGCGGGTAGATCACCGGCAGCGACGGAAGCACGTTCGCCATGGCGGCGCCGAGGATCGCCCACGGCATGATCACCGCCAGCGCTTTTTCGACCTCGTGCGCGTCGTCGCGCCTGTCGGCGCTGAACAGCGCCCGCGTAACGATCGTGAACGTGACGCGCATCATGTCCTTGTGCAGGTCGCGCTTCTCGTCGGGTCGCCAGCCCGCGATGTCGGCGTAGGTCTCGGCGCACATCAGCTCGGTGTAGCGGCGAATGCGTTCGCGATGAAAGGCGGGCGCCATCATGCGCCGGCGCCGGAGGTGCAGCGGCCCCTCGGTCGTGAGTAGCCCGTCGCCGAGGAACGACCGCATCCCCTTGCGGCTCGCGTCGCTTCTCGCGCAGCTGCGATTGGTCAGCAAGCGGCTGATCAGCTCCGGATGATTGATCAGCACGTGCGGCCGCCCGCCGACTCGAAACGCCGCCACGTCGCCGTAGCGACGCGACAGCTCGGCGAGGAAGCGCATCGGATCTCGCATCATCCAGGGCAAGTGACCGACGAGTGGCAGACCCCTTCCACCGGGAGCAGACTGCAGCATTGCGCCAGGCTAATACGCGAGTCCTGCGGCGACCGGCTATCCCTCGATGGCGACGTCTGGCCTCTCCGGGTTGGATCGTGCGCGCCATTGTGCATCATCGTGCATACTTTCCCCCGAGTCGCTTCGTAGGTTCCTCACATCGAGTGCGCAGTCGCCAGATTCAACCGTGCACACGCGGCGAACAAGGCGGCCCTGAAGTTTCGATGAAGATCGAAGTGTAACTTCGACACCATCACCTACCGAGCCCGCGTGCTTGCGTGTCCGACCCGTCTTGAGGTCTGGCAGTGCGTCGGAGTTCGCATGTACGCAGGCGACATCGCGAGGACGTTGAACTTGAGCGCCGTCGACGGTCTGTTGGTCGCTGCGCCGTCGCGCATCACGCTGGCGAGCTGATATTTTTTTAGCAAAGCGTCGAGATGATGAGCGTGGCCGCTGTCGGCGTACATGAAATACGAATAGCGGTCGGTTGACGATCGCCAGCCTCGGCGCTCCGTTACCACCCGCGCAGAGTCCGCGCCGCCCGTTTCGCGCACCACATCACTCGCACAGACCCACAGCATTCCCGCTCTGTGCATGCGGCGAGCGTACGCTGGATGCGCACTCGGGCGATCCCGGCGATCACGCCCGCGAGCCCGCCGAACGCGTCAGAAGCGGCCAATCATGTACTTGCGAGGCCAGGAAAGTTGGAAGACGCGGCGCAAAATCGCATCAGCATGCACAGATGCGACGCTTGTCTCGTAGTCCCGGAACAGGTCCGCGACGGTCCGTCGGCGCGTTCGAAAACGAGGAAAGACGGACGCGCAAAGCATCGTTGGCGGCGTGTTGGCACGAGGTGGAGAAACTAAGACCCGAAGAGAGACATGCATGTATGCCTCACTGTTAGTCTGTCCGATCGACCGTTGAAGTGCGCGCTGTCGGATCATTTGCAGTCCCGCGCTCCCAGCGGTCGTCGAATACGACCTACAAATGCGCGTGATCTGGCCGGGTAATCCGCAGCGTCGGCGAACCGCCACAGCCTTCGCACGTGCTCACCAGACGGTCGGCATCGATCCTGCAATGCGCACCACCCAACACTCTCAACTTACTCCGTGGAGGAACGGATATGGTCCGCATCAACAACAATTATGGTTTTTGCTTCGTGCTCGGCGCGGGTCTCGTGCTCGCCCTCGCAGCTTGCGGCGGCGACGATGACGATGATGACGGCGCGAAGGTGAGCGCTTCGGTCGGCGACAAGAAGGTCGAGGCTGGTGTCGACGCGAAGTCGGCGCAACTCGCCCTCGATGAGCTCACGACCAATGTCGACACCACCGTCACCGGCTTCAGCAGCGCGAACCCGGCCGTGCCTCCAGGGGCGGCACCGGTCGCGGATGGCCCCGCGATCAACGTCTCCTGCGACGCCGGCGGTGCGGCCAGCGTCGCTGGCTACGTGAACATCGTCCCGGTCCCGGTGAACGTCGACGTCAAGGTCGCGATTTCGTACGAAGGCTGCGTGTCGCGCAACGGCACGAAGATCTCGGGCGACTTGGAGTTCTCGCAGACGGTCGTCGCGGGCGCCGGTACGCCCCTTCGTATCGAGACGCTCTACTCGGGCGACGTGACCTTGAGCGGTGCTGTGAACGCGCGCTGCGCGGTCGACTTGAACGTGCTCGTCGACGAGGCAGGCAGTGCGGTTCAGGTCGGTGGCTCGTTCTGCGGTCAGGACGCGAGCACCTTGAACCTCAAGATCATGCCGCGTTGGTCGGCATCGGGTAGTGTTCCTGCTCGTTGACGCGTGACGCACGGATGCGACGGGGGCCGCCGAAGTAAAGCGCTTCGGTCGGCCCCGACGGCGTCGAACGGACCGTCACGACCGCTGGCAGCGTCTGGTCGCTCGCGCGCGTGCGCTGAAGCAGCAGTCGGCTGGTTAGTTGCGCATCCCGAGCTCTGCCGCCGCATCCGCCGGCTTTCGCGCTGAGCTCGTGGTTCGCGCGCGGTGGCTGATGACCACCCATCGACGTCGTCCGCAAGCTCTCACCGTGCGCCAACCCAAGGATCGGCTTAGTCTCCGTCCGTGAGCCGTGTGATCTTCATGTGCGGCCCTTCGGGCTCAGGAAAGTCGACCTATGCCCGGCGCCTGGAGAGCGAGGGCATGATTCGGCTCTCCTTCGACGCGGAGATATGGCGTCGCGGTATCGCGACGATGCCACCCCCACCGAATGTCCGCGACGAGATCGAGGCCGACCTACGGGCTCGGCTGCTCCAACTCGTCGGAGCAGGCACCGATGTCGTCCTGGACTTCTCGTTCTGGTCGCGAAGGATGCGTGACGACTACCGCAAGCTGCTCGAGCCGACTGGTGTCGTGCCCGAGATGATCTACCTCGCGACCGATCGCGATACGGTCCTCAACCGCATACGGGCCAGACGTGGCAAACACTCCGACGACTATGCACTCACCGAAGAGCTCGCCGTCCACTACTTCGACCACTTCGAGCCACCGACTCCCGACGAGGGCCCACTCGAGGTCATCATCCAGCGCGGGCGCAACGTTGCCACCTTAGAGTGACGTGATCGTGCAAACGGGGTGCGCCGCCGACCTATCAGCTCGATGGCACAGTCACTCGCCTCGATCGGTTAGCCGCTCCGCGATGGCTCGACCGACCGTTGCTGCTTTAGCCGAGGCTCCCGCGCTCCACACCTTTTCAGCCAAGGCGTGGGAACTTGGCGCGCAAAGGCGCGACCAGTCACGCGATCGGTCTGACACGTCGCAGTTGCAACTGCGACGTGTCTTCCGGTCGCGGTTCGGCTCTCTAGACCAGCGCCGGCTAGTTCATTCCGCGGCAATCGCCGGAGTGCCGGCAGCGCGTGCTGCGAGCTTCTCGGCCTTGATCTTCACGTGCTTGTTGGGGTGCTTCGCGAACGTGTCGAGCGTCGGATCGGCGCCACGCGACAACGCGAGCTCCGCCTTGGCACGGGTAATCTTCGCAGCGGATTTCGTCTTCGGTTCGCCCATAAATACCGACTCCTGACCGTGGCAATTTGTTGAGGCGGACCTCTTAGCAGCTTCGCGGCAAAAGACGCGCGAATTCGTGCATGCGAGTCACGAAGCGCTGCCTGATGCTCAAAATCTCGGGGTTCTTCGCGAGCGCCGCGATCTGACTCACAGGCACCACGGCGCTTCGTTCGCCAAGATCGCGGTGAGCGCTGGGATCGGAACAGCACTGCAGCGCGTGATCGACCAGCGAGATGCTGGCGGGCGAGCGTCGGTGATGCTGCGCAACCAGTTCTCGTGGGCTGTGCGGTGACGAGCTCCTCAGCCTCGAGGCATCTTCTTCTCGAGGTGCTCGTGCTGCCATTTCTGCCAGTCTTCGAGGGCGCTGCGCGCGCGGGTCGCGACTCTCGGAACGATGGCTACTACCGGCGCGCTATCCGTCGGTAGCTCCACGAGAGCCTCGAGCAGGCCTGCGGAGGCCGCGAGCCGATCGACCAGATCCGACGGCGCCAGCGCGACGACGGCCAGCTCCAGCGCCGTGCGTGACTCGCGCCGCAGATGCCTGAGATCCAGCTGCGAATCGGCCCGCTGGATCGCTGTGGGTTGCTCGCGCTTGCTCATCTTACGCGGCCACAAACGAGCGAGTTTGTTCCATGCCAGCGCGCAGCCAGACGGCCCGTAGGCTGTCGGCCTGCGGGTCCCCGGCGATCGGGTCGTCGATGTCGACCGGAACGAAGATCACGCCTGCCGTTCCACATTCGCGGCATTGCACGGGAGCTCGATGCCGCTCGACGTGCCCGCCACATTCGCTGCATTCCCACCACATGTTCGTGCTCCCTTCTGCCCTATCCGGGCCGCGCCTCCACCAAGATGTGGAAGTGAAGATAGAAGTAGTGAATACCGAGGCCCCGGAGCGGAATCTCATAGATCTTCTGCCAAGTGTCTGAATGAACACATCTTTCTGCCTCAGCGAAACGCAAGCTAATCACCGGCGTTCTGGTGTCAAGAGCTCACGCCAGGCGCAGTGCGCGGCGAGTACCCGTGGTACAGGACGAGGTTCTTGCGCGCCGACGGGTCGCTGTTGCAGACGACGTCGATCTTGGCCTCGGTCGCGCCGCGCCCGTACTTGAGCGCGGTTGTCGAGCAGGTTGAACGAGGCTGTCCCTCCGGTAACGCATCGTCAGGACGATGACCTCGCAAATCTCGACGACGGCGACGATCCGATCGGCAACCTGGAGGCCTCACGGACCCGCGAGTGACTCGGCGAAGCTCACGAGCTCGGCGCTGCCCACGGCTGGCATCAACTCGGCCGGCAGGCGGCGCAGGTACCAGCGCACGCTCCAGCTGACGCTCTGGCCCGGCATGAGCTGCGTGTAGGGGCCCTGCGGCTCGATCTCGACGTAGCCCGCAGCCGCGTAGATCTCGATCTCGGCTTCGGGTGCGGGCGCCTGCATGGCAAGCGGCACGTCGGCCCAGCGCTTGAGCAGCAGCTTGTCGCCCGCAGCGTGCGCGAGCCAGCCCTTGCTGCCGTCGCCGGTGAACTTCTGTCCGCCCATGGCGATCTTGCTGGGATCGTGCTGAAACCAGGCTGTAGCACCCTGCACCATGATCGGCAGCTGCGTGTTCACGCTGGCCATGCCCGTCGGAAAGAACGTGATGCCGCGCGGAGCGACGCGCGTGATCTCCCACGGCGCCCAGGACACCGCCGCGCTGTCCTCGTTGCTCAGCGTGTACTCGATGTCGATCGCTCCGTCGCTCGGCCGCGCGCTGAAGCGCTTGCTGACCTTCACCTTGGCGCGCTGACCCACGCTGCTCACGAGCATCACTGACTCGCCGGACACGCTGCCGGTGTAAGGCTGACTGTCGATCTCCGGCACCGGCGGCCAGTTCCAGCGCGCCTGAGGGCTGGGCCAGAACGTGGAGCCGAAATTGACGCTGTCGACGTCGGGCCCGGTCAACAGATTCTGACCCGCGATCTGACACTTGGTGATCCGCCCTCCGAGCATCGGATCGATCTCGAACAACACATCACCGAACTCCAACACGTACTTGCCCTGCCGCTCGATCGGAGTCACGAGCGAAACGGCCCCACCGCTGCCGCCGCTGCCAGCTGCAGCCCCACTGCCGCCAGCGGCGCCCGCTCTTCCCGCGCTCGAGCCCGCGCCGGAGCCCGCGCCCGACTCTCCTCTACCGGCCACCGCACCGCCGCCACCTGCACCAGCGCCACCGGCCCCCGCAACCCCAACACCAGCGCCACCAGCACCGGCAGGAGCCACAGGTACGCCGCCCGCCCCGGCACCGCCGACGCCGCCACGACCAACACCAGCCGCTCCGCCCGCAGCCTCTCCGCCACAAGCCAGCAGCACCAGCACTCCCACCACACCGATCCGACGCATACTCACTGTTTCACACCCACCAGATCGATCTCGGCAGCGCTCGTCCACTCCCGCCCATTGATCTCCCGCATCGCCACGAACCGCACGTAGCGCCCGACTACCGCATTGAACTTCACCAGCTTGGCGGTCCGATCCGTCGCGAACGTACCACTCGAGACCGGCTGTTCCCAACGGTCGGCAGCATCGCTCACGTAGAACGCGTACGCCGCCACCATGCCGTGATCCTCCGCGTCCTGCCGCGGTAGATAGCGCAGCGCCTCGAGCCGATAGCTCGCACCCAGATCGATCACGATCTCGTGCGGCGGCGCAGGCGTGGATCCGGTGTACTGCGTGTGCCAGATGGTCGACGCCGACCCATCGAAGGCGTTGCTCGCGCGCCCGTTCTCGGCCGAGGTTTCCTCGCTATCGGCCCGAACCAGCTTCCAGCCAGCCTGTGGAATGAAGCCGTCGTCCACCTTCCACTCGCCGGTCGTCAGATCCAGCTGCCACTCGGGATAATAGTCGAGCGAAAGCTGCGCGTCGCCGCGCAAGACCAGCGGCAGCCAGATGTACTTGGAGCTGCCGAGGTCCGGGTCCTGCCAGCGATCGCCGGCGTAGATGTACGTGGTCGCGCGCGTGCCTTGCACCGGGATCACGTACGTCGGCTGCGTGTCGTACGTCATGGCGTTGCCCAGGTTCTGCAACGCGGGCCAGGGACCCTCGATCGACATGGAAGTCGTGTACTTGGCCTGGTTCGGATCCCAGCCGGTCGCGCCCGAGGTGATCAGGTAGTAGCGGCCGTCGTGCTTGAACATCGCCGGCGCTTCGCGGTAGGCGCCCTTGAACAACACCGAGATCTGGCGCGCGATCGACAGGTAGTCGGGCGTCAGCTCGTACACGATCAGATCGGCATTCTCGTTCGCCGCCGAGATGAAGTACGCCTTGCCGTCGTCGTCGCGGAACAGCGTGTCGTCGCGCGACATGTTGTCCTTGGGGCGAAACGAGCTCTCGTAGTGGTACTTGCCGTCGACAGTCGCGCTCGTGAACACGCCGGCCTTGGCCTCGGCGTAGTTCTGACCTTCCCAGTGCAACCACATCACATACTTCTTGGTGCTCTCGTTGTAGATCACCTTGGGCCGCTCGATGATCCGGTCGCTCGCCGCCAGCTCGGGCGCAGTCTCGCGCGTGATGATCGCGTTCTTGAACGTCCAGCTCGAGAGATCCTTCGACGCGTAGCAGTTGACGGCCTTGAAGCCAGCCCCGTTCGCCGACTTGTCCTCGCCGAACCAATACCAGGTGTCGTCGACGCGCAAGAACCCACCGCCATGAGCCTCGATGCGCTTGCCCGCAGCGTCGTTCCAGAACCCACCGTTACGAAAGGTCACGACCTGGCCGGGCGGATCCATCGGAGCCGCGCCGCCAGCCCCAGCCGGAGCCGCACCGCCGGAAGCCCCGGAGGCACCCGAAGCCCCGCCGCTGCCAGCTGCACGCGCACCTGCGGCCCCTCTTCCCGCGCCTGAGCCCGCGCCTGAGCCCGCGCCCGACTCTCCCCTCCCGGCCCCCGCAGCCGGAGCACCCCCGCCGCCATCAGCTGCAACCTTCCCCGCTTCGGACGTGCCCTGCCCGGCGGCGCTCATGCCCCCCGGCATCGACTCCGCCCCACGCCCGCCGCACGCCGCACTCGCCAGCAGCACCCACAGCGCAAACACGCGCACGCAGACCATGGGCCAGGTTGTCCCGAGCTTCGCGCGGCCTGTCAATGACACCAAACCTGCTACCGCCCGCGCCGAAAAAACCGCGCTGCCGGATGAGCGCTGGGAGCCTCGCGGTACGCGCTCGGCGTGAGGCCGAACCAGCGCCGCACCGCGCGATGGAACGCTGGTGGATGCGCGAAGCCGAGCGCGTGCGCGATCTCGGCGAAGCTGAGCTGGCTCTGGCGGAGCAGACGCTGGGCGCTGTCCCGGCGCAGTCGATCGAGCAGCTCGCTGTGCGTCGTCCCGTGCTGCAGCAAGCGCGAGCGCAGCGCGCCGGGGCTCAGGTGCAGGCGCGCCGCCACGGCTTCCAGGCGCGCGCCCTGGGCGAGCTCGGCTTGCATCGCGGCCCGCACCTGCGCGGGGAAGGCACTCTTGTCGCTGAGCGCCGTCAGCTCTTGATCGGCCAGTCGCACCAGCACGTCGTGCAGCACCGGATCGGCCGTGCGCATCGGATGCGAGAGCATCGAGACCGGAAACACGATGGCGTTGTACTCACAGCCGAAGCGTACCGGCGCCCCGAACAGCTGCGGAAACAGCGCCGCGTAGCTGGGCGCGGCGTGCGCGAAGCAGACCTCGAGCGGCAACTGCACGCCTTCCAGCTGCAGGTGCAGCGCGCCCATCGTCAGGTTACTCGCCAGCGCGAACTCGTTCAGGCAGTCGGGGGCAGGCAGACCGGGCGCGATCCGAAACCGACCCTCGGCGCGGTCCCCTTCGATGACCAGCTCGTACTCCGCTGCAATCAGCAACGGGTAATAACGCCCCAGGCACGCGATCGTCTCGCCCAGCGTCCGGCAGCTGCAGCACAGATACTCGAGCAACTCGTAGTCGCCGAAGTGGAGCTTGGTGCCGGCGCGCAGCGCCGCCGAGGGATCCTCGAGCAGCTCGGAAAACGAGAGTAGAAGCTCGATCACGAGCGCATGCGGCAGGCGCAGCGTCGGGTTCGAGAGCGCCTCGGGGTTGATCGACCAGCGCTCGAAGCTCCGCTCGCCGAGCTCCGCCGCGCGCAACACCATGTCCGGCCCGCACTCCTCGATCAGGCGCAAGAACGGCGTGAGCGCCGTGATCGACACGGTCGCCGAGTGATCCGTAAGGACTTCGCCAACATCGTTCACGCCGTTGCGGTGTAGCACGACCCCGGACGTGGACGCGCAGTTCGAAGACGCAGGCGTATTTGCGGCAGCGACCTCGCCGTCTCCCGATGAGGTCGCACACTGAAGTGCCGCCACCAGCGCCACCCATGCTCCGCCTGGTGTCACGGCCGACGGGACACATCGCGGCTGAAGTGGCGGTTGCGCCTGGGTTTTTCGGCAGGGGACCACAGCTTCTGCAGCTGTCCGCTGCAGTTCGACTGGCGCGCGCTCGAGTTTTCACTACAGTGTGCGCGGGTCGGTCACCGGAGGTTGTTGCAGTATGATGTGCGGTGTATGCGGGAACGAGATGGTTCCGCTATTCCTCTCATGTGTCTGTGATTACTGCGAGAAGCGGCCGGCGACGGCCGACTACTATCGCGGCTTCGTCGTCTGGCGCGGCTTTCTCGGCCCGGGTTTCCCCCACTACGTGTTCTCGAATCGGCAGTCCGCAGAACGCTGGCGGCGCGGCCAGGGTCAGAACTCGGGTGAGATCCGCGAAGTCCTGTCGCCCGAAGCGTTTCGCTGGCGTCCGAGCCGCGGAACGTTGCGCGACATCGAGTTCGCCGATCACTTGTTCGAGATCTTCCCGGATCATCGCTACCGCAAGGCTCCGCATCGCGCGTTCCTTGCGCCGGCCGAGTCGTCCGAGCCGAAGACGGTTTAATTGTCAGTCGCCGGCGCTACGCGGCGGCTCTGAACATCGAGTGCCGAGTGCTAGTCTGAGCGCATGTGCCGCCCGGCTTGCGCTCTCATGATCGGCTTGATGTTGGCGTGTGATTCGGGGTCGGAAGGCCCCGAGGACGCAGGCCACGGTGGCGGCGGCCGAGGTGGTGCCGGAGTAGCTGGCGCCGGACGAGGCGGCGCTGGCGCTGGCGCTGGCGCTGGCGCGGCCGGTGCCGGTCAGGGTGGCGCAGGTGCGGGTGCAGGCGCTGCAGCTGATGGCGGCGACGCCGCTTCGCTCGAAGAGGACGCGGCGATCGACGACGCGGGTGCTCCGGCGCAGAAGCCACTGCGGATTGCCGTCTTCTCGCGCACGCTCGGCTTCCGGCACGACAGCATCGCGGCGGCACAAGACGCCCTGCGCGGAATCGCCCAGCGCACGAAGGCCAGCGCCACGTTCACCGAAGACGCGGCGCAGTTGATAGCGCACTTGCCCGAGACCGACGTCGTGGTCTTCCTGATGACCACGGGCGACGTGCTCGATGCCGCGCAACAGACGAGCTTCGAGAGCTTCATCCGGGGCGGCGGCGGCTACGTCGGGATCCACTCGGCGGCGGACACCGAGTACGACTGGCCGTTCTACGGTGAGGTGGTGGGAGCCTGGTTCAAGGATCACCCTGCCGTTCAGAAGGCGAAGGTGCTGGTCGATGCGCCGTCGCACCCGATCGTCGCAGGCCTACCCATGAGCTGGGAGCGCGAGGACGAGTGGTACAACTTCCGCGAGAACCCGCGCGGCAAGGTCGATGTGTTGTTGAAGTTGGACGAGAGCAGCTACACCGGCGGCAACATGGGCGCCGATCATCCGATCGCCTGGTCTCGAACGCTCGGGATGGGTCGCACGTTCTACACCGGCTTCGGGCACACCGACGCGAGCTGGACGGACGACAAGGTCGTGGGTCTCGTGGAGCGCGCGCTCAGCTGGGTAGCCAACCGTTAGCGGGCGAGCTTGCTCACGCGCTCCGCGAGCGGGCTGCTCGGGTGCGCGTTCAAGAAGCTCTTGGCCAGCGCCCTGGCTCTCGGCAGCTCGCGGTTCTGCACCAGCGCCTCGATCCGCAGCACCTCGGCCTCGGGCCCGAGGCTCGGCCGCGCAAAGCGCTGGCTGTGTTCCTCGAGCAAGTCCAGCGCTCGCTCGGGCGCCCGCGCCTGGAGGGCGCCCCGGGCGCGATCGAGCAGCGCGATCTCCTCGGTCAGCTGTTGAGGTTCTGCAGCTGTAGGCTGCAAGGCCTGGAGACTCGGCGCGGCAGCGGGAGCCGTCGCAGGGCTCGCCACGGTCGTCGTGGGCGCAGGGGGCGTCGCTGGCCGGTCGATCAGCCTGTAACTGGCGAAGCTGCCGAGCGCGGCCGCGGAGATCAGCACCACGAGGCCCGTCTTCGAGGTCCAGATCGAGGTGGCTGCCGCTGCGCCCGCCGCGCCTCCGCCGAGCGAGGCGTGTAGCGCGCGATGCATCGACTGCTTGAGCGCAGGAGGAATGGAGTCCGCGCGGGCGCTGTCCAGGAGTCGTCGCTCGAACTCGGTGGGCGTGAAGCCTGCGTCGGTGTCGGGGTCCTTCATCGCACCCCTTCCTCTCTCTTGAATACGAGCTGGAGCCGATGGGCTGCCGCTCGGAAGTCTTCGCGCGCGCGGCGCAGGCGCGACGCCACCGTGCCGAGCGGAAGGTTCAGCGCCTGCGCGATCTCGGGCGAGGAGAAACCTTCCACGTCATGCAGCACGAACACCTCGACCAGATCCGGATCGAGGCTGGCGAGCGCGCGATCGAGGAGCTCGAGGGTCGAGGTGCGCGACTCTGCGTGCGCCCCCGCACCTGCATGTCGATCGATCTCGCCTTCGAATTGCAACCGCGCCGCTCTGCGCTGCACGCCACGTGCGAGGCGCAACGCGGTACCGATCAAGAATGCACGCTCGCTGCCGGGCCAGATGTCGCCCACGCGCTCGACCGCGATCAGGAAGGCCTGCTGGCCGGTATCGGCAGCAGACTCCGGGTCGAGCCCGTAGCGGCGGAGCGTCCGCCACACCACGTTGTGATGAGCTTCGAACATCTGTTCCACTCGAGCGCGCGGGGACGCTGGCTGAGATGGCATCTCCGCCTCTCTCATGACTGCGACAGCGCGACGTTGCATGCTCTCCTGTCCTATGCGGGATCCGCCCGCCGTCGATCACAGAAAGCGCATTCCGAGTCCCAAGCCGAGGTCGAACTGCACTTCTGACACCTGATGGAACACGTCTGGTGTGAAGGCGTACTCATCCCGAATCAAGGCGGCGGCCAGGTTGGCGCTGCCTTGCAGCTGCAGGCCGCCCACAATCGGGACCACCAGCCACAGGCTGCCGCCCAGGCTCACGAACGGCCGCGTGCTCGAAGCTGCCTGGTAGGTGTCGGAGCCGCTCGCGCCGAGCCAACCGAAGCTGCCCGACGCGCAGGCGCGGAGCGCCACCGGGCCCAACGGCAAGCGCACGGGACACAGCTCCAAGCCCCCGACATCCAGCGTGAAATCGGCCGTGCCGAGGTCCTGGTGGACAGTCACGCCGAAGCCGTGTGCGAAGCGCAGGCGTACCGCGGGAGCCCAGATCGAGTCGCGTTCGAGAGCCCAGTAGACGTCGAAGGAGAGGCTCGGCATGGGCGATGGCGTCGGGCCGAAGGTGTAGAGCGCGGCGACGCCGGCACCGAGCTGGGACTCGGCGGGGGTAGACGAAGATTCTTCCTCTTCCTCCTCGGGGGGTTCCGAGGCTGGCGGTGGAGCCGTTGCCGCAGGCTCGGGAGCTGGCGGTGGGGGTTCGGCCGCCGGCTGCTCGGGCTCCGGCGCGGGCTCGGGCTCGGGCGCGGGGGTAGGCGGCGTTTCGGCCGGCGCAGAGGGTTTGGTGGGTCGCTGGGGGTGTACCGGGGTGACCACGACCGAGGGTTGGGCATCAGCGAGCGCGGGATCCAGGGTCATCGCGATCAACAAGCCGAGCGCGTCCAGCGCCTCTTCGCAGCTGCCCGCGTTCAATTGCCGCTCGGAGCGGCGCGGGCCGCGCACGATCAGCTCGGCCTGCCAATCGGCCGGAGCGCGCTCGGTCAGCGCAGCATCCAGCATCAGCACGCCGGGCTGCTCGACGACGAAGGCGATACGCGCCGAGCGCTTGTGTACGGCAGCCTGCAGAGCGGCTTCACTCGCGCAGGTGGGACCCTGGACGCTCAAGTGAGCCCGGGGGCGGTCTTGCGCCTGTCCCAGCGCGATTCGAGGCGAGCCGGCGCCCGCGAGCCAAGCTACTGCTATTACAAGGCGCACCAGTGCGGATGCTCGATCAATCACGCGACCTGAACCTGGCGGCCAGCCTAGCATCGTGGGCTGTTCTACTCGCGATCTGCTGCGCATGCGCGGGCTGTGGCGACGGCCAGGTCATCGCGCTGGGTGCGAGCGCTCCCAAGCCGTACCAATTTTCGCTCCCGAGGTTGGTCGCCGAGCTCTCGGTCCCAGGCGCTAGAACCGACAACCCGACGCTGAGCCCCGACTTGCTCGAGATCTTCTTCACGAGCAATCGCGAGGGCGAGGACGAGAGCGACATCTGGACCGCACGCCGCACGACGCGTAACGAGCCGTTCGGAACGCCCGAGCGTGTGAGCGCGCTCAACTCCGCCGACTACGAAGCGGGCTGCTCGCTCGATGCCGCGGCGCTCACGATGTGGTTCAGCTCGGATCGCCCGGGCGGCCTCGGCGATCTGGACATCATGAGCACCACGCGCAGCGCGCGCGGCGCCGCGTGGACTGCGCCGATCCATCTGCCCCAGCTCAATTCGCCAGCCAAGGACGTCGCGCGGCCACCGGGTCAACACGAGACGATCATGCCTCTCGGTTCGGATCGCGCGCGGCGCGGCTACTATCAAACCTATCTGGCGGAGCGCAGCGATCGCGACAGCGAGTTCGGCGCGCCCGAGCTCCTCTCCGCGTTCGCATACCCGGCCTGGAGCACGGTGATCGATGGCTTCTTGAGCGACGACGGCCTGACCCTGTTCTTCAGCGGCAACGAGCGCCCGGGCCCGGGCCCGGGCCTCGGCCAATACGATCTGTTCGTGGCTTGGCGCAAGTCCACGGACGATCCGTTCGTGAACCCCGCCCCGCTCGACGAGCTCAACACGCCCACGAGCGACGAGCTCGATCCCTGGCTGAGCGCGGACGGAACTGAGTTCTACTTCACTTCGACTCGCAGTGGCTTCCACAACATCTACGTGGCCGATATCCAGCTTTCCGGGCCTTGACACCACTGCGCGTTTTTCCGAACTGTGCTCTATAAACGGGGCGGATGGACGCGAGCGCGGAACACGTCGAACGGCGCATGGGCGTATGGCAGTTGGCGTGGCCGGCGGTGCTCACCAACCTGCTGCAGTCGACGGTCGGCGTCATCGACATCAAGGTGGTCGGCAGCCTCGGCGCCTCGGCAGTCGCGGCCGCCACCGCCGGACACCGGCTGTTCTTCGTGCTGCAGGCCACGCTGATGGCCGTGAGCGTGGGCACCACCGCGCTGGTCGCGCGCGCGATCGGCGCGCTGCAACGCGACGAGGCGGCACGCGTGGTATCGAACTCGCTGGCGCTCGGCTGCGCCATCGCAGTCGTCACCAGCGTGTTCGGCGTGGCAGCAGCCGAACCCTTCGCCTGGATGTTCGGCCTGACCGGCAGCGCGCGCGAGCTCGCGGTGATCTACCTGCGCTGGATCAGCTGCTTCACACCGGCCTTTGCGGTCGGCTTCGTGATCAGCTCCGGGTTGCGTGCCGCCGGCGATACGCGGACGCCGCTGCTGTTCGGCGCGGTGAGCAACGTGGCCAACGTCGCGTTCCTGTACCTGCTGGTGTACGGCGGCCTGGGCTTTCCCAAGCTCGGCATCGCCGGCGCTTCGCTGGCGGGTGGCCTGGCGTTCGCCGTGAGCGCGCTGCTGACGTTCGTCCTCTGGCGCAGCCGTCGGCTGCAGCTCAAGCCGGTGTCCGGCACGCGGCTCGAGCGCAGCCGCGTGCGGAGCCTCGTGCGGATCGGCTATCCGGCCGCGCTCGAGCAACTCGTGGTGCAAGGTGGCTTCATCGCCTTTACGCTGATCATCGCGCGCTTCTACGGCACGCTGGCGCTGGCCGCCTACGGCATCGGCGTGCAGATCCTGTCGCTGTCGTTCGTGGTCGGCTTCGGCTTCTCGATCGCGGCATCCACGCTGGTCGGCCAGCACCTCGGTGCGGGTGCGCCGCAGCGCGCGGCCGAGAGCGGCTGGCGCGCGCTGCTGTTGGCCGCCGGCTCGATGTCGGTGCTCGGCGCGCTGATCGTGACCTTCGCCAGACCGATCGCGCGCCTCATGATCGACGACGAGCAGGTCGTCGAGCTGACGGTCAGCTTCATCTACTGGCTCGGCGCGGCCCAGCCGCTGATGGCGGCCGAGTTCGCACTGGGCGGAGCGCTGCGTGGCGCCGGCGACACGCGCTATCCGCTCGTCACCACGTTCGCGGGCCTGATCCTCGGCCGCGTCGTGCTGGCCGGCGTGTTCACCTGGCTCTCGCTGCCCATCGTCTGGGTGTACGGCGCGCTCATGGCGGATTACCTGATCAAGGCCGTGCTGCTGATCGGCCGCTTCAGGTCCGGGCGCTGGCAGCGCGCGCTGCGACCCAGTGCTCCGCCGCCTCACTGATTCGGGGGTTGCCAGCCGCCGAGCACGACCTTCGGATCGCGCATCATCGCCGCCTGGTTCGCGTCGATCTGCTTCGAGCCGCCGGCGCGGCGACTGACGTCGACCGGCTGACCCGAGGGATCGGTGCTCTTGTACTCCCAGAAGCGCACGCTGCCAGTGCCGCCGCCGGTCACCGTCCAGGCTGCGGGCGAGATGTGCTTGCCCATCTGGCAATCGATGAACGCGACGTGGCTGGCCGGGTAGACGCTCGAGTCGATGCGCGCCAGCACGTCGCCGGTCACGCCTGAGTCACTGGTCAGCTTCGAGTCCACGAACACGTAGCCGTACATCGAGGCGCTGTTGCGCGATTGCACGATGTAGCCGGCGCGCCCGACCGTGCGGATCTCGCAGCGATCGAAGTAGGCGGTGCCGGTGCCCCAGATGTAGTCCACGTTGCCCGCGATCAAGCAGTCGCGCGCGTAGATGCGCCCGCTCCAGAGCAACGTGTCCTGCAGGCTCAGGATGTCGGCGTTGCGCACCACGCACTGATCGCAGCGTTGCATGCGCAGCGCCTCGGCCTGGGAGCCGCCCTGGGGCGTGAGGTTCTTGATCGTCAGGTTCTCGATCGTCAGATCCTTGACGTCGTCCACACCGAACAGCGCACGCTTGGCCGTGCCGGCGTTGAGGCTGTCGTTGTTGACGCCGGCGATGATCGTGCGCTTGCGATCGGCCCCGCGCAGCGTGATCTGGTTCTTGCCGCCGAGGTGCACGATGCCGTAGTACTTGCCGGCGCCGAGCTCGATGGTCACCGGGCTGGCGTTGCCCGCGGGGATGGCGTCGAACGCGGCCTGCAGCGAGCAAAACGCGCCCGTGCCGTCGAGTGCCACGGACAACTTGGCGCCGCCGCTGGGAGCTGCGGACGCGGTGCTGAAGCGCCAGGCTTTTGGATCGCTGATGCTGAACGAGCCGCCGCCGACCGAGATCGCGCCCGCGTCGACGGCCACGTAGTAGCTCTCGCCGCGCGCGAGCCCGCGCCCCGGCAGGACGATGGTCACGTCGTTGCCGTCCACCCACGCGCGCTGGCTGACGTTGTAGCTCGTGCCCGAGATGGTCTCGCTGCCGCGCTGAGCGGCCAGATCGACGCTGGCCGCCATCTCACCCGACATCTTCATGACCTCGATCTTGCCGCTGCTGCCGAGCTTGGGCGCCGAGGAGAAGCTCAGCACCAGCGGCGCATCCGCGCAGACGTCGCGCGCGTTCGGGCCGGGAAAGAGCGCGCGAAC
>DATEOF010000041.1:0-34879 GCA_035274465.1 Polyangiales bacterium
GGCCGGTGCGAGCGGCAGCGCGGCCGGTGCGAGCGGCACTGCGGCTGCGGCGGGCGCGAGTGGCATGGCGGCTGGCAGCGGCGGCACGATCGCTGGGGCTGGCGGAGGCAGTGCAGGTGCGGCCGGAATGCTCGCGGGTGCCGGAGGTTCCGCAGGCGCCGCTGGAGCGCCCGCCGCGACCACGGTGATGGGCTGCGGCGACTCGAAACTCTTGCCGTTGCCCCAGGACCTCGCCGCGCGCGGCGCGTGGCCGGTCGGTCAGAAGACGGTCAAGATCGGCCGCCTGAACAAGGTCGAGATCATGTATCCGGCCAAGCCCGGCAGCGAGCAGGGCAAAGAGGTCTTGAAGTACGACATGCGCGAGTTCCTGCCCGCGGGCGAAGAGACGAAGGTGCCCGACGCGGAGGCGTCGTTCGTCGATGAGATGACCTATCGCGATCTGCCGCTCGACGAAGAGCACGGCCCCTACCCGATCGCGATCTTCGTCCACGGCACTGCATCGTTTCGCATCGGCTCGTTCAGCACCCAGGCGCTCTGGGCCAGCCGTGGTTTCGTGGTGGTGGCCGCGGATCACCCCGGCCTCTACCTGGGCGACTATCTCGCGCAGCAGTACTGCGGCCGCACGGGGCCGGCGCAAGATCTCGGCGCCGACGTCGACGCCGAGCTCGCGGCCCTCGCAGCTCCGAGCGGCGAGCTCGCGTTCCTCGCAAGCCACATCGATGCGAAGCGCGTGGCGATCGCCGGACACAGCGCGGGCGCCTACGCGTGCGCGAGCTTCAGCACCAAGCCCGGCGTACAGCTGATCATGCCGCTCTCCGGCACGCGCGCGGTCGCGCGCTCGGCCACGCTGAAGTCGGTGTTGTACGTCTCCGGCATCGCCGACAGCGTGCTGCCGTACAAGCCGGGCGGCTTCGGCGTCGGCAGCATCCTCTACCCCGGCAACGCGACCGACGCCTACGACGACTCGCCCGGACCGCCGGACGTGAAGAAGCGCCTCGTCGGCATCACGGGAGGCGGCCACCTCGTGGTCACCGACCTCTGCCGCACCGGACCGGGAGGCAAACCCACGCTCGACGTCGCGGCTGCGCACGGAGTCTGCGGCGCCAGCCAGCTCAACGGTCTGGGCCTGGCCGATTGCGGGATGATCGCGCGCGAGAAGGGCACGAAGATCGTCAACGACGTGACCACGGGCGTGCTGGAAGAGACCTTGCACTGCCAGGATCGAGCGGCGCAGCTGTCCGCGCTGAAGATGAGGTTCCCCGAAGTCGGCGAGCTCAAAGAAGCGACGAAGTAGCGCCTGCGCGCGCGAGCTGCCTCCGGGGGAAGGCGTCACGCGCTGTCAGGCCTGCACAACAGGCGTCGCGCGCACCGTCCTCGCAGACGAAGTGGCGAGTACGAGCACGAACGCGAGCACGGGTACGAGGGACTCGTGCGCGCGTGGCAGCCCGCCTTCATCGACCATCTTGCGGCGCATCGCGACGAGACCCGAGGCGAAGCTAACTCGCACTCGTGCTCGCGCTCGTGCTCGCGACTCCAGCAACCAAGCTGGTGCGCGCGACGCAGGCGGTTTCCTGTGCCGCAAGCGCGAGTGCGCGCGACGCCTCCGCAGAGGCAGCCCCGCCCGGCTAAATCCAGCTGCTACCAACCAGAAACACAGAAGCATCTTTGCTCGCGCAATCCTTGGTGCGACTATCCCTCCAAGGAGGTCGCCGTGAGATTGGGAGTCGATTTCGGGACCACTCACACCGTGGTCGCCTATGCAGATCGCGGGAACTACCCTGTGCTCAGCTTCGCGGACGAAGCTGGAGACTTCCACGACTTCTTTCCTTCGGTCGTAGCCGAGCTCGGCGGAGAGCTTCGCTTCGGCTTCGAGGCGCTCGCGCTGGCACGCGAGCCGGGCGCCACGTTGCTGCGTTCGTTCAAGCGGCTGCTCTCGGATCCGCGCGCCGCGCCGAGCAGGCCGGTGCACGTAGGTGCCACCGCACTGCCGCTCGCAGAGCTGCTGAGTCAGTTCCTGGCCGCCCTGCGCGAAGCGATGCTCACTCGGTCCAACCTGGATGCGGCCCACAAACACGACCGCGACGAGGGACTGCGGTGCGTGATCGGTGTGCCGGCGCACGGTCACGGCGCGCAGCGCTTCATTACACTGGACGCGTTCCGGCGCGCCGGCTTCGAGCCGATGGCCATGCTCAACGAGCCGTCGGCCGCGGGTTTCGAGTTCACGCATCGCCACCGCGCCAGCCTGACCGCGCGGCGCGAACACGTCGTCGTCTACGATCTGGGCGGCGGCACGTTCGACGCGTCGCTGGTGCGCATCCGCGGCACGCACCACGAGATCCTCGACACCAATGGTCTGAACTGGGTCGGCGGCGACGAGTTCGACGCGGCGCTGCTCGAGCTCGTGTTGACGCGCGCCGAGCTCGCGCGCAGCGAGCTGGCCGAAGCCGCACTGACACGGCTGCTCGATCAGTGCCGCGACGCGAAAGAGCGCGTGTCTCCGAGCTCGCGCAAGCTCTCGATCGATCTCGAGGGCGCACTCGGCGAGCTCGCGCCCACACCGGAGCTGGTGATCTCGGTCGACGACTACTACGACGCCTGCACGCCGCTCCTGGACAAGACGCTCGAAGCCATGACGCCGGTGCTCGACAGCCTGGAGCGTGCGCTCGCCGGTGATCCGAAGGCGGGAGACGGCCTGGCCGGCATCTACGTGGTCGGCGGCGCGAGCGCGCTACCGCTGGTGACGCGCGTGGTTCGCAAGCGCTTCGGCCGGCGCGTGCACAAGTCGCCCTACCCCTCGGCCGCGGTCGCGATCGGCCTGGCCATCGGCGCCGACGAGTCCGCAGAGTTCGCGCTCTCGGATCACTTCTCGCGCACCTTCGGCGTGTTCCGCGAGGGCGCAGCCGGCGACGAGATCACCTTCGATCCAATCTTCACCCGCGACACCAACGTACCCGCGCACAACGGAGGCCGGCGCATCACCTGCCGGCGCAGCTACCGCGCCGCGCACAACGTCGGACACTTCCGCTTCCTCGAATGCAGCGCAATCGGCGACGACGGCCGCCCCACCGGCGACGGCATCCTGAGCGGCGACGTCCTCTTCCCCTTCGACCCCGCCCTGTGCTCACCGTCGCAAGACCTCTCGAGCGTCCCAGTACGACGCAGCGACCAAAGCCCCCAGATCGAAGAGGAATACACCCTCGACGAACACGGCATCGTCGCAGTCACCATCCGCAACCTGGACGCCGACTACCAGCGCATCTTCCACCTCGGCCGCTGACGGCTGCAGCACCGTCAGAAGAAGAAGAGTTTGAAGATTGATTTGCTCCGCGGACTCGCGCAGACGTATTCAGTACATCCGCGGAGCATAAAATCTGCCTCTTGTAGTTCGGCGTCCTCTGGCGTCTTCCTGGCGTTCTTCTGGCGACAAATCTTCCCGGCTTCCTGTTCCATCTCTTCTTCTTCTGCTTCGTCGGCGCAACCGCCATCCGGTGGGTTCAGGTCGAGAGCAGCGACAGGAACCGCTCGGGCGTGAGTGCTCCGGGAGCGGCGCCGGTGCGGGCGAGCTCGTTGGATAGGCGTTGTAAGAGTGCGTTGGCGGGTGTGGGGACACCGGCGCTGCGGCCGATGAGGACGATCTCGCCGTTCAGATAGTCGGTTTCGATGTTGCCCGTGCGGCGCGTCAGGCTCTGCCAGGACGAGCCACCGGGGCGCGCGCTCGCGCCGAGCGGCAGAGGCTTGTTGGCTTGGCTGCGCCTTGCGGCTTGCTCGGCGTCGAAGGCTATGCCTGCGGCGGTGAGCGCTGCGATCGCTTCGCTGCGGACGAGGTCTGCGATCGGGCCCTTGCGTGCGTCTGGACCGCACACGGCTTCGATGGCGTTGCCCAGGTTGAAGAGCAGCTTGCCGTACTTGAAGCGCAGGATCTCTTCGCGCACCTGCGAATCGAAGTGCGACGAGCGGAACGCCGCCGATAGCTGCTGGCAGGCTTCGTCGCTGCCGCGCGGATAGCGGCCGAGGTCGAGGATGCCGGTGAGCGGAGTGCCGAACGCCTGCACGTGACCCGGATTGAGATACAGCGCAGGGCACATCACCGAGATTGCGAGCACACGCTCGAACGCGCGCAAGGCCAGGCGCTCGTTCTCCACGCCGTTTTGCGCACACGCGATCACGATGTCGGGGGTCGCAAATTCGGCCAACTCGGCCAGCGCCGCCGCGGTGTGCTGGGTCTTCATCGCCAGCAACACGATGTCATCCTTGCGAAAGCTCAGTTGGTTGGGTCGTTCAACCACCGGGATGCGCAGCTGCAGCGTGCCGTCGTGTGACTCGAATGTCAGACCACGGTCACGCAGCGCGGCCGCCTGTGCACCACGCGCTATGAACACCACGTCGTGGCCGCTTTGATGCAGGCGCGCGCCGAGCGTTGCCCCGATTGCGCCAGCTCCATACACGATGCAACGCATAGTCTCCCCACTTTCACGCCTGCAGCTGACAGCGTCGGCGCGTACGATGTCTGAGCTCTTTCGAATCCTCAGAAGAACTTACGGAGCAAGGTATTACTCGTATGGAGCCTGGTAAAATGGGAGAGTCGTGCAGACGCAGCTTGGAAGTCGTGCTGTGGCTCGCGTTGTGCGCATGTTCCTCCGACGACGGGCCGTCGTTGCCGCCGATCAAAGGCAATTTCGATAACCCGACTGCGATCGCCGGCAGCGGGTCCAAGGGCACCGGTCCCGGCACCGGCAAGATCGGGCTCGACGGAGCCTGCGCGAACGGGCGCATCACGGCCCTTCGCGTGTCGCCAAAGGTTGCGCTGGTCCTCGACGGCTCCTGCAGTATGTCCACCGACTACCCCGCGAACGGCCAGGAGTCGGCGACCGAGTGCAGCAGCAATCCGCGCAGCCGCTGGACCGCGTTGCGCAGCGCGCTCATCGACCCGCAGCGCGGCGTCGTGCCGAAGCTGGAGAAGGTCGTGGCCTTCGGCGTGGTCACCTTCGGCACTCGGCCCAGCTGTCCCATCCCCGGCAACCCGGTCAAACCCCGCCTCAACGCGCTCTCGGCCATTTCAGGCGAGCTGCCGATGGTCCAGCCCGGCCAGTACACGCCGACCGGACCAGCCCTGGATTGGGTCTATGAGAATTGGATCGAGGCGCAGGGACCGGACGATCCCGGCGCCGCCCAGATCGTCATCCTCGCCACGGACGGGGAGCCGAACTCGTGCGGCGGCGGTGGCATGGGCCGCGGCGGCATGGGCCAGAACGGTCAGGCGATGACCAACTACCAGCCGTCGATCGACGCCGTGAAGAAGGGCACCGAAAAAGGTGCGACCACGTACATCATCAGCCTGGCGGACGCCAGCGGACCATTTCACGACCACCTGCAAGAGCTCGCAAATCTCGGCAATCCGCGAGCGGGCGGCAAGGCGCAGCTCTACGAACCCGCGAACCCCGATCAGCTCTCGAAGGCGCTAGAGACGCTGGCCGGCGAGGCCGTGGGCTGCGACATCGAACTGAACGGTTCGATCTCGCGCGATGACGCTTGCAACGGCGAGGTCAAGCTGGACGGCAAGGCGCTCAAGTGCGACGACCCCAACGGTTGGACGCTCGTCGACGATCACAACATCCGCTTGCAGGGTTCCGCCTGCGATCAGCTGATGAAAAAGAACGACGCCTCGGTCGAAGCCAGCTTCACCTGCACGGGGTTCCGGCCCGATTGATCTGGGCGAAGTCCTCCGCCCGGATGACCAAGGACTCTCGCGGGATTAATTCGCCGCTCAACAGGCGAATGGACGCCCTCGAACCCGGAGCTCGCCATGCTGGACATCCTGCAGGCACCGAATCACGTCGCGGCGTTTCGACTATCAGGTGACGTTACCAAGGCGGACTACGACCGCATCGTGGTGGAAACGGAAGCCAAGCTACAAAGCAACCCTCGCATCGCCGTGTACACCGAGCTCGTCGAGCCGATGCACATGACACTCGCAGCGCTCTACACCGACCTGCGCTACGCGCTGTCCAAGGTCGGGCAGTGGCGACGCTTCGCGCGCGTCGCCCTCGTCACCGACAAAGCCTGGGCGAGCAGCCTCATGCGCCTGTTCGGCCCGTGGCTCCCCGACATCGAGGCTCGCTCGTTCCACAGCGCAGAGCGCGACCATGCCCTCGCCTGGGCAGGTCAGCCGCAACCGCGACCGCCCGCGCTCCGCATGATCGCCACCTCGCGGCCCGACACGTACGCGATGGTCTGGAACGGCCGGATCAAGCCGGAGGACATCGAGCAAGTGCTGGGTGTCCTGCGCACGGAGTTCGAAGCGCACATGAGCGTGCGCGTGCTGGTTCGCATCGAGGACATGGGCGGCATCGAACCGGCTGCGCTGCTCAAGCCGGGCCTGCTGCGGGTGAAGCTGCTCGGCCGGCGCAAGATCGAACGCTACGCGATCGTCGGTGGCCCGAGCTGGCTGGAGCGCTACCTCGGATTCGCGAAGCGCATCAGCAACGTCGAGGTTCGGTACTTCCCGCTGGCGCAAGAGGCGGACGCCTGGGCGTGGCTGGAAGCGCAACCCTCCGGAACGGCGAAGAGCGCGGCGGGCCAGGCCGAGGCCGTCAACAGATCGACGCTGCGTTACGACTGACTAGTGCTGGGTCAGCAGCGCATTCATCCGATCGCAGTAGGGTTTGATGTAGCCCGGGCTGACGCCGAACTGCATCCCGAGCTCACAGGACTTCTGCTGCACGGGCAGGAACTTGGGATAGCGGTCGGCCAGGCCCGTGACCGCCTTGAAGGCTTCGTTCCACTTGCCCTCGCGACGCTGCTGCTCGAGCGCCAGGTAGGTCGCGCGATCCGGCTCCGCGAGCGGCGTGAGATCCTCGGCGGGCGCTGCAGGCGCTGCGGGCTTCGCCGGGGCGCGGGCCGCCTCTGCCGCTTTCGCTGCTGCTGATCCGCGCTCGACCGCCTTGTGCAGTGCGTCCAGATACCCCTGACGCTCCTCGTCGATCCACCCAGTCCACTGTGAGCTCTGGAGGTAGGTCTCGATGCGTTTCACCAGCGCCTCGTCGTCGCGCTGCTCCTTGTCCAGCGTGCGCTCGTCGAGCGCGTAGCGCATCAGATCGAGGTTGGGTTCCGAGAACGCGACCATGGCCTGATCGTAGTTCGGGTGCATCAAGTCGTCGTGCGCGCGCGTGTGCAGCGCGCCCAGCGTGTGAGCGAGCTCGTGCAACAACACCGCAGTCTCCTTGTGACGTTTGCGTTGCGCGTACAGCGCGGCACGCTCGGCAGGGTCGATCTTGTCCAGGCCTTCGGCGAACGCGCGCAGCTCTGCAGCGTCGTCCATCGAGCGAATCGCGATGTAGCTGCCCAGCCTCTCGGCGCGGCCGAGGTCGTGGAACGACATGGTCATGATCGGGTGCACGCCGACCAGACCTACCACGAAGTCCACGTCCTCGGCCTTGTCGAGTCCGTGCAATGCCGTGAGCACCTGGTCGAGATCGGTCGAGGTCGACGGATCCGGTAATTCGCGGAAGTCGTCGACCTCGAGCCGCAGCTGCATCGCCGGCATCAACACCTGGTTCGCGCGATCCAGCCACTCGGCGACGTACTTGCGCACATCGCCCACGCGCTTGACGAATGCCGCATCGGAGTACACGCGCAGGCGCTGCACGTGGAACCTACGCCATGCAGTCTCGCCCCCCTTGTCCAACTCCACCGGCTTCAAGCTCTTCGCCTGTTGCTCCTGCCACTCCTTCTGCATCTGATATTGGTTCTTCTGACAAGCACACAGGACAAAACAGGCGAGTGTTAGGCCAAACAAGCGGGACAAGCGCATGGACCAGTCTAAGCACAATTCAGCGCCCGTAAGAACCCGCGACCTGTCGAGTCGCGACATTCAAGCGATTCCAGACATTGATCATCGCGATCTCCAGGATCAGCGCGCCGAGCGCTTGCTCGTCGTAGTGGCGCGCGGCTTCATTCCAGATTTCGTCGGGTACGGGGTCGGGCCGATCGGCGATGCGGGTCAGGGCCTCGGTCAGCTCCAGGGCGGCGCGCTCCGCGTCACTGAAGTAGGGCGCCTCGCGCCAGGCAGCAACCGTGAACAGCCGCTCGTCGCTCTCGCCGGCCTGGCGCAGCTCGCGGGCGTGCATGCCCACGCACACGCTGCAGCCGTTGATCTGGCTGGCGCGCAGATGGACCAACAGCCGGGTCCCCTCCGGGACACCCGACTTGTGTGTGGATTTGCTCAGGGCCAAGAGCGCCTGCATGGCGCTTGGCACGATCATCGCTGGGCTGCTCATCCTGGGTTGCATGGTTACCTCCTTGGGGGTTTCGCTCACTCGATCGGATGACGAAGCGAGACCCCCGGAACGTGACGATGGACGACCAGAATTCTTTGGCCCTGCGTTTTCAGGAGAATCGGCCGCACCTCCACGGCGTGGCGTATCGGATGCTGGGTTCGCTCAGCGAGGCCGACGACGCGGTCCAGGAAGCATGGCTACGGCTCAGCCGGGCGGACGTGCGCGGCGTCCAGAACCTCGGCGGCTGGCTCACGACCGTCGTCGCCCGGGTGTGCCTGGACATGCTGCGGTCGCGCAAGGCGCGGCGCGAACACGCACTGTCCGACGCGGCGCCCGACGACACGTACGCGTTCGATGAGGAGGCGCAGCTGGCGGACTCGGTCGGCCTGGCCCTGCTCGTGGTCCTCGAACGCCTGGCACCCGCGGAGCGAGTGGCGTTCGTGCTGCACGACCTGTTCTCGATGCCGTTCGAAGAGATCGCCCCGATCGTGAGCCGCTCGCCGGAGGCGTCCCGGCAGCTCGCGAGCCGCGCGCGGCGGCGCGTACAGGGCGGGAGCGCCGAGCCCAGCATCGACCTCGAGCGCCAGCGCGAAGTGGTCGAAGCCTTCATGGCGGCTTCCCAGCGCTCCGACCTGCAGGCGCTCCTGGCCCTGCTCGATCCGAACGTGGTGCTCCGCGACGGAGCGCGCGAGGTGGAGGGTGCCTCGAACGTGGCCGGCCAGGCCCTCAGCTTCGCGGGGCGTGCGCGCTTCGCCCGGCTGGCGCTGGTCGACGGCGCCTTCGCCGTGATCGTGGCGCCGCGCGGCCGGCTCTCGGTCGCGCTCCGCTACACGGTCCGCGGCGACAAGATCGCCGAGGTCGAAGTGATCACCGACCCTGCGCGTCTGCGCCAGCTGACCGTTGCGATCGCTTGATGTAGTGACGCCGGCGTGTGTTAATCCCGCGGCTCTCGCGAGGTATACACACCATGTCAAACAGCACTCATGCA
The DNA here is from genome assembly GCA_035274465.1 of Polyangiales bacterium. Classification (GTDB taxonomy): domain Bacteria; phylum Myxococcota_A; class Polyangia; order Polyangiales; family JAFGIB01; genus JADGRF01. The sequence goes on from DATEOF010000041.1 coordinate 9,265, forward strand.
AACGGTCTGCAGCTGCGCTCGACGGTCAAGCCCGAAGGCCTGCTGGAACTCTCACTCGTCCAGGTGCCCACGCCGGAGCCGCAGCCGGAGGAAGTGGTGGTGCAGGTCGAAGCGACGCCGCTCAATCCCTCCGACATCGCATTGCTGCTCGCAGGCGCGGATTTGACCACGCTCGAGGCCGGTGGCAACGCCGACAGCCCGCTGGCGACCGCGCGCGTTGCACCCGAAGTGATGCGTTTCCTCGCCGCTCGCAGCGGCCAGTCGCTGCCGGTCGGCAACGAGGGCGCGGGCAAGGTGATCGCGGCAGGCTCGGCGGCGAGCGCCCAGGCCTTGCTCGGCAAGACCGTGTCGGTGATCGGCGGCTCGATGTACTCGCAGTATCGCACGGTGCACGTGAGCCAGTGCTTGCCCCTGCCCGCCGGCACCACGGCCGAGGATGGCGCGTCGTGGTTCGTGAATCCGCTGACCGCATTGGGCATGGTAGAGACCATGCGCAGCGAGGGTCATACCGCGCTGGTACACACGGCGGCGGCCTCGAACCTGGGCCAGATGTTGCAGAAGCTGTGCCTGAAGGACGGCGTCCCGCTGATCAACGTGGTGCGCAAGGCGGAGCAGGCCACGATCCTGCGCTCGCTCGGCGCGACGCACATCTGCGACTCCAGCCTGCCCAGCTTCGTCGAGGATCTGATCGAAGCTTGCAGCTCCACCTCGGCCACGATCTGCTTCGACGCGATCGGCGGCGGCAAGCAAGGCAGCCAGATCTTGACCGCGATGGAGGTGGCCGCCAGCCGCAAGGCAGGCGCGTACAGCCGCTACGGCTCGAGCACGCACAAGCAGCTGTACATCTACGGCGGCCTGGATCGCTCGCCGACCGTGCTCAATCGCAGCTTCGGCATGGCGTGGGGCGTCGGCGGCTGGCTGCTCACGCCGTTCTTGCAGAAGGTAGGCGGCGAGACGGTTCAACGCCTGCGCGAGCGCGTGGGCAACGAGTTGAAGACCACCTTCGCCAGCAGCTACGCGCGGCGCATCTCGCTGCGCGAGGCGCTTTCACCCGAGGTGATCACCGCCTACGGCCGGCAAGCCACGGGCGAGAAGTATCTGATCACGCCAGCCAAGTGATCATGGCCAGGACTCCACCACCTGCAGTCGTCTCGGTGACCGAGGTCGCCCGTACTGGACTCGACATCCTCAAGCGCAATCTGGTGCCCGCGCCGATCGCCGTAATGGATCTGGTGAGCGACTTCTGGGCGTTTCACACCGCGTTCACGCTGGCCGAGCTGAAGGTGCCGGATGCGCTGCGACATCGAGCGCGCTCGAGTGACGAGGTGGCGCGCGAGTTGAGCCTGGACGAGGATGCGCTGTATCGGGTGCTCCGCGCGGCGACCATGATCGGCTTGTGCAAGGAGCTGCCCGATCGGGTGTTCGCGCTCAAACCGATGGGAGTGGCCTTGTGCAGTGATCCGCAGGCGTCGTTCCGCGACTTCATCATCTTCATGGGGCGCCACGGCACGCGCTTCTGGCACCGCTTGCCCGACTGCGTGCGGACGGGCAAGACGGCGATCGAGCTCGAGACCGGCAAGAAGCCGTTCGAGTTCTTCACGGGTGATCCGAGCGTCGCCGAGGACTTCAACCGCGCGATGACGGCCACGAGCAACATCTTGTGCGATGCGTTCGTGGCCGTGTACGACTTCTCGTTCGCGACCACGGTGGTGGACATCGGCGGTGGCCACGGACGGCTCTTGGGGTCGATCCTGCAAAAGGCGCCCAAGGCGCGCGGCATCCTGTTCGATCTGCCGAGCGTGGTGGGCGGAGCGCAGACGAACCTCGAGTCACTCGGGGTCGCGCAGCGCGTCGAGATCATCGGCGGCGATTTCTTCGAGAAAGTGCCGGCCGGCGGCGACTGCTACGTCTCGAAGACGGTCATCCACGACTGGAGCGACGACGATGCGCGCAAGATCCTGCAGAACATCCGTAGCGCGATGGCGCCGTCGGCGCGGGTGTTGCTCTACGAGACGGTCGTGGGGCCGCGGAACACTGCATCGTTGGGGAAATTCCTGGACCTCGAGATGATCGTGCACGCGGGCGGGCGCGAGCGCACGGTCGACGAGTACCGCGCGCTGTTCGCGAGCGCCGGCCTCTCGCTCGAGCGCGTGCTGGCCACCGCTGGCCCGATGTCGATCATCGAGGCGCGCGCGAGCTGATCAGAAGGAGATGCCCGCGCCGAGCCAGCTGCCGGCGCGGAAGCCGCGCAGCTCGAACAGCGCAGTTGCCTCGTCCTCCTCCTGCCCGATCACGTTCTTCGTGATGTAGCCGAGCTCGAGTGCCAGGCGCAGGTACACGCGCTGCGTCAGGTGGAGGCGCAGCGCGGTCCAGACGAGCGGAGTCAGGAAGACACCCGAGAGCGTCTTGCCGCTCAGCTCGCCGGAGCGCGGCTCGGCCGTCAGCCAGGCCACGCCGGTGCGCAGGCCGACGCCGACGTGCCACGCGAGCTGGCCCGCGATCACGCGCAGTCCGGGCGCAAGATTGAGCGAGATCGCCGTCGCGCCGAGCTCGGCCAACAATGTGCTGCCCGAGGTCCAGTCGAACGCGAGGTCGGCCTGCAGCTCGAGGCTGCCGAAGCTGTACGCAGCCGCGAGCTGTAGCGACGGCGACCAGAGCACGGGCTCGAACGCGCGCACCACGCCGGCGCCGATGCCGACCGAAAGCGGTCGTTCGGGCGTCTCCGGCTCCTCGGGGGGCGGCGGCTCCGGTGGCGGTGGAGGCGGTGGAGGGGTAGCGCCCGGCTCGAGCCGACTGGTGGCGATCAGCTCGGCGATCGCCAGCGCCAGCAAGCGCGGGCGTGCCTCGCGCCGCGTGTCGGCGAGCGGCAACACCAGCTGCAGCGGCTCGGCGCGGCGCGCGTCCTGCACGCTGATCACCGCGCGGCCATCCGTGCATCGCAATGACGCCGTCAGCTGCACGGACTCGGCGTCGTCGAGCGCGATCGTCACTTGCGGCGCGAGCTCGAGCGAGACCAGCTTGACGATCTCACTCGAAGCCGCACCCTCACAGTCGGGGATCGACAGGCGCACGACATCCTGCGCCGCCGCCACCTGGCTCAGCGCCACGAGCGCGAGGATGAGGAGTGCTGCGGCTGAAGGCGTCAGAGCCCACCAAAGCGCCGTACCGCGCGGACACGCCTGCCGTTCGGATAGTCCGCCAGGTATTCCTGAGCGAGCGAGCGCGCGCGCGCAGAGTCGCTCGCGCGATAAGCCGCCTCGACCTGTCGCGCCAGCGCATCCTCGGAGAGCGAGGGATTGAGTGACAGCTCGCGCGCGCGCGCGTACGCGGCCTCTGCCTCTCGCGGTTGCCCGAGCTGGTGCATCAACACGCCGCCCAGGGTAAACGCGGCGAGCGGCGCGCGCGAGTCTTTCGCGTGCTGGGCGATCACGCGCTTGAGGTACGGCAACGCGGCCTCGGGGTGGCCGGACAGCCGGGCCGTGTCCGCCGCCAGGAGCAGCTCTTCCACGTCATCCGCGATCGGCTGCGGCGCGCGGGCGAGGAGCTCGTAGGCGCGCTCGAAGTCACCCTGCTCTGCCGGTTCGCGCCAGGCAGTGGCCGCCGGTGGCTTGTGGCTGGGACGCTTCGCGCTGCGCGGGACGCTCGGACTGCCGGCGTCGATCGCTGCGACGTTGCGCGCGGGCTCGGGAGCACGCGGGAACCAGCCGGCCTCGCCCGCGGCGAGCTCGGTGCTGCCGGTATTCCAGGTCACCAGGACGCGGCCGCGCGAGACTGCCACGCGCGTGCGCGCGCCCTCGCGCTCGAGCTCGAAGGCCGTACCGAGCACCTTGACCACGACCTCGCCGCAACGCACCTGGAAGACGCGCTGCTCGCGGTGCACCACGTCGAAGCGCGCGCGGCCAGCCGGCATCTCGAGCTCGACCGCGGCGTCGGACGCACGGCTCAGCTCGACGCGCGCCTGTGCGTCGTGCAACTCGACTTGCGAGCCGTCGGAGAGCTGCATGTGCAAGGCTTGCGTAGCCGCCGCGGACGGCTGCAGAGTCGGCTGCGGACGCAGCTGCCAGAACACCAGGGCCGCGATACCGCAAGCGCCGGCCGCCGCCACCAGCACGCGCTGTCGGGTGCGCCGACGCTCGCGCTTCAGGTGCAAGCCAGACAGCGTGCGCTCGGTGCGCGCTTCGTTCCAGCGCTCGTCGATGCGCGTCAGTGCCTTCTCGAGATCGCGAGTCGGTTCAGGCATGGGGAAGCTCCTCGGCGAGCAAGCTCTCGGCGTCGCGCAACCGGCGTTGGACGGTGGACTGCGAGCAAGCGGTGAGCTCGGCGATCGACTGCAGCGATTCGTCGAGCACGTGACGCAACAACCAGATCACGCGCGTGCGCGCGGGCATGCGATCGAGCACGGAGTACACGGCGGCGAGCAGCGCCTTTTGCTCCGAGCTCGTGTCCGGGCTGGCCAGCTGCTCGTAGTCGCCGCTGGCCGCTCCCAGCTGCAGCACCGCGAGCAGCCGGCGCTTGCGCAGCCGCCGCACCGACAGCCGCACGGTCACCCTGGCCAACCAGGCCTTGATCGCGTGCGCGTCGCGCAGCTGGGAGATGCCGCGCAGCGCGTTCAGGAACACGTCCTGGACCAGATCGTCGATCTCGTGGTCGCGGCCGAGCAGCCGGATCGCGACCGCGGCCACGTAGGGCGAGAAGCGGCGGTAGAGCGCGTCGAGATCGCGCGGATCGACTTCGGGCGGGACCGATTCGCGCACTGGCGGCACCACGCGCAGCACGGGCGCCTTGTGTGACTTGCCCTCCTGCCTCATGGACATGCCACTCCGTACGCGTCGAAGCCGCGATGCTTGAACGTGACCGGGATGCCGTGCGCCGCAGCCGCGCGGCACACGCTGGCCTGGTCGCCCTCGGTCTCCAGATCGAAGACCGCCTTCTTGGCAGCTACCAGCGGCGCGAGGTCGTCACAATAGTCGCGCTCGACGCAGCCGATCGCGATCGCCCAGTCGTAGTGCTGCGCCAGTTGCTGGCTGAGCTCGAAGTCGCCCGACAGCCCGATGCTCAGCCCGCGGGCATGCGCGGCCTCCGAGAGGAAGATCGCGTACTCGAGCTCGTCGGCCAGCGCGAGCGGAAAGCCGCTGGTCGCGCGGTAAGCGCCGAGCGTGGAAGCGAACACGCCATCGAAGCCCTTGGTCACCGCGCGATCGAAGCGCGCCTCGATCAGCGCGCGCACCTCGTTGCGCCGCGGATCCATCCACTTCTCGTTTGGGTACGCGGCGAGCGCCATGCCCAGCGCGGTGGTTGGCACGCTGGACGCATCGGGCCGCCAGTTCTCCAGCGAACCGACGCTCACGTATGCCATCGCGAGCCGGCTGGCTGCGTGCAGGTCGCTGACCTGGCGCGCGGCCGTGTCGAATAGATCGGTCACGTACAGGTCGGCGTCGACCTGCGTGTCGAGCTGGCCGGTGATCTGGTACTGCAGGCTCATACTCGAGCGCACTGCAGCCGCGGGCTGCGAGCCGGAGCCCGCCGCGCCGGGATCCGCCGAGCCCGCCGAGCCCGCGTCTCGCTCACGGCGCACCAGCAGCGCGCCCTCGGTCGCGGAGCACGCGACCAGAACCAGGCTGACGATCAGTGCGCTCCAGAGCGGCATTTCACCCGTCAGCTCCGCAAGCGGCATCGAGAACGTTATCACGCGCCCGGGGGCCGGCGAGCCGCGTCCGCCGGCCTTCGCGGAACCGCTGCAAGCTCCTGGAATTGCTGGAGTTAGCCAGCTGGGCCGCGGACATTTTGCAGGCATGATCGCCCTCTCAGTGGCGCGATCCGGTCGAAAAGTGGTCAGCTCCCGGCCCGATCGAGCGCCGATGAAGGTCTTTGGTTTCATTCGCCCCTACCGCCGGGAGGCCCTGATCTCGCTCGCGTTGCTCGGGCTAATGGCCGTGCTGGACCTGGCGATCCCGCGGCTGATCCAGCGCATCATCGACCAGGGCATCGCACGCGGCGACGAGCCGCTGGTGGTGCAGACCGCGCTGCTGATGCTCGGCATCTCGGCGCTCAGCACGCTGACCGCCATCGGCAACAACCGCTACTCGGTGCGCACCGGCGAGGGTGTGGCGCGCGACCTGCGCGAGGCGCTCTTCCTGAAGATCCAGAGCTTCGCGTTCGCCGACCTCGACCGGCGCCAGACCGGGCAGCTGCTGGTGCGGTTGACCAGCGACATCGCCGCGATCAAGTCGCTGGTGCAGATCTCGCTGCGCATCGGCACGCGCGCGCCGCTGATGATCGCAGGCAGCATGATCTTGATGATCGCCACGAGCCCGCAGCTGGCCCTCGCGCTGTTGCCAGTGCTGCTGGTCACGCTGGGCTTGATCGCGTTCTTCATCGTCAAGACCGAGCCCTTGTTCCGCACCGTGCAGAGCAAGCTGGACGTGTTGAACGGCGTGCTGCAGGAGAACATCGCGGGTGTGCGGCTGGTCAAGGCGCTGGTGCGCGGCGCGTACGAGGTCACGCGCTTCGCGCGCGCCAACGCCGAGATGACCGATCGCTCGGTGGCCGTGATGCGCTTCATGTCGGCGATGATGCCGGCGCTCTCGCTGTGCCTGAACTTCGGCATGGTGGTGGTGATCTGGTCGGGAGGCCTGTCGACGATCCGCGGCGAGCTCACGCTCGGACAGATCGTCGCCTTCGGCAATTACCTGCTGAGCACGATGAGCCCGCTGATGATGATGAGCTTGCTGGCCAACACCTGGGCCTCCGGCTTGGCCAGCGCGGATCGCGTGCAGGAAGTGCTGGACGTCGTGCCGGAGGTGCAGGATGCGCCGAACGCGCGCGCGCTGCCGGAGGGTGCCGCGGTGCGCGTGGAGCTCGCGGACGTCGGCTTCGCGTACGGCGCGGACCTGGAGCCCGTGCTGCGAGAGATCGCGCTGCAAGCCGAGCCGGGACAGACGATCGCCATCCTGGGCGCGACGGGATCCGGCAAGTCCACGCTGGTCGCGCTGATCCCGCGCTTCTACGACGTGACTTCCGGCAGCGTGTGCGTCGCGGGCGAGGACGTGCGCGAGCTCAGCCAGGCCAGCCTGCTGAGCAAGATCGGCGTGGTGCCGCAGGAGTCGCTGCTGTTCTCGGGTACGGTGCGCGAGAACATCAGCTACGGGCGGCCCAGTGCGAGTGACGCCGAGGTGCAGGCCGCGGCGCAGGCTGCGCAGGCGCACGAGTTCATCGAGAAGCTGCCTGGCGGCTACGCGAGCCGCATCGCTCCGCGCGGGAGCAACCTCTCCGGCGGACAGCGACAGCGCCTGGCGATCGCGCGTGCGCTCTTGCTGGATCCGGAGGTGTTGATCCTCGACGACAGCACCAGCGCGGTGGACGTCGAGACCGAGACCAAGATCCAGGATGCACTGGCGCAGCACGCGTCGCAGCGGATCACCTTCGTGGTCGCGCAGCGCATCAGCACGGTGCTGCGCGCCGATCAGATCATCGTGCTCGAGCGCGGCCGCATCGTGGCGCGCGGCACGCATGCCGAGCTGATGCAGACCAGCGCGATCTACAAGGAGATCTACGCCTCTCAGCTCGGCGAGGGCATCCTGGAGTCGGTACGCTCGAGCGTGGAGGTCGCGCAGTGAACCAGCCCGACCTGCAGCAGAGCAGCGTCGCGCGCACCGTGCTCGTGCAACCCGCGGGTCCGCGCGGCAACGTGACGATCGAGCGGGCCAAGGACGCACGCGGCACGTTGCGCCGGCTGTGGAGCTACTTCTCGCCGTTCCACACCGGCCTGTCGCTGATCGCAGCCTGCGTGCTCGTGTACACGCTGCTGGGCCTGCTCGGCCCCTACCTGATGGGCCGGGCGATCGACCGCTTCATCGCCGAGCGAGACCCGGTGGGCCTCGGACACACCGCGCTGATGATGCTGGGCGCGTTCGTGCTGAGCAATGTCTTTCAGTTCGCGAGCGCCTGGCTGATGGCCGGACTATCGCAGCGCGCGCTCCAGAGCTTGCGCGGCAAGCTGTTCGAGCACCTGCAAGAGCTGCCGATCGCGTTCTTCGACGGCCAATCGGCCGGCGAGCTGATGAGCCGGTTGACCAACGACATCGACGCCATCAACCAGGCGGTCGCGCAGAACATCACCGCGCTGCTGGCGAGCGCGCTGTCGATGGGCGGGATCTTGATCACGATGTTCGTGCTGGATGTCTGGCTCGCGCTGGCCTCGGTGCTGGTCGTGCCGATCATGCTCTGGTTCACGCGCTTCATCGCGGTCTACACCCGGCGCGGCTTTCGCGACGTGCAGCGCGAGCTGGGCAGCCTCAATGGGGTGATGGAGGAAGCCATCAGCGGCCAGAAGGTGGTGAAGGCCTTCGGGCGCAGCGACGCGGTGATAGAGAATTTTCGCGCGCAGAACCAGGCGGTGTACCGGGCGTCGCTCTACGCCAACACCTACGCGCTCTTGCTCATGCCGCTGACGGCCGTGCTGGGCAACCTGTTCGTGATCGTGCTCGCGGGCCTGGGCGGTTGGCTGGCGCTGCAGGGCCTGGTCAGTGTCGGCATCATCGCCACTTTCATCAACTACGGCCAGAACTTCGTCGGGCCGCTGCGCCAGATCTCCAACCTGTACAACACCATCCAGGCTGCGCTCGCCGGCGCCGAACGCGTGTTCGACACGCTGGATCGCAAGCCCGAGCTCGAGCGCGCCGAGCGCAGCTTCGGCGATGGGTTGCGCGGCCGAGTGCGCTTCGAGCACGTGACCTTCGGCTATCGCCCGGAGGCGCCGATCATCCACGACATGTCCCTCGACGTCCAACCGGGACAGATGATCGCGCTCGTCGGCCCCACCGGCGCGGGCAAGACCACCATCGTCAACCTACTGACGCGCTTCTACGAGCTCGATGCTGGACGCATCACCATCGACGACATCGACATCCGCGACGTGAGCCGCGTAGACCTGCGCCGCCGCCTCGGCATCGTGCTGCAAAACACCGTCCTGTTCTCGGACACCATCCTCGAAAACATCCGCTACGGCAGGCTCGACGCCAGCGACGAACAGGTCATCGAGGCCGCGAAGCTGGCCGACGCCGACCACTTCATCCGCCGCCTCCCCCACGGCTATCACACCCGCCTCAGCGAGCGCGCAGCCAACCTCAGCCAGGGGCAGCGCCAACTCCTGGCCATCGCGCGCACGCTGCTGGCCGACCCGGCGATCCTGATCCTCGATGAAGCCACGAGCAGCGTCGACACGCGCACCGAAGCCCGCATCCAGCGCTCGTTGTTGCGCCTCATGCAAGGCCGCACCAGCTTCGTGATCGCCCACCGCCTCAGCACCATCCGCGACGCCGACCAGGTGGTGGTGATCCGCGACGGCGCGATCGTGGAGCGCGGCACCCACGATCAGCTGATCGCGGCGCACGGGTTTTATCAGCAGCTGTACGTCAGCCAGTTCAAGGGACAAGCGATTTAGATCTGGTATGCTGCGGGCATGAGCCTCAAAGCCCAGATCTCCGAGGACTTGAAGACCGCGATGCGCGCCAAGGATACCGTGCGCCTGGACGCGATCCGCTCGATACGCGCGGCGATCACGCTGCGCGAGGTCGAGGCGAAGAAGGAGCTGGAGGACGCGGACGTGGTCGAGCTGATCCGGGCGTTGCGGAAGCAAAAGCTGGAGTCGATCGACCTGTTCCAGCAGGGCAACCGGGCGGATCTGGTCGAGCAGGAGACGAAGCAGAAGAAGTTCCTCGAGGCCTACCTGCCGCAGGCGCCGACGCGCGAGGTCATCGAGCAGACGGTCAGCAAGGTGATCGCCGAGCTGGGCGCCACGTCGGTGAAGGACATGGGCAAGGTGATGCAAGCCAGCAAAGACCGGCTCGCCGGCGTAGATGGCAAGCAGCTGAGCGAAGTGGTGAAGGCGCTGCTCTCGCGTTGAGACTGGCTGCTACACGGTCGGTTTGACGTACGCCTTGCGCGCCGCTTCCAGGCTCCAGCCGTAGCCCAGTTGCTGCTCGATCAGCTTCTCCGTGGCCGGGCCCACGTCACCGTCGGTGTCGTAGCCGAATACCGTCTGCAGCGTGATGATCGCGGCGTGCGTCTTCGGACCGAAGATACCGTCCGTCTGCACCGTAAAGCCGAGCTGCTTCAGCTTGTCCTGCAGCGTCTTGACCTCGTCCCCGCGGCTACCATTCTTGAGAATCGCCATGATCCCTCCGACGCCGGAGTTAAGCGCGCATCGCTGTGAGGCAAGGCGATGCTTATTTTGGCTCAGACTTGAGTCCTCCAACCTCCTGCGGCGCGAAGACCTCGACGTGGACGACGTGTCCATCGCTCAACCTTCTCAGCGTGCGCTCGGCGATCGGCTTGTTCGGATCCATCACGCTACAATACACCAACTCATTCCGATCGAACGCATCGCTACCTGACGATGATTTGGCCGGTCATGTCTTCATGCCCGCTACCCGCAGTAATAACCCCCCGACCACGCTTCGAGTCGACCCAATTGCCTCCGCTGAAACAACGATTGGGGAGCCAATCGGTTCCGTGCGGGACTACATATTGGACAGCCATGCTGCTTCGCACCCACCAGCCAGGACCCCCTCTCGCGAAGCACGTCGACTACCTGTGGCACCTGCGCGATGCGCCCGGGCACGCGGCCGAACGCGTGTTGCCGAGCGGGACCCTCGAGCTCGTCATCAACCTGGCGCACGATGCCTTCCAGTTCCAAACTTGCACGGGTAGCCAGCACCTGCGCGGCGCAATGGTCTCGGGCGTTTACACGCGCTTCTTCACGATCGATACGCGAGACCACGCAGACGTGCTCGGCGTGCACTTTCGACCCGGCGGCGCGTGGCCCATTTTGGGCGTCGCACCGGGAGCGCTGGCCGACCAGCACTGCGAGCTGGAAGATCTCTGGGGGCGCACGAATGTTCGTCGGCTGCGCGAGCAGCTGTTGGAGACCCCGACGCAGCAGCGCTTGTCGGTGCTCGAGGCGTCGCTCGCCGCGCGCTGTGTCGACGGCTGGCAGCTGCACGCGGCCTGCGAGGAGGCGCTCGACGCGCTGGCGCACGGAGCACGCGTGATGGAGGTCGCGACGGCGGCAGGTCTGACTTCCCGACGCCTGCAAGCTCTGTTTCACGAGCAGGTGGGCGTCACTCCCAAGCTCTTCGCGAGGCTGTGCCGATTTCAACGCGCGCTCTGCGCCGCGACCCCCTCCTTTCGGGATCTGGCACTGGACGCGGGTTACTTCGATCAATCCCACTTGATCCGTGAGTTTCGTGCGCTCGCGGGCTGTGCGCCGATGGAGCTGGCGCGCGCGCGGGGCGTTCCAGTGAAACAACACCACCTGGCCATTTCCCCGAGTTCCGATTCGTCCAAGACGCGGACACGGGGTCCGCACTAGATCCAACGACAGGAGGTCGCCATGCCCAACATCACATCAGACGAGCGCGCAGCGGTTCGCTACCAAGTCAAAGACGTCGCGCGGGCCATCGCGTTCTACACCGAACACCTCGGCTTCAAGCTCGAGCACCGCGCCGGGGACGCATTCGCTGCGGTCTCGCGCGGGCCACTCATGCTGTTGCTCGGCGGCCCGAGCAGCTCGGGAGCGCGCCCGCTACCGGATGGGACCAAACAGGAGCCGGGCGGCTGGAACCGCATCGTGCTGTACGTGCCTGATCTCGCCGCATCGATCGAGCGCCTGCGTGCCGCAAAGGCGCGCTTTCGCAACGACGTCGAGAGCGGCCCCGGAGGGAGTCAGATTCAGATCGAGGACCCCGACGGCAATCCCGTCGAGCTCCATCAACCCGCCTCGCCGCCCTGAGCGGCAACCCATCAGGTTCAGGGCACGCACACGCCGGGATAGCCTTCGACTCCGCTGAACGTGCGGCACTCGTAGCCCTCGCGACACGGCTGGTCGACGTCGCACGCGCGGTAACACCGGCCGGAGTTGATCGTGACGATGTTGATGCCGTTGATGCAGCGACCATCCGGGCCGCAATCCGAGTGGATCGCGCAGCTCTGGCTGCAGTAGCCATCGGGTGCGTTGAGATCGCCGATCGAGCTCACACACTCTGCACCGCCGCAGTCGGACGGGCTCGTGCACGCGCTGCCTACGATCCCACTTTCCAACGGTTTCTGCCCGGGCACGCAGCGTCCGACTTCGGAGACCACGCGGCACACGTAGCCTTCGCGACAGGCCGCATCGTCGTCGCAGCCGAGGTAGCACGAGCCCCTGCGGCCGGGCAGCGGCGAGGCGGCGCAAATGCCACCCTTGCCGCACTCGTCGTTCGCTCCACACGCGCTCGTGCAGTAACCACCGGGGTACGGCGTGTTCACGACCTGTAGCGTCGTCAGACAACTGCCCGTGCCGCACTCGCTCGCCTCTCCGCACGGCTTACCCACGATGCCGTCCGCAAGCCCGCGCGCGGGAGTGGAAGAAGCGGGGTCCTCGCGCATGCCGGCATCTTCACGCTTGGTAACGGCGGCCGCACTTGGGGACTCGCCGTCGTCTGCACACGCGAAGGTCGACAGCACTACGAGTATCAAGGTGCCAGTTAGATATCCCGGCGTTGCCACGACTAACCTTGCAACTGTGCGGCTCATCGGACTCTGATACTCGCTTCCGCGGCACACACAAGGGGCGATCGAGTTCAGCGCCGCTGCCGCACATCACCTAAGTCGTCGGCCATCTCGAGAATCATGAAGTGGCACGCGGAGCCCTTGTGGCGTCGGAGCATCGGATACTAACGGTGGGGCCACACTCAGGGGTGATGTTCAGATGAGCTTTCGCGCGATGGTGTTCACAATCGCAGCACTCGTGTCGGCGAGCGGCTGTATGACGGCGGCGATGCAAGAGGAGGCGGCGCGGGTGAAGACGTTGAACCAGCAACCGCTGATCGATCTGCCAGATTCACGCGATGCGATGAAGCTGGAGCTCGATTCGACCATCGCGGATACATTCGTCGTGCCGGAACAGAACGGCGTGACCGCCGTGCCAGTCGAGCAGTGGCACGCTTCGCTGGAGAACGGCTTCAAGAACGGCATCGGCAAGTTCTACCGGGGCGATGCGAGTGCGCCGGTCTGGAAGCTGATGCTGGTCAACATCCAGCTGGACTACGTGCCGACCGCTGTGGCCGTGAGAGGTGCGCAGACCATGGGCGCCGTCGCAGTGCAGGCACGCGTGCGCTACGTCGCACGGGTCGTCGATGCGAAAGAGAACGTGGTCGTCCGCGATCAAGGCGAGGTGTTCTCGACCAGTCACTGGACGCAGTCGGGCGGTTCGAGCACCACCGCGGCCGAGGCGCTCGGCGCGATGTACGAGCGCATCGCCAAGCAGATCGAGGCGCTGCCGCAAGAGGGGCCGGCGGGGCTCTCGGCTCGCTAGCGTTTGCGCGCTACCCAGATCTCCTCGACCGGCCACTGCTTCGCCCAGTCTACTTGCGCGAGCTTGTAGAACGGGTGGTCGACCGCACCGGAGGGGGCGTAGAGCTCCTCGAGGCGCTCGACTTCCAGGCCCTCCTTTCGCAGCAGCCTGATCCACTCGCCGTGGCCGGGGTGGAACTGGATGCCGCCATCGGACCACTGCATGCGACGTAGAGAGTGTTGCGAGCGCACGAGCTGGGTGCCCGCGCAGCTGTCCTCGTCGTCAGGCACGCACAGGGAGACCAACACGCTGGTCGTGAGATAGACGAGGCGGCCGCCGGGGCGAAGCAAGCGCGCGGCCTCGGCGATCCAGGCCGCCGGCTCGCACCACAGGCTGGCGCCGTATTCAGAGAGTGCGAGGTCGAAGCTTGCATCCGGCAGCGGCACCGCTTCGGCGCTGGCTTCGATCAACGGGAAGTGCAAATCGAAGTGCTGCTGACAGCGGCGGGCAGTGGCGAGCTGCGCCGGCGTGACGTCCAGCCCTACGGGGCGTGCTCCGCGGCGTGCCAGCCAACTGGAGAAGTAGGCCGTACCGCAGCCGAGCTCGATCACGTCGAGCCCGCGCACGTCGCCCAGGATGTTCAGCGTGGGTTCGGGGATCTCGAAGACGCCCCAGGTGATCTCGGGATCCGACCACGAGCGTTCTGCGTCGGGATCGGTGTACGCACGATTGGTCTCCGTCCACAGCGCGCGGTTTCTTTCGACGTGGTCGCTCATGTGCGCGAGCATAGCGCATTCCAGGTGGCGTCAACGGTCGTGCGCGGGGCGCGCTTGCCCGATCGGTTTGCGGTGATCAACAGGTGGTAGATCGCCGGGCCGAACAACAGGTCGCGCATGAGCTCGGGATCGAGGTCGGCGTGTAGCTCTCCGCGTTCGATGCCGCGCGCGAGTACGCTAGCGAGCACGACGGCACGCGGCCCGAGGTAGCGTTTGCGCGGCGGCCAGGGCCGGGTTGAAGTCGTTCGGCGCGGCGCTGACCGTCTCGCAGGGCTGGCCGCCATCTGCTTCGAGCTCGCGCTGTTTTGGTCCATGTCGGTGATCGCCGTGTGGAGCGGCGGCCATGGCTGGCCGATTCGGATCTTCGGCACCCTGCTCACCGGCTACACGCTGCACGGCTCGGTGCACCTGGCCGCGGCGCTCGTCACGCCCGGCCACGCCTTCGGCGCGATCACCGCCCTGCCGGCCGTGACCGCCTACGGTGCCTCGCGCTCTACCGCCTGCGCGCCGATCGAGTGCTCACGCGGCGCGACATCGCCTCCTGTGGGCTGGCCAGTGCACTGCTGGGATTGCCGTTCTATCTCGTGCACGAGGTCGGGAAGCTGATCGGGTAATCATTGGCGCGGCCGGTCACTCGGTGGCGTTTTTCGCAACGCTCTTGTCAGCGTGAACGTCAGCTCGCGAAACGACGAATGTACCGTTCGGGGGCTGTTGCGCGAGGCTGGTTCGTCGCATGTTCGCGCCACCGAGGTGGGAATATGCGGAAGCTCTCGATGGGGCTGATGTGGACGGGGGAGAACACCCAGCAGGTGATCCGCGACGCCAAGCTCGCGGACGAGGCCGGGATCGAGGCCCTGTTCGTCGCCGAGACCTGGGGGCACGACGCGTTCACCTTGCTCACGCTGCTGGCGCACGAGACTCGCCGGATCAAGCTGGGCACGTCGATCGTCAACATCTTCTCGCGCAGCCCGGCGGCCCTCGCGCAACACTTCGCCACACTGGATCAGCTCTCTGGCGGCCGCATGTTGATCGGCCTGGGCACCTCCGGCCCGAACGTGATCGAGCACTTCCACGGCGTGAAGTTCGAGAAGCCCTTCACGCGCATGCGTGAGGTCATCGAGATCATCAATACGCTGATGCGCGGCGAGAAGCTCGAGTACTCGGGCGAGATCTTCCAGCTCTCGCGCGGCTTCACCTTGCGCTTCCCGCCCGTGCGCCCGCACATCCCGATCTGGATCGCGTCGATCACACCCAAGTCGCAGAAGCAGACGGCGGCGATCGCCGACGGCTGGATGCCGATCTTCCTGCCCCGAGAGCACTGGAAGGAGCAGCTCGCGCCGTTCACGGACGCCGTGCGCTCCGCGGGCCGCAACCCCGGTGACGTGTCGGTGCGCTGCCCGTACCTCGTCACCGTGACCGATCAACCAGAACGCGCCGTCGCCGCGCGGCGTGCGAACGCTGCGTTTTATATCGCGCGCATGGGCAATTTTTACTACGAGCACTTCGTCCGCATGGGGTACAAAGCCGCTGCAGATGCAGTGCGTGCCGCCTGGGCGGAGGGCGGTTCGGAGGCAGGGGCCGCGGCATTACCGGATGCGCTCGTGGCGCAGCTCGGTTTCGCTGGCGAGCTCGAAGCGTGTTGCGACGCGCTCGACGCCGCGGCCGAGGCCGGCTTCTCGCTGCTCTCGGTGGCGGTGACCGAACGCGATCCAGACAAGCGCGCGGCGACACTACGACGGCTCGTGGGCTGAACGCTCACGCACAAGGGAGGGTCCGATGGGAGTTCTCACTGGCAAAGTTGCGATCGTCACGGGTTCCGGCCGAGGCATCGGCCGCGAAATCGCGTTGTTGTTCAGCCGCGAAGGGGCGGAGGTCGTCGTCAACGATCTCGGAGCCAACACGGACGGCTCCGGAGTCTCGGGCGTCGCGGACGAGGTCGTGAACGAGATCCGTAGCGCCGGAGGCAAGGCCGTCGCGAACTACGACTCGGTCGCGACGGTGGAAGGCGGCCAACGCATCTTGGCCTCCGCCATCGATACGTTCGGGCGCTGTGACATCCTGGTCAACAACGCGGGCATCCTGCGCGACAAGACGCTCTACAACATGGAGGAGTCCGACTGGGACGCGGTGATCGCCGTACACCTGAAGGGACACTACTGCTGCACGCGGCCCTTTGTGCGCTACATCAAGGACACGCAGCGCATGGACTGTCGGATCATCAACTTCTCGTCGGTGTCCGGACTGTTCGGCAACTATGGGCAGGCGAACTACGGCGCGGCCAAGGCTGGCATCGCGGGCTTCAGTCGAGTCATGGCCAAGGAGTTGGTCAAGTTCCGCTGCACGGTCAACACCATCTCACCAGGCGCTGCCACGCGGATGACGATCCCGCTCGCGCAGGGACGCGGCGTGGAGATCGATCCCAACGACGTGACGCGCGGCCCGCAACAGATCGCGCCGGTCGTGGCCTGGCTGGCCTCCGAGGCCGCCAAGGACGTGACCTCGCAGATCTTCCACGTCGCGCGCGGCACGGTCGCGATCATGCAGCAACCCGCCGTGATCCGCGCGTTCAAGAACGAAAAGTTGTGGTCACTCGCGCAGCTCGACCAAGTCATGCCCAGGCTCGTCGAAGCCAAGCAGGCGGACGACGCGCGAGCGAAAGAGACGAGCACGCCCGAACCATTCGGCACATGAGGAGAGAGTCACGAATGCCGCCCGAAGCCAAGCGCGTCGTACCGATACCAACCCCCGAGACCAAGCCGTTTTGGCAAGGTACACGCGAAGGAGAGCTGCGCCTGCAGCGCTGTGATGCCTGCGCGCACGTGTACTTTCCGCCGCGGCCGTTCTGCCCGAAGTGCGCCGGGCGGGTCGTGTCGTGGTTCGCGGCCAGCGGGCGCGGCAGCTTGTACAGCTACATCATTCACCACCGGCCTGTACCCGGCTTCACGCCGCCGTACTCGATCGCGGTGGTGCAGCTCGACGAAGGGCCGCGGATGATGACCAACATCATCGACTGCCCGCAGACTCCCGAGGCACTGCAGCTCGACATGCGCGTCGAGGTGGTGTTCAAGCAACTGACTGACGATATCTACCTCCCGCAATTCCGCCCCGCGCAGGCCACCACATGAAACCGAAGACAGTTGCGATCGTAGGCGCCGCCGAGACCACCGAGCTGGGCGAGATTCCCAACACCTCACAACTCGAGCTGCATTGCGATGCTGCTCTCAATGCGCTGCGCGACGCAGGCCTCTCGCCGCGCGACATCGATGGCGTGGCGACGGCCGGCGAAGCGCCCACCAGCATCGCGTTCCACCTCGGCATCACGCCGACCTGGGTGGACGGTACGGGGGTCGGCGGCTGCTCGTTCATGCTGCACGTGCGGCACGCGGCTGCAGCGATCAACGAGGGCCTGTGCGAGACCGTGTTGATCACGCACGGCGAGAGCGGCAAGAGCAACGTGGGCCGATCGGCATTTCGCGGCGGTGCGGGGCTCGCGCAGCAGTTCGAGGCGCCGTACGGGCCGATGGGTCCACCCACCCTCTTCACGCTGCCCGCGCTGCGCTACATGAAGACCTACGGGGTCAGCGAGGAACAGCTGGCCAACGTCGCGGTGATCCAGCGCGAGTGGGCGGCGAAGAACCCACGCGCCTCGTACCGCGATCCGATCAGCGTCGAGGATGTCCTCTCGTCGCGCATGGTCGCCTATCCATTCCGCAAGCTCATGTGCTGCCTGGTGACCGATGGCGGCGGCGCGCTGATCCTGACCAGCGCAGCGCGTGCCAAACAGTTTCCACGCAAACCGGTCTACATCGTCGGCACCGGCGAGAGCGTGGAGACGCCGATGATCAGCCAGATGGAAGACTTCAACAGCAGCAAGGCCTTCCGCGTCTCGGCGCGCAAGGCCTTCGCCGAAGCCGGCATCAAGCACAAGGACGTCGATCACCTGATGATCTACGACGCGTTCGCGCACCTGCCCCTGTACGGCCTGGAGGACCTGGGCTTCTGCGATCGTGGCCAGGCTGCGAGCTTCATCTGGCAACGCAACACCGCGCCCGGGGGCAAGCTGCCGCTCAACACCAACGGCGGTGGGCTCTCGTACATGCACTCGGGCATGTACGGCATGTACGCGTTGCAGGAGAGCGTGCGTCAGCTGCGAGGCATCGCGCCCGCACAGGTGCCGAACGCCAAGATCTCGATCGCGCACGGCGTCGGCGGCATGTTCGCGGCGAGCGGCACGATCGTGATGACGAACCAGGAGCCCTAACACTATTTTCGGAAAGGCAGGCTAGCCATGGCAATCGATCCCAGTGCAGTCGGTGCAACCGGAGGTCCAGTCGAACGCAGCTGGACGTCGAAAGACGCCCTGCTCTATGCACTGGGTGTCGGTGCCGGCGTCGAAGAGTTGCAGTTCACGACCGAGAAGGCCCAACAGGTGTTGCCCACCATGGCGGTCATACTCGGCGCGCGCGGCGTCGTGCCGATGCAGCGCATCGGTACGTTCAACCCTGCGATGCTCGTGCACGGCGAACAGGCGATCGAGCTCGCTCGCCCGTTGCCGCCCGATGGCACGCTCAAGGCGTCGGGCAAGATCGCGGGCATCTACGACAAGGGTAAAGGCGCGGTGGTCGTGACCGAGACCGAGTCGGTCGACGCGCAGAGCGGCGAGCTGTTGTTCCGCACGCGCTCCGCGGTCTTCATCCGCGGAGCCGGCGGCTTCGGAGGCGATCGCGGTCCGTCTACGCCCGCGCAAGAACCCAGGACGCGCAAGCCGGACCACCAGGTGCAGTACAAGACCTCACCCGATCAAGCGCTGCTCTATCGCTTGAGCGGTGATCGCAACCCACTGCACAGCGACCCGGAGTTCGCACGCGCCGCGGGCTTTCCGAAGCCGATCTTGCACGGACTCTGCACCTACGGCATCACGGGCCGCGCGCTGTTGCACAGCGTGTGTGGGTCCGACCCCGCGCGCTTCAAGTCGATGGAAGGTCGCTTCTCGAAGCCGGTGTTTCCTGGCGAGACGCTCACGATCTCGATGTGGATCGACGGTCGTGAATGCTCGTTTCAAACGCTGAATGAACGCGGCGAGGTGGTGTTGGATCAGGGCAAGCTGACATTCGTCTGACATCCGTCGCACAGCTTGCCACCTCGTCGCACCGCGCGACTTAGTCATACGAAAATCCCGCAAAAACAGCGGTTGCACACAGATCTGTCGAAATCGTTCGACCGAAATATCTCAGCGAGTTCACACCGTGCTAGGTTCGCTACCCCGCTTGACGTGGAGTAACGGGTTTTCAGTTTTGGTGTCGCTCGCTGATGCACATTCGTAATTCGATCCAACGACACACTCAGGTCGTTCTCGTAGTTCTCGCGTTGTGCGGCGCAGCGAGCTGCGACGTCTACGATGAGAGTCTGCTGGATGACGTGCAGCGCGAGAGCGACGACGCGCTGCAAACTCACGACGCGGCCGTGACAGGCTGTGAAGCAGCGCAAAGCTGCGACGCGGGGCCGGCCGTGCCTGTGCATCCTCCCGCCGAGGAAACCGACCCGACTCCCGAGACGGGCGCGCCCGACGACGCCGCGATCGACCAGTGCCCGAACGACCCGCGCAAGATGGTGCCGGGGCCGTGCGGCTGCGGTACCGCAGACACGGACTCGGATCGAGACGGCACGGCCGATTGCATGGATGCTTGCCCGAGTGACGCGCGCAAGACTGCAGCTGGCAGCTGCGGCTGCGGCACACCCGACACAGACTCGGATCGGGACGGCACACCCGATTGCAAGGATGCCTGTCCGCAGGACGCCAAGAAGACGAGTGTGGGCATGTGTGGCTGCGGCAAGCCTGACACGGACGTCGACGAGGACGGAACCGCCGATTGCATCGACGCGTGTCCGCGCGATCTGCGCAAGACATCGCCGGGAATCTGTGGCTGCGGCGAGACCGAGTTGGATGATCCGACCTCGGGTGAGCTCGGCTGCATCGCCCGCCGCTTGCTGCACCGCTACAGCTTCGACGGCACCGATGACGTCGCCCGAGATTCGATCGGAAGCGCCTCGGGCATGATCGTCGGCGCGGCCGCTGGAAGTCAGAGTGGCGGCTCAGTGCTCCTCACTGGAGACATCGGTCTCGGCTACATGGGCGAACCTCACGTCAACTTGCCGATCAGCGCGTGGCCCAACATGGCCAGCGCGACGTTCGAAGCGTGGGTCACCTGGGATGGCGCAGCCGCAAGCGGAGATGCGCCGTGGCAGCGGGTCTTCGACTTCGGCGATCAACTCTCCGGTCAGGGGCACACGTACCTGAGCCTCACACCGAGCGGAACTGGAGGCGTGCGCGCCGAGTTCACCGTGAACGGTGTGCCGTACCGCGCTCAGATCGTCAGCGCCGAACCGCTGCCGCTGCATGTCATGAAACATGTGGCGGTCGTCGTCGACGGAGACACGTCTACGATGGCGCTGTACGTCGCAGGCGAGCCGCAAGGCTCGGTCAAGCTCCCTGCAAAACTCACACAGGTCAAACCTGTAAACCTGTGGCTCGGCAGGTCCAATTTCGATCGTGATCCCAACTTCTTCGGCAGCCTACACGAGTTTCGCATCTACTCCGGCGCCTTGACCGACGCCGAGGTGCAGGCGAGCTGTCAGGCAGGGCCGGACTATCGCTTCGTGCGATGACAGGCGCACTCGGCCCACATCCACGGCGCTCCAGAAACCAACGTATGATCTGAGTACGTGGGAAAGCAGGCTGCCAGCGCAGGCCGCGCGTCGGTTCCGCCCATTCAGGGGCGTTATCGCGTGGAGACGGAGCTCGCACGCGGCGCGATGGGCGCCGTGTATCGCGTCTTCGATCCAGTGACGCAGAGGTCGCTGGCGCTGAAGCGCGCGCTCGGCAACGACCGTCGCTTCCTCGGCATGTTCGAGCGCGAGTATCACACGCTGCGCGGCCTCAAACATCCGAGCATCATCGAGGTCTACGACTACGGCGTCGACGAGCAAGGCGCCTACTACACGATGGAGCTGCTGCAGGGGCGCGACCTCGGCGAGCTCGCACCGCTCGACTATCGGAGCGTCTGTCGCTACCTCCGCGACGTGGCCTCGTCGCTGGGGTTGTTGCACGCGCGCCGCATGCTGCACCGCGATCTCAGCCCGCGAAACGTGCGCGTGAGCGACAGCGGCCGCTGCAAGCTGCTCGACTTCGGCGTGCTCAGCGGCTTCGGTGTACCGGAGCTGGTGGTCGGAACTCCGCCGTTCATTCCGCCCGAGTCGTTGCACCGCCTCGCGCTCGACCAGCGCGCGGATCTGTTCGGGCTCGGCGCGGTCGCTTACTCGCTGCTCACCGGTAGCCACGCGTACCCTGCGCGCTCGCTCGCGGTGCTGTCGGACGTGTGGCGCCGCACGCCGCAGCGGCCCTCGGAGCTGGTGGCCAAGCTCGGCAAGCCCGAGCTGCCGCCGATCCCCGCGGAGCTGGACGAGCTCGTGATGTCGTTGCTCACGCTCGATCCGCTCGGCCGCCCGGGCTCGGTCGCCGAGGTCATCGATCGGCTCAACCGCATCGGCGATCTACCCTCCGATGCCGACGCAGTCGCGGTAGCACGCAGCTACCTGGTCGGCGTGCAGACCGTCGGCCGCGCACACGAGCTCGAGCGCCTGCGCGAACGCCTGGCACGGGCCGTCGAGGGACGCGGCGGGAGCGTGCTGATCGAGGCGCGCGCAGGCCTCGGCAGCACCCGGCTGATCTCCGATCTCGCGGTCGAGGCGCAGCTGGCCGGAGCCTTGCCGGTGGTGATCGACGCAGCCGTGCGCGGCGACTCCTTCGGAGCGGTGCACGAGCTGATCGACAAGCTCCTGACCTCCGCGCACGACGCCTCGATCGCGGCGGCCTCGGGGTACGGCCCGATGCTGGCGCGCCTGTCGCCGGCGCTGCGACAGGCCCTCGACGTCACGCCCGACGCGACCGACTTCACCACCACGCCGAGCGAGCTACGCCGCAGGCAGCTCGCAGCTGTCGGCGGCTGGCTGGCCAGGCTCTGCCCGCGGCGCCCGCTGCTGATCGCGATCGACAACGCACACGCACTCGATGATGCTTCCGGCGCACTGCTCGCCATGCTCGCGAACGAAGCCGGCACGGCCCACATGCTGGTCGTGATGTGCGTCAAGACCGAGCAACTCGACAGCGCACCGTCGAGCGTTCGCGCGCTGTTGCATGGACACGCTGGAACGCGGCTTCGCCTGCAGCCGCTCAGCGTGCAGGACGTCGACGCGCTGGTGCGACTGTGGTTCGGCGACGTGGAGGGCGTGGAGCGCCTGGCCGATCGCTTGCACCGCGTCTCGGGCGGCAACGTGCGCGTGTGCAGCGAGCTCGCCGAACACCTGGTGCAGACCGCAGGCGTGCGCCACATCCAGGGTGCCTGGGTGCTGCCGGCCGAGATCGGCCCGAGTGATCTCCCGGCCGGCGCCGCCGAGTTGCAGGCGGTGCGCATCCGCGAGCTGCCAGATGCAGAACGCCGGCTGACCGAGGCGCTGGCGGTGCACAACGGGCGCGTGCCTCTGGCGCGCTGTCTGCAGATCGCGGCCAGTGAGAGCATCGCGGACCCCTACACAGCGCTCGAGAACCTGGTGCGAGCGCGCGTGCTCCACCTCTCCGGTAACGCGTATGCGCTGAGCTACGAAGCGCTGCGCGATGCCGTGCTCGAGCAGATCACGCCCGAGCGCAAGCGCGCCCTGCACCTGCGCATGGGTGCGTTGATCGCGGAGAGCGACAACCCGGGTGTCATGCACAAGCTCGACGCCGGCTGGCACCTGTTGCACGGTGGCGAACGCGAACGGGGCGCGGCGCTGCTGGCCGAGGGCGGACTGTCACTCGGCTACTCGAGCGATGACCTCGCGAGCGCATTGCCGGCGCTGAAGGCTGCGCTGGAGGTCTATCGCGACCCCAAGCACTCGGACTACGATCGCGTGCGCTTGCTGTGTCCGCTGACGCTCGCGTCCTTCTTCGCCGATCGCCGCCTGGGCAACGAGTACGGGCCGGAGGCGATCGCCACCTTCCAGCGTGTGCTCGGCCTCCGCATGTACGCTCGGCTCGCGCCGCGGGTCGGCCGCCACCTCGCGTTCTTCAGCTCGCTGGCGATCGCGGCCCTGCGCTTCGCCTTCCGCAAGGGCTCCGGTGGGATCGCGGGCTTTCACGACCTGATCGTGCGCTGCATCGCGGCGATCACGAGCCTGTGCGCGACGGCCGCCGTGTGCCTGGATCGCGAGCGCGCCGCGCAGATCGCCGAGAGCCTGGCACCGTTCCGCTTGCTCGGCGAAAAGTCCGGCGCCGCCTACGCGCTGCGCTTCGCTCGCCTGCTCGCGATCGTGCCGACCGAGAGCGTGTCCGAGATCATCGTCGAGTGCCGCTCGCTGCTCGCGCGGCTCGACGACCCGAGGCCGATCCCCCTGCTGCCCGAGCCGGCTCGCGATGCGCTGCGCGCGGGCGTGCTGCAGATGTTCGGCGTGATGGAGCTGTTCTGCGCCGACCCGGACACGCTGGCGATCGCCGATCGTCTGGAGCGGACCGGCATGGCTCAAGACCGCGCCACCGCAGACCAGCTGCGGCTGAGCTACCACGCGCTGCGCGGCGAATCGAAGCTGGCGCAGACGTATCGCCGCAAGGTCGAGATGAACGCGATCCAGGGCGGCACGCTCTGGCTGTTCGAGATCTGGTCGCCGAGCTTCTTCATCCTGGTCTACATCAACAGCCAGGATACGATCGGGCTCAAGACGGTCGCCGAGCGTCTCGACCGCCTGGTGCGCGACGTCCCGTCGCTCGGCCACGATGCCATCATGGTCAGGGCGGAGTACCACCACCTCAAGGGCGATCACGAGACGGCGTTCGCGATCTCGAAGCCGGTGCTCGACTCCACCGCCGACCGCAGCTTCATCGGCCGCTCCAGCGCGATGGCCCAGCATTGTCGCGGGCTCAATCAGTTGCAGCGACACGCGGAGGCCAGGGTGATCCTCACGCCGCTGATCCAACGCCTGTCCGAAGCGGACCGGCGCGTCGCTTCGATGTACATCGATCTGTTCCGCGAGTACGCCTTCGCGCTCGCCGGGCTGGGCGACTTCGCACAGGCCTTCTCGGTGCTGGACGAGAACCTCGCGCGCTACGCGCCCAGCGAGCACCCGCTGGTACTGGGCAACCTGCACGGCGCTGCTGCCATGGTCGCGATCATGGCCGGCGATGCGCGGCGCGCCATCGAGCACGCGAACGAGGTCGGCCGCTGGTTCCGCGGCACCGAAAACCCGGTGCTCGTCGCGCGCTAC
Organism: Polyangiales bacterium; assembly: GCA_035274465.1. GTDB lineage: Bacteria > Myxococcota_A > Polyangia > Polyangiales > JAFGIB01 > JADGRF01. The sequence goes on from DATEOF010000041.1 coordinate 33,667, forward strand.
GAGAAGCTTTCGCGGCGCGTACGAGCCATGGCGGCAGCCACGCCCGTCAGCACCGAGCTCTACGCACCGGGCCCCGCGAACGACCAGCTGACGGTCGACGTGCAGTCGGCGCTGTCCCGCCTCTCGCAGCTCATGGCTGCGGACGAGCGCGCCGAGCTCGCGCTGCGCATGCTCCTGGACCACATCCATGCCGACGCTGGCTACCTGTTCGTGAACAAGGGCGACAGCCCGAGCTTGATCGCTCCGCTGCACGGTGAGGAGCCCACGCCGCCGCTGTTGACCCGCGTCGCCACCGAGTTGCGCGGGGCGTCCGAGGTCGACGAGCAGACGGTCGCGACCCGTCACGACCGGATCTCGCGCGGCGACAGCAGCCCACAGCTCTCGACGCAAGCGCTCTACGTGATCCATCCGCTCGTCAACGGTGCCCGCGTGCTCGGGGCACTCGCCGCGCTCCAGCCCGAGGAGCGCCCGCTGCGGCGGCCCCGCCCCGCATTCTTCAGCGCAGTCGCCTCGGCCCTGTTCGAGGTCCTCGAGACCAGCGCGGCCGCCGACTCGAACGGCTGAGCGTCAGCGCACGAATACCGGCGCGCCGCACTGGGTCGGCGCCTTGTCGTCGAGCGCGTAGCGAGCCGCACGGTTGCGCGCGATCTCGACTTCGGGCTTGGAGAGGTAGAAACCCTTCGTGCCCGAATGCATCAGATATTCGTCGCAGTCTTCGCCGGGTTGCGTGCAGATGCAGGGTTTCGCGCAATCGGTGTTCGGCGGCCCGTTCTCGTGCTCGAGCCCGAGCGCGTGGCCGAGCTCGTGCGCCGTGGTGCGCGCGGCGGGGTTTTGTACGGGTTTCATCACATTCCCCAGCCGCGGCTCGTCGATCGACCAGATCGAGTGCGCGTTCTGGGTCAAGCCGTTCGCGGTGGCCGCGCCCGGGATCGCATCTGCGGTGTAGCGGAAGTCGAAGCCGTCGCTGCGATTGGTCTCGCTCCGCGTGACTTCGAGCTCGAAGCACACGCCGGCCTGCACGAGCCAGATCTGGTTCAGCTCGGCCAGGATGACGCCGAGCTGGGCCTCGGTGAGCTCGCTCAGCGCCGTGTGCACTCGCACCGGGACGCGATACACCGGCGTCAACCCCGTGGCGCCGCTGCCAGCTGCCCCCGCAGCTCCGCCGCCGCCACTCATTCCGCCGCTGCCCGCTGGAACGCTCATCCCGCCCGCG
>DATEOF010000042.1:0-15113 GCA_035274465.1 Polyangiales bacterium
GGGCGGCGACCCGGGTAGCGCGGGCGCGCCGGCGGCCAAGGGCCAGCTGTTCACCGAGGACTTCGAAGACGGCGAGTTGACCAAACCTTCGTGGATCGACGCGGAGCCCGAGTTGAGCGGCAAGTGGAGCGTGGTGGACGCTGATGGCAGCAAGGTGCTGGCCCAGACCGCGGAGGTCGACGACTGGATCATCGCCGCGGCCGGCGACTATCGCTGGACCGACCAGGTTGTAGAGGCGAAGGTCAAGATCACCTCCGAGCCCGGCAAGGCGGGCATCTTCGCGCGGCTACGCGATCTGGAGAACTACTACTTCCTCTACCTCGACGGCGGCTCCAACATCGTGCTGCGCAAGCGCGTCGACAACAGCAGCAGCGACATCCAAAAGGTCAAGATCGAAACCAAGCAAGGCACCTGGTACACGCTGAAGCTCTCTGTGGTAGGCGACACGCTGCAGGGCTATCTCGACGGCAAGATGATGGTCAGCGGCACCGAGGGAACGGTGAAGACAGGCGGCATCGGCGTGGGAACCTCGGATTGCACGGCACAGTTCGACGACGTGAAGGTGAACAACTAGCAGCGGACGCCAGGCTGGGCGGTCACCTCCACTGCTATGATAATCTGCGTTGTGGGTCCGCGGCTTGACCGCGGCCTCGAAGGCAGACGCATGCCACGCATCCACGTTACGGGAAACGCCGGAGTCGGAAAGAGCACGTTAGCGGCGCGCATTGCCACCCTGGTCGGCGCGCCGGTGTTTGGTCTCGACGATATCGTGTGGAAGTCTGGGTGGAAGAAATCAGACCCCGAAGAGCGCGTCCCCAAGGAGCAGGCGCTCTGCGCGCGACCGTCTTGGGTGATCGACGGAGTGTCAGGTCTCGTCCGTGAATCGGCGGACATGATCGTGTTCCTCGATTACGCGCGCCAGGTTTCGTTCTGGCGCTGTGCCAAGCGGAACTGGCGCTATCTCTTCAGGTCCAGACCCGGGCTCCCTCCCGGATGTCCGGAGATCCGGATCGTGCCCAGGCTCGCGAGAATCATCTGGCGGTTTCCGACCCAAGTGCGCCCCACACTGTTGGCCGAATTCGAGAGATGGAAGGGACAGAAGACGATCGTTCACATCCGATCAGAGTCGGAGCTAAGCGTGTTCATGGAGCACCTCGCAAGCGAAGGGTCGCCCAGAGGGCTGAAGCCGTGGGGCCGTAAAGCCGACAGAGGATGTTCCTCATCAATGGCTCTCCCGGTCACTCTGGCTCATTCGCTGGATTTCTTGCGAGATGCGAGAATGCACACCACTTGCAGAATAGATCACAGGCGCGCGCGACCATGATCGTCGTGGGCTCACGTCGGCGTGGAGAAGACGTCGTTCACTACCCAGACGACGCGCTCGGAGCCAATAGCCGCTGAACCGAAAGCCGTGACCAGACCAAGCGCTGGCAGCGGCGAACGACATGAACACGCCGCAACTTCATCTGCAAACGTGTTTTGTGCTGGATGCTGACGGCCGCATTGCGTCTACGCGTGAACCAAATGGCGATCGCGGGCCGCTCTTCTCGCTTGTCCGAGGCCTGAGCTCGTGCGCATGGGCCGTTCGGAAGGACGTCCCAGCGGAGTTGGCTCATGAACTCGACCAGCTTGCGCGAGACGAGCCGCCAGCTGTCGACTTTCACGACCCTCCGATGCATGCGCAACGCTATCTCGATGCACTTGCAGGTCGAGTTCGACCGGCGCAGGGGATTTCCAGGGGCGTCGCGTTCTCGTTTCCCGACGTGACCGCGGTATCCGACGATGTCATCGTGGTTGCGAGCGAGGCGCTGCTCGAGCGCAACTTTCGAGGTTGGCTTCCCGGGGAGATTGCTGCCGGGCGCGGGCCGGTACTGGCGATCTTCGATGGCGGGTTTCCCGTGAGCGTGTGTTTCTGCGCGCGCCGGTCGGACTCCGCCGCGGAAGCAGGTCTGGAGACAGCCGAACCGTATCGGCGCCGGGGTTTCGGAGCGCGCGTGACTGCGGCGTGGAGCGTGGCGATCCGGTCGGCAGGCCGTGTGCCGCTCTACAGCACGTCTTGGTCGAACGAGGCATCGCTTGGCGTCGCCCGAAAGCTGAGTCTCGTGTCGTATGCAAGCTCGTGGAGTGTCGTCGATTGACATCGTCGGACTCGGCGTGCGCGGGCCCCCGCCCGTTGTGGTAAACAGCGCAGAGGGCTTTGGCCACCTCGCAAGGCTGGACGGCGGGCTCGATCTCGCCCGCATGTTCACGCGCAGGCACTTTCCGCGCGAGACGATGTCGAGCACTTCCTGTCGGTCCGAATTTGAACGCATTTGCAAGCGACCGGCTGTCGGCACTGGAGCGGTTCATGTTCGCTGGCGTTTTTCCACGAGAGATCGTATGGCACGACGAGAACGGTTTTGGGCTACGTCGGCCAACTCCGGCGTCGTTGGGTGGACCTCCTATGTTGCGACAATCCGGGCTCATTGGCCTCATCCTCGCTGGCGTGCTGATTGCGGCGACCGTCCGTGCACAATCAAATCGGCCGCTCGACCCGGTCAAGCAGGTTCAACGCGATGTCGAATCGAACATACGGAGTCTCTATCGTGGTGAAGTAGATCTCACGCTTCGCTACACGCACCCCGCTATCCTGCGACTGCTGGGCGGTCCGGAGAAGGCGCGCAGTACGTTGACCCAGATCATTGCGCAGATCGCGAAGTCCGAGATGAAGATCGAGTCGTTCTCGTTTCCCAGGGCTCCTGAGTTCTTCGAGGGCGGCGGACGAAAGTACGTGTTCGTACCGACCCTGATGATTGTCTCGGCGAATGGCCAGCGAGCCGAAAGCCTGAATTTCCAGCTCGGCATTCTCGAGCCAGGGACAACAGACTGGAAGTACATTGAAGGCTCTCGGCTCACGGCCGAGAATGTTCAAACGTTCCTCCCAGGGTTTCCCAAGGACCGGCCGTTTCCGGCGTTCTACAGAAAGAAGCTCTAGACACCGCAAGTCCACCCAACTTCGAGTCGCCGCTTCGACGACGATATGTTGCGCCCACGCAGCGCGGTCGCAGAAGAAGCCGAGTTCGCACGGTCGATATCAAGGACACCGACGACCCACTGATCGTTCGATCCGCGCTCGCAATCATCGCGGTCGTGAAAGGCCTCCGTGACCACGGCCGCGTTCTGCTCGAACTGGATGAATCCGAGATCGAAGAACTCATCGCTGATGGATGAGGGTTGTGCGAGCATCTGTCCGAAGTGCTCCGGTTGCGCGTCCAGCAGCGGCGACGGTGGAAAAGATGCCAATGTCTCCCTTCTACAAGTCGCTTCGTGATCGCATCGGACCATCGCTGCTTCTCGTTCCGGCGGTCGCGGGTCTCATTCGAGACGAGGATGGTCGCATTCTGCTGGTGCAACTTCACGATGAGTCCTGGAGTCTGCCGGCTGGCGCCATCGAACCTGGCGAGTCACCGAGCGATGCAATCGTCCGCGAGGTGTTCGAGGAGACCGGCCTGCACGTACGTCCTCTGCGAATCGCTGCGGTGCTCGGAGGTTCATCGTGTCGTGTTCGCTATCCGAATGGCGACCAAGTCGAGTACGTCGTGACGGTGTTCGATTGTGAAGTCACTGGCGGCAAGGCCAACGATACGAGCGAAGAGACACGAGCGTTGGCATACTTTCGACGCGAGGATATGCCAGCGTTGGGTTTCGAGTATCCACAGGAAGTCTTCGAGAAGGACAGGTCAGAACCGCACTTTGCGCGGTCGAGCGGCTCGTGCTGAGTCTCGCGGTGGATCGTTGGATATGAGTCTGTCGGTTTGTGTCGTCTCTCACGCTATTGAGTCCCACCAACTCTGTTCCCAGCGCGCGACTGTCAACGGGACGATTTGAGGCTCTCGAGGAGCTCGTCGAGCCGCAAGTACATCACTTCGCCGGACCCGCTGCCCTGCTGCACGAAGGCGTCGCGGATGGCGTTCGTCTTGTAGGTGTTCTTCGTGGTGATGAGCGTTTTGCCCGGGCCCGCTTCGGTGAGCACCACCGTTTCGACGGACTCGTCGCCGGAGGCCATAACGAAGGTGCGCACGTAGCGCTCGGGCGCAGTGACCTCGCGGAACTCGCCGTGGAACCCGAACTCGACGCCGTCGGGGCGACGGTAGAGGACGCGCCACGTGCCGCCGGGTCGCACGTCCATGTCGCACTCGATCATGTCGACGCCCTTCGGTCCCTTCCAGCGGCGAACGTGTTCCAGCTTGGTGAAGCAATCCCAGACGAGCGCGCGTGGCGCATCCACCACGCGACGCACTGTGATGATGGGGTCAACGGGGTCGACGACGAATTCGAGTTTGTTTTGGCTCATGAGACCTCTCCTTCGATTGCAGATCGTTCAAGTAATCGTCGAGACGTTCGTACGTCTCTTCCACTTGTGCGCGGTAACGTTCGAGCCACGCCGACGCCTCTTTCAGGCGCTCGGCGCGCAGGCGCACCGGTCGGCGCTGGCCGTCGCGCGAGCGAGACACCAGACCCGCCCGCTCCAGCACGTGCACGTGCTTGGTGATCGCCGGCTGGGAGAGTCCCCCGCCGATCGCCACGAGCTCGTTCACCGACGCTTCGCCTTTCGCCAGGCGCGCGACGATGTGACGACGGGTGGCATCGGCGAGAGCCCCGAACGCCAGATCCAGCTTGAGCTCTGCGCTCTCTTTCATAACACGAAGGATATATTCTGATCTGGTTATATGCAAGGCCAATCGCGTACCGGCGAGAATCGCGATACACTTCGGTCGTGATGGACGAGCGGAATCACGAAGCTTCGAAGCTGGCGTAGAGCGCGCTCGAGCTCGCCGTCGCTGGCCGGCTCGGTGAAGCTGAAGTGGCGTATCGGTCCGCTGTCGAGGCAGCGCGCAAGGTCGATCATGACAGCCTGTCGGACTACGAGTCGCAACTCGCTCAAGTTCTCGCGCAGCGCGGTGCTGACATCGAAGCCGAGGAACTCTATCGCCGATCAATCGCTGAGCTCGCTCATGTTCAAGAACAGCATCGTTTCGCGAACAGGTCAGGTCTGGAAGGTCCACTTGTCGTGTGGTCTCATCGCCGCGGCCGGTGCCGGCATGGCCTACGCGCAGTTGCGCATCCGCGCGCTCTCCGCCGACGAGTTTACCGCGATCATGTTGCCCAGTACCGGGCTCGGCCTGGCCTCGTTCGCTTTTGCGTGTCTCTCTGTGCGGTGTCCTGTGTGCCGTGCGCGATGGTTCTGGATGGCTGTTCGCAGTCAGCATCTCGGCGCGTGGCTGTCTTGGCTGACGCGGCTCCCCGCGTGCCCTATCTGCCATCCCGTGAAGGAAGGCAACGCTGCACACTGATCTGGAGAACTACAAGATCTCCACATCCGGGCAGCCGAAGATGATCTCGACCACGTTCTTGGCGCTGGTCTTGATCTTGTCGCACCAGCTTCCGCGCACCTCGATGCTCTTGTGGTCGCCGCTGCTGTAGTCCCAGCCGTCCTTGGGATCGCGCGGCGCTTTGACTCCGCCTACCTTCACCGCGATGTTTTCGGGGACCGGCGGCGGGTCGTCCCAGTTGAAGGTGCAGCCGGAGATCTGGCCGGTGATCTGCTGTAGCGCGCTGGCGAGCTGATCCTTGGTGTTGGCCAGGTAGTAGCGGCTGGCGAGGGGGTTGGGGTCGTCCGCGCGCGGCTCCATGCCGGCGACCGCCATGTCGTTCAGCACGGACGTGGCGGATTTCTTCGTGGTCGCGACGCCCAGCACGAAGGTGTGGATGCCCGCCGACGCAGCCATCGCGATCGATTGCACTGCGTGCGGTCGCGCGCTGTCGGACGGCTTCGGGCACGAGGGCTCGCCGTCGGTGGCGAGCAGGATGTACTTCGGGTTCTTGTCCGTGAGCGATTGCAGGTACTTCAAGCCCTGCAGCACCGCGTCGCCCGTCGGCGTGCCATTGCCTTTGGGCGTGGTCGCCATGACCGCACCTGTGACCTTCGCGGCGTTCATCGCGGCCAGCTCGACGTCGATGTGGTTCGTGACGCTGGTCGCGATGCACTCGTCGCCTTCGCCTTCCGGAAAGACCTTCAAGCCCCACGAGATCGTGGTGTCGGTCGCCTGGATCACCTGGTTGACCGCGGGCACGACCAAGTCCCACTTGGGGGTCGAGTCGCTGGCTCCGTCCGGCGCATCCTCCATCGACGCGGAGCGATCCAGCACGAGCAAGAGTTGGGCGGGTTTGCGCTCGAGGTCGAAGTGGTGTTCGCCGCACTTGTCCGGGTCGGGGGCCGCGTCGACGCGCGGTGTGTTGCCGCCCATGGCTGCGCCCGCGTCGCGTAGCTCAGTCGGGTTGTCGAAGCCTCCGCGATCCGCTGCGGCGCCAGCCTGGGGGACCCGAGGCGCACCGGGTGTGCCCGCTGTCATCGCGGGCGTGTTCGCCGGCGGCGGCGACGCCTGATCCTCCCGTGTCCCCCCGGCAGAGCAACCCAGCAGCGTCACGACCATGAACAGTGGCAGCGCTTTCACGTGTGTCTCCTCCGGGGATAATGCTCGGCCGAGCGCAAACGATCGCTTTCGGCCGTCCCGAGGGACCGCACTCGAGTGTTAGCTCACCTCTAGAACTCGCGCTCCGAGAACTCGCACAGGGTTTGGAAGTAGTGATCGCGATCCTCGACGAAGAACGATTCGGTGATGCCGGAGACCAGGCGCGGCACCGAGTACTTCATGCCGGAGATGCTGGCTCCGCCGAAGCCGAGGCTGAGCAGGCAACCGAACGTGTAGTTGTAGAGGTATTGCAGGTACGGCGCGCTGCCGGGCGTGCGCTCGGTGAACTCGAAGTGCGCGCCGAGGTACGGGTGGCGCGCGAGCTCTTCGTTCTGTTCGCTCGCCGGAGCGCGATACCGATCATCCCAGCGCGCGATCTTGTCTTCGAGCCCGCTCAGCTCGGGACGCAGCTTGAGGTCGGTGACGAAGCCGGTTCCGACGATCACGAAGTCGTACTCGAGCACGCCGGCGTCGGTGCCGATCAGCACCTTGTCGCCGCGCGCCTGCAGGCTGTTCCAACCCGTGCCGGCTTTGATCTCGAACCCGGGATGCTGCGTCGCACGCTGGAACGTATCCGTCGGGGGCAGCTGGCCCATACGCAAGATCTGCGAGATGAAGCGCCACTTGTCGGCGTCGGGCAGGTCACCCATGTGGCGCAAGAAGCCGACGAATTCGGCCCAGCGGTAGGCATTGACGTTTACCAGGCTCTGGCGCCGGAAGAACATGTGTACGGCCGCCGCGCCTTCCTCCAACGCGACCGAGGCATTGTCGAAGGCCGATGCGCCCGCCCCGAGCACGGCCACACGCTTGCCGCGCAGGGCGGCGAAGTCGATCTCCCAGCGCGTGTGCGCGTAGAGCGACCTGGGCAGGTTCTCGCTGACCATGCGCGGCACTTGCCAGTCACCCGAACCTTCGATCCCCGTCGCCAGCACGACCCGCCGCGCGTGGAGCGTTAGCGCTTCGCCGCTGCGCGTAGAGGGCACGCGGAATGCGCGCTCGGCCTCGTCCCACGCGAGCGCCCCGACGCGCGTGTCCGGCTGCACCGGGATACCGAGCGTCTTGCGGTACCAGCTCAAGTACTCCGCCCAGGTCTCTTTCGGGATCAGCCCCAGCCGCTCCCAGCTGCCGTCACCGAACTGCGCTTCGTACCACGCGCGCGGTGTGAGGTTCGGGATGCCCAGGTCGGGTCCCGTCAAGTACTTGGGCGTGCGCAGCGTCTTCATGCGCGCAAAGTTCAACCAGGGCCCCGCGCGATCCAACGGGTTTTGATCGACGACCAGCAGGTTCCTGACGCGCTCGCGCATCAGCCCGAACGCGCAAGCCAGGCCGCTCTGCCCGCCGCCGACGATCAACACGTCGTAGATCGGAGCGCCGCCAGCGCTGCGCCGCGGCTTCAGCCATTCGCGCTGCGGATAGTCGAGGAGCGCGAGGTCGCGGCGCAGGCTCTCGGCGAGCGCCCCGAGCCCGCCGCGTTCCGGCTCGTCGAGCAGCCGTGACAGTCGCGGGTCGTCGATCGCGCGCATGTGCGGCACCTGCTTGCCGCGCCGCAGCGCGACCAGCTCCGCCACGATGCTGACCGCGATCTCCTCCGGAGTCTGTGCGCCCAGGTCGAGCCCGACCGGCGCAAACACGCGGCTCAGGTCCTGCTTGCCGCGGCGCGCATGGATGCGCTGCACGAGCCGGAACACCTTGCGCTTGCTGCCGACCAGGCCGATGTACGCAGCCGATTGTTGCAACGCCAGGCTCAGCAACTCTTCGTCCAGCTGGTGGTCGTGGGTCACGATCAGCACGTAGTCGCGGTCGCTCAGCGTCATGCGCTTGAGCAGGCCCGCCGCGTCGCGCTGCGTCAGCTCGCAGTCCGGAAAACGTTCGGCTGTGACCAGCTCCTCGCGCTCGTCCACGACGTGGACCGTAAACCCCACGCCGCGCGCGAGCGCAGCGGTCGGCTTTGCGATGTGGCCGGCGCCGAATAGCACGAGGCGTGGTGTGGCTTCGATCGGTTCGACGAACACTTCCATGCGCCCTCCGCAACACATGCCCAGGTCCTGCCCGAGATCGCGCACCAGCACTTGCGACTGGCCCGTCCGCACGGCGGCCTCGAGCTCGAGCAGCACCGCTTGTTCGATCGCGCCTCCGCCCACCGTGCCGACCAGCGTGCCATCCGGCATCAACAGCAGCCGCGCGCCCGGCTGCTGCGGCGTCGAACCCGACGTCCGCACCACCGTGGCGAGCGCGCCCCGCTGCCCGCTGGCGAGCACTTGCAACACGGCTTGAGCCACGTCTCGCACCTTCCTACTGTACCTCAACCACCGACGCTTCCTACAAGCGTCCTCCTCGAGGCAGCTCGGGATCTAGCGTGTTTCAAGCCAGCGGAGTGTGTGCTCCCAGGGCTTCCTCGGTATACTTCGGCATCATGGCGCTGCGCTTCGTGCTCAACGGCAAGGCGGTCCAGGTCGATCACATCGACCCGCACGTGACGCTCTTGCAGTGGCTCCGCGGCGCGGGCCTGACCGGTACGAAGGAAGGCTGTGCCGAGGGCGAGTGCGGTGCTTGCGCCGTGGCGTTCGTCGCGCCCGACGGCTCCGCCAAGGCGCGCTTGATGCCCGTCAACAGCTGCCTCGTGCCGCTGCCTGCCTGTCACGGCCAGCAGCTGATCAGCGTGGAAGGCGTCGCCGCTCCCAGCGGCGAGCTGCACCCGGTGCAGGTCGCGATGGTCGAACGCGGCGGCTCACAGTGCGGATACTGTACGCCGGGCTTCGTCGTGAGCTTGTTCTGCGAGTATTACCGGCGCGAGCGTGGGGGATACGATCCGGAGGCCATCTCGGGCAATTTGTGTCGGTGTACCGGCTACCGGCCGATCTCGGACGTGGCGCGCGCCATGCGCATGCCGGAGCCCTCGGACCCGCGGCTTGCGCTGCTGGATGCTGCCCCGCCGGCGTTGCCTCCGCTGACGCATGCAGCCGAGGGCAGCGAGTTCGTCCGCCCCGGCGGGTTGCCCGAGCTGTTTTCGGTCTGGCAGGCCCAGAAAGACGCGGTGCTGTTGGGCGGCGGCACCGACCTGATGGTCTACGCCAACCAGCGCCACGAGCGCTTCGCGACACTGATCGCGCTCGACGCGATCCCCGAGCTTCACGGCTTCTCGGTCTCGACAGACGAGATCGTGCTCGGCGCGGGACTGTCGCTCAGCCAGGTCGAGGAGCGCCTGCACGCGGCAGGCATGCGCGTGCCTATGCTCGCTCAACTCTTCCCGCTCTTCTCCTCGCGGCTGATCCGGAACCGCGCGACGCTCGGTGGAAACCTCGGCACTGCATCGCCGATCGGCGACTCGCCGCCCGCACTGCTCGCGCTCGACGCCGAGCTCACGCTGCAGAGCCCGCGCGGTCTGCGCCGGCTGCCACTGCGCGAGTTCTTCCGCGGCTATCGACAGACCGTCCTCGGGCCTCACGAGCTGATAGTCAGCATTCACATCCGCCTGCCGCTGCCGCGCATCCAGCGCTTCTACAAGATCAGCAAGCGCGTGCTCGACGACATCTCGACCGTCGCGGCTGCGTTCGCGCTCGACCTCACACCCGACGATCGCATCTCGCGCCTGAGGATCGCCTACGGCGGCGTCGCAGCCACACCGCTACGCGCCCTCGCGGTGGAACAGGCGGCGACGGGCAGGACCTGGAACCAGGAGACGTGCGCGCAGCTCGCGGCCGACCTCGGTCAACTCGGCTCGCCGCTCACCGACCACCGCGGCAGCGCCGAATATCGCCGCGCCATGCTCGGTAGGTCGTTCGAGAAGTTCTTCGTTGAAAGCCGCCCGGGTGCGGCAGAGGCAGCGCAATGACTCCGAGACTGGCGCCGGCCGAAGCTTTGGCGGGTCACGTCGGCCGCCCGCACAGCCACGAGTCCGCGCGCGGCCACGTCACCGGTGCGGCCAAGTACGTCGACGACATGTCTCACGGCCTGCGCTCCTTGGCGCACGCCTGGCCCGTCTGCGCGCCGCACGTGCACGCCCGGGTCATGCGTATCGACGGTTCGGCTGCACAGCGTGCGCCCGGCGTGCTGGCGCTGCTGACGGCGGCGGATGTCACCGGTGAGAACGACACCGGCCCCGCACGCCACGACGAGCCGCTGTTTCCCAGCGAGGTGTGCTTCCACGGCCAAGCGGTCGCCTGGGTCGTCGCCGAGACCGAGGAGCACGCGCGGCGCGCCGCGGCACTCGTGCACGTGTTGTACGAGCCGCTGCAGCCGATCTTGACCATCGAACAGGCCATCGCCGCCGACAGCTTCCTGACCGAGCTCGAGGTCATGCGCCGCGGCCAGCCGGATCAGGCGCTCGCCGCGGCCCCGCATCGCCTCCAGGGCGAGCTTCACATCGGCGGCCAGGAGCACTTCTACCTCGAGACCCAGGCAGCGATCGCCTGGGTCGATGAGAGCGACAGCCTGTTCGTGCAGTCGTCCACGCAGCACCCGACCGAGACGCAGGAGATCGTCGCGCGCGTCCTCGGCTGTAAACGCAGCGAGGTGGTCGTGCAGTGCGTGCGTATGGGCGGCGCGTTCGGCGGCAAGGAGACCCAGGCCAACACCTGGGCCGCGATCGCAGCGCTCGCCACGAAGAAGATCGGGCGCCCGGTCAGCGTGCGCCTCAACCGTCAACAAGACATGTCGATGACGGGCAAGCGCCATCCGTTCCTGGCGCGCTTCGACGTCGGCTTCGGTCACGCAGGCGAGCTGCAGGGCCTCAAGCTCCAGCTCTACAGCGACGGCGGCTACAGCCTGGACCTCAGCGCTCCGGTGCTCGGCCGCGCGATGTTCCACGTCGACAACTGCTACAGGCTTCCGAACGTCGAGGTGCTCGGCCGCGCCTGCCGCACCCACCACGTCTCGCACACGGCATTTCGCGGCTTCGGCGGCCCGCAGGGCATGATCGCGATCGAAGACATCCTCGCGCGCATCGCGCTGCACCTGCAGCTCGCGCCGCACCAGGTGCGCGAGCGCAACTTCTACGTCCCGGGCGACACCACCCACTACGGCCAAACCGTGCGCGACGCCGACCGCATCGGCCGCATCTGGAGCGAGCTCCAAGCCTCGAGCGACTACGAGGCTCGCCTGCATCGCATCGCCGAGGACAACGTAAGCCAGCCCGACCGCAAACGCGGCATCGCCATCACGCCGGTCAAGTTCGGCATCTCGTTCACCACCGCGTTCTTCAACCAGGCTGGCGCACTCGTGCTGATCTACAAGGACGGCAGCGTGCACGTGAACCACGGCGGCACCGAGATGGGCCAGGGCCTGCACACGAAGATGCTGCAGATCGCGGCCGACGCTCTGGGCTTGCCGATCGAAGCCGTCCGCATCATGCCCACGCGCACCGACAAGGTGCCCAACACCTCCGCGACTGCAGCCAGCAGCGGCAGCGACCTCAACGGCGCCGCGGTGCATGACGCCTGCACCACCCTGCGCGAGCGGCTCGCCGAGGTCGCGGGGCGCCGCTTCGCGACCCATCCAAGTGAAATAGTGTTCGAGGCGGGCATGGTGCACGCCTTCCACGCGCCGCGGGAGGCCGTTCCGTTCGCCGACATCGTCGCGCAAGCCTACCTCGAGCGCATCTCACTGTCGGCTACCGGCTTCTACCGTACGCCCAACATCTGGTTCGATCGCCAAACCGGCACCGGCAAACCATTTCACTACTACGCCTACGGCGCTGCTGTAGCCGAGGTCGAGGTGGAGCGCTTCACCGGACAGTACCGGCTGCTGCGGGTCGACATCCTGCACGACGTCGGCGACTCGATCTCGCCCTTGATCGACCGCGGCCAGGTCGAGGGTGGGTTCATGCAAGGCGTGGGTTGGTTGACCAGCGAAGAGCTCGTCTGGAGCTCCAGCGGCGCGCTCGCGACCGCCGGCGCCTCGACCTACAAGCTGCCGACGCTCGGCGAGTGCCCCGCCGAGTTTCACGTCGAGCTGTTGACCCGCGCCAGCGAGCCGGGCGTCGTGCACGGCAGCAAGGCGGTGGGCGAGCCGCCGTTGATGCTCGCGTTCAGCGTCCGCGAAGCGTTGCGCGCGGCGATCGTAGCGTTCGGTGGTAGCTCGGAGTTGGCGAGCCCAGCGACCCCGGAGCAAGTCTACTGGGCGATCGAACGAGGGCCGCTCAAGGCCGCGCACTCTGCGCGCACCGCAGCGGAGTGATCATCACGGGTTGTCGAGCATGTGCCGGACCAGGTCGAGCAGCTGACCGGGCCGATACGGCTTCGGCAGGAACTTGGAGTGCTTGAGCGCCTTCATGGCGTCGGTGATGTTGGCCGCGCTGTAGCCGCTGCACAGGACGACCTTGAGTTCCGGGCGGTCGACCTGCAGCTTCGCCGCGAGCTCACAGCCGCCCAGGCCGTGCGGCATGACCACGTCGCTGATCAGCATATCGATCTCGGCGGCGCGCTGTGCCCACCATTGCAGCGCCTCGTTGCCATCGGCCGCGACCAGCAGGCGGTAACCGTGCGCTTCCAGGATGGTCTCCGCCACGCCGCGCACACCGGCCTCGTCCTCCACCAGCAGCACCAGCTCTCCGCGCCCGCGCGTGGGTTTCGCGATCGCCGCGACCTCTTGTGAGGCATTTCCTTGCACCGCCGGCAGATACACCTTGAACGTGCTGCCGCTGCCGAGCTGGCTGTCGACCGTGATCAGTCCCTGGTGTTGCTTCACGATGCCGTACACGGTGGCCAGGCCGAGGCCGGTGCCCTTGCCGATCTGCTTGGTCGTGAAGAACGGCTCGAAGATGTGCGGTAGATCCGCGGCCGCGATGCCCTGGCCCGAATCACGTACGGTCAGGCAGACGTGCCCGCCTTCGGAGCTGGGTTGGCTGCCTCGAGTCGAGGGTTCGGGTGCGCGCTCCATGCGCGTCTGAATGAATAGCGAGCCGCCTTTGGGCATGGCATCGCGCGCGTTGATGCCCAGGTTCAGCAGCACCTGCGTCAGCATGTTGGGGTCGGCGTGCACCAGGTTGGGCGTGCTCGCAGGCTCGACCACCAGCGTGATGTGCTCGCCGAGCAACCGGCGCAACATGCTCGCCACGCTCAGGACCAGGTCATCGAGCGGCAAGTTGTGCGAGTTCATCGGCTGACGCCGTCCGAACGCGAGCAGCTGCGCCGTGAGGCCGGCCGCCCGCTCGGCTGCGTTGTTGATCTCGCGGATGGCTTGCGACGCCTGCGCTGGCAATTCGTCCGCGTCCTCGGCGATCGCGATCTGTCCCATGATGACAGTCAGCAGGTTGTTGAAGTCGTGCGCCACGCCACCAGCGAGTTGTCCGATGGCCTCCATCTTCTGGGCTTGCCGCAGCCCTTCTTCGAGGTGCTTGTGCTGCGTGACGTCGACACACGCGCCGAACATGCGGCGTTTCTGGCCGTCAGCCTCCGCGGACAGCCGCCCCTTCGTGGCCAACCACACGGCCCGTCCGTCGGGGCCGTGCACGCGGTACTCGATCTCCAGATCTCGCTCGCTGCGGAGCACGCCTTGCAGCGCCGCCTGGATGCTCGGTCGATCCTCCGGGTGCGCCCGCGCGAGCAACTGCTGCATGGTCACGGTTTGCGCGACCGGAGGGTCCGCGCCGAGCAGCTGAGCGAGCGACTGATCCCAGAACATGCGATCGCTATCGATCTCCCAGACCCACGTACCCATGCCTGCGGCGCGCAACGCGGTGTCGAGGCGCGCTTGCGACATGCGCAGCGCCTCCTGGGTGCGGGCCAGGTCGTCGACGTCCGTGGAGATGCCGACGATGCAGATCAACTCGCCTGCCGCATCGCGCACGGGGACACTGCGACAGGTGAACCAACGGTAGACGCCGTCGTGACGCCGCAGCCGGAATGGATCGATGTTCGCTTCGCCGCGACTCATCTCGGGCCAGGTGTCGAGCACACGTTGCAAGTCCTCCGGATGCACCACCTCGCCCCATTGAAAGAGCTCGATGGCCATGCGCCCGAAATACTCCTGCCAGCCGCGGTTCGCATACACGAGCGTGCCAGTGGCATTCAACTGCCAGAGCAAGTGCGGCATGCCCTCGGTGAGCATGCGGTAGCGCTCCTCACTCTCGCCGAGCGCGCGCTCCGCGGCCTTCTGATCGGTGATGTCGAGTACGATGCCTGACATACGCAGCGGTCGATCGAGTGAGTCGCAAAACACCAGGCCCTTGGCACTGATCCAGTGCAGCGAGCCGTCGGGCCACACGCAACGAAACACGATGTCGTAGTCGCTGTGCTTCTCCAGGGAATCACGGACTGCTGCCTGAAGTCGTTCGCGATCCTCCGGGTGCACCGAGCTCAAGAAGCGCTCGAAGCTAATCTCCGAGCCGATCGGCAGACCCAGCGTCGCGTAGCAAACGTCCGACCAGATCAGCTCGCGCGTGCGCAGGTTCCAGTGCCAGGTGCCGACGCGCGCGCCCGCCACGGCCAGGCGCAAGCTTTCTTCGCTGCGCTGCAGTTGCGCCTGGATGCGGAGTTGCTCGCCGAACTTCTCCGCGATCACCATCGTCCCGGCCACATCGCCCGCAGCGGAGTGCCAGGGCCGAAGCACCCAGCGAACCGGATCGGCGCTGCCATCGGCTGCTTCCTCGAGCTGTTCGACGCT
>DATEOF010000043.1:0-7628 GCA_035274465.1 Polyangiales bacterium
CGGCTACTTGAGCGCCGGCAGCCGCTCGGGTGCGAGCAGGATCTCGATGCTCCGGGCTTGTCCCGGTTGGCGGCGGATCAGGCCGCGGTGCTCAAGCTCGACGACCATCCGATGGACACTCGGTGGCGTGACCTCGAAGTAGCGCTGTAGGTCGGCTTCGGCTGGCGGACGGCCGTTGAGCTTGGTGTAAGCGTGGATAAAGGCCAGGTACTGGCCCTGCAGCTCGGTGAACTCGGCGGGGATCGACATGCGCTCCCGAGGATGATCCTGTTGCGTGCGGGAGGCACGCATGAATGTAAGGTACGTGGTGACGCTGAACCCCGAAGAGCGGGGCGAGCTTGAAGCGCTCGTGAGCGGTGGGACCAAGCTGGTACGGGTGGCCAAGCGCGCGCAGATCCTGCTAGCCGCAGCCGAGGGCGAAACCGACGAGCGGATCTCGAAGCTCGTGCGGGTCGGAACCTCGACGGTCTACCGGATCAAGCGCCGCTGCGTGGAGGAGGGCCTCGAGGAGGCGCTGCATGACCGGCCGCGACCCGGCGGACCCCGCAAGCTCAACGTAAAACAGGAGGCACTGCTCATCGCGACCGCGTGCTCGCAGCCGCAGAGCGGGCGCGCACGCTGGACGATGCAGTTGCTCGCCGACGAGATGGTCCGACTTACCGAGCACTCCAAGATCTCGCGTGAAACGGTTCGTCGGCGGCTTGCCGAAAACCAGCTCAAACCCTGGCAGCAGAAGATGTGGTGCGTGCCGAAAGTCGATGCCGAGTACGTCGCGCGGATGGAAGACGTGCTGGACCTCTACTCAGCGGTTCCGGACCGGAAGCGACCGGTCGTGAGTTTCGACGAGTCGCCGGTGCAGCTGATTGGCGAGTTTCGCGAGCCGATCCCCGCCGCGCCCGGACGTGCGGCGCGCATCGACTACGAGTATCGGCGCAACGGCACCGCCAACCTGTTCGTGTTTCTCGACGTACACCGGCCGTGGCGACACGTGAAGGTTACTGACCGCCGCGCCGCCACCGACTTTGCCGAGTGCATGCGCGACCTCGTCGATGTGCACTACCCGAAGGCAGAGCGGATCCGCGTCGTGCTCGACAACCTCGCGACGCACACGCCATCGGCGCTTTATCGGTCATTTCCTGCGGAAGAAGCTCGTCGCATCCTGCGTCGACTCGAACTCCACTACGTCCCGAAGCACGCGAGCTGGCTCAACATGGTCGAGATCGAGATCGGCGTGCTGAAAGGACAATGCCTCTCCCGTCGCATCGCGGACCAAACGACTCTCGCCTCAGAGATCACCAGCTGGCAGCGAGCCCGCAATCAGAGCGGCGCACGCATCGCGTGGTTGTTCACGGTCGAACGAGCGCGCCGCAAGATGGCCCGAGCATACCCGCGGCCAACCCAGGCAAAACCGCAGCCGCTCGCTGCCTGAACCCTTCACGACCCCTGTGTCGGGGTACTAGCAATCGCGCCTTCGTCTCAGCGCGGCTCCCCAAACGCGTCTCCCTGCAGCTCGATTACCCGTGTGGCGCCTTCCGCCTCGCGCGCAGGCGTAAACCCCTGGGTGCCCGTGACGAGTCCTTGGTCTCGCGCCGCTGGCAGCTTCGCGGCCAGCGCCACACGCGTGGTCGCGCCGTTGTCGACCGCGCTGCGGATCAGCCGATACGCGTCGTGGGCGAACGCGGCGAACATGTCGGGTTGGGAGCCGAAGGCTTCTTGATAGTGCTGCACGAACTCGGGCACGGGAGCTTCGCCGCTCTGAGCGTCGAAGGAGACCGAGAACAGTGCGCCTTGCAGGTAGCGGCCCGCGAGGCGGGGCAGGTCGGTGCTGAAGCCGACGCTGGGCGCGAGCACGAAGATGTTGCGTGCGAGCTTGCCCTTCGCGTGCGAGCCGGCCGCGCCTTCGCGCGTATCCTTCGGCGTTGCCGCTCCGCGCGGCGCGCTCCAGAGGCCGGCGGCCGCGAGCGCCGGCGCGATCAAGGCCAGCTGCTGCGAGGAGTCGGGGATGAACAGCGCGTCGAAGCTCTCCTTCTGCAGCGCCGCGGCCTCGCTGCCGAACGAGGTCGCGCCCGGCGCGTACGAAGCGATCAAACTCGAGCGCAGGCCCAGCGCCTGCGCTTCTTGCTGGAAGGCCTCCAGCATGCCCTTGCCGTACGTGTTGTCCGGATACAACACGGCGAAGGTGCCGGCGCCTCGCGCCTGCGCGGCCTTCGCCAGCGCGCGCGCCTCGCTCTGCGCCGTGGGAAAGTAGCGAAACACCATGTTGCCGAGCGTGTTGGGCGAGCCGCCCGGTGTCAGCGCCAGCAGCGGTACGCCCAGCTCTTGCGCGCGCGCCCCGGCGGCCTTGGCAACCTGCGCATCCAGCGGCCCGATGATGGCGATCACGCGGTGCTGCGTGACCAGCTCGTTCACCGCTTGCACTGCGCGCGCCGGATCGCCGCCGTCATCGCGGAACACGACGCTCGGAGCGTTCGGCGCCTTGGGCCCGGAGGCGGGTAGCCCGGACGCCAGCATCACGCCGCGCAGCGCCTGCTCGCCCACGCGCCGCGCGCGGCCGCTCAGCGACAGCAGCGCGCCGACGGCCTGAGGATTGGCATCGGTGGGCGCGGCCGCGCGCAGCTGGATGGCGGACAGCTCCTCGTCGAGCGGCAGGTTGTTCTCCTGCATCACGCCGAGCAGCTGGCGCGTGCGCTCGAGATCGCGCGCGGCATCGGCGTCTTTGATCGCGCGCCCGATCGCGAACTTGAACGCGTAACCTTTGGGGTTCAGCTCGTCGACTGCGCGCCGGATGTCGGCGGGACTGGCCTTGGGCAGTAGCTCGACGAGTTCCTTGCGCGCGCGCTCGCGCTCGGGTTGCGGCAGCGCGGTGTCGGCCTGCAGCTGCTCGAGCGTGGCGATGGCCTCGAACACCTTGCCCTCGGCCTCGTACGCCAGGGTCAGCGTCTTGAGCAGCTCCAGCGTGTCCTTGGGCTCGATCGTGCGCCCGACCATCGGCGACAAAGCCTCGATGGCTTCGGTGTTGTGGCCCAGCCGCTGGTTGGCGATCGCCCCGTAGAATCGCCCTTGTTCCGCGACCGCGGCCTGGGGGTGTTGTGCGACCGAGCTGAACAGTGCGAGGGCTTCACCGTCCTTCTTCTCGTCCAGCATGATCCTGCCGAGTGCCAGCTGGACCAGCGGGACCAGCGCGTCATCGGGTCGGGCGTGCAGGAACTCGCGGTACTTCGTGGCGGCGCGCGACTTCTGGCCGTGTGCTGCCAGCTCGTCGGCCTCGTGCTTCTCGGCCTCGGCCTGGGGATCGTCGCTGGTCAGCACCGGCAGGCGCCCGATCTCGGGCCCGCTCGTGGCCTGCTTGCAGCCGACCAGCAGCAGCGCGGCCAGAAAAAGCGTCAAATAGGGCAAACGCATGCGAAGGCGATCCTCTCGGGCGTAGAGACGTGCCAAAACCGCGCGCTTCCGGCAACAGAGAAACAGTCGCTACAGCGATCCAGCCGGCGGCTTGCGAGCACTACGGCTCCCGATCATCCGGCGAACGATTGGGAGCCGTAGTGCTAGGGTAAGCGGGACATGCGCGAAGTGGTGGTTCGTCACAGTCGGCAGCTCTCTCGGAACGTGCGTGGGTTGACCCTGGCCTGCGTCGACGGCGCGGCGCTCGAATTCGTGCCCGGCCAGTGGGTCAACCTCGAGCTCGCCGTGGGGGGCGGGCGCGACAAGCGGGCGTATTCGATAGCTTCGGCGCCGAATTCAGCCTCGCCCGACAGCTTCGAGCTCGCCGTAACCTGGGTCGACGACGGCCAGGTCTCCCGCGCCCTCCACGAGCTGCCCGAAGGCAGTGTCCTGGGCATGGACGGCCCGCACGGCTTCTTCACCCGCGAAGGCCTGACCCACACCCCGGCCCTGTTCGTGGGTACCGGCACGGGGGTCTGTCCGCTGCGTGCGATGCTCCAGTCCGAGCTCGCCGCTGAGAGCGGCCCCCCGCTGCAGCTGCTGTTCGGGGTGCGCCACGAGCAGGACATCCTGTACCGCGCGGAGTTCGAGGCCCTGGCCGCGAAGAACCCGCGTTTTTCGTTCCACGTGACGCTGTCGCGGCCGGACGAGCAGTGGACCGGGATGCGCGGCTACGTGCAGACGCAGCTCGCGGGCCTGCTCGAGGGGCGCGATCAGCCGCACGTCTATGTGTGCGGGCTGTCGAACATGGTCGGTGGCGTGCGCAAGGTGTTGAAGGAGCAGCTCGGCTATGACCGGCGCTCGATCCACAGCGAGCGCTACGACTAGAATCGCTTGATCACGTACGAGACGCTCTCGCGCTTGCTGATCTGTGGGCGCGGGAAGTTCTGCGATCTGACCAGCGGTTCGATGCAGCCCTGCAGCTGTTGGGGTGTGACCGTGACCATCAGCACCTGGCCGTCTTCCACCATGAGCACCAGCCGCGCCTGGAACAGGTCCGGCTTGGCGCCCTTGATGCACGCCTGGATCTGATCGCGCACCGGCAGCAGGGCCTGTGCGACGACGTCGTTCGACGTGTAGTTCGGCGGCGGTGGCGGCTTGTTCGGATCCGCGGCGGCCTGCTGCTGCTCGGCGGCCTGTGCCGCTGCCAGCTGCGTTGCCTCGGGGTTGACCTCGCCTGCCTTGGCCGCTTCGTCCAGCGCAGCCACCGTCTTTTGGGCGCGCGTGCGCACCAGCTCTGCCCCGAGCGGGTCGTCGACGATCGGCGCCAGCGAATCGCGTGCGGCCTGGCCCTGGAGCTTCGCCAGGGCGGTGGGGATCAGCTCGAGCGCACGCGTGACGTGCTCGTCGATCGGGTCGGCGTGGTACAGGCGCAGGAACTCGTTGAGCGGCTCGATCGCGCTCGGATCGCCGAGATCGCCCAGCGCCGCGACCACCGCACTCAGCGTCTGGGGGGGCGTGCTCGGGTCCTCGAGGTGTGCGATCAACAGCGGCACCGCCGGCTTCACTTGCTGCGTGGCCGCCGCCTTGGCCAGCGCGCCGACCGGCGGCGACGTGGTGCCCTCGAGGAACGAGGCGTGGCGCATGAGCATGGTCAGCATGTACTCGGTGCCCAGCGTGCGGCCGGACAGTGAAGCACAGGCCGCCTTGCGCACCGCGATCGTCGTGAGCTCGTCGTCGCACAGCCCGAGCAGGCTGGCGGTGGCTTCGGGATCGTTCAGCTGTGCGAGCAACTTGACTGCCAACAGGCGCACCGGCACCAGCCGCGAGTCGGCATCCTGGGCTGCAGCCGTCAGCTGCTGGCGCACCTCGGTCGGGGTGGGCGGGCTGTCGCTGCCTACACCCAGGCTGATGCCGCTCGGGAACTCGCAGGTCATGCTCGGCAGCGAGTTGCGCTCCTTGAATACGGGCCTGCCGGAGCTCGCAGAGAGCTGCAGGATCTCGCCGCGGGTGTCGGCCAGCAGCAGGCCGCGCTCGCTGCTCGCGGCACCGACCAGGTCCACTTCGTGCGCGTAGACCCACTTGAGGCCGAGGTCCTTTTGATCGAGCGCGAACACGAACCGGTAAAACTGCAGGTACAAGTTGCCATCGGCCAGCGTCACCTGCTGCACATCGGTCAGCTGCGGGCGGAACACCAGGCGGATGCGGTTTTGCGCGCTGTCGGGCGCAGCCAATGGCGGCGCCGAATAGGCGTCGCGCAGGAACTCGGGCCGCCCCGGCAGCTCTTCCTTGGGCGGCACGTAGTGGGGCCCCTTCTTCAGCCCGTGGATGATCGTCTCCTGGGTGAGCGCGGCCAGCACGCCCTCGCCGCCGGCGAAGACCGTCCCGTCGCGGGCCAGCGCGTGCGAGATCACGCCGTCGCGCACGCGCAGGCGCGCGAACTCGTCGCCTTCGGCGACCGTCAGACCGCTCAGGTACTGCCGGTTCCACGGCACCAGCGCGACCTCGCCGACCAGCGCGGGCGCTCCGACCGGGGCGTCCAGCTCACGCGTCCAGCGCTTGGTGCTGTCCAGCATCAACAGCACGCGCGACTTGGCCAAGGTGCCCGTGCCCTGCGTCAACGTGAACAGCACTGCGCTGCCGGCACCATCGGCGCCCACCAGCGTCTCACCGGTCGCGCTGATGCTGAAGCGCAAGCGGCCAGTGCGCAGGTCGCGCCCGATCACCGAATCGCCCTCCTGCGTGACCACGCTGCCGCCGGTCACGATCGGCGAGAAGCGCGGCTTGGCCGGCTGCTTCCAGAGCACGCGGCGCTCCAGCAGATCGTAGCCGTAGAGCAGGCTGCCTTCGGCGCCGATGCCCACGGCCACGGCCGGCTGATCCTTCTTGGGAGCCGCGCGCAGGCGCTCGAGCAGGACGGCCAGCTGACCTTCGTCGTTGTCGCCGTAGCGAGGTGTGAAGGCACCTGGAGTGCTGGCGCAGCCGACGGCGGCGAGCAGGAGCAGGCTGAGAAGTACGTGAGCAGAGGGTCGCGCCATCAGCAGCTCCTTTCAGTCGACGATTTCCTGCATGGCCTGGACGATGGCTTTGCTCACGGGGGCGGGGAGTTTGTCGCCCGACATGTGCATCAAGTCGCCCAGGTAACTCTTGACTTCGGGCGTGCCGACGTCCTGCAAACGGCTGACGATCGTGAGCTTGTCGCGCTCGCTGATGTCCTTGCGTTGCAGCACCTCGCCGAGCGCGGGGCCCAGGCTCTGCAGCGGAGCCTTGCCCAGGTAGCCGAGCATGCGCGGGATTTGATCGCCCCGCAGCAGCTTGCCGATGGAGGCCGAGGCCTCGAAGGTGCCCTTGTCGAGCGCGCGGAACAGCAGGTCCACCGAGCCCACCGCCTTGATCTCACCCAAGCCGAGCGCCGCGGCCGAGCGCACTTGCGGGTTTTGGTCCGAGAGCGCGGTGCGGAGCACGTCCTCGGCGCCCTTGGGAGCGATCGCGACCAGCGCCTCGATCGCACGCAATCGAACCTCGGGCCGGCGGTGCGTGACGAGATCGAACAACACGGGGGCCGCGGTCTGCTGGCCGAGCGCCATCAACGTGACGATGGCCGTGTCCAGCAGATCGGGTGGCAGACCCGCGCGGATGCGCTCGACCAACGGCGGGACCGCGTCGGGCGTGCCGAGCAGACCGAGCGACTGGATGCCGGTCTCGATCGTGTCGTGTTCACCCGAGCCGAGCATGGTCTTGGCCTGTTCGACGGCGGGATTCGGCTTGTTCCGAGCCGGTTTCTTGGCGGGCGCAGCCGACAGCGGCGACGACAACCCGGCCAGCAGGCCTACAGCAGCTATGAGCGGCGGGAGCAAGCGAACTCTCATTGCTTTCCTCTCTGTTCGGCCGATTCAGAACGTCAGGATCGCGCGCAGCGACGCGGGGGTGGGGCCCGGAGCCAGGCTCAGCTGGCCCGCGCGCTTGGCGCTCGGAGCCTCGTCGTCCTCGGCGTCCAGTACGAGCAGCGCGCCGCCCGTGCCTGCCGCCAGGATGCCGACGACGGTCAGCACGGTCGACACGACGCTGAGCGTCTTGCCTTCGTCCAGCTCATCCTCGGCGCTGGGCGGACACTCGTTGTTCGTGCACTGTCGCTTCAGGGACTCGTAGTCGGCATGCGCCACCAAGCCGGTGACGAGCGATGCGACCAGCGCCGCGCCTCCCGTACCCATCAGGATGATCGCGGGCAACGTCAGCTGGTTGCCCGA
>DATEOF010000044.1:0-45579 GCA_035274465.1 Polyangiales bacterium
GCAGCGCGGTGGCTCGCCCTCGGCGTTCGATCGCCTGCTCGGCACGCGTTTCGGCAGCGAAGCGGCGCATCTGTGCAAGCGCGGCGAGACCGGCAAGATGGTCGCGCTGCGTGGCCAGGAGATCGTCGCGGTGCCGCTCGCAGAGGCAGTGGGGAACTCGAAGCTAGTGGATCCGGATGGTCAGCTGGTCCGGACCGCGCGAGCGGTTGGCATCGAGCTCGGCTGCTAGGTATTCGTTCCGTGTCCGCGTTTCTGTTCCTAGTTGCTAGTTCTCTTCGGAGGGAGAGACCTAGCAACCAGGAACAGGAACAGGAACAGGAACTAGCAATCGCGGTCTCGCGGCGGCGAAACGTCGAAACATGTGATCTATGGTCAGACGTGTACGGGCACGCGTACGTGGACCTAGCTAGTTGCTCGGTGCCGTGACGAGGTACATCGCGAGACTGGGCCCGGGATCCGCCATCGGAGAGAACGACGCCGGCAACGCATCCGTCATGAAGTTGGTGTGCATCATCCGATAACGGTTCGCGTTCGCGCCGCCCATCTCGGCGCCGACGTTGAAGTCCGCCGAGCCGACGATGACCATCCACACCGTCGTGTTCGCGGTCAGCTGGACGCACGGGCTGACCGTCGTGATCCCGCTCGACAGCGCAACGATCGCGGTCTCGTACATCTTGCTCGCCGGCGAGGAGCCCGAGTTCGAGTACAAGCCGATGCGGACGTTGACGCTGCCGCTCGCCCCGCCCACTCCGAAGCCGACCAGCGTGCGGTTGCTGGCGCCGACGTCGATCGGCACCGCGAAGATCACGTCGCCCTGCAGCGTCGCGCTGGTCTGCATCGCGAAGCTGGTCGGACCGATGGTGTTGGTCGAGGGCGCCACCTGGCACTCGGTGCCGGTGTAGCCGCACTTGCACGCGCAGGTGTACGCGGTCGGCGCGCCGGGCGCGTTGTCCGTGCAATCGCCGCCGTTCATGCACGGGTTGGTCGGCATGCACGCGTTCTGATCGGTACAACCGCCCGCGCCGTGGCCGGTGCCGGTGTAGCCCGCCTTGCACGTGCAAGTGTAGCTGCCGGCCGGCGTGTTGGTGCAATCCGCGTTGGCGTTGCAGTCGTTAACACCCGGCGGCATGCACTCATTCGTGTCCGTACAACCGCTCGTGCCGTGGCCGGTGCCGCTGTAGCCGGGCTTGCAGGTGCAGGTGAAGCTGCCCGCCGGCGTGTTCGTGCAATCCGCGTTGGTGTTGCAGTCGTTCACGCCTGGAGGGGTGCACTCGTCGGCATCCAGGCAGCCATTGGCGCCCTGGCCGTCGCCGGTGTAGCCCGTGGGACACGTGCAGTGGTACCCGGGTGAGCCGCCGACGTCGTTCACGCACGCCATCGGGCTGGTGTCGCAGGTGTTCATGGTCGACGAGCTGCACTCGTTGATCTCGTCGCAACCGTTCGGGCCGACACCGTTGCCCGAGTAGCCCGCCGGACACGTGCAGTGGTAGCCAGGCATGCCGGTGTCGTTGACGCAGGCGTTCGGGTTGTCATCGCAATTGTCCGCGTTCGTGGCGCATTGATCGACGTCGTCGCAACCCGCGCTACCGACGCCAGTCCCCGAGTAGCCGGCGGGGCACTTGCACTCGAACCCGGGCAATCCGCCCACGAGATTGTTGCACGCGTCCGGACTGTCATCGCAGTTGTCCGTGTTCAGCGTGCACTGATCGATGTCACTGCAGCCGTTGCCGCCGACGCCGTCCCCCGTGTAGCCCGCGGGGCACGTGCAGTGGAAGCCGGGCAACCCGCCTATGTCGTTCACGCAGGCGTCTGGTGACGTATCGCAGTTGTCCGTGTTCAGCATGCACTGGTCGATGTCCACGCAACCGTTCGCGCCCATGCCGTTGCCGCTGTAGCCCATCGGGCAGGTGCAGTGGTAACCCGGTGAGCCGCCGATATCGTTC
The DNA here is from genome assembly GCA_035274465.1 of Polyangiales bacterium. Classification (GTDB taxonomy): domain Bacteria; phylum Myxococcota_A; class Polyangia; order Polyangiales; family JAFGIB01; genus JADGRF01. The sequence continues at coordinate 1,944 of DATEOF010000044.1, forward strand.
ACACACGCGTCGGGATCGCTGTCGCACGCGTCGGAGTTCAGCAAGCACTCATCGACCTCGACGCAGCCATTGGTGCCGACCCCGAGGCCCACGTACCCCGCAGGGCACGTGCACATGAAGCTGCCGACGGTGTTCTTGCAGGCGTCCGGGCTGTTATCGCAGTTGTCGCTGTTCAGCGCGCATTCGTCGACGTCCTGGCAGGTATCGCCGACGCCGCTGCCCGTGTAGCCGCCGGGGCACTGACACTTGAAGCTGCCGTCGACGTTCTGACAGGCGTCCGGCATGTTGTCGCAGTTGTCCGTGCCCAACATGCACTCGTCGATGTCGACGCAAGCGGCACCCATCATCATGTACCCGGGATCACACGCGCAGCTGAAGCTGCCCTCGGTGTTGGTACACGTCGCGTGCGTGACACAGTTGTCGAGGTTGCGCGCGCACTCGTCGATATCGGTGCAGCTACCGCCGTTGCCCTGGTAGCCCGGCTTGCACTGACACACCTTCTCGCCCTGAATGTCCTGACACGTGGCGAGCGTATCGCAGACCGCGGGGTCTTCTCCGCACGGCACGTTGACCGCGCACTCGCGCCCGTTGCCATTGAAGCCAGGTTCGCAGGCGCAGTCGTAACTGCCGGGGGTGTTGGTGCACACGCCGTGCTGCGGATCGCAGCTGGCCTTGCCCTTCTCGCACTCGTTCACGTCCTCGCAGCGCGCGCCATCGCCATTGACGTCGACGAAGCCGTTCGGGCACTGGCCGCAGGTCGGCACACCCTCCACGCTCAAGCAGCTCACCAGCGGGTCGCAGCCGCCGTTGTTCTTCAGGCAGGGATCGATCGGCGGCGGACCCGAATCGTGGCCGGCATCGCCCGCGTCGGTGCCCGCATCCATGCCGCTGTCTTTTTCGGGGGGCGGCCCGGTGTCGGGCATCCCGCCCTCGCCGCCGTCGCGGCCCGCGTCCGGCCCGGGCAACAGCGGCAGCTCGCTCGGCTCGATGAATGCATCGGTGCAGCCACCACTGCGGCAGGTCTCCAGCTCGCCGCAGCGCGCCCGGTAACAATCGGCCTCCAACACGATTCGCGCGTAGTGAATCTCGTGGGCCACGTAGCCGGTGATCAAGCGGCCCTGCGCCGCCAGCTGACCGTCGGCGTCCAGCGCCGTCGCAGCCAACTCGAAGACGCGCCGCGCGTCGCCCGACTGGGGCTCGAGCACCAGGCGAACTGGCCAGGTGAAACCTTCGGCGCTTTCGGTCGGCCGCAACGTCTCGTCCAGGACCGTCTCACGCTCATCCAGGTAGTCGCGGTGACGCGCGCCCGCGACCAGGATCTTCAGCTCGTGCATCCGCATGCGGATCAGAGGTTCCGCATCCACGTCCACGACCAGCTGCGTGCTGGGTGTCGCCGAGGTCTCGAACTTGCAGCCTGCCAGCAGGCTCAAGCACAACCCGATCCACACACGAGAACCGCGGCCGTTCTTCATCGCACCCTGAGGGTTTTGATCGTGCCCCCGACGTCGCCCTGCATCGGCGGCTGCACTGGATCATCGGTCGACGACACGATCAGTGCGGCCACGACCGTGGCCACGACCGCGGCGCCGATGCCGGCCCACAGCCACCACATGTTGCCGCCGCCGTGCGCCTTGTCCGACGGAGGTGTGGCCCCTGCCTGGACCACCCCGGCCTGCGTGTTGGCTGCCGCCGTCGGCGTCAGGTCCGCTGTGACCGGCCCGTCTTGGCGTTTCTGGAGCGCCTGCTGCTGCGCCTCGATGCGGCGCTCCACCGACTCGCGATTGGTCGCGTTCGGCAAGGCCTTCAAGTACTCGCGGAACTCGTCGATGGCTTTTTGGTGATCGCCCACGCGCGCGGCTGCATCCGCGATGTCGTAGTGGATGGACGGCCAGCCGAGCCTCGTCAACGCCTGCTCGTAGTCGCGCATGGCCTGGACGTAGTTGCCGAACCGATACGCGGCGCGTCCCGACTCGAGCAACGCTTCGCCCGCGGCGCGTGCGCCTTCGGACACGGCGGGGGTACCCTCGTCCGCGCGCACGGTCTGCACGGCGCGTAACGTGGTCGCCGCAATCATCAGCGCCAAGCAAATCAATCTAGGCATCTGCGCTCAGCCTCCGTCTCGAGCGCCGCGTGCGGTGGTGGACGCACACCAAAACCCGGCACGCACGTAAGCTCGGATGTGCCTAGCACGAACCCCGATACACCCGCAATGTGGCGCTCATGTCGCGATCTTAGGCGAAATCTCTCAGTTGAACGGCGGGCGCATCCGCTCCGGGCTGGGCGAGCAAATCTCCAACTCGTCCAGCTGCGTGCAGCTTTTGAGCAACGTCACTTTGGCGTTCTTGTGGGCACAAGGATCGATCGGCACGTTCTCGCCGTCCATTTCTCTACACACGGCGCAGTTGCCTACGACCTTGCCGGCCAGGACCACGCGCTCGGTCCCGCCGCAGAAGTTGGTGTTCCCCAGGTTGCCGCCCCAGAGCTGCAGCACGGTCGGCTCGTGAAACCCGAAGACGACCTGGGAGAACTCGGATGAGTCCGCCGCGAGCACGCCGTCGAGCGAGCCGCGGCTGAACAGCGACTCGAACAGCCGCGTGCGATCGCCGCTGCAGGCGGGGATGCGGAAGCTCGCGGCGATCGCGCGGTACATGCTGAGCTGCCCGCAACGTGTGACGTCGACCTGGTCCAGCCGCGAGGCGCTGATGGCCGCGTCATCGACCGCCATCCGAACCCGCCGCGCCGTGACGTCGAACCAGTACGTGTGCCGGGCCTCGAGCGTCGTGTCACTCAGCGAGACCGTCTCGAAGTCCATCGAGCGCGCACGCAAATGCGCCGACTTCACGCTCGAACGCACCAGGGTCAGCTGACCCGAATACTCGTGCTCCTCGTCACCGACCCGCAGGTACTCGGCCTGGCTGCCGTCCAGATCGAACGTGGACGCGCCATCCTCGCCGGTCACGCCCACGCGCTCGGCGCTGCTGTTCTCGAGCATGCGCAGCTCGACCGGGCCGTGCAGGCGCAGCGATACTTGCGTGAGCCGCGCGGTGGCGAGCTCGAGCCGCAGCGGATCGCTGGTCTCGATGTCCAGGGCGACATGCGTCCAGCGCACGTTCGAGAGGCGCACCACGCCCGCACCCGCCTGCTTGCGCACCAGCTTCAGCTTGCCGCAGTCCAGCCCGAGCAGCGCCTGCTCGTCGAAATCATCATCGAGCGAGATCGTTCGCCGGCATGCGGAGGCGTCGTCGTCTCCAAGGTTGGGCGAAGGCTCCGGGGCCGGCTCGCACAGCTGGGGATCGCTCGGCTTGCACTTGTTCAGCTCGGGGTCGGTGAAGCTCGGCGGCACCGCGCGGACCTCGGGCATCACGACCTCGGTGCACTCGACCGCGTCGCACGACAGCAGATCGTCACCGCCCTCGGGATTGCTCGCCACCAGCGCGCGACCCACGTGGTCGCAGCCGAACAGCAAGAGGCACAGCGCTGCGATGCGGGCCGGCTTCATTCGTCCCCCGTCTTGCGCAACACGCGAAACACCACGCGCCGGTTCTGCTCGTACGCCTGCTCGTCGGCGCCGATCTCGACCGGGTCCGCCGCCCCGAGCGGCGCAACGCTGAGGCGCTGGCCGTCGATGCCGTGAGCGACCAGCCACTCGAGCACACGCTGCCCGCGGCGCTCGGCCAGCGCGCGGTTGTACTCGGCCGCGCCGCGCGCGTCGGCGTAGGCGCGGATCTCTACCAATTCCAGGTCCGGGCGCGCGGTGAGCTCGCGCGCGACCTCGTGCAACATGGCCACGCCCACCGGCTCGAGCTCATCGGAGTCGAAGCCGAACAGCACGGGCGCCAGGAGCTCGACTTGATCGGTCCTGCCGGGCACCGCGCGGTCGACCAGCTGCATGAGATCTGCGGACGGTTCCTTCACCACGACGACGCGCGGCGGCGGAGGAGGAGCTGGGGGCGGAGGCGCTGCCGCTTTGTGCGGCACGGGCGGCGGGTTGTGCGCGTAGAGCAGCGTCAGGCCGAGCGAGATGTAGCGCGCGTCCGTCGAGTTGCCCGGGTCGTCGGAGTAGAAGACGTTGCCCAGGCCGAGCGTGGGCCCGAGGCTCCAGCTCGCAGCGATCGGCAGCTCGAGCCCGATGCTGGCGCGCAACATCGGCAGGAGCAGCGCTCCGGTCATGGCCGCACCCATGTCCAGGGCGACGTACGGGGTCACGGAGCTGCCCGGCCAGCGCGCCAGGGCGCCGACCATGGGCGCGGCCAGGCCACCGTTTGCCTGGTCGGACAGGAACACGCCCAGGGCCGTGCCGACCTGGAGGTCGAGCCAGGGCAGCACGCCGTAACCCAGTTGCACGTCCCCCAGCACCCCTGGGCGGTCGTAACCGAGCCAGTCCGCCTGGTCGGCGCTGATCATCATCGCGCCGCTCAGGCCGCCCCTGACGTGCCACGCCGAGCGCTGTGCCGCTGCCAGCGGCAAGCAGGCCAGGCTGCCCAGCCACAGCCCCAAGAGAACACCAAGACCCCGCAGCATCCCACCCATGCGCCATGAGTCGCCGCTACCCGCCGCTAAATTCTGGCCCCCCAAACCCGGATTCGACCTGCACCCGGCCCAGGCAGTACGCTCTGCCCATGTTGCTGAGCCGGGAAGAAATGCGCTTCGATTTCGGCGGCGCCAGGTTCGATTCGACGCGTGATCGCGAGCTGTTACGCTGGATCCTCTCGCAATTTCTCTACGGCGAGGTGACGGGCATTCAGGTGGGGCACTGGCTGTACGCCGCGCCGGATCTGGAGTCCGCTCGGTTTCTGGCAAAGCAGGCGATCGAAGAGCTGCAGCACGTCGGCAATTTCCTGAAGGTCATGCAGGCCATCGGCGTCTCGCCCCAGCCCGCGCACCCCGTCCTGCGCTTCCTGGCCACCGGCATGATGGGCGACGACTGGGCCGAGCACGTGGCGCTCGAGATGGCGACCGGCGAGGGCTTCGTGCTGACCGCGTTCTACGCCCTGATCGACACGCTCGATCAGCCCGAGGCGATCGCCATCCTCGAGCGCGCCGCGCGCCAGGAGGAAGGGCACGTGACCTTCGGCGAGCAGAAGACCATGCAGCTACTGGCTGCAAACCCCAAGCTGCGCAAGGAGCTCCTGGGCGCGAACCTGGTCTGGATGTGGGGCGTCACGCGCCTGGCGAGCTATGTCGACAAGCACTTGCCGCGCGAGCACCCGGTGCTCGCCCAGCTGCCGCTGTTCTTGAGCCACGCGCTGCGCTGCGCCGAGACCCGCATGTTGCGCATGGGTCTGTGCGATACGCCGCCGTCGTCGCTCACGGCGAGGCAACGTTTCGCGCTGCTGTCCGAGTTCGGAGCGCGCAAGTTGGGAGGTGCTGGACTGCGCGCGCTCAAGCTGCCGCTACGCATCTTCCCTAGCGGCGGGCCCAAGCGCCTGACCGATACCTATCTCGACGATCCCACCGTGCGCGCGCTCATCGAGGAAGCAGGGCCTGCGGCTTGAAGCGCGCGCGCCGCGGCCAGCCGCTCGCGCGTGCGGCTGCGGCGCTTGCGGAACCCCCTCGCGCGAACGTGGCGCGCGAACACCTCGGACAGCAGCTTGGGCTCGTCGGTCACGATGCCGTCCGCGCCCAGATCCAGCAGGCGTTCGGCCTCGGCCGGATCGTTCACCACCCAGAAGTCGATCGGCAGCCCGTGCGCGTGGGCCTTCTCGATCGTGAGCCGTGTCGAGAGATCGAAGCCGGCGTAGCGCGTGGGGATCTGCAGGCGCGAGGCGCCGCGCCGCGCGTAGCTGCACAGGAAGCGCGGACCGAGCACGAACAACGCAGCGTCGCGCTTGCCCATGCCGATCGGCCCGCGATAGCCGAGCCGGCGGATCTTCTGCAGGATGCGCGTCGAGAAGCTGGTCAGCAGCACGCGATCCTCGGCGGCGTGACCCATGATCACGTCGAACAGCGAGAGCAGCATGCTCGGGTTCTCTTGCTTCACGTCGACGTTCAGCGGTACGCGCGGAAACGCCTCCAGCACCTCGGCCAGGGTCGCCGGCTCGTACGACAGGCCGGTGTCGCGCTTGCAGCGCCAGCGCTTGATCGTCGAGAAGTGCGTCAAGCTGATGGCCTGCGGCACGCCGTACACGCGCTGGCCGGTCTCGTCGTGGCTGACGATCACGTGGCCATCGACGCTCATGCGGACGTCGAGCTCGAGCACATCGGCGCCCTGTTCGAGCGCGGCGGCGAAGGCAGGCAGGGTGTTTTCGGCGTGTTCTGAAGGTGCCCCACGGTGCGCAAAGAGAAGCGGACCCTGAGCGGCAAAACCATCCATTCAATCAGCATACACGCTGGCAGCGGCCAGACGAGTGAGTTATGCAACGCCGCATCACGCTCGGAGTGAGCCATGCCGATCGACCCTCAGCGAAAGTTCGTACCTGTCCGCCTGGCGATACTCACGGTGTCGGACACGCGCGACGCTTCCAACGACGCCTCGGGCGACCTGCTTGTAGAGCGTGCGACGACAGCGGGGCACACCATCGCCGCGCGCCGCATCGTGCCCGATGACCAACGCAGCATCGAGGCGAGCCTGCGCGAGTTCATCGCCTCGCCCGAGATCGACGTGGTGATCGCCACCGGTGGCACCGGCATCACCGGCCGCGACGTCACGCCCGAGGCGTTTCACGCCGTGTACGAGAAGGAGATCGTCGGTTTCGGCGAGCTGTTCCGCCAGCTGAGCTACGCGACGATTGGCACGTCCACGATTCAATCGCGCGCAACCGCCGGTGTGGCGCAGGGCACCTACCTGTTCGCCCTACCCGGTTCGACGGGCGCCTGCCGCGACGCCTGGGACCAGATCCTCGCCACGCAGCTGGACTACCGCTACCGGCCCTGCAACTTCGTCGAGCTGCTGCCGCGCCTGCGCGAGCGTTGACAGCTGCTTTCGTATCCAGCAAAGACTGTCGCCCCATGCGCGTGCTCAAGTACATCGGTGTCGGAGTGTTGGCCCTGGTCGTGCTGCTGGCGGCGGGCTTCCTGTATTTTCGCTCGGTTGCGCTGGCCCGGCTGGGAAAGCAGCACCAGCTCGAGGTCGCCGAGCTGCCGATCCCGCTGCCGCCGCAGGCTGCTGCCGCGGAGGGCGGCGCACCCACACCGGAGGCGGAGCTCGCCGCGGCCATCGAGCGCGGCCGCCACTACGTGAACAGCCGCGCTGGTTGCACCGAGTGCCATTCGCCCGATCTGAGCGGCAAGGTGCTGATCGACAGCCCGATCATGGGTCGCTGGGTGGCGCCGAACATCACCGGTGATGACGTGAAGCAGTTCACGGGCCGCGACTGGGTGCGGCTGATCCGCCACGGCATCAAGCCGGATGGCACCGCCTCGACCATGCCCTCGACCGACTTCACCTGGTTCTCGGACCAAGAGATCTCGGACATCGCGGCCTTCGTCCGCAGCCAGCCCAAGGTCGAGCGCAGCCAACCACCGCTCGTCGTCGGCCCGATCTACGCCGTCATGCTGGCCAACGGCTTCCTGCCGATCAGCGCCGAGGTCATCGACCACGAGGCGGCTCGCCTGCGCTACCCGCCCGCCCTCGAACCCAGCGTCGCGCTCGGCAAGCACCTGGCGGCCACGTGTACGGGCTGCCACGGGCAGAACTTCTCGGGCGGCCCGATCTCGGCCGGCGATCCCGACTGGCCCCCGGCCAAGAACATCACCTTCCACGCCAGCGGCATCGGCGGCTGGACGCTGGAGGATTTCCGCAAGGCGCTCCGCGAGGGCTTGCGGAAAGACGGTTCGCAGATCCAGCCACCGATGCCGATCGCCTTCACCAAAAACCTGGCGGACGCCGAGATCGAGGCGCTGTACGTCTTCCTGAAGCAACAGCCTCCAGCAGCGTACGGTGTGCACTAGATCTCGCTTTGGCGCAGACGTTCCTCGTGAGCTAAAAAGGGGCCACCGTGAGTCTGGCTGTTCTGGAAAGTGTCGCCCTCGGTTTCGGCAAGAAGACCATCGTCGAGGGTCTCGATCTGCGCGTCGCTGCCGGTGATCGCATCGGCTTGATCGGGCCGAATGGCTCGGGCAAGACGTCCTTGCTGCGCCTGCTGGCGCGCGAGCAGATGCCCGACTACGGCAGCGTGACGCTGAGTCGCGGCACACGGCTCGGTTACCTGCCGCAGGACATCACGCTCACGGAAGACAAGCCGCTGCTGCGCTTCGTGCTCGAGAGCGTGCAGGGCCGTGGAGCGCTGGACCAGGAGCTCCTGGAGCGCGAGGCGGAGCTGGTCGAGGCAGAGAAGAACCCGGGCGACGGCACGCTGCTGATGGACCTCGCCGAGAAGCTGTCCGATCTGCACGAGCGCGTGGCGCACTACGAGATGCACTACACCGAGCACGAGGCGATGCGCGTGCTGTCGGGTCTGGGCTTCGCCAACAGCGACCGCGAGCGCCTGCTCTCGGAGTTCTCCGGTGGCTGGAAGATGCGCGCGGTGCTGGCGTCGCTGCTGTTCCAGAAGCCGGATCTGTTGCTGCTGGACGAGCCGACCAACCACCTCGACATGCCGTCGGTCACCTGGCTGGCGGACTTCCTCAGGGCCTACGAGCGCGCGTTCATCCTGATCTGCCACGACCGCGAGTTCTTGAACGAGCAGATCGAGCGCGTCGTCAGCTTCGAGGTCGAAGGCGTGCGCTCGTACGCCGGCAACTACGAGCGCTACCTCAGCCTGCGCGAAGAGGAAGAGATCATCCTCGAGAACAAGGCCAAGAACATCGCGCGCGAGCGCGAGCAGACCGAGCGCTTCATCAACCGCTTCCGCGCCCAGGCCAACAAGGCCAAGGCGGTGCAGAGCCGGGTCAAGGCGCTCGATCGCATGGAAGAGGTCGAGACCTACCGCAAACGCAAGGTCATGCGGATCAACTTCCCGGCCACCGAGCGCGCGGTGAGCGAGCCGATCCGGCTCGAGGAGCTCGCCAAGTCCTACGGCACGCACCAGGTGCTGGCCGGCGTGAACCTCAAGGTCCAGCGCGGCGAGCGCATCGGCATCATCGGCAAGAACGGCGCGGGCAAGACCACGCTCTTGCGCATGATCGCCGGCGAGATCGAGGCCAGCGGCGGCAAGATCGTGATGGGCAGCAACGTGCACCTGGGCTACTACGCGCAGCACCACGCCGATTCACTGTCGCGCGCCTCGAGCATCTACCAGGAGATCGCCGCCATCGACGGGACGGCCTCGGTGACGCGCGTGCGCAGCGTGCTGGGCGCGTTCCTGTTCAGCGACGACGACGTGGAGAAGAAGATCGCCGTGCTCAGCGGCGGCGAGCGCGCGCGCGTGGCGCTGGCGCGGCTGTTGATCAAGCCGGGCAACATGCTGCTGATGGACGAGCCGACCAACCACCTCGATCTCGCGAGCAGCGAAGCGCTGGCGGAGTCGCTCCAGGACTACGACGGTACGCTGATCTTCGTCAGCCACAACCGCGCCTTCGTGCGCCGGCTGGCCACGCGCATCTGGAACGTCGAGGGCGGCACGGTCGAGACCTACCCGGGCACGCTGGACGAGTACATGGACACCTGCCGCCAACGGCTGCTGTCGGCCAACGGTCAGCAGCTGCCAGCTGCAGCGCCGGCGAAGGCCAAGGCGGCGCCAGCGCCGACCAAACCCGCAGGGCAGCCGCAGCCGAAGGCGGCGCCGACCCCTGCAGCACCCGCGGTAGACGCCAAGCGCCGCGAGGCGGAGAAGCGCTCGAAGAACCAGCGTCAAAAGCTGGAGCGCGAGGTGGGCGAGCTGGAAGCGCGGATCGGCGAGCTCGAGGTGGCGCAGAAGGGGCGCAGCGAGCTGTTGGCAGATCCTGCCGTGTACGCAGACAAAGAGCGCAGCGGGAAGCTGCTGGCGGAGTTCAAGGACGCACAGCGCGACCTCGAGAGCCTGACCGCCAAGTGGGAGACCGCCCAACAGGCGCTGGAAGGCTTGAGCGCGAACTAGTGCCGTGACCGAGCGGTTTTGGCCCGTTATCGCGAAGGGCCGGGCGCGCAGGGCAAGGCGCGACGACGAGGAATAGTGGGCGCTATTTCGAGGAGGAGCAACGCAGCCATGCGCGTCCGGAACGAGCGAGAATGGGTCAAAACCGCTCGGTCACAGCACTGACAGGCTGGGGCGTTGCCCGCAGCCTGCCAGTCCCCTACGCCACTACAGGATGAAGCTCGCCTGGATGCGAAGCCGGTTGTCCGGGGAGTCCAGCGGGCCCATCGTGTCCTCGGTGTGCGTGCGCCAGGTGTGCTCGAACTCGGCGTCGATCTTCAAGCCGTGCTCGAAGAAGTAGTACGCGAGGTTCGCACCCGCCTGGGCTTGCTGCAGGATCGTGCTTTCGTCGCCGAGCGCCTGAACCATCGAGACATTGCCGCCGAAGGCCAGCGGGCAAGATTGCGAGATCAGGTACAGCGCCTGAGCTACGAAGCCGAAGCCGTCCCGGCCCTCGACCTCGTCACCCATCATGTTCTCGGGCTTCTGCGCCAGCTTGCGCACGTGGAACGCGCCGAGCACCGAGAGGCCGCCAGCCTTGAACAGCAAGTCGGCGGTGAAGTTGTGGAAGCTGTAGTCGACCTGGGCCACACCGGGCAGCGCGAGCGTGGTGCCGAGCGATTGGCTCGCGTACGGGCTGCGCGCGTCGGCCTGCACGAACGCGTACGCCAAACCGAAGCTGAGCTTCGGGGTCGTGCGCGCGAAGTCGACCGGGGTCTCCTCGAAGCTGCCCATCGGCGTGATCTCGAAGCGCGCGAAGTACAGGTAGCCGAAGTCGCCCGTGCCGAGCGTCGTCAGACCCGAGTTGCGTTCCTCGGCGGTGTAGATACCGAGGAAGTACTTGAACATGCCCGCGCCGCCGAGGTCCGTCGAGCGCAGCTCGATGCCCATGTCGCGGTCGAAGTTGAACTCGGCGTCGTCGATCGAGCGATCGACCGTCTGCAGCACGGCGTCGGACAGGATGCGCTCGCGACCGAACGGCACCTTGGCCTGGCCGACGTGCAAGACCAAGTCGCGCGTGAACGTGTACTCGAGGAACAGGTCGAGCAGCGGGACCTGTTGCACGACTTCACGCGACGTCTGGACCGTACCGCCCATGGTCGCGGGCGTCGCGCCCGAGACGGCAGCCTGCGTGCGCGAAAGCTCTTGGCCCGCGAACGTGAACTCGGCCTTGTACTTGAGGTCCTTGGTGAACACGGTGCCGGCGAGCGACACGCGCATGCGGCGGATGAAGAAGTAGTCCCGTGCGTTGACGGACTCGTCCGCCGACGACTGCAGCTCGTACAGGAACTGACCCTTCATCCCGAGGTTGAGCGAGTAGTTGCCGTCGTTGGACTTGATCTCGAGGCCCTTGCCGGCCTTGAACTTGACGTTGCCCTCGAGCGGGTCGGGAGCTTTCTCGGCCACCGGCTCGGCAGGCGCGGCCGCAGCTGCGGGCGCCGGCGTGGGGAACGATGGCTCGATCGGTTGCAGCGCGGGCGCGGGCTCCGCGGGCGCAACGACTGCGGGCGGTACGTCTGCAGCTGGCGGCGGCGCAACCGTGGGAGCAGGCGTGGTCGTGGCTGGGGGCACGGCGGGCGGTGGCGCGACAGGCTCCGTCGCCTGCGCGTGCGTCTTCGTCGCGACGGCGACGACGCACGCCATCGCGAACACCGCACTGCCACAAATACGTCGCGCCGTTTGGTTAGGCGCATTCCCAAGACTGAAAGCTCTTCGCATGACCGTTTCTCCCAACAGAAGGGTTACGGTCCGCGTTCATAGTCTAGAGGCGAGTCGTTTTAGAAGGCGTGTGAGCGACAAAGACCCGACAAAACGACACAAGATGTGTCGTTCGTGTGACGAGCCCAGACACCTAAATGTCACGTCCCGTGCTGGCCAGCATGCGTCATCGACGCTCCGTGCGCCGCGCTGGCTGCTCTCGAACCCGTGTTCGGACATGGGTTCGAAACCGGGGATGCTCAGTAGCGCGGTACCGACGGATCGACCGAGGTCGACCACGCGTCGATGCCACCGGTCAGGTTGTACACGCGCTTGAAACCCTCGCGCACGAAACGTTCGGCCGCGGCCTGGCTGCGCCCGCCGTGGTGACAGTGAAAGACGATCGGCGTGTCCTTGTCCAAACCCGACAGGTGGCGCACGGCTTCGTCGTCGAGCAAGCGCGCGCCCGCGATGCTCGCCCGCGCGCGCTCTTCCTGAGTACGCACGTCATACAACTCGAAGCGTTCACTGGCGTCCATCATCGACTTGAGCGCAGTCGCGCTCAGCGGGCGCACCTTGGCAGGCTCGTTCGGGTTGTCGATGCGGAAGCCGCCCTGGTCGCCGCCGGCACCGCCTTCGTAGTCGATGCGCACACCCTCGGCCCGCGCCGCGCTCTCGGGATCGATCAACACGGTGATGCCACCCGCGTCCACGCGGAAGTCGCTCGCCTCCGGTTCGTCGATCGACAACGCGTGCTCGAAGTCCGGACTGACTTCGAGTCGCAGCATGCCTTGCTCCTCACCCTTGGCTTGCCCGATGGCTCGCTGCGCGGCCGGGCTGACGCTGAGTTGCGGCGCGCGAGCGGGGGCCGCCGGTGCGGGCGCGTTCACACCCAACAGCGAGTGCAGCTCCCCCGCCTGGAACATCTCACGCACGATGTCGCAACCACCGATGAACTTTCCATCGACGTAGAGCTGCGGGATCGTCGGCCACTCCGAATACGCCTTGATGCCTTCGCGGATACCGGCATCGGCCAGCACGTTCACCGTGGCGTATTGCGGCACCAGCTTGTTCAAGATCTGCGTGACCGTGGCCGAAAAGCCGCACTGCGGAAAGTGCCGCGTGCCCTTCATGAACAGCACCACGCGATCGCTCGCGATTAGACCTTCGATACGTTGCTTGAGCTCGCCGTCGAGTTGCATGAGTCTTCCTGGGTGTCCGCGCCGGCCGCCGATTCGGGCCGGACCGATCTCCCGGCTCTGTAAGACGCGCTCCCAACTTCGTCAACCGCAGGCAGCTTGACGGCGGCGCCCGTCCGCCGGACAAGGGGGGATCCACATGGCTGAAGCGCGGCTGTACATCGAAGAAAACGTGGAACCCGCCGTGGCCGTCGAACGCGGCGAGGCGCTGTACGGCTCGCTGGACACGGCCTGCCCGGTGGCGATGTATGGCGCGACCCTACGCGGCGACGCCTGGGTACTCGGCGCCCATCAACTCGCCTCGCAGGTGCTGCCGCAGCCGATCGCCTACCTGGCCGCCGAGCGAGGCTCGCGCCAGTTCACGAGCGCGAGCACCCCGCTGCTGGTGCGCCGCGCCAGCGGAGGCGTCGCCGTGCGCGCAGGCGAAGGCATCGTCTACGTCGCGCTCGGGCTGCGCGACCGCTCGGCGCTGATGCCGTGCCCCAAGGCGCGCATCCTGAACCGCAACGTGCGCGGCGCGCTGCAAGGCCTGCGGCTGGCGGGCATCGTCGCGCACTACTTCGGGCGCGACTTCTTGAGCGTCGACGCGCGGCCGGCGGTGTACGTGGGCTGGGCGGCCCGCAGCGACGGCCGCGTGCTGCTCGAGTTCTTCCTGTGCGACCGCGGCAGCTGCTTCATCCCGACCGGCGAGCTCGGCTACCCGAGCCGCAGCGAGGATCCGTTCCGCGGCAAGCAGCCCTGGACGCTGCGCGAAGCCCAGGTGGCCGCGGGTGCGCGCGAGCTCAAGAGCGGCCGGCAGCTGATCGAGCACATCGCCGAGGGCTACCAGAAAGGCTTCGCGGCAGCGTTTCAGGCCACGGCGCTGCCGGCAGATTGGCAAGCGCAGCCGCCAGCGGCGCACGGCCTGGGCGATGCCGACGCCGCAGCGCTGCACTGGTCGCACCCGATCGAAGAGGCGATCGGCTTCGTCAGCGCAGGTGTGGCGCTGGATGCGGCGTCCAAGCTGGCGCGCGTACGCATGTGCGGCGACTTCTTCGCGGATGACGGCTGCGGCGTCACGCTCGAGCGCATGCTGCTCGGCGTCGACCCCACGCCCGAGCACATCGGCCGCGCGGTGGATGCCGCCTACGGGGCCGCCGGCCCGGACGTCGAGGGCGTGCGCGACCTGCACTCGTTTCAGACCGCGATCCTGGATGCCGCCGCGCGCGCCCGCAGCGGGGGAACGGCCACGTTCCCCCGGTAACTAGCGGATAGGGGAGCCTCATGGCCAACAGGTTGATCGACGAGACGAGCCCGTACCTGCTCCAGCACGCCCACAACCCGGTCGAATGGTATGCCTGGGGCGAGGACGCGCTGGCGGCAGCTCGCGCCCAGGACAAGCCGATATTTCTGTCCGTCGGCTACTCGGCATGCCACTGGTGCCACGTGATGGAGCGCGAGTGCTTCGAGAACGAGAGCATCGCCGCGCTGATGAACTCGCTGTTCATCAACATCAAGGTCGATCGCGAGGAGCGGCCGGACATCGACGAGATCTACATGAAGGCGGTGACCGCGCTGACCGGGCAAGGTGGCTGGCCGATGAGCGTGTTCCTCACGCCCGAGCTCGAGCCGTTCTTCGGCGCAACCTACCTGCCGCCCGTGCGAGCCTACGGTCGGCCGAGCTTCCCGGACGTGCTGATCGGCTTGGCCGAGGCCTACAAGTCACAGCGCGCGGACGTCGCGGCGCAGGCCCAGCAGCTGACGGCGGCGATCGTGGCGGAGGCCAAGCTGGACGCGCGCGGCGAGCTCGATCCCGAGGTGCTGAAGACGTCTGCAGCGCGCTTTCACCAGAGCTTCGACGCCGCCTGGGGCGGCTTCGGTCCGGCTCCCAAGTTTCCGCACGCGGGCGACCTGCGGCTGTGCCTGCGCCTGTACCAACGCAGCGGCGACGAGAAGCTCCGGGAGATGGCGCTGTACACGCTGGACCGCATGGCGCGCGGAGGCATGTTCGATCAGCTCGCAGGCGGCTTCCATCGCTACAGCACCGACCGCGAGTGGCGCGTTCCGCACTTCGAGAAGATGCTCTACGACAACGCGTTGCTGATCAGCGCATACCTCGAGGCCTTCCTGTTCACGCGCGACGAACGCCACGCGGCCGTGGCGCGCGCGTGCTGCGACTGGGCGCTGTCGGAGATGCAGACGGAGAGCGGAGGCTTCGCGAGCGCGCAGGACGCCGACAGCGAGGGTGAAGAAGGGCGCTTCTTCGTCTGGACCCCGCGCGAGCTGGAGCAAGTGCTCGGCGCGGAGCTCGCGCAGCCAGTAGCGGCATTCTTCGGCATATCCGAAGGCGGGAACTTCGAACACGGCAAGAACGTGCTCTGGATCCCCGAGACGGCTGCCGAGGTGGCGACGCGCCTGGGCCTGCCGGAGCTGCAGCTGGTGGCGGCAGTAGAGCGCGCACGGCCGCTGCTGATGGCTGCACGCTCCCAGCGCGTGCGACCGCAGACCGACGACAAGCTGCTGGCCAGCTGGAACGGCCTGATGGCGGGCGCGCTGGCGCAGGCGTACCAAATCTTGGAGGAGCCCCGGTACCTGGGGGCGGCCGAGCGCTGTCTGGACTTCGTGCTCGCCAGCATGCGCCAGCCCGACGGTCGGCTGTTCGCCAGCTATCGCCTGGGCCGCGCCCGCCACAACGCCGGCCTGGACGACTACGCCTTCACGATCGCGGCCGCGCTCGACCTCTACGAGGCCAGCTTCGAGCCACGCTGGCTGCGAGAGGCGCTGGCGCTGGCGGAGCTGGTCGAGCAGCAATTCGCAGATACCGACAGCGGCGGCTACTTCACCACCGGTCTGGATCACGAGCGACTGATCGCCCGGCTGCCGAGCGTGCACGATGGCGCGCTGCCGAGCGGCCTGGGCGTGCACGCGCTCAACTTGCTACGGCTCGCCGCCATCAGCGGCCGGCAGCAGCTCGCGGAGCGGGCAGAAGCCGCGCTCAAGTCGCAGGCCTCGCTCTGCGAGCGCTACCCGCAAGCGTTTGCGCAGCTACTGCTCGCATTCGACTTCCTGTCCGCGCCTGCGCGCCAGGTGGTGATCGCCGGCGCGCCGGACAATCCACGGGCTGCCGAGCTCCTGCGCCGGGTTCGCAGCAGCGCACGGCTGCAGCGCGTGGTGGTACGCGCCACGAGCGACACCGACATCGCCCTGATTCCGCTGGCGGCGGACAAACCTGCCGGGCCGAACGGCGCACGTGCCTACGTTTGCGTGGATTTCCAGTGTAAGGCGCCTGTCGACGAGCCCGAGCAGCTAGTGGTTTGAACTTGTAGGCACAGGCCGCCTGCCGCCCACGGCGGCTGCGAGTTTTCAGGCTCGTGACGGCGCTGTTGCTGGGTCGGGTCTGCTGCAAATCGCAGCGTGATCCGCGTCACGCCGTGCATCCGAGTGCAGCACAGCTTCCCACCATTTTGCTGGAATCCACCGTCAAGCGACTGGCGCACGGCTGAAACTCACTTCATGATGGAAGTGTGGTGCTCGAACGTTGCAGGTTCTCATCCGGCATCCCGTGATGAGGAAAACGACCGAGCGCCGCGCGTTTGAATCGGCGGAGCTAGGTGTGAGAGGCTGCCCCGTTCGAGCGTTGTGCATGGCGCTCAAGGCATATCTCTCGTGAAGAAACTGGTCGCTCGCTTCGCCCTCTTGTTGTCGCTCACTGGTTGTGCTGCCTCTCTTCCGGCAGCGGCGAAGCCACCAGACTCCGAGGATCGTGCGGCGATCGAAGCTGCCGTGTACGCCTGGCGCGTAGCGGGCCTTCCCTGGTCGTCCACCTGCGATGAAGAGCTGGGTCGCGTGCAGGTCGTGGTGACCGAGCCGCAGGAGTTCACCGAGCTGTGTGGCCGCAAGCCGGTCCACGCCGGCGGCAGCTTGTACGCCTGTAATACGCAGCAATACGAACAGATGTTCCCGTATTACCTGCTCGATCAGGATCACGTGCCGCTGCTCGTGATCTCCGAACTGCAGCCCGAAGATCACCGCAGGCTCCTGGTCGTGCACGAGACGATGCACTGGCTGGAGCGCTGCTCCGGCAAGGGCATCGACTTCGACCACGCGGACGCTCGCGTGTGGCACGGCGCACGCCTCGTCGCTCAACGCGGCGTGCAGCGCCTGTTCGCGACCAGCTACAACCGTTAGGTTCGAGTTCGCTGAACCCGAACCTAACGGGGTGCTGCGTGTTCGCGCTGCGAACGCTTCGCACCGGATGATTTACAGGGGTCGGGCGGCCGACCCCTCTCGCGACAGAATCGGCCCTGCGGGACCGGTTCTGTCACGATTCACCCCGCCGGGTCGCGCGCCACGCGCTGCTCCTTTTAGACAGTGGTGGCCAAGCCGCCGTCGACCGCGATCACGGTCCCGGTAACGTAGGCCGAGGCGCGCGAGGCGAGGTAGATCGCCACGCCGGCCATGTCCTCGGGCTCGCCGATGCGGCCGCGCGGCACCGCGCGCGCGATGGCGTCGCCGAAGTTCTTCAGCGTCGCGGCCATCATCTTGCTCTCGAACGGGCCCGGCGCGACGGCGTTCACGTTGACGTGCTCGCCCGCGAGCCTGCGTGCGAGCACGCGCGTCAGGTGATGCACGGCTGCCTTGCTGCTCGAGTACGCGTAGGTCTCGAGACCCGGTACGTGCAAGCCGTCGATCGAGCCGATGTTGATCACGCGCGCGGGATCTTCCTTGGTGCCCGCCGCGCGCAGCGCCGGCAGCAGCTCGCGCGTGAGGAAGAACACGGACTTCAAGTTCACGTCCATCACCTTGTCCCAGCCCGACTCTGCGAACACGTCGATCGGCTCGGCCCAGTTGGCGCCCGCGTTGTTGACCAGGATGTCCAGCTTCGGCTCGCGCTCGAGCAGCGCCTTGCTGAGCTGCTTCACGCCCTCGCTGGTGGACACGTCGCAGGGGATCGAGATGCACCTGCCGAACGCCGAGAGCTCCTTGGCCGCCGCCTCGCAGGCGTCAGCCTTGCGCGCCGTGATGTACGTGGTGGCGCCGTTCTCGACGTAGCCCCGCGCGATCATGTACCCGATGCCCCGGCTGCCGCCGGTGACCAGCGCAACCTTACCCTCGACCGAAAATAGATTCTTCATGCTGCCCATGGTGGCGGCGGACGTTACACGAGCGCCCTGGATTGCGTCCACACCCGCAAAGGACGCTATGCTCACGCGCCCGTTCGGATGAGCTCCTACGCCCCGCTTTCGACGCTGCGCTGGCTCGGTCCTCTCGGTCTGTTGCTCGCCGAGTACCTGCTGATCACGCTGCAATTCGACGCCTTGCCGCTGCTGCACAGCGCCGGGCTGAGTGGCAGCTTCGGGCACCTGGGGATCGCGGCACCGCTGCTGCTCGTGGTGGCGACCGTGGTCTACGTGCTGGCGGGCGAGCGCTTCAAGCGCGAGCTGGCCCAGGCCGCCCTGGCGCCCGCGCCGGGCTGGCAAGTGGCCGGGCTGCTGGCCCTGAACCTCGCGAGTTACGCGGGCCTCCTGGGGCTCACGGCGGCCTCGCTCGGGCTGGTGAACCACGGCCACGACGTACCGCTCGGCTGGCTCGGAGGTTGGTTGCTGTTGGCGGCTGCGACCGCGTTCTCGCTGCTGTTCGTGAGCTTGCCGCCGAGAGCTGCGCTGGCCCTGGTACGCAGCAGCCGCGAGCTGCTGCTGGTGAGCGCGGGCGCCGGTGCGCTGGCCTGGTTCGCCGGCGTGGCGAGCGGACAGCTCTGGAATTGGCTGCGCGCCCTCACGCTGGACACCGTGTACCTGCTGATCTCGCCGTTCAGCGACGAGATCGGGTACGCGCCCGAGGACGCGATCATCGGTATCGGCGACTTCTTCGTGGTGGTGGCGCCGGAGTGCTCGGGGCTCGAAGGCATCGGGCTGATCGTGGTGGTCTTCGGTGTGTACGTGTGGAGCGCCCGCGAACGGCTGCGCATGCCGCGCGCGCTGCTGCTCGTGCCGCTGGGCGTGCTGCTGATCTGGTTGGCGAACGCGCTGCGCATCGCGCTGCTGCTGGCCGTGGGCGTGCACCTGTCGCCCGAGATCGCGCTGTCCGGCTTTCACTCGAAGGCTGGCTGGCTGTTCTTCTGCGCGATCAGCCTGTGCTCGATCGCCTACGCCGAGCGCTCGCCGTGGTGGAACCGCGCCGCACCCCACGCGCCGCCGGCCGAACGCGTGAACCTCACGGCGGCCTATCTCACCCCGCAGCTCGCGCTGCTCGCGACCTCGTTGCTGAGCGGACTGTTCGTGATCGGTGAGCTGGATCGCTGGTACGGCTTCCGCGTGGTCGCCGCATCGGCGCTGCTGTACGTGCACCGCGCGCAACTTCCCAAGCCTAGCTGGCCCGCCTCGTGGCAAGCCCCCCTGCTCGGCGTGCTGGGGTTCGGCCTGTGGTACGCGCTGCTGCCGAAGCCACCAGCTGCGGACGTGGAGCTGTTTCGCAGCGAGCTCGGCGCCCTGCCGCCGCTCGAGACTGCGATCTGGCTCGCGGTGCGGGTGCTGGGCGCGTGCCTGATCGTGCCGCTGGCCGAAGAGCTGGCCTTCCGCGGATACCTGCTGCGCCGCATGATCAGCGCGGATTTCGAGGCCGTGCCGAAGACTCAGTGGTCCGCGCTGGCGCTCGCGGGTTCCTCGCTGGCCTTCGGGCTACTGCACGGTGCGCACTGGCTGCCGGCCACACTCTGCGGCGTGCTCTACGCGTATGCCCAGCGCATGCGCGGGCTCACCTCGGACGCAGTCGTCGCGCACGCCATCACCAACGGCTTGATCGCCTTACTCGTGCTGGCCGGCGGGGCGTACTGGCTGTGGATGTAACTTGTTGTTAAGCTGTTAGGCATGTACAGCGGGATTACACGTGGCTTATTTCCGGTGGTCGAGCTCGAGGAACGTCGCGAGTACACGCGGCTGATGGTCGAGCTCTCGCCGGACCTGGCGGTCGGGCTCGAAAAGGGCGCGAGCGTCTCGATCGACGGCGTGTGCTTGACCGTGGTCGACATCTCCGACTGCTGCGCGAGCTTCGACGCGATCGACGCGACGCGCAAGCTGACCACGCTCGGCGAGCTGACGCTCGGCAGCAAGGTCAGCGTGGAGCGGTCGGCGAAGGTCGGCGACGAGCTGGGCGGCCACGACGTGTTCGGGCACGTGATCGGCACGGGCAAGGTGCTCGCGCGTGAACAGATCGGCGGCCAGCTCGACCTGACGATCGGCGTCCCCCCCGAGTGGATCAAGTACATCCTGCACAAGGGCTTCATCGCGCTCGACGGTTCGAGCTTGACGGTCGACGACGTGCGGCCCGCGGGCAGCTTCAAGGTGCACCTGATCCCCGAGACGCAGCGCCTCACCAACCTCACGAACAAGCAGGTCGGCGATCGCATCAACGTGGAGCTCGACTCGCGCACGGTCGCCATCGTCGACACGGTGGAACGCGTGATGGCCGAGCGCTACGCTAAGGGCAAGTAGCCATGGACCCGGTCTTCATCGTCAGCGCGGCGCGCACGCCGGTCGGAGCATTCCTCGGTGCGCTCTCGGAACTAACCGCGCCGCAGCTGGGAGCGGCGGCCATCCGCGGCGCGCTCAGCCGCGCCGACCTGGCAGCGGAGCACGTCTCGCTCACCATCATGGGCAACGTGCTGTCTGCCGGCCTCGGCCAGGCGCCTGCGCGGCAAGCTGCGATCGCCGCCGGCATCCCGCACAGCACGCCGGCGCTGGGCGTGAGCAAGGTCTGCGGCTCGGGCCTGGAGGCGGTGATCCTGGGCGCGCGCGCGATCGCGGTCGGCGACGCGGACGTGGTGCTGGCGGGCGGCATGGAGTCGATGAGCCAGGCGCCGTACATCGTGCCCAAGGCGCGCAGCGGACAGCGGCTGGGGCACGGCGCGCTGCTCGACTCGATGATCCTGGATGGCTTGTGGGACCCGTACGGCAACTTCCACATGGGCGAAGCCGCCGAGCGCTGCGCCACGCAGCTGGGCATCGGCCGCAGCGCGCAAGACGAGTACGCGCGCAACTCGTACCAGCGCGCGCGCGCCGCGCCGTTCGCGCCCGAGATCGAACCGGTCACGGTGCCGGGCAAGCGCGGCGACACCGTCGTGCGCGAGGACGAAGAACCCGGGCGCTCGGACCTGAGCAAGCTGCCCTCGCTCAAGCCGGCGTTCCGTGCGGACGGCACGATCACCGCGGGCAACGCCTCCAAGCTGAACGACGGCGCGGCGGCCGTGGTGCTCGCGAGCGAAGAGGCAATCAAGCGCCACGGCCTGACACCACTGGCGCGCATCGTCGCCAGTGCGCACCACGCGCAAGAACCCGAGCGCTTTCCCACCGCGCCCGCGTACGCCATCGACAAGGTCCTGGCCCGCGCGGGCGGGAGCGTGGCCGATGTAGATCTGTTCGAGATCAACGAAGCCTTCGCGATCGTGGCCATCGGCTGCACCCAGCTGGCCCGTCTCGACCCCGCCAAGGTCAACGTCCGCGGAGGAGCCGTCGCGCTCGGCCACCCCATCGGCTGCTCGGGCGCCCGCATCCTGACCACCCTGCTCTACGCGCTGCGCGAAACTGGCGGAAAAAAAGGCCTCGCGACCCTGTGCATCGGCGGCGGCGAAGCGAACGCGCTGCTCATCGAACGCGTGTGAGCTCTTGCGCGGGGCACGCCACGGGCGCAGGCTTCTCGCATGCCGCACCCATGGATCCCCACGTTCGGCTACCTGGTCATCGTGCTCCTCGCCGCCTGCCGCGAACCGGAAGGCGACCTCGACAGCGCGCCGGGCGACACGCCGGTGGTCGGCAAGCTGCAGTTCCAGGATCGAGTGGTGGACCTGACGCTCGAGGCATTCTCCGATGATCCGAACGCCGCCGCCGTGCCGAAGAACGCGCGCGCGAACGTGATGGCGGACATCATCGTCCCGAAGCCGGAGCGCGGAGCGAATCCGAAGCCAGAGCTCGGCCTGGACAGCGCGACCAAGCGGTTCCGTTGAGCGACGCTAGCTCGCCTCGCGCCCGCGCAGCGCGCGATCGAGGCAGCGCACGCCACCGATGCTGGGCGCCATTGCGGCCGCTGCCGCCATCACCTCGCGCATCCGGTCCGCGGGCAGCTCCAGGTACTTGCTGACGTCGTCGAGATGATTCGGCGAAAAACCTCGCACCGCGAAGTTCAGCCAGCCGAACGCCGTGATCAGATTGCGTGCGAGCACGCTGGTCGACACCACGGCCGTGCGAGTGGTCACGCCGCGCAGGACCTCGACCACCGAGGCCCGCTGCTTGGGGTTGAGCCCGCCGTCGTCGGCGAACACCAGGGTCTTGAGCGCGGTCCTGCTGGCTCGCGAGCGCTGCGCGAGGCCCTCCATGAAGCGAAGGTATTCCTGCCACTCGCTGTCCGACGGCGAAGCGTCGCCGCAGACGAAGAGCATGAGATCGTCACCCACGAGGCGGTACGCGATCGTCGCCATGACCTCGACCATCGTAGCGAAACCACGCTCGTTGGGAACGCCTCATGGCTGTGCGCGCATGTGCGCTGCGACCCTGCCGCGGCCCAGCTCAGGCTTGCGACTGGCTACCCTCATCGACCGCGACACCGCTCGGTTCGTCAGCTTGCGGCGCGCATGCACTCGTCGTGGCGCGGCACGCGATGTACACGCCACCGGGTTGCCGTAGCCCGCTCGCGTGCAGACCGGCGAGTCGCGGGCACTGCATGCACCTGTCGATCTCGACCTCCGTACGACGTACGACACAGTGAACTACGAGCCGGCCGCTGTCGCGATGCACGAGGCTGCTGTAGATCTCGGCTGGACCAAAGGATAGGTGCTTCATGATGTGCTCTGGAACTGCAACCACCGTGCCGCGAGCCGGCGCAGCTTCTGCTCGCGCGCGAGCGTTGCGGTCCGCAAATCCTTCGCGTGCGACCCACCGCGAAGCGCTCCGTTTGCGCGACGTCGAGGTGCGTTCGTGGCGGGCTCATCCGACCTTCCCGTCGATCGCACACGCTCCATGAAACGCGACCCCCGACTGCAAAGACTATCCTCGGAGCACCACGCCGCGCTCGTGCTCGCTCGCCGGCTCGAGCGGCACGCCGGCGCATGGACAGCCGCCGACGGCGGCACGCTGATCGATCGCTTCACCCGCGAGCTCGAGCCGCACTTCCGCATCGAAGAAGAGCTGCTGTTGCCCGCGCTGCGCGAGGCGGGCCGCGCAGACCTCGCGGAGCGCACGCAGCACGAGCACGAAACCCTGCGCGCACTGGTTGCCGCAGCAGCCTCGCCCGCTGCGGACGCGACGCTCGCCAGGCGTATCGGAGAGATCTTGCGCGAACACGTGCGCTTCGAGGAGCAGGAGCTGTTTCCTGGCTGCGAAGCGCTGTTGCCCGACGCCGTGCTCGAACGGCTTCCACGCCACGATCCACGCTGAACAGACCCGCCGCTGAAGGCTGCAAGATTTCGTGACCCGATCCTGCGATTGGCACAACTGGGCGTGGCTGTTCGGGAATCGAGCGGGCGCGTACGCACGCGATTCCTCCACGCTGGTCGCGCGAGCAACGTGAACGAGGCGATCCTCGCGCACGAGGGTCAGGGCCGCGCGGCGCGCAACCTGTACAACCTGCTGCCGCAAGCCTTGAAGCGCCAGCTCCTGGCGTTCATCCAGACGCTCTGATGGTGCTTACAAACCCTGGACGGCCACGGGGGTGAGACGCTTGACGGTCGTACCATCCCCGAGCTCGCCGTTCTTGTTGTCGCCCCAGCAGTACACGCTACCGGCGGACGTCCGCGCACAGCTGTGGGAGCGGCCGCAGGCTACTTCCACCACTCGATCGAGGCCAGCGACGACGGTCGGCTGGGTGGTGAACACGGTGTTGCCATTCCCCAGCTGTCCGTCGGCGTTGCGTCCCCAACACTGCACCTTGCCGCTCTTCGTCACGGCGCAGGTGTGCTCGAAGCCCGAGGAGATGCTCGCGACGTCGGACAACCCGGCCACGAACTCTTCGACTGCACCCACGCCATCGTGCACGTCGTACGTGCCTTTGCAGTGCACCTTGCCGTTCGCCAGCAGCGCGCACTGAAAGGCGTAGCCGGAGGTGAACTGACGGATCGACGCGTCGGCGAGCGATCCCTTGAGTGCATGCTCGCCCCAGCTGCGCATGCTGCCGTCCGCGAACCACGCCGCGGTCACGAAGTAGCCGGCCTCGACGTTGACGACATCCGTCGCACCGTTCGCATCGAGGAGCCCCTCGCGTTGCACGCCGGGTAGCCAGCATTCGAGCGTGTTGTCCGTGTGCCGGGCGCACGCCTGGCTTTCGCCCAGGCTGATCTGCGCGACGTGCTCCACGCCGAGCACGGGCACCGGCACGTTCTGGTCTTCCTGGTTGCCATTGCGGAGCGCGCCCCAGTTGTTGTCTCCCCAGCAACGCAACGTGCCGTCCGAGAGCAACGCGCACGCGCGCAGGTAGCCGAGATCGATCTGAACGACCTGCTCCAGTCCTTGCGCCTGCACCGCGACTGAGCTGTTCGTGTTCGTGCCGTTGCCGAGCGCGCCCGTGCTGTTGTCACCCCAGCAGCGCACGGTGCGGTCGGCCATCAACGCGCAAGTCGTTTGGCCCATCGTCGAGAGGGCGACGGCAGACCCGCTCGCCACGTCCTCCGAACCCGCATCGATCTCGGTCTCGCTGGGCACGCTGGCGCCGTCCGGTTGCGCGGGCGGACTCGGCGGCCGCTCCTCGTTTGCAGCCGCCGGCGGCGGTCCCGCGTCAAAACGCTCCGCGCTCACCGCGGGCTTCTCGCGGGCCGGCGACCGCGATCCGGCGTTCACCCCGTGTTGCGCCGCGAGCTCGCCGTCGGTGTCCCGCGGCCAGTGATGCTCCTGCGCACAGCCGGCGATCAGCAGACAACCCAGCCCCCACCCGAAGCCCCGCATACGTTTACCAAGCTGCACGAACCGCCTCCAGGAACCAGGAAAATCGGCACTTTCATCCGAAGTCCGAGCTCCCGAGTACTGCAAGGCGTGTACCCGGTCTGGCGAAACCTCCCAGCCGCCCTGAGCGGCGAATGCGCACGACCGCTGACACGAGTTGTGTCGCTCTGTGCCAGGAGAAGTAGGCGCGCATGTACGCCGGGTCAGCACCGCGTCAGCGGGCTCAGTCGCAGAACAGGTCCTTGCACGTCTTGCTGTCGAAGCACGCGCAGCTGCCCGAGCTGTTGTCGAAGCCGGAGACCATCTTCGTGCCCTCGGGACACGGACACGCGACCTGCGGACACGTACCGCTGGGGTTCGCGCCCTTGCACGACGCCCCGCTGCCGCCCATGCCGCCGTTTTTGCAGCTGTTGAGTGCAGCGAGCTCGTCCTGGCAGGCGTCTGTCTTGTTGGTGACGAGCGAGCCGAGACACATGAAGCCATCGGCCGCCGAACAGTCGTAGTACGCATCGAACTGCGAGCCGCAAGACCCGACGCTCTTGGCCAACCCCTCGCAGAGCTTCTTGCACGTCGCGAGGTCGACGAACGGCTCGCAACCGGTGCCTCGCACTTTTTCTTGAGCGTCGCACTGGGCATTGCAGCTGTCGGCGGAGGCGCCGCCCGAACTTCCGCCGTCGTCACCGCCGCACGCGACCGAAAGCCATGAGCACACCACCAGCCCAAACATGAGTCGCAGTGTCGCCATGCGTGGATCATATCCGAGCGCGAGCCACGGGAGACAGGGCTTCGCACGGGCATGTGACCGCCTTCACTCCAGAACGCCACGCCCCCTATACGATTACGGCCGACACTCGTAGGGGAATCCATGGCCAAGAAATCGACTGGCGGTGTGCAGGTAGTTCACTCGCGCGGGATGCACGTGCAGGTCCTACGGCCCCGCGCGACGAAACCCGGTCGCCGAGCTGCCGCGAGCGCCGCGCGCAGCACGGCCGCGGATCCGATGACCGAGCTCCTCGCGGCGCTGCGCGACCAGGAGCTCGAGGAGACGCGCCAGCTCCGGATGGTGCCGACCGCAGCCACCCGCGCGCGCGCCGCGCGAAGCCGCTCGGCCGCTCCTGCCGCGGCCGTGGTCGAGGTGAGAGTCGAACCTCACGAGAGCGCCGTGATCCTGGTCGAGCACGACGGCGTGTGGTCCTGGCACTTTCCGGATCCGGCTGCACCGCCTCGCGCAACTCGGCGCGAGGTGCGCGCGGCCACGTCCGCCGCTGCGATCGCGCCGAGCGTCGTTCGGATCGAGATGCGCTTGCCGATGTCGGCGCCGGCGCAGCGCCAGCGTGCGTCCGTCGGGAAGGTCCTCAAGTCCGCCACGGGCTTCGTGATGAAATTCGTCGTGCGCGCGGGCACGGCGCTCGCGCTGAAGCTGCTCGAGCGCAACGTGAAGCCCGGCTTGATCGTGATGGACGGGAACGACGTCGGAGGATGGCGATCGATCGACACCATCGATCAGCTGCGCTTGCCGCAGTCGGAGACCGCGCGCGTCCTCTTGTGGATCCACGGCACGTTCAGCAGCACGGTCGGTAGCTTCGGGCCCTTGACGGCCACGCCGGACGGGCGCGCCCTGCTCGACGGTGCACGCCGAAACTATCACGCGGTGATCGGCTTCGACCATCGCACGCTGAGTGAGACGCCGCTCGAAAACGCGGTCGACCTGCTCGAACGCATGGGTCGGTTCAAGCGTCCGATGCAGATCGACGTCGTGACGTTCAGTCGCGGGGGGTTGGTGTTCCGCTCGCTGGTCGAGCAGCTCTTGCCCGTGCAGAGTCAGCGCCCGGCGTTCGGCCCCGTCGTGTTCGTGGCCGTGCCGAACAGCGGCACTTCGTTCGCGGAGCCGGAGAACTGGCGCGCGCTGGTCGACACGTACACCAACCTGGCGTCGGGTGCGTTACGTCTGCTCGGCGCCGCGCCGCAAGCGACTGGGGTCAGCCTCGTGTTCAGAGGTTTGATCGCCGGGCTCGGCGCGCTCGTGAAAGCGCTCGCGGACGTCGTGATCAGCGAGAAAGCGGTGCCCGGTCTGGCCGCGCAGCAGCCGAGCGGAGACTTCGTGCGCGTACTCAACCAGTCGGACCCGAGTCAGCCACAACCTTCGAATACGCGCTACCTCGCGATCACGTCGAACTTCGATGCGGATGGGGCGATCGCGCGTGGGACGAGCACCGGCTTGCCGCAGGCGTTCCTGCTCCGACTCGCGGACGGACTCGTCGACAAGCTGATGGGCGAGCCGAACGATCTGGTCGTGAACACGCCCTCGATGAAGCGTATCGATCCCGCAGCAGGCAAGTTCATCGACGCCTCGCTCGACTTCGATCACTCGCAGGTCATCTATCACACCGTCTACTTCGCGCAGCCCGAAGTGGCGCAGTGCTTGACGGGCTGGTTGCTGGATGAGTCGGCGCGTCGAGGCTTGATCGAGCGTCGTGGCCTGCTGACGGTGTCGCCCTCGCCCCGGGCGCCCTTCACGCGCGTTCGCTATCATGCCGCGGAGCAGACGCGCAGCGCTTCGCAGCAGACAGCCGGGATCGAGCCCGGGCGACCGAAGCGCCGGGGGCGTCCGACCGTGGCGGTGACTGCGATCGATCCGCGCACCTCGAGTCACTTGCGCAGCGTTGCGCGGAAGCGCGCGCTCGAGCTGCTGGGCCGACCGAATCCGGCGCCTAGCGCGGCCGAATCCGCGCTAGCCGACACGGCGCGCGCTCTCGCCACACCGCGCGCGCGCTCCCACGCTCCCACGCTCGCAGATGAGGAGATCCAGCGCTCGAGCCTCCCGAACCACGAGGACATTCGGGTCGTGAGCTTCACCCAGACTCACGCCGCGATCCCGATCTTCGGCACGCGCGCCGTCCTCGAGCTCGACCCGAACGAGCAGCTGGTGGCTGCGCGCGCGAAGCTCGCGCGCGTGGACGGTGTCTCACCCATTCCCCAGCTCTCGGTGCAACAAGCGCGCGCTGCCCTCGCGAAGCAAGTGCCTGCGGCCAAGTCCCAGGATCCACGGACCAGCGCGCAGCTGACGTTCTTTCACGATCGAGAGCACGGCCGCTGGCGCCTCACGTACCTGTTCCCGTCGATCGAAGGGCTGCCGCGCAAGCGGGCGAAGCATTCCAGGCGCTCGAAGCAAAAGAACTGCGCGTTGGCGAGCAGCCCGCGCTCGCGTTCTCCTTACATGGACTACCTGGTCGACGCCAACGACGGTTCCATCGCCTACTGCTACAGCACGAGCGCCGCCGCTGCCAAACGCTTGAAGGCGCTGCCCGTGGCGTGCACGGGCGTCGATACGGAGGGCAAGCAGCGACGCTTCGATGGCGCTCGGCGTGGCCAGACAGTGCAGATGCACGATCCTCAACGCGGCATTCGCACGTTCGATCTCGACGGCGGCGACATCGACGAAGCTCCGCTCCCGAGGCAGCCGATCGGCAACGACAGCCACAAGTTCGGCAGGCTCACGCCCGCAGGCATTTCGGCACACTACTACACCTCGCGCGTCTTCGACTTCTTCAACCAGGTCTTGATCCGCAAGGGCGTCGACGACGCGGGCATGGAGCTCGTCAACGTGGTCAATGTCACATCGAAGGAGGACGAAAAGCCGCCGACGTGGGGCAACGCCGCCTGGTGGAACAAGCGCATGTGGTACGGCCGCACGCGCAACGGTAAGGGCTTCGAGAGCTTCGCGAAGCACCTCGATATCATCGCGCACGAGCTGACACACGGCGTGACCGACGCCACGTCGAAGCTGGTCTACCGCGATGAGTCCGGCGCGTTGAACGAATCATTCAGCGACATCTTCGGAGTGATCATCAAGAACTGGTTGAAGCACGGAGCGGACAGCGACCCGGCGCAGTGGGACTGGGAGTTCGGGCCAGGCCTTGGAGCCACGCGGCGCAAACCGCTTCGCAACCTCAAGAACCCGGCGCTGACGGGTGATCCCGACCACGCCTCGAAGTACCAGAAGTTGCCGCTGGATGATGACGAGGGCGGCGTGCATACCAACAGCAACATCCACAACAAGGCCGCGTACAACTTGCTGACCGCTCGCGTACCGGGCAAGGGTCCGCTCAAGAACAGAGCCCTGGCGTTCGACCCGCTCGATGTGGCCCGCGCCTACTACTTCACGCTGCAGCGGCTCGACCGTTTGGCGAGGTTCGAGGACGTGCTCACGACCCTGCTCGACGTCGTCAAGACCATGTACCCGGACCGCGCCGAGCAGAAACAAAAGCTGGCTGCGGTCACAGCGGCCTACGGAGCGATCGGAATCCCACGGCCGTCTGCCGCGATGCGTTGACCGAGTGCTGCCGCTAGCTGCGCCGGGTCGTTCAGCGGGAGCGAGCAGGAGTCGTCCGTGCACAGGTACGCCACGGCATCTCCCGGATAGGGGTAGTGTGTAGCGGCCGGCGCCACGCTGTGGACGTGTCGTTGCGGGCCGTAGGCGGCGAACGCTGCGCGGCGCAGCTCGGCAGCGCGTGGATCGCCGGGCTCGGCCACGATGGTGACGACCATGTACGAGGCCGAAAGCTCCTGCAGCGCGAGCAGAACCTCGCCGAGCTCGCGAGACAGCGGACGATCGGCTGAACGTACTGCGCGTTCGGCGCGGGTCCGAAGGCTTGCGTCGTCGTCGAAGCGCGCCATCCACAGCAACACGCGTGCGAGGCGAGCGTTGAGCGCGGCCGGTTTCAGCGCTTCGGCCAGCCCGGCGGGCGCGTCCGGATCGCGTGTGTGCGCGTGGAAGCCGCCGGCACGCGCGTCCTCGAAGCTCTCCGACACGAACTCGAGCAGGTCGCGCAGGCGTCTCGCATACGCGGCATCGCCGCTGGTCTCGTACAGCGCGAACAACGCGCAGGCCATCTCGACCTGATCGGAGAGGTAGAGGCGCGGATCGGCGTCACGTGCGGCGTGCGTGTAGCCTGCACCGCGGCGATGGTCGCGCTCGATGGCAGCGTAGGCACGCTCCGCGGCCGTCAGCGGCAGGGGGTCGAGCGTGGCCTGGTGCAGGTGCACGAGCGCAGCGATGGTCATGCCGTTTTGGTTCGCGTAGACGTGGCGATCGATCTCCGGAGGCCTCGCCGCTGCGCGCTGCGCGGCCGACGACGCGTAGAACTCTGCGCCCGTCTGGTGCCCGCGGTCGCCCGGCCGCCCCACATCGGCGTCCTGGTTGGCGTAGAACCCGCCCTGCGGGGCCGACAGGCGCTCCAGCAGATAGCGCTGGATGCTGCGCGCGTGGGCGAGGAAGCGCGGCTCGCGCAGGAGGCGGTACGCCTGCACGAAGCTCTCGAGCGCGCCGGCCTGCACCGCGTGGATCTTCTCGTAGTGAGGGTGCTCCCAGTCGCCGTGGACGGAGTACTGAAACATCCCGCCCCACACCGGGTCGATCAGCTTGGCGTAGGCATCCAGCGCATGCAGCGCCTGGTTGCGACGTTCGGCGTCGCCCGTGGAGAAGCTGTACTCGATCGGCGCCGCACGTGGATACTTCTGCGGCGAGCCCCAGCCGCCCTGAGTGGCATCCCAGCTGGCATCGAGTCGGTCGCGCAGCGAAGCGGCGTTCGAATCCAGCGGCGGTTTTGCGTCGGGCGCGTCTGCCGCCTTTGCTCCCAGCTGCGCCACGCGTTGCAGCACGCGCGCGAACTCGCGCGGCTCGCGATAACCCTTGAGGTTGATGATCGTCTCGCCGGACGGCGTGAGCAGCCCCGTCGCAGGCCAGCCCCAGCGCTGGTAGCGCTCCGCGAGATCCGGCCGCTGATCGGCATCCACCCGAACCACCACGAAGTGCTGCCGCAAGATGGCCAGCACCTCGGGATCGCGAAACGTCACGTCGTTCATCACGTGACACCAGTGACACCACTGGGTCTGCACGCTCAGCACCAGGTATTTCCCCGACCCGCTCGCCTCGTCGAACGCGGTGCGCGACCAGCCGCGAAAGTCAGGCACAGCGGTGGGCACCGAGGTCGCACACGACCCCGTGCCGATCACGAGAGCAAGCAGAAGCCCGGTCCGAGCGCGCACATGGGAAGTACGAGCGACGCGGCGCGGCGGTTCTGCACGCGAGAAACACTGGAATTACGCGGCCCGCCCTGCGCTCAGCGCGAGGCGTAGAGCTCGGCGATGTACGCCCCGATGGGCCTCTGTCGTAGCTCTGCGCGCAACGCCTGGAGCTCCGGGATCTCCGGCTCGAACGTCCAGGGCGACCCGCGCGGACCCGTCATCGGCGCGAGCAACGACGCGACCGTGATGTCCGCGAGGCTGAGCCGATCGTCGATCAGATACCTCGAGCCATCGCGCAGCCGGCCTTCGACCATGTCGGCCGCCCGGCGCATCAAGTCCGGCGATGCGCGGTTGTCGTCGCGGTGGACTCGGTACATCCGCGCGATCTCCCGGCGCAGCACGGGGGCCAGCAGCTGGCCGACGACGCGCGCCCCTCCCGCGTAACCCTGGAAGAACACCTGGTTGAACAGGTCCGCGTGCACGGTCAGAAAGCCGTACGCGTAGCGCCGCACGGCCGGGCCCACCTGTTCGTCGAAGACCGCCACGATCTCGTCGAGCAGTGCGCGGCCGGCAGCCGTCTGCGGCAACAAGCTCGGGCCCGCGCCGCTGGCTTCGAGGTGCAAGCAGATGGCGTGGCTGCCGCTGATGGCTGCGCCGTGCTCCACCAGGACCGGCACCGTCCGCTTGCCCGTGCGCAATGTATTGATGAACATGTGCGGACCGGGCATCTGGTTGTACACCCGGTACTCGAGCTGCTTGTGGTCGAGCACCCAGCGGGCTTTCTCGCAGTAATGCGAGATCGGGAACTGATACAGGATGCGTTGCGCTGGAATGGAACGGGCTCCGCGTGGCTACAGCATCGGTTCTGGCTGATAGCTTGCCGCATCCGGATAGCGCTGGACCAGCGACTCGACCGAGCTCACGAACGCCTTGGTCTGCTCGGGCGCGGCGCCCGCGAACTCGAGTGGCTGCGCGAACGCCTGCGAGAGCGCGGCCGCGTCCAGGCCCAGGCGCGTATCGCCCGCCAGGCGCGCCACCAGATCGTTCTGGCCCAGCGCGCGCTCGCGCATGGCCAGCGCGACGGCCACCGCGTGTTCCTTGATGGCCTCGTGCGCCCGCTCGCGCCCCTGGCCCGCACGCACCGCCGCCATCAGCACCTTGGTCGTGGCGAGGAACGGCAGGTAGCGCTGTAGCTCGCGGTCCACCGCCGCCGGGAACGCGCCGAACTCGCCGAGCACGTTGAGCAGCGTCTGAAACAGCCCGTCACCGGCGAAGAACGCATCCGGCAGCGCGACGCGCCGCACGACCGAGCAGCTGACGTCGCCCTCGTTCCACTGATCGCCGACCAGGCCGCTGCACATGGTCACGTAGCCCGCGAGCACGTGCTTGAAGCCGTTGATGCGCTCGCACGAACGCGTGTTCATCTTGTGCGGCATCGCCGACGAGCCGACCTGACCGGCCTTGAAGCCCTCGGTCACCAGCTCCTGGCCCGCCATCAAGCGGATGGTCGTGGCCAGGCTGCTCGGCCCGCCGGCCGCTTGCAGGAGCGCGCTCACCACCTCGAAGTCGAGCGAGCGCGGGTACACCTGGCCCACGTTCGTGAGCATCTGGGAGAAGCCCAGGTGCTTGGCCACCGCCGCTTCCAGCTGCGCGAGCTTCTCGCGATCGCCGCCGAGCAGGTCCAGCTGGTCCTGCTGCGTGCCTACGGGGCCCTTCAGCCCGCGCAGTGGATACACCGACAGCAGGTGCTCGATGCGCCCGTAGGCCTGGAACAGCTCTTCACCCGCGTTCGCGAAGCGCTTGCCGAGCGTGGTCACCTGCGCCGGCACGTTGTGGCTGCGCCCGGTGAGCGGCAGCGTGGCGTACTGCGCGGCCAAGTCGGCCAGGCGCGCCAGGCTGGCCACGATGCGATCGCGGATCAGCAACAGGCCGTCGCGCAGCTGCATCTGCTCGACGTTCTCGGTCAGGTCACGCGACGTGAGGCCCTTGTGGATCTCCTCGTAGCCGGCCAGCGCGCAGAATTCCTCGATACGCGCCTTCACGTCGTGGCGCGTCACGCGCTCGCGCGCGCGGATCGACACCAGATCGACCTTGTCGACCACCGACTCGTAGGCGCCGATGGCCTGATCCGGCACCTGGATGCCGAGCTTGCGCTGGGCGCGCAGCACGGCGAGCCACAAGCGCCGCTCGAGCACGACCTTGTTTTCGGCAGAGAACAACACGCGCATTTCACGGCTGGCGTAGCGATGCGCGAGGACATTGGGGATGGCAGTGAGTTCGGACACCATGGAAGATCGTTGTGGGCGGACCGAGTCTACACTGACTCTCGATCTTCGCCCACGCGCACTGGTCTGCTGGTCGGTCACGATGGTTTAGAGCGCCGATCCGCCATCCACCTTGATGATGGCGCCGGTCGTGAACGCTCCCGCTTGCGAAGCCAGGTACACCACGGTTCCCACGATGTCGCTCTTCTGCCCCGCGCGACCCATCGGGATGAACCCGCCCACGCCGCTCGAGTCTCCACCAGGCATCATGAACGCGGTCATCTTGCTCGGGAACAAGCCCGGAGCGATCGCGTTCACAGTTACCGCTTCTTTCGCGAGCTTTTTGGCCAGCGTCCCGGTCAAGTGATGCACCGCGGCCTTGGCCGGGTGATAGGCCCAGGCGTCGTCCATCGGCCGCTGGATGCCCGAGATCGATCCGATGTTGATCACGCGCGCAGGCGCGGCCGACGTGCCCGCCTTGCGCAGCATGCCCAGACACTTCTGCGTGACGAAGAACAGCGACTTGACGTCGGTGTCGAAGACTTTGTCCCAACCCGACTCCGGGTACTCGTCGAGCGTGCCACCCCAGGTCGCGCCAGCGTTGTTGACCAACACGTCGAGCTCGCCGCCGAAGGCCTCGGACACTTGCTGCGTCACGCGCTCGATGTCGCCGAGCTGCGCGAGATCCGCCGGCTCGGCGCGCAGGTCGAAGCCGCGCTTGCCCTTCAGCTCATCCACCAGGGCGGTCAGCGCATCGCGCTTGCGACCGCACGTGAACACGCGCGCGCCGCGCTCACACAACCCCTCCGTGATCATGCGGCCGATGCCCGATGCACCACCCGTCACGAAGATGCGCTTACCCTTCACCGAAAACAGCTCGTCGGTCATGCAGACTCCCGTTCCCCCATGTGATCCCCCACCTCAGTCCCCCCGTGTATCCAGATTTGCTCCCGGCTTCAACCTGAAGCTGCGTGAACTCGCGGATTTACGCGACTTCACTCGACTTTCTGCGCAGGCTCGTGGACATTTCCGGGATGGCGCGTGTGGTGGTGATCGGCGGGGGGCTGGCCGGCTTGGTGTCGGCCTTCACGCTGCTGCGCGCGCGCCACTCGGTCTGCGTGGTGGAGGCCGCTGAAACCTTCGGCGGCCAGATCTTGACCGAACACAGCCACGGCTACGTCATCGAGCATGGCGCAGAAGGCTGGGTCGCCAAGAGCGAGGTGCTGCCGCAGTTGGCGCAACAGCTCGGCATCGCCGGCGAGTTGATCGGTCAGACCGTTACGCGCGGTCTCGGCGTGCGCGACGGCGGCCTGCAGGAGCTCGCGCCCGGCGAAGCCGCGACCATGCTCGGCTTTCAGGTGCCCCGCGAAGATCTCGGCAGCGGCGTCCGCACCTTTCGCCGCGGCACGGGCGAGCTGATCGACGCGCTGAAACGGGCGCTCGCGGCCAAGGTCGAGCTGCGCTCGGGCTTCTCGGTCGACAGCATCACGCGCATGGAGCGCGGCTATCGGCTGCGCAATCCGGATGGCGCGCAGCTCGATGCCGAGCGGCTGGTGATCGCCACCAGCGCTCGCGCGGCGGCGCGCCTGCTGACGCCGGCCTGCGGTCCCGCCGCAGCCGAGCTGAAGAACGCGCGAACCCTGTCGAGCGTGACAGTTTCGCTGGCCTACCCGCGCGCCGCGGTGGCGCATCCGCTCGACGCCACCGGCTTCGTGGTAGCGAACCAAGATCAG
This sequence comes from Polyangiales bacterium, assembly GCA_035274465.1. GTDB lineage: Bacteria > Myxococcota_A > Polyangia > Polyangiales > JAFGIB01 > JADGRF01. The sequence continues at coordinate 36,757 of DATEOF010000044.1, forward strand.
CAGCACGGCCTGCGGGCCTGCACCTTCGTCAGCTCGAAATTCGAGTCGCGCGCACCCGCCGACAAGGTCTGCCTGCGCGCGTTCTTTCGGCCGGACGACGCCGAGATCAACGTGCTCGCCGACGCGACCTACGCGCAGCGTGCGCAGGCGTTTCTGGGCGCGCTGCTCGGTATCCAGGGCCAGCCCGAACACGTGTGGGTGTCGCGCTGGGCCGACGCGCTGCCGGTGTTCGAGCCGGGACACAAAGCGGCCGTCGCACAGCTCAGCACGGCCCTGGCTGGGAGCGGCATCGCGCTGGCCGGAGCCGCCTTCCACGGCTCGGGCATCGACGCAGCCGTGCGCTCGGCGCTCAGTGTGGGCGAAAGGATTTGAGTTACCTTGCGCGTTCCCGCCGCGCTCGGCAGGCTTAAGCTCGCATGACCCAGACGTCTCTCGGCGACAGCGCACTGCGCGCGATGACCAACGACGGCGCGTTCCGCGCGATCGTGGTGCGCACCACCGACACGGTCCAGGCGCTGCTTCGCGCACAGAAGGTCGCCGGCAGCGCGGGCGAGCACCTGGGAGAGCTCGCGACCGGTGCCGTGCTCGTGCGCGAGACCATGGCGCCGGACTACCGCCTGCAGGCGCTGATGCGCGTGGCCGACTCGCGCACGCGCCTGGTCGCCGATTCGCATCCAGACGGCGGCACGCGCGGCCTGGTGAGTGGGCACGAAGCCAATCAGACGCTATCGCTGGCCGGCGGCACGCTGGAGATCGTGCGCACCTTGTTCAGCGGCGACCTGCACCGCGGCGTGGTCGAGGTGCCCGAGGGCGGTGGCATGTCCGAAGCGCTGATGGCGTACCTGCAGACCTCGGAGCAAGTGGCCTCGATGGTCTCGGTGGCCTGCGTGCTCGACGGCGAGCGCGTGGTCGCAGCCGGCGGCTACCTGGTGCAGCTGCTGCCCGAGGTAGGGCGCGGGCCGCTCGCGATCATGGCCGAGCGCCTGCGCGACTTCGCGCAGATCGGTCCGCTGCTCGCGCGCAGCGACGCCGCGCCACACCCACTGCTCGACGAGCTGTTCTACGGCATGGAGTTCACGCGCCTGGACGAGAGTCCGCTGTGCTGGAAATGCCGCTGCGATACCGTGCGCGTGATGTCGAGCCTGGCCACACTCTCCAAGGCTGATCTGAACGAACTGATCAGCGCCGGACGTACCATCGAGCTGTCGTGCGACTTTTGCGGTCAGAACTACAACGTGAGCCCCAGCCAGTTGGTTGGGCTGCTCGAACAAAGTTGAGGTCCACTGCGCATGACCTATCAGCCCCGCCACCGGAACTTGATTTCGCTGTTCAGCCAGTCCGTCGAGCAGTTCGCGCGTAAACCTCTGTTCGGCACGCGCAAACCTGCCGGCTGGCACTGGACGACCTACGCCGAGTTCGCCGCGCTGGTGGCTGCAGCTCGTAGCGGCTTGCACGCGCGCGGCGTTCGCGCCGGCGATCGCGTGGCGGTGATCTCGAACAATCGCATCGAGTGGGCAGTCGGCGCCTACGGCACCTACTCGCTCGGCGCGATCTACGTGCCGATGTACGAGGCGCAGCTCGACAAGGACTGGCAGCACATCCTGTCCGATTGCGGCGCCAAGCTGTGCTTCGTGGCCGACGCCAAGATCAAGAAGCGCGTCGAAGGCTTGCGCGCGAGCTTGCCCGAGCTGAAACACGTGATCGTGTTCGACGAGTCGAGCTACGCCGAGTTGCTGGCCGAGGGCCGTGCCGACAAGAGCTCGGTCGCGCCGGTCGCGCCCAACGACGACGACACCGCGATGCTCATCTACACCTCGGGTACGACCGGCAACCCGAAGGGCGTGCAGCTCACGCACTTCAACCTGGCCAGCCAGGTCTGTGGCGTGCTCGACGTCGCGCCGCTGCGCGTCGACGAGGTGTCGCTGGCGTTCTTGCCCTGGGCGCACGTGTTCGGCGGCGTGGTCGAGCTCAACGTGCTCATGCTGCACGGCGACAGCATCGCCATCTGCGAGCAGACCGACCGGCTGATCGACTACCTGGGCGAGGTCAAACCCACGCTGCTCTTCGCGGTGCCGCGCATCTGGAACCGCATCTACGACGGCGTCAACAAGCAGATGGCCGCGCGCCCGGCGATCATCCAGCAACTGTTCCGCACGAGCATGCAGCTCAAGACGCGCGAGAACAAAGGCGAGACGCTGAGCTTGCCCGAGAAGGTCGTGCTCAAGCTGGCGGACAAGCTGATCTTCTCCAAGGTCCGCGGCCGCTTCGGCGGTCGCCTGCGCTTCGCGGTCTCGGGTGCGGCCGCGCTCGCGCCCGAGGTCTCGGAGTTCATCGACAACCTCGGCATCGTCGTGCTCGAAGGCTACGGCTTGACGGAGACCAGCGGCGCGGCCACCGCCAGCATGATCGAAGCGCGCCGCAAGGGCTCCGTGGGGCGCGCGCTGCCCGGCTTCGAGATCAAGCTCGACCACGACGCGGTCGGCGCGAACGATGGCGAGGGCGAGGTGGTTATCTACGGCACCGGCGTGATGCACGGCTACCACAACCAGCCGGAGGAGACCGCCAAGGCCTTCACGGCCGATCACGGCCTGCGCACCGGCGACCTCGGGCGCATCGACGCCGACGGCTTCGTGTACATCACGGGCCGCGTCAAGGAGCTCTACAAGCTCAGCAACGGCAAGTACGTGGCGCCGGTGCCGCTCGAAGAGAAGCTGCAGCTGAGCCCGTACATCGCGCAGGCGTTCGTGTACGGCCAGGACCGCCCGCACAACACGGCCGTGTTGGTCGTGGATCTGCCGTCGATCAAGGCCTGGGCGAACGAACGCGGCATCAAGAAGGGCGACGACCAGCTGCTCACCGATCCCGACGTGCGCGACCTGTACCGCCGAGAGATCGCCGCCCACAGCCGCGAGTGGAAGGGCTACGAGCAGATCCGGGACTTCATCCTGGATCACCAGGGATTCACCACGGACAACGACCTGCTCACGCCGACGTTCAAGCTCAAGCGCAGGAACGTGGTGAAGAAGTACGCCGAGCAGATCAACCAGCTCTACGCGCTACCCAGGACCGGCTGAAGACGATAGTGATGTACGTAGAGCGCCGAACGGCGCTCTACCGATGGCACTGCGGGCAGAGCCAGCCGTTGGTCAGCGGCTCGTACTCCTTGCCGCAGGCCCCGCACACGAGCCGCTGCGGCATGCCGCGCGCGGCTCGCTGGCCCTTCCCGTTCGTGTCGCTGCTGCGTTGGAGACTCAAACGTCGCAACCACATCGCACCCAGGACGGCGAGTACAGCGATGAACAGGAGGCGTGGCACCGTCTCTTAATCGCAGCGTGCCGTGCGCCGGTCAAGTCGGCAGGGGCTCCGGGCTCCAGGCTACGGACTTCGGGGCAGAAGTCTGATCCCGTAGCCCGGAGTCGGTAGCCTGGAGCCCGATAGCTAGGCTCCCGCGCCTGGGGCAGCCTGCATGAGGGCTACCAAGCGCTTCGAGAAGCGCGCGGGGTCGGGGAGCGGGCTGCCCTCGATCAGCAGCGCCTGGTCGTAGAGCAGCTCGATCCACTCGGTGAGCAGCGGGGAGTCGGCCTGGCGATCGTGCTCGGCCTTCATCCGCTGCACCAGTGGGTGGGTCGGGTTGAGCTCGAGGATGCGCTTTTGCTCGGGCAAATCCGACTGGTGCGCGCGCAGCATGCGCTCGATGTGGGCGGGCAAACCGCCGCGGGGGACCACCAGGCAGGCGGGCGAGTCGGTCAGGCGCTCCGAGGCGCGCACGTCGCTCACCTGGACCTCGAGCACGAGCTTGGCGCGCGCCAGGAGACCCACGATGGCCTTGGCTTCCTCGCTGCTCGCCGCCTTGGACTCGGATTCGTCCTCGGGCTTGTCCTCGCTCTCGGGCTTGTCGTCGAACGCGTCTTCCTGCATCGCGTCGACCAGCTTCTTGCCCTCGAACTCGCGCAGGCCCTCGACCGCCCATTGATCGATGCCGTGCGTCATGAACAGCACCTCGTAGCCGCGCTTCTTGAGCGCCTCGAGGTGCGGGCTCGCCGCCAATAGCTGCTTGCTCGGCCCCTGCGCGTAGTAGATCTTGCTCTGCCCCTCGGGCATGCGCTTCACATACTCGCCGAGCGACGTCAGCTTCTCCTGCCCGCTGGACTCGTAGCGCAACAGCGGCGCGATCTTCTCCGACTGCGAGGGATCGAAGTGCAGCCCTTCCTTCAGCACGGGCCCGAACTTCGACCAGAAGTCGAGGTACTCGTCCGGCTTGTCGGTCGCCAGCTTGTTCAGCAGGTCGAGCACGCGCCGGATCACCTGCTTCTTGATGGTCTTGACCGCGGCCGAGTCCTGCAGCAACTCGCGCGACACGTTCAGCGGCAGATCGTCCGAGTCGATCACGCCGCGCACGAAGCGCAGCCAGCGCGGCAAGAGCTCCTCGCAGTTGTCCATGATGAACACGCGCCGCACGTACAACCGCACGCCGTGCTTCCACTCGGGGTTGCCGATGTCGAACGGCGGGCGCTTCGGGATGTACAGCAGGCCGCTGAACATCTGCGTGCCTTCGACGTGGAAGTGCAGGCGCGAGAGCGGCGCTTCCCAGTCGTGCGTCAGGTGCTTGTAGAACTCGTTGTACTGCTCGTCCGTGACGTCCTTCTCGGAGCGCATCCAGAGCGCGCTGGCCTTGTTGATGGCCTCGAACTTGATCTCCTCGGGCTCGTCCTTGGGCTTGTGCTTGACCTGCAGCTCGATCGGTTGCGACACGAAGTCGGAGTAGCGCTCGACCAGCGCGCGCAGGCGCCACTCCTTGGCGTACTCCTCCTGCTCGGACTTGAGGTGGAGCACCACCGAGGTGCCGACCTCATCGCGCTCCGCGGGCTCGATCGTGAACTCGTCCTTGCCCGCAGAGCTCCACTTGAACGCCTTGTCGCTGCCGGCCGGGCGGCTGATCACGGTGATGTGATCGGCCACCAGGTAGCCGCTGTAGAAGCCCACGCCGAACTGACCGATGAGCTTCAGGTCGTGTGCCTGGTCGGCCTTGTGCAGGCGCTCCACCAGCTCTTTGCTGCCGGAGCGCGCGACCGTGCCCAGGTCCTTCTGCAGCGCCTCCTCGGTCATGCCGATGCCGTTGTCGGAGATGGTGAGCGTCTTGGCTTGCTCGTCGGGAATCAGGCGAATGCGGGGCGTATGGCCCTCCGGCAGCAGCTCCGGCTTGCTCAGGGCTTCGAAGCGCAACTTGTCGAGCGCGTCCGCGGCGTTGGAAATCAGCTCGCGAAGGAACACGTCTTTGTTGCTGTAGAGCGAATTGATCACGAGGCTCAGCACTTGGCTGACCTCGGCTTCGAAGCGATGGGTCTGCGCGCCCGCTGGGTTGGTCATCTCGAGTCCTCCGACATGCCCGCGCGGCGTCATCCCGGCCCGCGGCGCGACCAAGATGTACATGTGGCTGCGGCTGTCAAGCCAAGTCGTCTACCCACAGCCACCCACGAAGCCAATCAGACCCCATCGCGTATACTAGTGGGTCTGGATGGACGCCCACGACCGGATGTTCGGCGAGATCGCCGTGCGGCTCGAGCTCCTCACGCGTGACCAGCTCGCCGCTTGTCGGAAGGCCCAGGCCGAAGCTCCGCGACGCAGCCTAGCCCAAATGGCACTCGCGCTTGGCTTTATGTCGGAGGCCGAGATCGAAATGGTCGCGCTGCAGCAGCGGAAAGTGCTCGAGCGCCGCCGCGAGGCGCGTGAAGGCCAACGCGAGGCAGCCGCAGTGGTCACCCAGCCCGAGCGTCCGGCACGCAGCGCCGCGGGTGCCGGGGCGAGCATGCGCCCACAAGCCGAAGCCAGAGTCACCAGTAGGCCGGCCGACCGGCCGAGCGGACAGCGCGAGGCCGCGCGCCCGCAGCGAGAGAGCCGGCCCCGCGCGCTGCTCGATCCCCTCGGAGCAGTCACGCTCGAGCCGAGCCCCAAACCTGCCACCAGCGCTGACACGCTCGAACCCGGTCCGCTGACGCTGAGCGATGCGGACGAAGGCGATGACGCCCGCGACCCCACCGTCCCGCGCGTACCGCAGGAGCCGCGCAGCATGGTCGGCCAGGGCCTCTTGGTTCCGGACCTCGCGCCGACGCCGCTCTCGCGTGCGCCCGAGCGCGAAGAGCGCGCGGGCAAGAAGACCGAGGTGCCGCCGTCACGTGCGCGCAAGCTGGCCGCACCTACGCCGGCCAACACCAACCACGAGGCCAAGGTCCTGTCTCGCGGTGCGGGCGGCACGCTGCTCGGCAGCAGCGGACAGCTGCAACAACGCGCGGCCGCGCTCGCCGCGGCGCCGTCCAGCTCCAGCCAGAGCGCGATGCGCCCTGCAGCCGACCGCGGCTGGCGCAACCCCAGCAAACCTCCGCCGCCAACAGCTTCAACGGCACGCGCGGAAGCGCTGGCCCACGACCCGCGGCTCGACTCGGGGCCGCCCACCGGCACGTTGGCCTGGAATCCAGCCAGCGCGCCGCGCCCGTCCGCGATGCCCACGCGCGACACGCCCACGCGCTACCTCGATCAGCTGCTCGCGCTGGCCGTCGACACGGGCGCCAGCGATCTGCACGCACACAGCGGATCGCCCGTGCTGGCGCGCGTCGATGGCGCGCTCTGGCCGCTGACTGCAGACGCACCGCTGTCGCCGCAAGCCGCGGAGCACGTGATCGCGGAGATCATGAGCGACGAGCAGTGGGACGCGCTGCAGCTGACCGGCGAGGTCCGGTTCGCCTACGATCTGCCCGGCATCGGCCGCTTCCGAGCCCACGCCTACCGGCAACAACACGGCCTGGACGTCGTGTTCCGCGCCCTGCCCGCGCATATCGCCGATCCCAAGGATCTGTTGCTGCCCGCGCGCATGCTGCTGCACGTGCTGGACGCGCGCTCGGGGCTATTCATCGTCAGCGGCCCGCCGGGCGCGGGCAAGACCACCACGCTCGCCACGCTCGGGCACGCGCTGGCCAACGAGCACAACCTGTACGTGTCCACGGCCGAAGCGCCGATAGAGATCGTACACAGCCCGGGCCTCGGGTTGATCGAGCAGCGCGAGATCCCCACGCACGCGCACAACTTCGCCGAGTGCATCGAGCAAGCCGAGCGTCAGGGCGCCGACGTGATCGTGGTCTCCGAGCTGAGCAGCGCCTCGGCGATCGCAGCCGCGCTGCAGGCCGCGCTGTCGGGCTGTGCGGTGCTGGCCTGCGTGCAAGCCGACAGCCCGTGGGCTGCATTGACCCAGCTACTGGGACACTTCCCGAGCAGCGAGCGCGCGCTGGCACGCGCCCAGCTGAGCCTGGCCCTGCGCGCAGTGTTCACGCTGCGCTTGTTGCCGCGCGGCTCCACGCGCGGGCGCATCCCGGCGGTCGAGATGCTGCTCGCCAACCCGCAGGTGGCGCAGCTGATCGCCGACGAGCAATTCGACGCGCTCGAACAGCTGATGATCAGCCAGCCGGGCAGCGGCATGCAAACGCTCGACGCCGCGCTCCAGGAGCTGCTGCGTAACCGCGCCATCAGCCCCGAGATCGCACAGCGCGCCGCGCGCCGCGAGCGTCTGGAGGCGAGCGGCTCGTGACGCAGCTCGCACAGTACGTCACGAAGCTCGACAGCGTCGGCGCGAGTGAGTTGCTGCTCGGTGCAGGTCACCCGCCGCTGTATCGCAGCGCGAGCGGCCTGTTGCCGTTGCCAGGTGAGACGCCGCTGGTCGGAAGCGAGCTCCTGAAGCTGGTCGAAGCCTGGCTCGGCCCCGAGCGCTGGACGCACTTGCACACGCACCGCGCGCTATCTTGCGTCTTGGGCCTCGGCCCGCACCCACGGCTGCGCGTGCGCTGCAGCCTCTCGCAGCAGGGTGCGACGCTCCAGCTGCGCGTCCTCGACTCACCGCTCACGCTGGCCGAGCTCCAGCTGCCCGCGCAGCTCGCAGTGCTCGGTGATCTCAATGCGGGCCTGGTGATCGTCACCGGCCGCCACGGCAGCGGCAAGACCAACGCCCTCGCCGCGCTCCTGCAGCTGATGGCGGAGCGCCGCCGCCGGCACATCGTCAGCCTGGAGAACCCCGTCGAGCTCCTGCATCACAGCCGCATCTCGAGCGTCTCGCAGCGCGAGCTCGGCAACCACTTCCCCTCGTTCGCGGTCGGCGTGCGCAGCGCCCTCAGCGCCAACGCCGACGTGATCCTGTTGGCCAAGCCGGAAGACGACGAGCTGTGCGAAGTGGCAGCGCGCGCCGCCAACAACGCTGTGGTGCTCGGCGAAGTGCGCGGCCGCGGCTGCATCCCGGTGCTCGAACGTCTGATGGCCATGGCCGCGAGCAAGGGTGACGCGGCCGGCTTCGCCGAAAACTTCGCGGCGATCATCTCGCTCGAGCTCATCCCCAAGAAGGGCGGCAGCCGAGTCCCCGCCTGCGAAGTAGTCCTGCAGAGCCCTGCCCTCAAGGCCGCCCTGCGCGAAGCCAAGCCCGGCGGCATCGCCAAGCTACCCGCGCCCTCATTCGGCCAGGGCAGCCAAACGCTGGAAGCCGGCAAGCTCGAACTTCTGCGACAAGGCCTGATCGACACGCACTGAGGCGTCGCGCGCACAAACGCCTGCGCATCCGGCAGCGCCCGGGTCGCGCGCACCGTCCTCGTCGGGTCGCTGCGGCTTGAGGCACGCTTACGGCTCGGCCTCGGGGCTGTTTCCTACGAGACCTCGGCGCGCGTTCGCGCCGGGTCAGGCTAAAGACACCCTGGCGTTTCTCAAACCGGCGCGAACGCGTGCCTGTCGCAGCGTGAAAATCGGGGTTGAAGCGCGCGCGATTTTCACGCTGCTCATGGTCTCTACGGAAAC
>DATEOF010000045.1:0-5437 GCA_035274465.1 Polyangiales bacterium
CGGCGAGACCTGCGAGCCCGCAGTGACGGAGGCCAGCGCCTGGCGCGCCGCCAGCACGTCGCCCCGAGCCAGCGCGAGCGCCACGCCCAGGTGTTGCTCGAAGCCGCGTGCCGCTGGCGAGGGCTGGGCCCGCATGCGCGCGTTCGCGTCCGCAGCGGTGAGCGGCGTGACGGCCAGCTCCAGCACCGGGTTTGGATGGCGCGTGGCCACGGCCACCGCGACGCGATGCGAGCCTGCCGGGAGCGAGACCTCTTGCAGCACCACGCGCGCACCGAGCGCGCGCCGGCGATCGACGCGCAGCACCGACTTGCCGTCGATGTAGACCTCGATCGAGTTGGGCGTGTCCAGGCGCAGCAGGTACTTGCCTGCCGCCTGCAGCGCGATCTCGGTCTCGGCGTAGCTCGTACCGCCATCGGCGATCGGGCCACCGCCCAGGTGTACGTTGCAGCCGCGAGCGAGTGCTTCGCGCGTCGCACGACGCCCGCGTCCGGGGCCCAGATCGTAGGCCTCGAGCAGGGGCTTGCTCGGATCCACCTTCGGCGCGTCGTCGAAGCCCAGCAGATCGCGCGGCCCGAAAGGCCCGGCGACACGGAAGCTGCGCGCGCAGCTGAGGGCGGCGGTTACTTCCTTGACCTGCGCCAGATCGCCCCGGCGATAGGCGAGCGGCAGCAGCACGTCGCCCAGCGCGCCGCGCGCCGCAGCCGACAGCTGCGGGTTCCTCAGCACGGGCAGCAGGCGCTCGCGCACCTTGTCCACGTAGCCGCGGCTCATGCCGCTCTGGCCGAGCACGCCGTAGCTCGTGATCTCGATCAGCGACTGCGCCTCGGGCGCGGTCGACCCGGCCGCCAGCTCGATCGCCTTCAAGTAGCCCTCGAGCGCCGAGGCCGGCTCGCCGTGCACGTCGTTCAGCAGCGCGCGCAGGTAGACCAGGACGGCATCGTTCGGCGTCAGCTCGAGCGCGTGCGTGAGCTCGCCCTCGACCTTGCTCGGATCGCCGCCGACGTCGAACGCCTCGGCCAACACCAGCCTGCGGGCCCGGACGGGGTCCTTCGGGTGCTCCGCGGCGTCCTTGCGCAAGCTCGCGATCGAAGGCGGCTCGGGCTTTTGCACGGGCGGCGTCGCGCAGCCGACGGCTGCCAACAGCAGCGAGGACCAAATGGCGTACTTCATGGCTCACCTCGCTGCACACCCACGCGCTGGCGCAAGAGTTGATCTGCTGCTTCCACCCAGCGCCGGAAGTCGGGGTACTCCTTGGGCGCGACGCGCGCGCGCGTCAGGAAGAACTCGGTCCGTACCTTGACCACGTCGCGCTCGGCCGCGTAGCGCAGCGTGAGCTTGCCCCAGGCCGAGCTGACCTCGCCACCTTCGGGCAACGCGCCCAGGCGCATGCCGCGCGGCAAGGTCACCTTGCGCTCCTCGACGTACGCACTCGAGCTCGCCAGATCGAGCGCCTGCAAGCGCGTCGGCGAGCGCGCCATGTTCCGCACCAGATCGCTCAACGCGCTGGGCGAGAAGCGCAGCTCGCTGCCGTCCCACAAGCCGAAGCGCGGCACGCGGATGCGATAGCTGTAGCGCACCGGGCTCTCGAGCTCTTGCAGCGCCTCGAAGCGCTGATCGAGCAGCTCGACGCCCGGGTAGATCCCGCCCAGGTTGCGCTCGAAGCGCTCGGCGCGCGTGCCCTCGGCCTGGTAGTAGTCGCGGTAGCCGGCCGCTTCAGCGCCCTTGACCTCTTCGGCGCCCTCCACGTGCGCGGAGCCATCGGCCTCGAGCTGCACGGCCAGCGTGCGCGTGCGCTGGTTTTGCTCTGCGGGCAACACGGGGGTCTTGCGCAGCTCGGCGCCATCCGGACCGACCAGCAGCACGCTGACGCCCTGGTCCTCGGTCGGCAGCTCGGTCGTGCCGCTGTGCTCGGCCGTACCGTCCAGGTACATGTCGAGCTCCGGCACGTAGGTGATCGCGTGATCGAACACGGCGAGCGATGCAGGTTCGCCGTCGATCGCGCCGTTGCGCCGCGTGCGCACCAGCACGATGCGCGCGTCGATGCCGGCTTCACGCAGCATCGTATACTGCAGCGACGCCTTGTCTTTGCAGTCGCCGAAGCCGCGCTGCACGATCAACGGCACGCGGTACGGCAAGAAGCCGTGGATGCCGAACTCCAGGCCCACGTAGCGCGTGTGGGCCAGCGCCCAGTCGTGGATCTTTACCACCTTGTCGCGCGTGTTCGTCACGCCCGCGGTCAGCTCGGCCACGGTCTTCTTGAGCGCCTGATCGGCGTACAGCTGATCCTTGATCAAGCCCCAGTACCAGCGACCGACGTCTTGCCAGGTGCGGTAGGTCGAGACGTGCAAGTACGGGCTCTCCTCGGTGATGCCCGGCATGCCGTCCTCGGAGACCAGCGCCGCGATGTTGTCGGCGATGTAGCGGTCGATGCGGCGCTTGTTCTCCACGCGGCTCGTGTGCTTGAGGCCGGGGAACGTCTTCGAGTTGGCGAAGATCTCGCGCTCCGAGGGCGTGATCAGCACGTACTCCTTGTGGGCGATCGGCACGAAGTCCTGCCACAGGTGCACGTCGCCGAAGTAGTCCGAGAACAAGTTGCGGTGCGCCACGTCGTCGATGCGGTAGCGCACCTCGACCACGTCGCCCGGCTCGAGGTCCGGGAACACGACCACGACCGCGCGCGTGTCGTAGTACAGCCGGTACCACGGCTCGCCCAGCTGCTGCTCGTAGGTGCGCACGGACTCGAGCTGCCGGCCGTCCTTGCGGTAGACGCGCGACAGACGCAGGTCGACGTGCTGCGAGTCGGGGTCGTACTGAAAGGAGTGCGTGCGGAAGCGGCGTGCGCCCTCGTTGTCGTTGATCTGCACGGCCAGCTGACGGAAGGTCGAGCCCAGGCCGTTCTCGAACACGGTCTTCACCGTGAGATCTTGCAGGATCGAGTACGGATAGGTGTGGTCGCTCGTGCGGCGGCCCAGGAAGTCCTGCGAGTTGATCGCGTACGCCTCGTCGACGCGCGGCGCCGGGCGGATCGACTCGAGCAGCTCGCGCGTCTCCGCGTCCTGCGGCTTGAGCGACAACGCCTTTTGCAGCATCTCGATCGCCGCGTTCGACTGCTGCGCGTTCAGTAGCGAGCGCGCGTGCGCGACGTAGATGTTGCTGGCATCGGGCGCGATCGCGGTGGCATCGCGGTAGGTCGACAGCGCGAGATCGTCGCGGCCGAGCGCGTCGTAGACCCCGGCGATGTAGAGCAGCGTGCGCACGCTGCCCGGCGTGATGCTGCGCATGTCGTCGACCAGGTCCATCGCCGTCTTCTTGTCGCCGCGCGCGAGCGCGTCCTCGATCAACGCGCGGCGGCTGTCGCCATCGTCGAAGCGGCGCGCGAGCAGGCGCTGGCGGTCGCGCAGCGCCGTGTCGAGCTGGCCAGCGTCGGCCTCGAACTCGATCAGCGCGCGCAGCAAGGCCACCGGCACCTCGCCGCCGTCAGCGGCATTGGCCCCGGAACCCGCAAAGCCCTTGGCAAGCGTCTGCAGCTCGGCGAGGGCCGAGCCCGGCAGATCGAGGTCGTGGACCAGCGAGGCGCGCAGGAGCGCTGCATCCAGCCCCTCGCGACTGCCCTTGGCGATGCGATCCAGCAGCGGCAACGCGGATTCGGGCGCCGGGCCGCGCGCCAGCACCGAGGCGCGCAGCAGCAACGTCGCCGGATCGTTCGGGCTGGCAGCGTAGGCGCGCTCGGCAAAGCGCATCAGCTCCGCGCGCTCTTCCGACAGCTTGGCCGCGAGCCGGAAGTAGTCAGGCTTGGCCTCGAGCTCGACCGCGCGCTCGGCGAGCTGCTTGGCGCGGCGTTCGGCCGGGTCGTCCGAACCCGACAGGTCCAGGTAGCGCGCGAAGTCGGCCAGCAGCTCGGCCGACGGCTTGGCCGCGGCGGCGCGCTTCTCGAAGTACGCGAGTGTAGTCTCGGGAGGACGCGGCAGCTTCTGCTTGGGATCGAAGGCGGGAATGTCGAGCGCTTGCGTGGTGTTGACCGCGACGGTCAGTCCGGTCGCGACGCCGCCCTTCTCGTCGCCGAGCCGCAGCTGAAAGCCCCAGGCCGAGTTGGTGGTGCAGGCCTTCACCAGCAGCCGGTTCCAACCCCCATTGGCGCGGACCATGACGACGCTGCGGTCCGGGCTGGGGCTGCGGTACGCCGCGTCGCGCAGCACCTCGCCGCCGTTCCAGTACACCTTGACCGCGCCGCCTCCGCCTACCCAGATGGTCAGCGGCCGTGCGCGCTCGCTCTTGACGAAGGTCTCGGCCAAGCCGCAGACGTTCTCGAGCGGCCGCATCATCGCGCCGAACGACACGAACCCGCTGCGCGTGATGTCCGGCAACTCGCGCCAGGACACCGGCCGCTCGCGGCCAGGATAGGTGGCCTGGAGGTCCGGAGCCTCCATCCGCTTGTCCTCGACCGGCGTGGACTTGTCGAAGCCGCTCTTGCCCTCGTTGTCGAACGGGCCGATCACGCGGAACTTCGTGACGAAGCCGAGCTCCTCGAAGCGCTTGACCACGGCCGTGGGCTCTCCGAGCCGCAGCCGCGCGTGGGCGAGGACGGTCTCGATCTGCACCCGGCGATCGGGCGTGAGCCGAGCGTCCGAGGCCAAGCGCGTCAGCAGGCCGACCAACTTGCTCGGGGTACTGCGGTCCCAGTTGTCCCACAGCTCGAAGAGCGGCACCGTGCCGCGGGGATCCTTGCCCGCGCTGATCACGCGCTGCGCGAGGCGCTCGTTCTCGGCGTCGGCTGGGTTGTCCGCGCGGGCGATGCCCGTGCTCAGCCAGAGCGCGCCCAAGAACAGTGTGCGTGCGAGCGCGCGTGAAGTTGGATGGATGGCGCTGGCGCACACGCGCGGTGATTTCGACGACGATGGGAGCAAGACCGAGTCACCTCGAGCTGGGGAGCTGGCGCACCGTAAGCCATGGAGCATGACGCGGCCAGCGCGCCGAGGTCAAAGTGATGGCCGAACGAGCGAAAGGGACCGAAGCACTACCGCTCCCAATCGTCCGTCGGATGATCGCGCAGGACCGCGCCGTTCTGCGGTTTCGCGGGCACCGCCGACGGGGTCAGGCCCCCTTCAAGGTGACCGCGGAACCGCAGGGCGGTGCGGGACAAGCGAGGGCCGGCGAACGATTGGGAGCGGTAGTGCTAGGGGGCCTTGGGCCGAGATACGGCGGCGAATGCGCGCTCGGCTTGTTCGAGCGCGGCGCGCGCTTGGCCCGGGTCGGCGATCGCGCGCGCGATCTGGCGCTCGGCCTCCGCGAGGCTGCTCGGCGGCGCGCCGAGGGCCCGGGCGGCGGCCAGTTGTAAGCGCGCCTGCTTCACGAGCGAGTCGGCGGAAGGCTTGCTCGCAGCCGTGGGCTGCGTTGGGCTGGCAGCTGCAGCCATTGGCTGCGAGGCTAGCGCGGCGTA
>DATEOF010000046.1:0-17585 GCA_035274465.1 Polyangiales bacterium
TCCACTTCGGGCGAGGGCGAGCTGCGCGCTCCGATGGCGGGGCTGATCTTGCGGCTGAACGTCACGCCGGGCCAGAGCCTGGCTGCCGGCGACCCCGTGCTCGTCCTCGACGCCATGAAGATGGAAAATGCCATCCGCGCCCCGCACGCGGGCGTGGTCAGCGAGCTCCTGGTGCGCGAGGGCCAGTCGGTGTTGACCGGGGCCCTGCTGGCCAAGATCGACGAAGGTTAGTGGTGTGACCGGCGGTCACACCACTAGCGCGAACGCACCCCGCGCACGCGCGCCAAGCTCGTCCACTGCGATGCCCCGTTCAGCTGGGCAGCGCGCTTTGCCGCGATCTCTTCGTCCTGCAGCGCGAGCGCGATCGCAGCCACTGCGCCTGCATCCAGCTCGCGCTCCTTGGGCTTCTTCTTCGCGGGCGCGGGCGCCTTCTTCTTCGCGGGTGCGGGCGCCTTCTTGCGCTTCGCCGGTTTCTTCGCGGCCTTCTTCTTTTTCTTCGCGGCTTTGGGCATACGCTCACTCACTCGAAGCCATCCCAGGCCTCCGAACGTTGACCTGCAGTGGCGCCATCATGCCCAACAACCCGCCGATGGCCGAGACCACCAGGTAGCTGATCAGGATCTGCACCGAAGCCGTGAGCGCCTGCGTGCGCGGCACGCCGAGCATCCCGTACAGCGCGATCATCGCCTGATCCCGAGTACCCGCGCCGGCGACCGTCAGCGGGAAGAAGATCGCGGCGAACGCCAGGGGCGCGAGCGCCAGCGAGTCCAGCAGCTGCACCTGCGAAGCGAGCGGCGCGATGGCCAGGTGGCCCATCACGCCCACCAGCGCCTGGTTGCCGATCGACACGATCAACGCCAAGCCGAACGCTTTCAGGTTCGACAGCTCCGGCAGATCCTGCAGCTGCTTCGCGATCGGTTTCGGTAGCAGGTGGGCCACGCGCCGCGCGAGCGCGATGGCCACGAGCGCACCCACGCACGCCAGCGCTCCGATGGCGAAGACCCAGGGCGAGAGCTCGAGGTTCTTCACCGGATGCAGCGCGAGCACGCCGACGACCAGGAACATCAAGCCGATCAAGCCCATCACTCGCTCGACCAGCACCACCGCCAGACCCGCGCTCACGCGGTCGCCGAAGGCATCGCGCGAGACCAGGCCGCGGATCACGTCGCCGCCGACCGCGCCCGGCATCAGGTTGTAGAACAAGCCGACCAGCTGCAGCTTGAACAGCCGGCTGATCGGCATGCTGCCGCGCGCGCCGTACGCCGCGAGCAGCAAGCGCCAGCGGATCGCACCCGCGAACATCACCACCAACAAGGTACAGACGCCGGCCGGAACGCTCCACAGCGGCAGGCTGCCGAACGACTCGACGAGCTTCGCGATGTCGGTCTTGTGCAGCAGGTATGCGAACGCCAGCACCGTCAGCACGACCTGCATCAACAGGATGCGCCCACCGCGCGACTTCTTGCCTTCAGTTGCGCTGGGGCTCATGCCGGGCTCGTCTGACGCGCGCGCGTTCAATGGGACAAGGTCCCCAGGAACGCCGTGTAAGCCGCCGCATCCAGCAGCGCGTCGAGCTCCGATAGTGAATCGGCCTTGAGCACCAGCATCCAGCCTTGTTCGTAGGGCGAGTCGTTGACGCGCTCGGGGGTGCGCTCGAGCTCGCCGTTGATCTCCAGCACTTCACCGCTCACGGGCGCGAACAGCTCGCTGACTGCCTTGACCGACTCGATGTCGCCGAAGTGCGCGCCGGCCTTCAGCTTGGTGCCGGGCTGCGGCAAGTCCACCAGGGTCACGTCGCCCAGCTGTTCGACCGCGTAGGCGGTGATGCCCACGCGCACGCGGTCGCCCTCGAGGCGCGCCCACTCGTGGTCCTTGGTGTACTTTCGATCGCTCGGTAGGTCTGCCATGTGTGGTTCTGCTCGTCAGCTGCGTTTGTAGAACGGAGTGGCGACGACTTGTGCCGGCGTCACCTTGCCGCGGATCTCGATGCCGAACTGGCTGCCGATGGCGGCCTGAGCCGGCGGCACGTAGCCGAGGCCGATGTTCTTGCCCAGCGACAGGCTGGGCGCGCCGCTGGTGACGATGCCGATGTGAGCGCCCGAGGCGTCGACGATCGGATAGCCCTGGCGGGCGATGCCGCGGCCGATCATCTCGAAGCCCACCAGCTTGCGCGTGGCTGGCTGGGCCTTCTTGGCCAGCAGGGCGGCGCGGCCCAGGAACTCGCCCTTGTCGAGCTTCACCACCCAGCCGAGCCCCGCCTCGAGCGGGTCGGTGGTGTCGTCGATCTCGTGACCGTAGAGCGACAGCCGGGCTTCGAGCCGGAGCGTGTCGCGTGCGCCGAGGCCGATCGGCTCGAGCTCGGAGGCGCGGCCGGCATCCATGGCCGCCGCCCACAGCTGCGGGGCTGCGCTGCTCGCGCAGAACAGCTCGTAGCCGTCTTCGCCGGTGTAGCCGGTGCGCGCCACCGTCACGTCCACGCCGGCTAGCTGGCCGCTGCCGACGCCGAAGCGCGCCAGCTCGAGGAGTTGGTCCCCGGCGCCGAGCGCGGTCAACACGTCGCGCGAGCGCGGGCCTTGCAGCGCGAGGAGCGCGGTCTCGGCCGAGCGATCGCTGAACGTGCAGCGGACCGCGCGCGACCCGACCTCGCGGGCGAAGTGCTCGCGCATCTTGGGTAGGTTGCTGGCGTTGCACACGACCATGTAGCGCTCGTCGGCCAGGCGGTAGATGATCAAGTCGTCGAGGATCGTGCCCTGCGCGTTGCAGGCGACCGTATACAGCGCGCGCCCGAGCGCCAGCTTGCCGACGTCGTTGGTGACGAGCGCGTTCAGCGTCGCCCCTGCATCCGCGCCGTCGAAGTACAGCTCCCCCATGTGCGAGACGTCGAACAGCCCGACCGCCGTGCGTACGGCGTGGTGCTCGGGCACGATGCCCTTGTACTGGACCGGCATCTCCCAGCCGGCGAAGGGCACCATGCGCGCGCCGAGCGCGACGTGTTGAGTGTAGAGCGGCGTGCGCGAGAGCGATTCGGTCACAGCGGGCGACCTTAGCCGCGCGCGCGAGGCGATTCAAGGATGGCGGCACGGAGCTGCCCCGGTCCTTCCAAAACTTCCCGGTTCTCTCGCAACTGCGACCGGGCGCGACCGAAACCTGCGGCATGGACATACTCGAGGTGTATCGGCGCGGCGAACTGCTCGGACGCTACGAGATGGGCGCGCGCAGCTTGGAGCTCGGCACGGCGCCTACATGCGACGTCGTGCTTTCGGACGGTGCGTTCGCAGCGCACCACTGGCTGGTGGCGCGCCGCAGGGGTGAGCCGCTGCTGTTCGACATCTCGCGCGGCGGCCGGTCGCTCAGGCTGGGCCAGCCGCTCGCGCTCGATGCCGAGCTCGCGCTGGGTGCCGAGCACGTGCTGAAGCGAGTGCTGGCACCGGATGGCGCCTCGCCTTGGCATGAGCGCGAGGGTGCCACGCAGGATCTCCCGCGCGCCCTGGCGCTCGAGGGCAGGCTCGTGCTCTCCCTCGGCAGCGGCCGCGAGGCGCGGCGCGTGCGGTTGGATCAGCGGTTGCTGCAGATCGGGCGCGACCGCGACTGCGATGTCGTGCTGTACGATCCGGCGGTCAGCCAGCGTCACGCGCAGCTCGAGCCGCTGGATGGCGCCATTTGGGTGCGCGACCTGGGCAGTCGCAACGGCACCTACGTGGACGGTGTACCGGTTCAGCGCGCCGTCTTGCGGCACGGCTCGACGCTGCGGCTCGGGCGCAGCGACCTGCGCGTGCTGGCGCCGGCACGCACCGTGGCGGAGGGCAGTGGGCCGCAGCTGGTGGCCGAGTCGTCGAGCATGCTGCAGGTGCTGGCGGACGTGCAGCGTATGGCGGCGCTGCCCTGGCCGGTGCTCGTGGTCGGCGAGAGCGGTACGGGCAAGGAAGGCGTCGCGCTGTCGCTGCACACGCACGGTCCGCGGCGCGAACGGCCGTTCGTGGCGGTCAACGCGGGCGGCATGCCGCGCGAGCTGATCGAGTCCGAGCTGTTCGGGCACGAGCGCGGCGCGTTCACGGGCGCGAGCACCGGCCATCGAGGCGTGTTCGAGCAGGCCCACGGCGGGACGCTGTTCCTCGACGAGATCGCAGAGCTGCCGCTCGACCTGCAGGCACGCCTGCTGCGCGTGCTGGAGAGCGGCGAGATCCGGCGCGTGGGCGGCGAACGGTCGCTGGCCGTGGACGTGCGCCTGGTCTGCGCCACGCACCGCGACCTGCGCGCGATGGTCGCGGACGGCCTGTTCCGCCGAGATCTGTACTATCGCATCGCGCGGCTGGTGCTCCAGCTGCCGGCGCTGCGCGCGCGGCCGGAGGACGTGGGCGCGCTGGCGCAGCACTTCCTTTTGCAGATCTGCGACGAGCTCGGGCCCCGCGAGCTCAGCACGGAAGCGCTGCGGCGGCTGCAGGCGCACGATTGGCCGGGAAATGCGCGCGAGCTGCGCAACGTGCTGTGCGCCGCAGCAGCCAGCAGCGGCGGTTGCATCGATGTGATCGATGTCGAGCGCGCGCTGCTGCGCCTGGGCGACGGGCTGCCGTCGCGCGTACCGCCAAACGAGACGTGCCGGCTGACGGTCGCTCGCTACGGCGGCAACAAGACGGCGGCTGCCCGCGCACTGGGCATCCCGCGTTCGACCTTGCGCGACCGGCTGCGCGATGGGGAAGGGGGGTAAAGCTGTGTACCGTGGCGCGCGGCTTCGCTACCCTGCGTATGTCGATGGAAACGCCTTCGCAGACCAAGCTCCTCGTTCGCAAGGGGTTCCTCGCGTTGTTCGCCACGCAGCTGCTGTCTGCGTTCAATGACAACTTTCTGAAGAACGCGGTCGTGATCTGGATCAGCGCCACGCGGGCGCAGCTGTTCGGCTTGTCGCCCGAGGTGATGATCTCGCTGTGCTCGGGCGTGTTCATCGTGCCGTTCTTCCTGTTCTCGGCGACGGCGGGCCAGCTGGCCGATCGCTACGAGAAGCCGCGCTTGATCCGCTACATCAAGCTGGCGGAGATCGGCATCCTGGCGCTGGCCACGCTCGGCTTCCTGCGCGCGGACCTCACGCTGCTCATGGCCGCGATCTTCTTGCTCGGCGTGCACTCCACGTTCCTGGGACCGATCAAGTACAGCATCCTGCCGCAGATGGTCGCCCCCGACGAGCTCGTGGCGGGCAACGCGCTGGTCGAGATGGGCACGTTCCTGGCGATCCTGGCCGGAACCATCGGCGGTGGCCTGTTGGTATTGCTGGACCGCGGCCCGCTCCTGGTCGGCGGTGCGGGCATGTTCTGGGCTGCGCTCGGCTACCTGGCGAGCCGGCGCATTCCGCGCCTGGCACCGGTGGCGCCCGAGCTGCGACTCAACTGGAGCCCGATCGGACCGACGCTCGAGATCCTGCGCATCACCGGCAAGACGCGGGCGGTGTTCCTGTCCGCGCTCGGTATCTCGTGGTTCTGGTTCTTCGGCGCGTCATTCCTGAGCGTGTTGCCGACCTACGCGCGCGTGACGCTCGGCGCGCACGAGCACGTGGTGACGCTGTTCCTCGCGGTGTTCTGTGTGGGGATCGCGATCGGCTCGCTGTTTTGCGAGAAGGTCTCGGGCAAGAACCTCGAGCTCGGCTTGGTGCCGTTCGGCTCGATCGGCATGACGCTGTTCACGCTGGACCTGTACTTCGTCGGCGCACCCGAGCACGCCGCGGGCGTGGCGCTCGAGGTCGGCGGGTTCATCCACAGCCCGCACGCGCTGCGCATCCTGGTCGATCTCTTCGGCATCGCGCTGTTTGGCGGCTTCTACACCGTCCCGCTGTACACGCTGATCCAGCAGCGCGCGGAGCCGGCGGAGCGGTCACGGGTCGTGGCCGGCAACAACATCCTGAACGCGATCTTCATGGTCGCAGCGTCGCTGTTGCTCGCCTTCCTGTTCGGCCGAGAGATCTCGGTGCCGCACATCTTCTTGATCACCGCCGGGTTGAACGCGCTGGTGGCGATCTACATCTACTCGCTCTTGCCCGAGTTCCTGCTGCGCTTCATCGCCTGGATCCTGTCGCGCACGCTCTACCGGCTCACGCTGCGCGGCCACGAGCTCGTGCCCGAGACCGGCCCCGCGGTCCTGGTCTGCAACCACGTGAGCTTCGTGGACTTCCTGATCATCGCGGGCTCGATCCGCAGGCCCGTGCGCTTCGTGATGGACCACCGCATCGCCGCCACCCCCGTCGTCTCGGCGCTGTTCAAGCAAGGCAAGACCATCCCGATCGCCCCGGAACGCGAAGACAAGGCGCTGCTCGAGCGCGCCTTCGAGCGCATCGCCGCGGAGCTGCGCGAGGGCGAGATCGTCTGCATCTTCCCCGAGGGCAAGCTGACGCGTGACGGCGAGATGAACCCCTTCCGCGCGGGCATCGAGCGCATCATCCGAGAGACTCCGGTTCCCGTGGTGCCCATGGCGCTGGCGGGCCTGTGGGGCAGCATGTTCAGCCGCAAGCAAGCTGCCGGCGTCAAGCTACCGCGCCGCTTCCGCTCGAAGCTGAGGCTCGAGATCGGCGAAGCCATCCCGGCAGAGCGTGTGAGCGCGGCGGGGCTGGAGGAGCGCGTGCGCGAGCTGCTGGCGATCGCGGAAGGCCTGCCGCCGGCAGCCGCAGCGCCGGCAGCCCAATAGGCGCTTACACGTCCAGTGCCGCGACTGGGTACTGGATCTCGATCGTCTCCGATCCGCCGAGCTTCGCCGCATGGATCAGCTCGCGACCCGGGCCAGCGAGTTCGCAGCGGCGGCTCGCGAGCCACGAGGCCAACGCCTGATGACTCGCGCGATGGCCGTCGGTCTGCGTGCCGACGTACATCACGCTGAGCATGCGCTCCACGCCTGGCAGTTGGCGCAGGGTCATGCGGCGTCCCTCCGGCAGCTCCAGGACCTCCGGTCCAGAGACCGCGTAGCCGAGCTCGAGATCGAGGTTGCGATCATCGAAGAAGTCTGCGTAAGCGACGGCGACGAAGGGTCCCGGCGGCTTGAGTGACGCGCAGCGTGCGACGACCTCCTCCATCAGTCCGTAGGCTGCATCGAGATCTGCGACGATCGAGCGGTATGCGAGCAGTGGCATCGCTTCGACCGACTTCTCTATGACGTCGAGCTTCGAGAGCCGGCCCAGGTCAGTAAGCTCCAACAGGCGCCGTTCCAGATCGCGCTGGCGCTGCTCGAGCGCAGCCCGCTCCTGCTCCGCGCGCTGCTTCTCGACCTGCAGCATGTGAGCGATCGCGTCGACCGAGTGAGCATTCGTCAGCACGGCCTTCACTTGTTCGAGCGACAGTCCGAGTTGCTTGAGCGCGATGATGCGATGCGCGTCGGCGAGTTGCTCCGTCGCGTAGTAGCGATAGCCATTCGTGCGACTGGTGTGCGCGGGCACGAGCAAGCCGATTTCGTCGTAGTGCCGGAGCACTCGGATCGATAGTTGACACAGCCTGGAGAATGTTCCGATGGGAAACATCACAGCTCCGACAGCGGAATCCCGACGATTTCGAAGGGTAGCGCGGGTGGCCCCTGGTCACCAAACACCGTGACTACATAGTGGTCGAGCTGACTGTTGACGACCCACAGACGGTGGTCCGAAACCGCAGCAGTAGTCGGTTGCGCGAACTGGTCCGCGAAGCGGTCGAGTGGCTCGAGGCGCGCTGCCGAGTATTCAGCGTCGAAGTCGATGCGGAACAGGCCGGGCGGCGCACCGGATGCAACGAGCCGGTGGTCTGCGAGCACAGTCAGGCCGTCGGCGCCGGCAAATGGGCGATCTTGCATGACCTCGCTGACCTCGCGCGTGCTGAGTTGAATGCGAAACAACTTCCCCCGCCCGGAGTCGCTCAGGCTCGGCACCGACGCGATCAAGTACCGATCACCTGGCGTCACGACGAGTCCATTCAAGTTGAAACCGTTCGGGTCGATCACGAACGCGGGATTGCGCACGAAGACTTCGATGCTGGAGAGGTCGGCCGGTACCGTCCAGACGATCGGAGCGAGGCTGTCGGTCGCGTACGCGCGCCCAGTGCTGTCGACGTCGACGTCGTTCAGGAAGTGCGGTGCAGCGTCGCGCGGTAGAGCCAGGTGGGCCAGGCGAGCGCCGGTGTCAGTGTCGAACACGATTAGCGCGGCCTCTCCGCTGGGGTCGTCGAAGCTCGTCGAGCACACCCACAGGCGGTTCCGAGCCGAGTCGACTGCAAGTCCGATGACGTTGATCAAGCCATCCGCACGGGACTTCTTGAACGTCGTGACGCCGTGAGCGCCGACGCGTTGGATCTCGCCACCAGCCACGCCGCCCACGAACAGATCGCCGGTGTTCGCGTGGGCAGCGATGCCTTCCGGGAACGTGCGTTCGCCAAGCAGGGCGACACGCCGCACCCCATCGGTGGTCGAGCCGGAGTGTCTCGGTGGAGCGCTCGCGCAGCCGTAGCCGATGCCGGCAACTACGACGCACAGGATCACAGCACGGATCTTCATGGTCATCCTCCTCGCCTGCAGCGTGGATGGCAGGCTCGAAGGACACCCTGCGACCTCACATCGTGTGAGGGTCAAGCTCTTCCTGCTCACCATCCGAAGCGCAGCGCGATCTCGAGGTAGAACGGGACATGGGCGAGGCTGAATGAGAAGTAGACGCCTTGTTGCTGCAATGCGAACAACGTACCCAGCGCCAGCGCCACGGCGCCATACTCGCTCCAGGCGAGCTGCGCACTCAGGCCGAGTCGAACGCGCTGGGAGCCGAACGCGTACCAACCAGCCTGCGGTCCGTTGCTCGCCTGAGCTGGATCGGGATAGCGCTCGTCGAAGGCTCGTCTCGCGCGCGCGGTGTGCTCGATGTGTGTGCTGAGTGCGCTCTGAAAGCCGAGGTCGAGTCCCAGTGCCCAGTTGCGCAAGACGTGTGCCGGCTGGCAGCGCAACCCGGTTCCGAGGCTCCACATCGAGGCGACATCGTCGTCGAAGTGCGTGAGTGACAGATCGAGCGCACAACTGGCACGCCAGCGGTCCGTGCCGAGGCTCGCGAGCGCAATGAGCGCGCCCCGGATCTCCGGGTCGGGTGGGACGAGCACCAGGAAGCTCATGGTGCCGGCAATGGCGATGCTCAGACCGGGCTTCGCGGCGGGGAATGGCTGCACGTAACCGACGTCGAGGACGAGCTCCGGCTCGAGGTACAGGCCGGCGATGACGGAGGGGTGGGCATCCGGACCTTGCGGGATGAGTTGCGCGCCTGCCACGCCCGGCGCACTCACCGCAAGCACGAACGAGAGCGCGAGCGCCCTCACGGCGCACCGTCTTGCGATAGAAACGAGCGCACGAGGTCGAGGCTTTGATCCGCGCGGATCAGGAAGAAGTCGTTGTGTCCGGTGTCCTCGAGACGTTCAATGCGCGCCGAGGGAAACACGGGGAGGTTGAAGTTGCGCTGAAAGTCGAAGTCGAGGTCGCTGCAGGTTCCGGCGATGATCAGCACGGGCTTCGCGAAGCGCTCGATGCCGCGTGCGTAGTCCCAGTCGTGCTCCTGCTCGAGCACGGTGGCGTACGCAAACGCGCCGAAGCGCCACAGCGGAACTTCTTCGTCCAGACGACCTGCGCAGTTGAAGCCGTGCGTCGCCTCGCGCATGACGCCCAACAGGCGATAGTCGGCCTCCGCGTGATCCTGCGCGCTCAAGACATTGTTGCCCCAGAAGAGGCGCTGTACGACCGACGGGCTCGCCCACGTGCTCGTGCCGCGGTTCTCGCGCGCGCGCCGGTGAGCGGCCCGGGTTCGAACAACACCAGCCGATCGACGTGCTCCGCGTGGCGCGCTGCATACTGCGTGGCGATCTGGCCACCGAAGGAGTGCCCGATCAGCGTCACGGTTCGGTCGGCGGCATATTTTTCACGGACCGCGTCGATGTCGGCGTCGAACGTGTCCAGGTCGAGCTCGCTCGCCCGAGACATCCGCTCCGACAGGCCGCAGCCATGCTGATCCCAGACGACGACGAAGTACTCGTCGGCCAGTGCTTGCAGCGAGCGAAGCGAGCGGAAGTCCCCGCCTGGACCACCCGGAAGCACGAAGACCACGGGCCGGCTCGGGTCGCCACTCGTCTCGACGTGCAGCCACACCTCGCGCCCGCCGAGCTCGATGCGCTCGCGCGGCAGCTCCGGATCCTCCGCTGCCGTCGGAGGGACGAGTGCGCCCAGGGCATCGAGGTCCTGACAGGCGATGCAGGCGAGGCAAGCGCCCATCGCGGCCGCCTTTGCACCGCAAGTCCGGTTGCCACGCCGTCCCAGGAGCACCATGCGCCCGAAAGTTAGGCACGGGGCCCGGCTGTCGATGCCCTGAGCAGGTCTGCCTCCGCGCCGTGTCGATTTCCGGGGAGCTCAGTCGTCGTCCTTGTGACTGCACATCCCGGTCGCCGCGGTGGCGCCCGGAACCGTTGGGAGAAATCGACATGGCTATCATCCGTTCGGCTGTACTCGCGCTCGCCGGGCTCGTGCTGCTCAGCACGATCGCGTCCGCTCAAGGGAAAACGCCGCAAAAGGTCAAGAGCGGGAGGCTCACGATCAATGGCGTCTCGTACTACTACGAGGTCTACGGCAAGGGCGAGCCGCTGCTCCTGCTGCACGGCGGACTCGGATCGATCGAGATGTTCGGGCCCTCGCTGCCGCTCTTGAGCAAAGGCCGTCAGGTCATCGCGGTGGACCTCGAGGGGCATGCGCGCACGCCGCTCGGCAACCGTCCATACAAGCTCGAATCCCAGGGAGACGACATGGCCGAGCTCGTGAAACAGCTCGGTCACGAGACCGTCGACGTGCTCGGCTACTCGATGGGTGGTGGTGTCGCGTTGCGCATGGCGATCCAAAAGCCCGCGAGCGTCAGGCGACTCGTGCTGGTGTCGACGCCGTTCTCCGATGCGGGTTTCTACCCCGGCATTCGCGCGCAGCAGACGCAGATCAGCGCAGCCACCGCGCCCATGATGAAAGACACGCCGATGTACAAGACATACGCGTCGCTCGCGCCGAAGCCCGAAGACTTTCCGAAGCTGCTCGACACGCTGGGTGGGTTCATGCGCCAGAAGTACGATTGGTCGGCGGAAGTGAAGACGCTGAAGATGCCGGTGATGCTCGTCTACGGCGACTCCGACATGTTCTTGCCGGAGCACGAGATCAGTTTCTACCAGCTGCTAGGCGGCGGCTTGCAGGACGCGGGTTGGCAGCGAGAGACGATGTCGAAGAACCGGCTCGCGATCCTGCCCGACCTCACGCACTACGACATCTTCACCTCGCCGAGGCTCGCCGCGACCGCGCTGCCGTTCCTGAACGGAGACAGCGACGCCAAGAGTTGGGCGAAGCAGCAGCAGCAACAGCAGGCCAAGAAGTGAGAGATTGGCCCTTTCGTTCAAGTCGGCGGCGGCGCGATGGAGCACGGTCGAGGCTGGTTCTAGCCCACGAGGTTTCCATGACCGGGCTGACGCGCTCAGCGCGGGCGATGTTGTGTGCCGGTCCCCGATGTGATGAACAGCGCGGTGGCCGGACGATCGACGTTGGCCGTGTGCCAGACGCCGGGCTTGTTGATGGCGTACTCGCCTGCGCGCAGCGTGACCGGCACGTCGTCGCCATCGATCAACTGGATCAATTCGATCTCGCCGGCGGTGCACAGGACGAGCTCGTGGCCGCTGGGATGCATCTCCCAGGCATCCCACGATTCCGTGAACGTATACATGCACACGAGCCGCCCCTCGCTCCCGTCGCGCGCATGGCGTGCAGCGTACGCCGCGTACCACTCCATACCGCTGAACGGGGGCTCGCTCACGACCGAGGCACCGAGCCCGAGATGGACGGGGTTCTTCTCCAGGTTGGACGCCATTTGTGCGCCTCCTAACGGTTGAGCTTGGGACGGGGCGGGCTGCAACGTCGGGCGTACACCAGGACGGGAGCCTGCGCTAGGCGACTCGCGCGTCGGGCACGCGAATGTGCTCGCGCCACGGTCCCAAGCCGAACACGCGTGCCGGTATCTCACGTACGCGCTGGAAGCGCAGCGCGAACCGCAGCGCCGCCGGCAGTGCGACCGGCAGCGGGTCGTCGGATGCGGCGAGCGCCGGTGCGATGACGAGGCGTTGCAGCAGCAGTTGCAGCGCTTGAATCGATGCCGCTGGCAGCTGCCGGCGCAGCTGGATGAACGCGAGTTGCAACGTCGACGGGGTTTGACCGCGACGCAGCGGCGCCGTGATGCGGTTCGCGGTTGCGACGGCGTCTTGAATTGCCAGGTTGATGCCCACGGCGCCGATGGGGGACATCGCGTGCGCGGCGTCGCCGATCACGAGCAATCCAGGTCGGTGCCAGCGCAACAGCTGATCGACGCGTACCTCGAGCAAGTGCACGTCGTCCCAGCTCGCGAGCGCGGAGGTGCGATCGGCGACGAGCGGAAGACGCCGAGCGATCTCGTGACGAAACGACGTGATCGGTTCTCGCTTCAGGTCGGGGGCGTGACCTTTCGGAATCACGTACGCGATCTGCCAGTATTCCCGGCGATTGAGCAGCACGAGGAAGCGCCCGCGTTCTGCGACGGCGAATGGATCCTCTGGGTCGTGCGGGAGACGCGGTAGCTGGAACCACAGCACGTCCATCGGCGCACCCAGCTGGAGCGCCGACAGGCCCGCGGCCTTGCGTACCTCGGAGTGCCGTCCGTCGCACGCGACCGTGAGCTTCGCCTCGACGTGCACCGTAGCGCCTTCCGGCGTGCGCGCGGTCACGCCCGCGACGCGGCCCGCGCGGTCGATCAGCTCGACCACCTCGTGCTGCATGCGCAGATCGAACCCGCGCGACACGTGCTGCGCCTCTTTCGACAGGAAGTCGAGGAAGTCCCGTTGTGGCACGAACGACAGGTAGGGAAATGCTCCGAGCGATCGAAAGTCGCCGACAGCGTGCAGCCCATCCCTGAACAGGACCTTGATCTCGTCCGCGCGCTGCTGCGGCAAGCGGTCGAAGCGTTGCTTGATGCCCAGCTCGTCGAGCAACTCGAGCGTGGACGGATGCACCGTATCGCCACGAAAGTCGCGCAGGAAGTCGGCATGCTTCTCGAGCAGGACCACCCGCAGGCCGGCGCGCACGAGCAGCAGACCCAGCATCATGCCAGCCGGCCCACCGCCGACGATGCAACAGTCGCATTCGACACGTTCGGGGCCTGTGCCCACGGGCGCGGCAGTTCGGGCATCGAGTCGAGTTTCCACGGCAACCTCCTTCGAGCTGGACAGCGAACTCGTGCATTTCGCGCGCCAGTTTGCGCGAACGGGGTTGCAGTGAAATATTGGTAACTGTGCAGAGGTTTCCCAACGTGGCGGAGAACGGGTTGGAGAACCAGCGCGGTACTCTGGCGAGCGGCTGCATCCTGTTCGTGACCTCTTCGGAGCAGCCTCCCCGGGTTAGTTTGCAAAGAGCGCAGGAACTGGCCGACCGCGCGGGGATCGAGCTTCGCGTGTTGCGGGTCGTCCCCGAGCGGCAGCTCTCGCCGGCGCTCGGTTTTGGGTCGGAGGCGCCTTTGGTGCGCTTCGTCGAGGCCGTTCGCGCAACCTCGCAGCACTGCCGAGAGGTGCTCGGACGGCGCTACGCCGACGACCGTCTCGCGCTCGTGACGGGGTCGTTGAGTGCTTGCGCCGCAATTTACGCGGCCGAGGTGGACGCGGCGCTGCTGATCCTGCCCGCCGGCGAGCTTCGCGGACGGGAGGTGACCGCTCTGGCTCGAAACACGGGACGGCCGGCCTTGGTCCTCCGTCCCAACACTCGCGACGTGAGGCTCATCGTCGCTGCCACGGATCTCACGCAACCCGACTATCCGGTCCTACGCAGCGCTCGTGCACTGGCTGCACTGCGCGGCTGCAAGGTCTTCGCGCTTCATGCCTTTCCAAGGCGGCGTGTGGCCGCCGCGCGCGGGGCGAAGTTGCAAGGTGCGTCGCGCGTGCTCGGCCTCGACGGAGCGGTCCTGCTCTCGGCACGCGACGCCGTGTCGGCGATCCTGACCGAAGCCGGCAAACGTGCAGCCGATGTCATCGTGGTCGGAACCCACGCACGTACTGCGCTCGGGCGCGCCGTGCGCAGCAGCGTCGCCGCGAAGCTGATCGATCGCACCGCTCGCTCGGTGTGGGTCGAGCCGATCGGTTGATTCGCGCGGAAGGCAGGTTGGATTGTGTGATGTCAGCATCCACGCTGCTGACAGTGCGCACGGTCGGGCGGTCGATAGTCTTTGGTAGGTATGACCTACGACCCGGACTGATTCGGGCTATCCGGCAGGATAGCTTCGTATCCAGCGAGAGCAGCGCGGAGTCTTCAGGCCCGCTATATTGCGCGTCCGTGCTGGCACGTGCTTCGCATTGAAGGCACGCAGCACGTCAGGCACACGCAACGACAAAAGCGTGTTTCTTCGATCGTGCGCCTTGACTCGATCGAGTACGCAAGACATCACTAGGCATTCTGAACTGATCGTTTTATGTCCTTCGAGCAGAAACCAGCGATGAATCCCGGCAAGGCCGCCCGATTTTGGGCGCGCGTCAGTGCGCGCCCGTGCGCGCGATTCGGACGCACGCAGCAGGGTTTCGTCGGCCTCGAGCAGCACGAGGGTATCGGCTAGGGCGGCAATCTACGCGTGTTCACGCGTACGACCGCCCAGGCAAAAGCCTCGGGCGGTTTTTTTGTGCCCGCAGTCCGACTGCCGAGGTCGTAGCTCAGTCAGCAGAGCATCCGTTTTTTAACCGGACGGTCGTGGGTGCAACTCCCTCCGGCCTCACCGCTGGATCCGTCGCTCAACGGTCGAGCATCCGATTCTTGATCGGACGTGAGCGGGTTCGACTCCCGCCGGATCCACTCATCTCATTCGGGAATCGTCTAACGGCAGGACAACTGACTTTGGATCAGTGAATGGGGGTTCGAGTCCCTCTTCCCGAGCCACGTCGTAGTTGGTCTATGACAATCGAATAGGCTTTTTTCCAGGGTAGCCAAGCGGCAAGGCAGTCGCCTGTTAAGCGACCTATCGTCGGTTCGAATCCGACCCCTGGAGCCAGAGCACGGCGAATGTCTTCACACCAAATTGGTCGCCGTTAATTTTTGCTGGCCGAGCCCGAAGTGGTCGAGGGACCAGACTGTGGATCTGGTTGAAGTCGGTTCGAGTCCGTCCGGTCAGCCCAGCGACTGTACACGAGGGATCGTAGTTCAACGGGAGAACACTCGCCTTGCACGCGAGGGATCGGGGTTCGAGTCCCCGCGGTTCCACCGGCAAACGCCATTTGTCTTACATGCAGAAAGTCGCCGGTTCGATTCCGGCTCTCCGTACCACATCAATGAAAGGAGGCGCGTCATGCGTACATTAGTACTGGACCAGGGTTATCGACCGCACGGCATCGTGACTTGGCAACGCGCCGTCTTGATGTTGTTCGACGGCAAGGTCGAGGTCGTCGAGGAGTACGAGCACGATATTCGCTCCGTGACCGTGACCATCAAGATGCCGTCTGTGGTCCGCTTGCTGCGCGCGCTGCGCGGGAAGAGGGGCGTGAAGTTCTCCCGTATGAACGTGGCCACTCGCGACGCTTTCCGCTGTCAGTACTGCGGCGACAAGCTGCCGCTGCACAAGCTGACCTACGACCACGTGATCCCGCGCGCTCAGGGCGGCAAGACGTGCTGGGAGAACATCGTGATGGCTTGCTACACCTGCAACGGTCGTAAGGGTCACCGTACTCCGGCGCAGGTAGGACTGCGGCTGCTGCGCCAACCGGTTCGTCCGCGTTGGCTGCCGGTAGTCGCATTTCGCATCGATCCGACGTGCAGCGTGCCGGAGACGTGGACCCAGTGGATCTACTGGCACGGTGCGCTTGAAGAGGACTCGGCTGAATCGCGCAGCTGAGCTCCTCTGTTCCCGGTGGAAGACAGACCCGTAGTGCGGGCGCCGCGATCACAGGACGCATCCACGTCGCTGTCTTCCACCGGCCTTTCTTTTGCCTACCGAGATGTGGCGCAGTCTGGAAGCGCGCCTGGTTCGGGACCAGGAGGTCGTGGGTTCGAAGCCCACCATCTCGACCTACCCTGCGACTGAAGTGTTGATGGCCGCACGCCGCCCCGCCAAGGCGGAAGCGTGGATTCGAATTCCGCCAGTCGCACCATAACGACCCATGCCGCGTCGGCTGGTGGCGCGCAGGACGAGGCGTACAATCAGCCCCGGGGTGCTCGCCATGTCCGGTCAACACTCGTTCATCAGTACCTCGAGACCCGCCGGCCCGTGGCGGCCGGCGAGCCCGCACGAGCGCGTGAACCGGGATACGTACGCGTCCCGTCGCGCGGTCCGCATGTACCAGGAGCTGTCCGGCTACACCGATCCCGGCGAACAAGCTGCCCTGGAACGCGTCGCCGGGGTGTGTCGCGACCGGCCGATCCTCGACCTCGGTGTGGGTGCCGGACGTACCATCCCGTTGCTCCGGCAAATCAGCCGTGACTACGTCGCGGTCGACTACACGCCCGCGCTGGTCGATGCCTGCCGCGCTCGCTACCCCGGCGTCGACGTGCGGGTAGGTGACGCCCGCGACCTGTCGGCTTTCCCGGGCGAGAGCTTCGCGCTGGTCGTGTTCAGCTGGAACGGCATCGACTCGGTCGACCATCGCGACCGGCTCACCATCCTGCGCGAGATCCAGCGCGTGCTGGCGCCGGATGGCATCTGCGTCTTCTCCGCGCACAACTACGATGGTCCGGTGAACCACCCGGGACGCCATGAGCTGCCGGACTTCCACCCGAGTGTGAACCCCTTGAAGCTGGCGCGACGCAGCCTGGAATTTCTGCGTCAGCTGGCGATGGGTATGCGCAATCACCGGCGCAACCGGGCGCTCGAGCTCCGCACGGACGACTACCGTGTCGCCAACAGCGGCGCCCACGAGTACGGGCTGCTGATCCACCACATCCGGCTCGACGTGCAGCAGCGACAGTTGGCGCAGCTCGGCTTCGAGCAAGTCGAGGTACTCAGTTGCGTCGACGGCCACGAGCTGGCGGTCGGGGAAGACAGCAGCGCGATCACCTGGTTCCACTTCATCGCGCGCAAGCGTGTCCGCTTCGACTAACGATTTTGCGCCCCGTCTCGTTTTCGAGACCAGGGCCCCCGCTACCCCCAAAAGCCGTGCATTGTGGTAGTACGCGTCACGGTTTTTCGAGCAGCGGAGTGCACGGTGGAGAGCAGCGATCGCGGAGAATTTGGCTTCGAATCTCGAGTTGTAGCCAGACCCATCGCCGTGAGTGGTTCGAGCGGGTGGAGTCGCTGGGCCCGCGCGGGTTGCTGCGTAGCGATGGTCGTGCTCGGCTGGATATGCTGGTTTGGGGATCAAACGCTGCGGCCAATGGCGGCAGGCCCTCTGCTCGGTCAGCCTGCCCGCGTCCTGACCGGCTCGTCCAACGAGACGCTGGATGTGCCAACTTCGGGACGTGAGACGCGCGCCGAGCGAGCGGAGCGCCGCAAGGCGCGGAAAGCGGCCGCTCGAGCCAAGCGCGAGGCGGCGCGCGAGTTGCGCGCCAGCAAGGCGCAAGAGCGGCGCGCGGCGTCACAGGTGAAGCGTGAGGCAGCGCGCGAGCGG
>DATEOF010000047.1:0-3696 GCA_035274465.1 Polyangiales bacterium
GATCGCGGGCGCGAGACCCGCGGGCGCCACGCCGAAGTGACTGGCCAGGCCGGCGCGCAGCTCGGCGTTTTGCGTGTAGTCCGCGAGGAAGAGCAGGTCGCTGGCAGCCGCGGCGCGCAGGAACGCGGCCTCGGCGGCCTCGGACCCCGAGGCGCTGCGCGCGTGGCTCTGGAGCTTCGGCAGCAGCGCCAGCGTGCCCTGTGGCTTGAGGTCGTAGTGCGTGAGCTGGGCGCGCACCTTGGCGAGCGGTGATTCTTTGACGCTCGGCGCTTGTGCGCTGGCGCGCGCGCTCCAGCACAAAAGGGCAAAACTCGCCCAAACCCAGACCTTGCCTCGCTGCATGCCTTTTCTCCCTGCCCCTGATCATAACAATCGCAAGAGCTGGGCCAGAGGGCGGTTAGTTCCTTTGCGGTAGTTGCGGCGAGAGGTGCGGCAGACTAAGAGTGCGTAAGAGCTCCGGGAGGCCCACATGGCGCACGACAACACCGACTTCACACGCATGGACGTGAGCACGCAGCAGGACTGGCAGAAGATCATGGTCGCGACCGTGGAGCACCAGCCCGCTGTGTCCGAGCAATTGCTGGCCATGCTGCGCAGCTTCTCGGGGCTGCACCTCGGGTTCGGCGTCGATCAGCTGCACCACGCGCTGCAGACGGCGACCATGGCTCGGCGCGACAACGCCGCCGACGAGCTCGTGCTCTGTGCCTTGTTGCACGACGTTGGAAAATACATTTCGGTGGCCAACCACGGCCAGATCGCCGCCGAGATCTTGAAGCCCTACGTCTCCGAGACCGCCTACCAAATCGTGCGCACACACCAGGACTTCCAGGGCCGGCACTACTATCATCACTTCGGCATGCCGCAGGATCTGCGCGAGCGTCACCGGCACCAGCCCTGGTTCGCCCAGGCTGAGACGTTCACCGACGTCTGGGACCAAGCTGCGTTCGATCCCAGCTACAAGGTCTTGCCGCTGGAAGAGTTCGCGCCGCTCGTCCGCCAATACTTCGATCGTTTCCCCGGAAGCTGAGGCACCGAAATGCTCCGAAACGCTTGCTCGGCAGTGCTGTTCGGCTTTTTTTCACTGGGCTTCGCGGCCTGCGGTGACGACCTGGACGGCGAGAGCCTGATCGGCGCAACCTGCAAGGAGCAGGAGGATTGCGACGTCACGGGCGTGTGCATCACGTCCGGCAAAGACGGCATGTGCTCGATGGAGTGCGATGCGCCGGGCGCGCCGCAGCAATGCCCGCTCGGTGCGTACTGCGACACCGTGCACGCCGAGACGAACGACGACCTGCCGGCCGACATGACGTTGTGCCTGCCTGCGTGCAGCAACAAGGACGATTGTCGCTCGGGCTACGAGTGCACGGGCGTGAGTAGCGGCTCGGGCAAGGTCTGTAAGCCCAAGGACTGAACCAGCAACGCTCACTCGACTGGCTTCGGCGCAGCGTCCTGCCGCTCGAGCTGCTCCTTCGATATCTCGACTGCGATGGCTGCAGCCTTGGCCGTCGGCTCGCCATCGCTTCGCTCCGCGTACTCCCGCTCGGCTCGCGCGTCGCGTGCACGCTGCGGAGAGTCATCGACACTCTCTCCGGGTAGATCGACCCGCAACTCCTCCACGATCATTCGGATCGCTGCTGCCAGCGGCAGTGCCAATAGCGCGCCGATGATACCCATCAACGTGCCTCCGACGAGCAACGCGAGAAGGACCATCGACGACGGCAACCGAAGCGTCTGGCCATAGATCCGTGGGATCAGATAGCGACTCTCGAACTCCTCGTACGCCAGCATGACGCAGACTACGATCGCCGCGGTTACCAGGCTTTGCGTCGCAGCTGCCAGCGCCATCGGCCCAACCGACAGCACCACGCCGATGTACGGCAACACGTCCGCCAGCCCGGCAAAGACGGCCAGCGCCAGCGCGCTCGGCACGCCACATACCGTCAGCAGAATGAACGCGAACACAGCCATGAGCCCTGACGTGAGCGCTTGACCGCGGATATAGCCACCGACGATCGTCTCGAGCTTGAGTAGGATGCGCGATAGCCGCAAGTGATGGTCGCGCGGCACCATCGCAAACAGCGCCCCGCGAAGCCGGTCGCGGTCGAGCATCATGTACAGCGCGAGAAAGATCGCGCTGAGGAAATAGCCGATGTACGCCGCCGCCGTCGTGGATGCGGTCCACACGGAACCTGCGGCGGCTTTCGCGAGCGGAGCCCACTTGAAATCGTGTACGGACTTGGCGAAGGGCCTCAGAATTCGGGTGTGCGACATGAAGTCGACCACCTTGCTTCGTAACTGCGGCTCGTGTTCGACCAGGTCGCGACCCTGGCTGAACAGCGTAGGCAACGTGAGTGCGCCGAGCGATACACTGGCGAGCAAGACCAGCATGAAGACGAGCGGGATTCCCCAACTCCTTCGGATGTGTCTGCGCTCGAGCCAATCGACGGCTGGGTTGAGCGTGCCGATCAGGAACAGTGACAACACCAGCGCGAGCACTACGGGCGCGAGCTGGATGCTCAGCCAGCAACCCGCGATGACTACGACTGCCCACAGCATCGTCTTCGGTGAGATCTCGATCAGTCGCGCGCGCCGTCTTGAAGCTATCTTTTGCAAGCGAGACCCTGTGATCGCGTTACGACAGCAAGTTGCGGGCCAAGTGGCAGCTATCGTGGGCTCAGGGGATGTGGCGGCCGCGCAGCTTGCGACGTGTGGCGCGGATGAGCGTACGTTTCCTCGCCCAACGGTTTTGCCACACGCGCTTTCGCGGTACTGTTCCGCGTGACCAAGGGCAAGGTCGTAAATCTCAACAAGTACCGAAAGCAGAAGGCGAAGGCCGAGGCGTCGAAAGTCGCCGACACCAATCGACGTTTTCACGGTCGGACGAAAGCCGAGCGCGCGCGCGAGGCGCTGGAGAAGAAGAAGCAGGCGGCAACTGTGGACGGCGCCCACCTCGATGACGCGCCAACTCCGGCCAAGGACTAGTCGCTCCTAGCGCTTACGCTTGGGGCGCCGCACCGCTCGTACCTTGCCGCTGGTGGCACCGCCGCAGAAGAAGCGATCGGCGCCGTCGCTCTCGAGCCCCGAGATCACCTTGCCCTTCGGCATGGCCAGGCGCTCGATCACCCGGCCGCTCTCGGGGTCGACGCGGCGGATCTCGCTCTCGTCGCCTTCCCAGGTCGCGTGCCAGAGCTCTCCGTCGACCCAACTCACCCCGGTCACGAAGCGATTGCTCTCGATCGTGCGCAGCACGGCGCCGCTGTCGGCGTCGATCTGCTGGATCTTCCGCCCGCGATAGCTGCCGAGCCAGAGCGTGCCTTCGGCCCACGTCAGGCCCGAGTGCTGCTCGCCGGGTGCCGCGATCGTCTTCAGCACACTGCCGGTTGCGGGATCGAGCTTGTGGATCGCGCCGCCCGCGAGTTGATAGAAGTGCTGTCCATCGTAGGCCGTGCCGGCGTCGCAGGCCGCGGGCAGCGTCGCCGTCTGTCGTCCGCTCTGGGGGTCGAAGGCGTGCAGGCGCTTGCCGGCCGCGAACCAGACCTGCGAGCCGTCCCAGGTCACCCCGTTCACGCTCTCGGCCTCGGGGAACGGGCCGTATTCGCGCAGGATCTCGGCCGGGGCTGCCTCGGGGTCGTCGTCTGCCATTTTGGGCAGGACTAGCCGATCGGCAGCGCCGCGGGAAGTAACAAAGCTGGCGCG
>DATEOF010000048.1:0-8899 GCA_035274465.1 Polyangiales bacterium
GTCGGCTTTGCCGGCCTCACCTCCCGTGTCAGGAAGTTCATCGCCCTCGTCATCATTGCACGCGACAGCGCCTGCCAACATGACAGCCAATCCCAAGATCCATAGCTTCCTCATGGCTCTCGCCCTTTCTCCGATGCTCGAGCGAGCTCGGTATGTGGCGGAGAGTTAGGATCCGAAGCGTCGTGGAGAAGTGCCGGCCGCTCAGCTTCCGTATACGGGCCGTATACGCTCGGCGCTCACTCCGGTGCGTGCGCGAGCTCCTCGGGTTCGGCGTCCAGCAGTCCATCGCCGTCGCGATCGCGGAAGAGCTTCACGCCCTGTGCGACGTTCGCCTCGAACTGCCGCAAGACCTCGGGCGCGTGTGTAGCGTCGATGATCGCCGTTCCGGAGCCATCCGGAGCTGCATCGCTCCAGCTTATGTTCAAAAGCCACGCGTTCAGGTCGAACCCGAGCAGCACACCCGATTGCGCGTCATCCAGCTCGAAGCCACCCGCCGCCGAAGCCCGAAGCGTCACGGGGGCCGCCAGGCTGCTCGCGATGCGGAACGCCCGGCCTCGCTGCTTGCCGCTGATCAGGATCGAATGACCGGTGAGCTCGGCCGGCGCTCCGTCCGGCTGTGTCGCTGGCAGCTGCAGCGCCATGCGCACCGTGCAGTATCGGCCGCTGGCAAACTCGACCGAGCTGGCCGGCGCGTGGCTGCCCGCGTGATCGCCCGCGCCGAGGCCGGGCACATCCACGTGCTCGGCCGCCGCATCACCACAGCGCTCCTGCCGGTCGAAGCGCACGTCGCCGAGCACGAGCCACGCCGCTTCCACGACGACCGACGCCTCGCCGCGCAGGGCGACCTGTGCCGGCTGGCTCGAGTACGCAGCGTAGCCCAGCGTGCCGTCGAACGACGGATTCCCGGTTTCTGTCCCGGCGCAGCCGATCAACCACAACGCCAGCCCCAGCGCCTGCCACCTCACGTGTCCCCCTGGCCGCGCGACAGCGGGAAGAGCTGAAAGTTCACCTGCACGACCTGCTCGGGGTCGGGCTCGAGGGCAGACAGCTCGAGGAGCTCCTTGCGAAAGCGCTGCACGCGCTCCTTGAGCATGCGCACGCCGTCGCGCCCGAGGCACAGCGTGAGCGAGGAGATGTCTCGCTCCTTGGGCGCGATCAGATCGATCGACTCCATCGCACGCTGCATCATGGTGCGGTGGTAGTTCGCGATGTGTAGGCCGCGCACCTCGGGCCCGGTCGAGAGCAACACGTCCTGCTGCTTCACGCTGCCGTCGGCAGTGCGCACCAACAAGCCCAACTCGAGCAGCGTCTCGAGCGCACGCTGTGCGTCGGCGGTGCTGATCGCCGGCACGAGCTGGCGCGCGATCCAGCTCGGATTCACCGAGAAGTCGGCACGTGCCGCGAGCTCGCGGATGGCCGGCATGTACCAGGCGCCGTAGTACGCGGCGTGCGCCAGGTCCAGCTTGTGCGCCTGGCGGTAGCGCTGGAAGCCGGTCAGGTTCGCGTAGTGCCGGTCCCGCTCTGCGAGCGACTGCGCTTGACCGAACGCCACGAGGTCCAGGAAGTAGCGCTGTTCATCGCCCTTCAGGCCACAGGCATCGGCGAAGCGCCCGGCCATCGCGGGGCTGAGGTTGCGCGTGCCGTCGATCACCAGCTTGAGGTAGTTGGGTGAAGTCAGGCCCGCCCGCCGCGAGAAGCTGCGATACGAGAAGCCGCGCGTGCCGTTCTTGCGCGCCTGGTAGTAGTCGCGCAGGTAGGCCCGATAGTCCAGATAGGCGAACACGTCGATCTCGGAACCGCCCATCGTCCTGGATACATCGTCCCGAGCCGCGCGGTGGGAAGGGTGTCGGCGGGCGTTTTTTCGTATACAGCCGGTATACGGCGATCCCAGCGGGCAGGACTAACCTCCGCGCGCCGCCTTCCGAACCGCGCGCGGCGACTTGCCGGTCCAGCGCCGAAACGCTCGCGTGAAGTTGGCCGCATCGGTGTACCCGAGACGATCGGCCGCCTCGTCGATCGAGGCCTCGCTGCGCAACAGCTCGAGCGCTCGCGTGTGCCGCACGCGATCGAGCAGCTCGCTGTGGCTCGCCGCTCAGCGCGATCGCTCGTTCGATCAGCGCGCTGATCCGCGCGAAGCTCAGCCGGGCGCTCGGGTCGGCGAGCGCGTCGACCGGGATGTTGAGCTCCGCCAGCAGCTTCGCATCGTCTCCGCCGCACAGGCGCACGCCCTGGGCGAGGTGCAGCGCGTACACGGCCGGCACGCTCGGCTCGGCACACGCCAAGTCCGGGCTTTGTGCGGGCAGTCCTGTCACGCCGTGGCCTCCAATGACAGAAATTTGGCACGCCTCGACCTGCCGGGAAAGTCCGGCGGTGTCCATAGTCAGATGCAAAGGACGCCAGCATGAACCCCGGTCCCGACTTCGAAGTCCGCAATTTCAAGTTTCAGTTCGATGCCAGCATCCCGCGGCACTGGTTCGGCGGCAGCCCCTCGCGCACGGCGTTCTTCGACTCGCTGTCGCCGTTCTTCGTCGTCGGCGAGCGCTTCTTCGTGAACAGCGTGAAGCGTCAGTTGCCGAAGCTCCAAGACCCCGAGCTGTTGCGCAAGGCGAGGGCGTTCTGCGGACAGGAGGGCATCCACCAGCGCGAGCACGAGGCATACAATCGTATGCTCGATGAACGCGGCTACCCGGCGACGCGCATGGAGCGCTGGGTGAAGCTGCTCCTCACGCTGGTCACCCTCACCTCGTACCCACGTCTGCGGCTGGCCGTGACCTGCGCGCTCGAACACTTCACCGCGATCGGCGCCAACCGTCTGCTCGGCGATGCCCGCGTGTTCGCCGACGCCGACCCGCGCATGCGCGCGTTCTGGCGCTGGCATGCAGCGGAGGAGACGGAGCACAAGGGCGTGCCCTTCGACGTCTACGAGGCGGTGGGCGGCTTCTATCTCGAGCGCGTCCTGGTCATGCTGGTCACGACCATCACCTTCCAGGCGTACGCGTTCGTGCACTTGCTGCGCTTCATGTGGATCGACGGGCGACTGTTCTCCTGGCGCGCATGGCGCGACCTCGGCGCGATGTTGCGCTACACGAATGCGTCCGGGGCATTCCTGCACGACTACGTGGCGTACTATCGCCCCGGGTTTCATCCCTGGCAGCTCGACAACCGCGATCTTCTCACCGACTTCGAGCGCGAGCTCTCGAGCTCGGAGTACTAC
The DNA here is from genome assembly GCA_035274465.1 of Polyangiales bacterium. Classification (GTDB taxonomy): domain Bacteria; phylum Myxococcota_A; class Polyangia; order Polyangiales; family JAFGIB01; genus JADGRF01. The sequence continues at coordinate 3,215 of DATEOF010000048.1, forward strand.
GCTGCCGGGTGAGCTGGTATCGTGCGGGCATGCCGAACGCCGAGCTGATCCACGGTAGCTGCCTGTGCCGAAGCGTGAGCTGGCAGGCCGAGAAGCCGCTCGAGCGGATGTCGCACTGCCATTGCTCGATGTGTCGCAAGAGTCACGGCGCGCCCTTCGCCACATATGTCGCGGCCGATGCACGCGGCTTCGCGTGGCGAGGCGGCGAACAGCACATCGTCCGCTATCGTTCCTCCGAGCAAGTCGAGCGCTGCTTCTGCGGCCGCTGCGGGTCCGCCGTCCCCGAATTGTTCGACGGCAAGGCCTGGATGCCCGCGGGCTGTCTCGATGAAGACCCCGGCACGCGTCCGTACGCGCACATGTTCACCGCCTCGAAGGCGCCGTGGTACGAGATCCCGCCGGATGGCCTGCCGCGCTTCGAGGCTTACCCACCCGACTTCGGGTTCCCAGTCATCGAGCGCCCGCGCGAAGAAGCGAGCGAGTCCGGCTGGGTGCGCGGGAGCTGTCTGTGCGGAGACGTTGCGTACGAGCTCGCAGCCGGCGCTTGGACGCTGATGCAGTGCCACTGCTCACGCTGTCGCAAGGGCCGCGCTGCAGCCCACGGCGGCAACCTGTTCGCCGAGGTTTCGCAGTTGCGGTGGCTGCATGGCACCGACCAGCTGCGCACGTACAAGGTTCCGGAGGCCGAACGCTTCGCCCAGACCTTCTGCACTCGCTGCGGTTCAGCGCAGCCAAGAGCGGCAGGCACGACTCACTACGTCGTCCCGGCTTCCACGCTGGGGGCCGACCCGGGCATCGAGTCGGTGCGCCACATCTTCGTGGGCTCGAAGGCGTCGTGGTTCGACATCCGCGACAGCTGGCCGCAGTTCGAGACTCGGCCACCCGATCAGAAGCGATAGGCCGGCCCGATCGCGATCAACCCGCCTGCCGCCGCGAGATCGTGCGACGCGAGCACCTTCCCGTTCGTGTCGCGCACGACGAAGCTCGTGCTCAGCAAAGGCACGAGGACGTCGACCGCGACCGTGAGCGACCAGTGTCTGCTGAGCCGGATGTCGAGCTCGAGCGCGTTCGCCAGCGCGAAGTATGGGATGAGTGCGTTGAGAGACATCGGGAACGCATCTCCCGTCGCGTAGAGTCCTCCGGCCGCGACGCCCACACACACGGAGATATCCAGGCTGTCGAGGTCCGCGAGACGCGAGCAGACGTCCAGTCGGCCGATGGTGAGCCAGGTCTGGAAGCTACCTTGATCCTCCTCGAAGTCGCCGAACGGGCCGAACAGCCCGAGGAACGAGAGTCGCGCCGCGAAGCGCTCCGCAAACGATTGCTGGAAGCTCAGATCGATCCCGAAGGCCGTGCCGGGAACCACCGCGATCCCACCCAGCGCTTCCGCTCCGATCCGAAACGGGCGACTCGCATGCGGGTCGCCCGCCGTGCGCTCGCCGATCAGCGAGTCGAGCAGCGATGCCTTGAGTGCCAGCGCGATCGCGAGGCCCACGGCGGCGTGGAGATCTTCGCAGCGCGCCGGGGCTGGTTCGAAGCGCCGTTCGGCCAACGTCTCGGTCCCGCGCTGAATGCGAAACCACACCGTCCTGGCAAAGTACGGGCTGCCGTGCACTTCGATCGTGAGCGGCGAGGCGACGCGATCGGTCCCGAGCCAACCCGAGACGTGTTCCACCAATTCCGAGGAATCTAGGCAGGTCACGCCGCGATCGACCTTCACGGAGGCGGCCAGATCCTGCAGCTCCGGCTCGGCAGCCTGGACTTGCGCCTCGGCCGGCCCCGGGGCAAACCAGCTCACGGCGGCCAGGATGCAGAGCCGAAGAGTTGCGCGGATGGAGTTTGGCACCAGAAAACCGAAAACCTGCCAAGGTTTTCCATCTTGCCGGCATTGACGCTCAGTGAGTGAGAATTTGTCACCGGAGCGCATGACGACGGACGAGCTGTTCCGCAAGCATGCGCCATTCGTGGCTCGCCTGCTCCATCGGCTCGGGGTTCCAGCCCGTGAGATCGACGACGTGGTGCAGCAGGTTTTCGTCGTGGTGCACAAGAACGGTGGGTACGTGCAGGGTCCTGCCACGCCCACGAGCTACCTGGGCGCCATCGCCGTCAAAGCGGCCAGCTCGGCTCGGCGGCGCGATGGTGCACAACGCAGTCGCCAGGCTGGGTACAGCCCGGAGCTGGTGGCCGCGTCCGGGCGCGACCCCGTGACCCTGCTGGAGGTCCGCAGCGAGCTCACGCAGCTGCAAGCGGCACTCGACAAGATGGACCCCGACTTGCGCGCGGTCCTCGTCTTGACCGAGCTCGAAGGCGAGAGCTGTGCGTCCATCGCGGCTAGCCAAGGCATTCCCGTGGGCACGGTGTATTGGCGAGCACATCGGGCGCGCAAACAGTTTCGCGAGATCGCGCAGCGCTTAACCGAAAAAAAAGAGCCTAGGCCGCGCTTACGTCCGGAAAGTGAGTCCTATGAACCGCATTTCTAGACGCTCGCCGGCTGAGGAGGCCGAAGCTTTGCTCGAGGCTGGACGCACCGAGCCCGTGTTGCACTACGACGTCGAGTCGGGCTTGGAGCGGCACCATCAGTGGTTGAGCAGCGATGCACCTTTGCCCGAGTGGGCCAGCGCGAGCCTGGGTGCCGGGGCCAACTCCCTGGTTTCCGCCGCGATCAAGACCCTCGTCTCAGCCGTGCTGATCGGCGCAATCGGAGTCGCGGCCTGGCATGCGACGGATCGTCCGCAGCCATCAGCGGCAGCTGTCAAGCCATCCTCGCCTGTCGCCGAGCGCACGCAGGAGGTTGCGACAGGCGTTCCGGACGTCGGCGCTTCCGATTCGTGGCTGGCGCGTACCCCGATCCCGGTCCCCGATCAGGGCCTGCCGCACGGCCAACCCGTGCGCCGTTCTGTGCCCGACAAGCGCGCGCCGCGCTCCCAGCGGGCACACAAGGAACCGGCAGCCGCTCGCGCCGCGAGAGCGCCCGCCGCGGAATCACCAGTCCCCGTTGCAGAAACATCGAGCGCGACGCCTGCTGCCGTGGAACCGGCGGCAGGCGCAACCACGCGTGAAGTCGCTGCGGCGCCCGAGCCGAAGCCGATCAGCACGACGAACCAGGCGCGACCCGAACCCGCGCCGGAAGCGCAGACACCTGACGACTTGATCGAGATGCAGCAGGTCGCACAGGCAGAACAGCTGTTGCAGCGCTCGCCGGAACGCGCCCTCGCGTTGGTACGACAGGGCGATCAGCGTTTCGCCAGCGGTTACTTTCAACAAGAACGCGCATACATCGCGACAATGGCGTTGATCCGGCTCGGCCGGATCAAAGAGGCGCGCGCGCGAGCCGCGAGCTTTGACAAACGCTTTCCCGCGCTACCATACGGTGTCCGCATTCACAGCGCGCTCGAAGCGCACGAGGCAGCAGCGCCCTGAGGCGCACCCTTCGCTGCAATTGACGCCAAGGATTCGCCGCCGCTCGGCATGAACGCGATGAACCAACCGACGAATGGCCGCCTCAGCTTGTTCGTGGGGCTCCTTTCGTCTGCGATTGCAGCTTGTAGCGGCGTTGGCCAGGACGGCCTCGTTACCGTCGGTGTCCGGCCGAGTGACGTGGTTGCAGCCTCGGGCGGCACCGACGCGGGCGCCACGGGTGGCCTGCCGATGCCCGGAAGCGACGTGATGAACCGAATTCTCGATGGCAACCCGACGGCACCTCGGGACGTCGCAACAGCCGGCGCATCGGGTGCATCTGCTGGGATCGTTGCGAGCGCCGGATCGGGAATGGCGGGCGGGACTGCGGGCGCAGGTGCTGGTGGCGCGGGGACCGGTGCGGCCGGCGCGATCGCTTCGAACACGAATGAGTGCGGCGCGATCCCGGCGACACCGGCCGGCAAGGTCACTTCGGGCCGAGTGAGCGGCTCGGGGTTGATCAGCTACGAGATCAAGTCGCCCAACGTGTATACCCGTTTGCGCACGACGCTCACCGTGCCCGCAGAGCCGTCGCCCAGTGGACAGATCTTCATCTGGCCGGGGATTCAGCCGACGGCGACCGCGTCGAACCTCCAGTCCATCGGCAATGGCGCATTGCTGTCCGTGTTGACGTGGGGCCCCTCGTGCGCACGTGATGCGCCGTCGGGCTATTCGACGTGGTGGATCGCGCCCACGTACTCGAACATCAGCTCTTCCGATCCGCAGTTTGCAGGCTGTCACGCCGGCCCCGTCGTGTTGGCGGAGCCGACACAGGTCCTCGAGATCGAGATCCATTCGGACGGCACGAAGTGGATCCAGCGGGTCGTCAATCGGGACACGCTGGAAGCGGCCGAGTTCAGCATGGATCTGAAGGGCCAGGCGCAAGGCCGCGCGTTCTTCGATATCGAGCTGCCGACGAGCAACAAGCCGACGGAAGACATCGTCTTCACCAACACCGTCCTCACCATGGACATGTCGGATCCCAACGCCTGTCAACCGGTCATGCGGGGCAGCAACGACTTCGCGTCCAAGCCCCGTGTCTCGACCGACGGCAAGCACTGCTGCATCGATCGCATCGTCTTGCGCGCCCGCGGTGTCATGGCGACGACGACGGATCCTCCTTGAGAGCATCTAAGCTGCTGCGACTCAGCAGCTCTCCGCTGGCACGACGAGCAGCGATCACCGCCAGAGCTCCACGCGATGAATCACCGATTTGCCTACCAGATGCTTGCCCCGCTCTTGTTGATTGCCTGCGGCTCGTCCGACGGCGGGTCGAGCGCCGAGAAGCTGCCGAGCGCATCGTTCGTGGGCACGCCGAACCTCGCGCCCGGCAAGTCTCTCAATGCGCCTGCCTCGAGCATCGCCCCGACCATCCCGGAGCAGCGGGTTGTCCCTCCCGCGGCGCTGGCAGGGGCCGCGGCCGCCTGCCGGTGCTCCTGCGACCGCGCCAACGGCAGGTGCAGGCGCCGCCGCCGATCCGATGTTGGACATGGTTCGGCAAGTCTGCCTCGACGAGATCAACATGTACCGCGCGACCAAGATGCTCCCGCCGCTGACGCGCAAGATGGATCAGGAAACCTGCTCGGACGCCGGCGCGAAGAAGGATGGCGATTCGATGATGGGTCACAGCTCGGCGTTCAGCTGTCGCGGCTCCATCGCGCAGAACAGCTGCCCCGGCTATCCACTACCTCAACATGACTTCAAACTTCAAAGCCGTCGCCTGCGGCTTCTACAAGATGAAGAACGGCAACTGGTGGATGAATCAGGACTTCTTCTGAGCGCTGCCTCCACTCACCGAAGAATTGAAGTGCTATGCGTGAACTGAACATGAATCGATACTCATCGCGTGCCGCCCAGCTTCTGATGCTCGTCGTGTCATCCGCAGCCATTGGCTGCAGCGGAGACGACACGGCGGCCGGAACCTCTCCGCAAGGCATCGTCGCCGGACAAGGCGCAGGGCTCGCGGGCCAGAGCGCGGGGATGGCAGGACGCGCAGGCTCGATCGGGCCGATGCCTGGACTCGGCACGATGACGATGACGCCGCCTGGTGGCGCCGCCGGCGGACCAGGCGTGGGTGCTGCTGGCGCGTCCGGTGCCGTGGCAACTGCTGGCAGCGGCGGGCGCGCAGGAGGCGGCGCGGGCAGTGCGGGTAGCGCGGGGATGCCGGTCGCGGGCAGTGCCGGCGGCGCGGCAGGTGCAGCTGGTAGCGGCATGGCTGGCAGCGGCGGC
>DATEOF010000049.1:0-62022 GCA_035274465.1 Polyangiales bacterium
GGGCGATGGCGCCGCGGGCGCGGGCAGTGACATCGCTAGCGCTGGCGGTGGCGCGGCAGGCGCGAGCGACGAGGGCGATTCCGGGCTTGCGGCTGGTAGCGGCGCGTCCGCAGCTGGGAGCGGAGGGGACGTCTCCGACGCCGGCATGCAGCAGCCTCGCCCGCCCGCGGTTCCCGTTCTGCCACCCCTCCGCGGGGAGTGCCCCACGTTCATGTCGGGCAAGACGACGGTGATGATCGATGGCGTGTCCGTCGTGCTGGACGTGGGGCCCAAGAGCGCGCGCACGGGCTCGTTGTTGTTCTATTGGCACGGCACCGGTTCGAGCGCGGAGGAGCTGAACAACATGCTGTCGCGGACGGTTCTCGATGACCTGCTGGCCAAGGGCGGAGTGATCGCTGCGCTCGAGAAATCGACGCGGCGTGGTGAGAACACCTCCGGCACAGGCGAATTCAGCGCGGGCGACCTCGAGATCGCCGACCAGATCGTCGCGTGTGCCGTACGTGACCATGCCATCGATCCCGCACGCATCTACACTACCGGCTGCAGTGCCGGCGGCTTTCAAAGCGGGAGCATGGCGTTGCTCCGCGCCGGGTACGTCGCTGCCGCAGTCACGAACTCGGGCGGCTTGGCGCTGCCGCCACTGCCGAAGCAGGCTCGCCTGCCCGCGGTCATGACGATCTACGGTTTGTCGCCTCTGGAGCTCATCGACCTCAGGCAGATGAGCCACGCGCTCAGCGATCTGGTCACCGCGGCGAGCGGCTTTGCGATCGACTGCGATACCGGCTCGAGCGTATGCAGAACAAGTCCCGAGCTGCAGAGCGCGGGCTGGCAGTTTCTGCAGGATCACCCGTACGGCGTGGAACCCGAGCCGTACGCCATGCAGCTGCCGTCCATCTTCCCGAGCTACTGTCGGGTCCACCGCTAGTCGAGGTACCAAGACACGCACGGCGTCAGGACGTGCAGGGCCGCCGAGAGCAGCGCAGCGCTCAGCGCCACGGCCGCACCCGGCCGCAGCGACTTCGACCACAGTGCGAGCGACGAATAGCCGAGCGCCAACAGCGTTCCGAGCGTCCCCACCATGATCGCGTAGCCCGTGACGTCGTAGTGCAGGCCAAGTGCCAGCGGCTTGGGATCATCCAGGTAGAGCCGCGGCCAACGTTCGAGCATCCAGGCAGCGCGGAGATAGAGCGTTAGGATGACTGTCCACGCCGCGACAATCAGGACGGTCAGCGCGAGAGGAAACCAGTGCGTGCGTACTGCCACGAGCATCAAGGCACGCTCTTTGAAGAGCTCGCGCGGCGACGGCGGGCGCGCCATACCGCGAGCGCGAGCAACATCGTAGCCGCGAAGGTTTGGGCACTCGCCCCCTGCGCGATGGGAGTGCAACCCGCGGCGTGCCGGCTCGGCGCTTCGGCTGCCTGCGGCGGCGAGCGGCTTTGGGCACCTGCGGCGGGGACAGCCTCTGTGGTCCGTGACGGCGCGCTACTTCCAGCGACGTTCGTCCGGTCGCGGGATCCAGCGCCGGCGTCACCGCTGGCCATTGAGCCTACCTGGCGGTTCGCGGCGGCCCCAGCGCCGCCGCTCGCAGCTGAAGGTGCAGCGAGGCAGAGCCGCGCATAGGAGCGGCACGTGGGTTGGTCGCGATCGGCCGCGCAAGCTTCACCATTGATCTCGCACCAGCGAGCCTCGTAGCCGGGCGGAGGTACCGGGCAGTGCTCGTGGCCGATCTCCGATGCGGTGGGCACCAGCTTCTGGGACTCGAGCTGGCCGAGTGATCCGTGCGACGCACAGCGCGGTGTAAGATCGGCGTAGGTCAGGCCGAGGTTCGTGCCGATCTCGATGCCTTCGACGTCGAAGCAGTATTCGCTGGCCTGCTTCTCCCACTCCATGGAATGTGTCAGCTGACCCGTGAGCGGGCGGTACTCCGAGGGCTTGCTGAATCCCCCGGCCGGCCTGATCGAGAACAGCAGCTGTCCGAGCTGGCTCGCGGATGCGTCGCTGGTCAGCGTCGCCGTGAGGGCTGCGGTGCGGCGTAGGACTGTGTCGAAGCAACTCGGCACGATGCGCAGCGACGGATCGCCCACCGAGCAGCACAACCCGCTGAAGCGTGCATCGAGCCGCTGGAGCTGCGCGCTGCTGCTCAGCTTCGGGCGCACGTGCGTCGCGGCAGGCTCGACCTCGATGGGATACGTGGTCGGGGGGTAGTTTCCATTCGGGTCTTCGACCACGAACGTGTAGCTGCCGGGAACCAGCGGTCGTTGCGGCGTCCAAACGAAGTACTGTCCGGTTGGACTCAGGGTGCCGGTGGTCTTCACTGCGCCGGCGTCCACCAGGCTCAAGCTACCCAGCCGCGACTCGCTTTGCCCCGAGAGCAAGAAGCGGCCGTTGGCTGGGATCGGCGCAGCACCGTTGAGCAGCACCGCCTCCGGTTTCGGCGCGTCCCCTGCGCTGCTCGACTGTGCGGCCAGGGGCGCGCTCCACGCGCCTGACAAGAACAGCACGACCAGCAGCCAGGCCGGATACGGGCGCATGAGTGGGCCGAAGCTGCAAGCGGCGGGCCAGCGAGGCTCCCGCCCTGCGTGTCGCCGAGCGAGAGACGGCGGCACACTCCGGCACAATGCTCGAGGGCCGACGACACGCCGCCGCAACACTCGACTTCGCCGTGGTTACCCCGTACACGCGTTACCGTGACCGCGATCCGTCTCGCCGTGCTGACCACTCTCGTGCACGCCTTCGGTTGCGGCGCGACCTGGCTTACCGCGCATGTGGCGCGCGACATGGATTGTCCGTCGAGAGAGCTCGAAGCGCTCGCCATCGGTTCCGGGTACTACGAAGTCACGGGCTGCAACCGCCAAGCGCTCTACCAGTGCGAGGACGCCAAGTCGCGCGATGTTAGCTGCGTGCGTGTCCAGTCCACCCCGCTTCCAGTCGCGCAACACGAGGTTCGCGTGCGGAGCAAAGCAGCGCTGCTCCTGAGCTGCGACCCGAGCGCGCTGGAGATCGTTCGCTCCCAGCCCGGCCGCTACTCGGCGCAGGGTTGTGGAAAGAACATCGATTACGAGTGTGACTCCGGAACGGACTGTTGTGCCTTCGAACGGCCTGGCGTGCGAAGGCTCGAGGAAATTTCGGCATCGACGAGCCGCGCATCGGTCGTTCCGGAGAAGAACGTGGAGCAGAATCCGAGCAGCAGCGACGCGAGTGCGGCGCCTCTGCCTGTGCCAGCGCCGAACCATCCGACCGGCTCGCTGTCGAAGCGGGTCATTCGCGAGATCATCGGCGAGCGGATCGATGAAGTCCGAAGTTGCTATGAAGCGGTGCTCGGCGATCCACCGTTCGTCACGGGCATCGTGATCGTGAAGTTCATCATAAGCCCGACAGGATGAGTGCAGATCGCCGCCCTGGAGAGCTCCAGTCTCGGGCGACGGCAGGCCGAGTCCTGCATCGTGAACCGCGTACAGACGTGGGAGTTCCCTCCGCCCGAAGGCGGTGGAATCGTGGTCGTCACGTACCCGTTCGTGTTGGGGACACCCCCGCCGCACAGCGCGTGCAGGTAGCAGCCACGAGCCGCAGCATCACTTCACCGCGATCTCGCGCACGCTACCGCGCTTGTAGAGCAGGCCGTCCTTGCCGACGCCATCGCTGCGGAAGTACACGCTCAGGTTTGGCTTGCCGCTCTCGGAGCCCTCGCGCGTGGGCAGGTTGGTGAGCTTTGCCGAAGGGTCGATTCCGTTCTTGCAGGCCGTGCCGCCCTTGCCGAAGTTCGTGCCGTCGTCGATCAGCTCCTGCAAGAGGCGGAAGTTCCCGCCGTCGGCGCCGTCCGACTCGTCCAGATACAGCTCGAGCTTCACGTTCGAGTTCGGCAGGTCGTAGACGGCGAGCTTGTAACCGAGCCAGACGTTCTTCGGCATGCCGCCGGACCAGTACTTCTTCTGCATGACGCTCACCGAATCGGGGTGGCTGGTCTCCTTCTCGAAATCGATGTTGCCGTCGTAGCGCATCCGCGCGTCGATGCCGCGGGTGTCGCACAGGTTCTTGTCCTCGTCACCGATCGTGCCGTGATTCGTTCGGGCGAGCGCGACGAGTCCTCCCCAGTTCGTGCCGTCGTCGGCGACACGCATGAAGTACATCGTGATCTCGACATCGCGCCATTGATCTTGCAGAGCCGGATCGTGCACGTACATGCGTGGCACCTCTCCGCTGATCTTCAGGATGCCATCGCCCTCGGTGCGGTAGGTCGCTTCTCCGTGATCCGCGTCGAACCACGCATCGCTGGGATCCTTCCCATCGAACGATCGCGGCTCTCGATCCCACTTCGCGTACCACTCCTTCCCGCTCGGCAGAGTCGGGTAGAGCATCCGAACCCCGAAGCGATCGCGTGCACCTGCACCACCGCCGCTATCGCCACCACCCATTCCAGCGGCTACGCCCGCGCCACCGCTTCCACCGCCCCCGGTGCCAGTACGCCCACCTGCGCCGACTCGACCAGCGCTGCCCGATGCCCCATCGCGCGAGCCCGTGCCCGCAGCTCCATGTCCACCCGTTGCCGTTGCACCTCCACCACCTTCGCCTGCCGTGCCTCCCGCCGCGTCGCCGGCGTCCCCCGCACTTGGGGTGCCCGATGCGCCACCCGCCCCACCGCCGCCGCTGTGATGATCCATCACGGCGGGCTGATTGTCCGACGAACAGGCCACGAGCGCGCCGACGAAGGCCAAGCCCAACCAGGGAGCACGCGTCATACGCATATGTACCCGATGCCTGACGCGACGGTGCGCCAAGATCGGAGGCAGAATGCCGGCTTGCGACCTGGCGGCAGCCCCTCGGGACGCCGCCGGCAGGCCACCGCTTTCAAACAGTCAGTACGCGTCGCATCGCGACGCGCTGCGCTGGCTCGGGCAGGACTCGACGCTGAGCCGAGATGGCGTCGCGTACACCGGGGCCCCAGGCGTGCTCGGGAACCACTGCGAAGTCGGCGCCTTCGTAGAAAGGCCGATTGAACGGAAGGTGGCGGTACGTGGTGAGCCAAATCTCGCGCGCGCCACGCACGCGAGCGAGCGCACAGGCGCGTTCGAGCAGCGCGCGCCCGATGCCGTGCCGGCCATGCTCGGGGCGTACCGAAAGCTGCTCCACGTACGAGAATCCGTCGAGCATGTGCAAGGCCACGAAGCCGACCGCAGCACCGTCCAGCATCGCAAAGTACACGCCTCCGGCCTCGGCCGCTGTGTGCCACCGCGCACGCTCTTCGACCACGAATGGGTGATCGTCGGGCAGATCGATGTCGATTCCGGCTTGCGCGAACAGTTGCGCGGCTGCGTCGTCGATCGCGTGCGCGAGATGGAGCTCGGCGACGCTGGCGACGCGAAGCTGGAACGGCACAGTCACGACGTTCGCCTCGCGAGCCTCGTGCCAAGTGCGCTACCCGCGAGTCCCGCTAGTATGACGGGAGCAACGTGCCACACGAGCGCGTGCCACGGCTCGTCGTTGACACAGATGAACTGCGTGCCGAGCGTCGCGAGGGCGGCGGCGGCCAGCGCAGCGAACAGTCCGGCCGCGCTGCGCTCGAGCGGCGCTCCGCGACGCAGCATCCAGGATATGCCGAGCGCCGGTGCGAGCGCGAGCCACGTCGTGCGGTGCACGCATGCAAGCCCGGAGCGCCAAAACCGCGCGAGCACCAGCGGGAGCTCGGGCAAGGGCGCGACTGCGAGCGCGACCTGCACGCACCACGTCAACAAGACCGCGATCGCTGCGAGCGGCCAGCGTACGTCGCGCGCAAGGTTCGGGATGCCGAGCTCGAACGCACTACGCGCAGAGAGCGCGATGGTGAGTGCGAGCGCAGCGCTCTCGCGCAGGTAGTGCGGGTTTCGTAGCTGCGACGCGAGATCGCCGCGAAGTCCAAGCGCCGCCGCGCCGGCGAACACGAACACTGCGCCGCCGGCCGCCCAGCGCAGCGCACGGTGGGTCGGGCCCGCGAGCGGGCGTACGGGTCGCAGCTCGGCGACCAGCGATGGGATCAGCTCGTCACTCGTCCTGAAACGCATGTCCGATCACCTTGCGCAACACGTGGTAGCCCCGATGGGCCGTCACCTTGACGAGCGATTCCGATCGCCCAGTCTTGTCCGAGATCTCGCGCACGCTGTAGCCTTCGAGCTTGAGCAGCTGGATGACCTCGCGCTGCGCATGCGACAGCTGGGCCAAGGCAGTTTCGAGTACAGCGCGCAAGCTGTTCGCCGCTTCGCTTGCCTCGCAGTGTTCGACGTCGACCTCGCCGAGCACCTCGCGCGCGGCGCGAGATTTTCGCCGGCGCAGCGCATCCAGCATGCGGTGGCGCGCGATGGCGTACATCCACGGGCTGAACGGCCGCGAGGGATCGAACGTGTGGCGGTGGTGGTGGATGGCGAGCAGCGTGTCCTGCACGATGTCCTCCACGTCCTCCTCACGGACGCGCCTGCGCACGAAGCCACGTACGAGTCGCGCAGCCTGGTGAAGTAGCGCCGCGTAGGCGCTGCGCTCACCTTGCTGAGCCCTGCGCATGAGCTCGGAGAGGTGCTGCTCGGTCTGAGGATCCAACGTGAAGCTCCGCATCAGCTACTACGGTGCGAGCCGGCGTTTGGTTACAGCCCGCGCTCATGATCCGTGTGGCGTAACCAGGCGGGCAGGTCGCGCGCAGCATCGGACGTACACCCACTTCCGAGGAAAAACATGGACCGCTTTCGCGAGTACGCATTGTTGCCGCTACGCATCATGGTTGGCTTTGGCTTCGCGTATCATGGCTACGCCAAGCTTGCGCGCGGACCAGAACAGTTCGCGTCGATCCTCGCTGCGATGGGTGTGCCGTTGCCGGGGCCGACCGCTTGGGTCACTGCGCTGCTCGAGTTCTTCGGCGGCATCTCGGTGATGCTCGGAGCGTTCGTCGTACCGCTCAGCGTGCCGCTGATAGTCGTGATGACCGTCGCGATGCTGAACGTTCACCTGCGTTACGGGTTTTCATCGGTTCGCTTGCAAGGCGTGTCGAGCGAGGGCGCGTCGTTCGGACCCGTCGGCTTCGAGATCAACCTCTTGTACATTGCGGGCCTGGTGACGCTCGCCTGGAGCCGCGAACAGGTGTGGTCCGTGGAGCGCTGGATCAGCAGCCGGCTGGTACTACGCCGCGAACAGGCCCGCGCCCGGCTGGCTTCGTGAGCTCTTCGGGGGAATACGAGCAAGACCGCGCCCCGTCCGACTGTTCACGGGGCGCGGTCTTGTCGGCGATTGACCTCACGGAGTGCGGTTGATCGCGTCCTGCGTGCCGAGGTCGGTCACGCTGCAGGCGCCGTCGCTACTCAGCACGATGTACGAGCCTGCCGGGAAGACGTCGATGCCGTGGATGTAGCTGCAGTCTACCTCGGCGCTGATGTGTCCCGGGCTTTGCGGTGTGCCACCGTAGTTGTAGACGCGCGTGGTCACGCCGAAGGCATTCGCGGGGCCTGGCGCCGTGGTCACTCCGGTGTTGGGCGCTCGATCCCAGTTCTTGACCTTCGCCTCCCAGTGGTCGCCGTCCATGCAACAATCGGCCACCTGCGCGTCGAGCCGCGTGGCTCCGTTGCACGTCACGCTGTAGCGCTGCACCTCACTCGGTCGATCGAGGTTGCAGACGACGGTCTGCTTCCAGCGCGCTTGCGGGAACAAGCGCTCCGCGGCCACTGCCGTCGCCTTGAGCGAGAGATCGTCGGTCGATGCAGTGTTCTTGCTGCCGCGCGGCAGCTCGACGATCGTCAGATCGCCCGGGATTTGCTGCGCCAATACCGTTCCCCCTCCCAACGCTACGACGAACAGTCCGGCGATCACGATAGCTCTACGTTTGGTCATGGTTCCTCCCTGGTAGACGTGGGTCCGCGTACGTCTGCAGCCCCCAGCTGCAGAGCTCCGGCCCCTCGTCACAGGTGTTCGCAGACTGCGCGCGAGACCTGACTTGAAAATAGTCGCTTGACCAGCCTGTAAGCCCGACCCAAGCTGGGCTCGATGGACCGCTCCACGCGACGCATGCGAATGGCGATGATGTGCGCCCTGCCCAGGGTTGCCGAGTCGCTCGCCATGCGCGCGCCAAGCTAGTCCGCGCGTTCAGCCTACGAGTCACTCACGGCCACCCTCCCGGTGGCCGTACGGGCCACGTGGAGGTCTGGCCAATTACCAGCCACGGAGCCCGCCATGACCACCGCCACGCCCACGCTCTACGTCTCGACTGCCATCCCGTTCGTCAACTCCACGCCCCACCTGGGCTTCGCCCTGGAGCTCTGCATCGCCGACGCCATCGCGCGCCACGCTCGCGCGCGCGGGCGGCAGGTGAAGTTCGTCACGGGCACCGACGATCACAGCCTGAAGAACGTGCTCGCTGCCGAGCGCGCGGGGCTGCGCCCGAGCGAGCTGGTCGCGCGCAACGCCGAGCAGTTCCGGCAGCTGGGAGCGGCGCTGCAGATCTCGCACGACGCGTTCGTCTCCACCAGCCAAAGTGCCGCCCATCCGCCCGCGGTCTACGCGCTGTGGCACGCCTGTGCCGCACGCGGCGACCTGTACCGCGACACGTACCGCGGCCTGTACTGCGTCGGTTGCGAGCGTTTCGCCGATCCCGGCGAGGAGCGTTGTCCCGAGCACGCTGCACCGCTCGATCCGGTCGAGGAGACCAACTGGTTCTTCCGACTCTCGCGCTACGGAGACCTGGTACGCGAAGGCATCGAGACCGGACGCCTTCCGATCAGCCACGCCGGTGCGCGCGAAGAAGCGCTGGCGTTCCTGCGCGAACCGCTGCGCGACTTGTGCGTCTCGCGCAGCGCGGCCCGCGCGCGGAACTGGGGCTTGCCCGTGCCCGGCGATCCGTCTCAGGTGATCTGGGTTTGGTTCGACGCCCTGGCGTACTACCTGTCCTCGCTGGGCTTCGGCGGCGACGACGCGGAGTACACACGCTTCTGGCAGAGCGAGCAACCTCGCGTACAGGTGATCGGCAAGGGCGTGGCGCGCTTTCACTCGGTGTTCTGGCCGGCGATCCTGGCCTCGGCAGGCGTGCCGTGGCCGACGAAGTTGTTAGTTCATGGCTACCTGACACTCGACGGTGCGAAGATCAGCAAGTCAGGTCAGACGCTGGACCCGGCACCCTGGCTACGCGACTACGGATCTGACGCGTTGCGCTACTACCTGCTGCGCCACGTGCGTACGGGCCACGACGGTGATTTTCGCGCGGACCGCTTCGATCGCGCCTACCACGCCGAGCTGGCCAATGGCTTGGGCAACCTGGTCAACCGCGTGTTCGGGTTGCTGCAGCGAGCCAACGGAAGCGCGATCCCCGCGTCGGGCAGCCCGGGTCCCGAGGCGAACGCGCTGCGAGGGTTGACCCTCTCGCTACCCGCCGAGGTCGACGCCGCGATTGAGCGCGGCGCGATCGACCAGGCGCTGGCCGCCGTGTTCGAGCGCGTGGCGGCAGCCAACCGCACCGTGGATCGTTGCGCGCCGTGGGCCGATATCCGCGCCGGCCAACCCGAGGCGACCCACGCCTTGCTGCGCGTGCTGCTCGACTGTCTGCGCGTACTCGCCGCCGAAGCCGCGCCCTTCTTGCCGCATGCCTGCGCGCGGCTCACGCAGGCGCTGGGCCAACGCGAGGCGCTGCGCGAAGGCACCCTCGTGCCTGGGTCGCTCGCGCTCTTCCCACGGATACAGGAATGTTCTCAGTCACGTTAGCTAGGTGGTGACAAATGTCCGCCTCGAACTAGGAAGACCCGTCAGCGGGTGCTGGGGGCACACGTCGAGCGGAGGACAACATGGCGGGAGTCGGTTCGACCTACGGTCTCGGCGTCGGTGAGTTGGATCAGGCACGGCTGCAGCTGCTGCAGGATCACTACGGTCCCAGCTCGCGCGCGCTCCTGGAGTCGGTCGGCATCGGCATCGGGGATCGCATCGCCGATATCGGCTGTGGGCATGGTGGCATGACCGCGTGGTTGGCGCGTTGCGTGGGCGAGTCCGGAAGGGTCTACGCGCTCGACGCGTCGCGCGAGCAGCTGGAGTTGGCGCGCCCCGCGCTCGAGGGTTTCGACCACGTGCGGCTGGTGTGCGCGAACGTCGAAGACGCTCCGCTCGACGCGCACGAGCTCGACTGGGTGTACAGCCGGTTCTTGTTGATGCACGTGCCCGATCCGCTGGGCGCGGTGCGAGCCATGCGCCGCATGCTGCGACCCGGCGGACAGGTGATCCTGGAGATGCCCGATGTCTCCGCGCTGCGCTTCGTGCCGGCCGATCCTGCGAGCGCGCTGTGGTCGAAGTGGTGGTTCCAGCTGGGCAAGGCGATCGGTGCTTCGTACGACGTGTGCGAGCACGCAGAAGACATCCTGCACGCCGCAGGTTTCGAGATCCTGCGCATGGATCGCTTCCAGCCCGTGTCGGCACGCCGCGAATCGAAGCTGCTGCACGCACTCGGCTTCGAGCAGCTGATCCCGCTGTACCTCGAGCACGGTGGCGCGCGGGCCTGGGAGATCGAGGCGCACCTGGCGTTCTTGCAACGCGCGATCGACGATCCGACCGTGCGCGTGGAGCTGTACACGGTTACGCAGTACGTGGCCGTCAAGCGCACGCGCCACGACGACGCCTAACCTCCCGCCGCCGCCACCAGCTGCAGGTCTGGCACAACTGGCACACGCCGAGGGGGCGCTGGGGCTGGTACGAGTCTTGCTCGCGATACGGGGGGATGCGCTCCATCGTCGCTCGCTGTGCGCTGCTGTTGACACTGGCAGGCTGTCACGAAACAGATTCCTCACTCCGCCCCGCAGCGCCGCTGGCCTCGGCCGGCAGCAGTGCGCCCGTCATGCAGCCCACGCCCGCGGGCTCCGGCACCAGCAGTCCGCTGCAGGAAATGCCCGTCGCACGGAGCGCAAACCCTGTTCCCGACTGGTGCAAAGAACCGCTGACGGTAGAGCGGTTGTGCAGCAGGCCCGAAGCGCCCTGCCCCGTCTCGGCGACCGAGGTGCGCATGCAAGCCTGCACGAACAAGTTCATCTGGGGCTCGGCGAAGCCGAACAACTGCGGAGGGACGTCGGTGACCACGCGCATCGGCAACAGCGGGCGCACGTGGGACTTCGATGGCGACGGCAAACTGGTCGCGCTCACCAGCTACGACGACGCGCCTTTCGGGCCCTGCCAGCTGAATCACTACGTCTACGGCGCCCCGTGCACGGTGGGGACGACCGAGGAGGCGTTGTGCGCTTTCGCCGGGGACGACGCGGGCGTGGAGGATGGCGGATAGGATCCGCCCTGGATTGCTGAAGAGGTTTCCGATGCTTAGGGTGTTCGCCTGGAGGCTGGATTGCCCATGGTTGCGAACATCTTGCTCGGTTGGTTGTCGGCGACGCTCGGGTTGTGGTTGGCCTCGAACGTGCTGCGGGGCGTTCGGCTGGCGTCGTTCGTCGATGCGGTCTGGGCGGGAGCACTGACCGGGATCCTGCTCTGGGCGCTGAGCGGTCCGCTGTTCGTGCTGCTCGGCATCGGCACGCTGGGCATCGGCTTTTTGCTGTGGTTCATCACGCGCTGGGTGGCGGCTGCGCTGATCATCCTGCTGGCTTCGGCGATGTCGAGTCGGCTGGAGGTGAAGGGCTTCTGGAACGCGCTGGTCACCGCGTTCATGATCGCAGCCATCGGCATCGTGGTGCGCTGGGTCTGAGCCCTACTCGCAGGCCACGGGGCTCGCGTTGCAGGTGCCCGGGTCGAGCGAGTTGATCCACGCCTTGACCGTGGCCAAGCCCGTGGGGTCGACGAGGTTGGTGCCGATCGGCGGCATCTGCTCGCCGGCCCCGCGCCGGCTCATGCGTCCGATGATGCCGCTGTTGGCAGCATGACCGGGGACCACGCGCATCACGTACAGGTCGCCGTCGTCGTTGCTGCGACCCGCCCAGCGTTCCAGGCAGTGACAAACTGCGGTCTGATAGATCGGCGCGTCGCTGAGTTGTGTCATGCCGACCGAGGACCACAGGCGCATGCCGGCGCGCGGCGTCGAGCCACCGTGGCAGTGGCCACAGTTACCGTGCAGGTAGCCGAGGGCCGCCTGAGCTGCACCGTCGCCCGGGATACGCGCGTTTTGCTCGGAGACGTTGAGCGCAGCTCCTTCGCTGCCGTTGACCAACAGTGACGCAGCCAACAGCTGCTGGAGCGTCACGCCGTCGGCGTGGTGGTTCAGCTGGATGGCATTGAAGCCGATCGGAGCGTCCGCATCCGTCATGTTGTGACAGCTCTTGCACTGCGCCTGCGACGGGATGTCCAGGCCGCTGCCCAGCGCGTTGGGCACGCCGCTCGTGCTCGCCGGGCTCACGCTGCGCTGATCGGCGCTCCAGGCGTACGTGGTGAGCGTCCAGCTATCGATGCTGGCTGCGGCGGCGTTCTTCACCAACACGCGCGTCTCGACCCGCAGCGCTCCCGCGGCGAAGGTCTTGTAGAAGCGCGTGCCGATCGGGAAGTTCCAGCGATCGGGGTTGCTGGTGTCGATGTGCGTACCCGGCGGCAGGTAGACGAAGCGCGACTTGATCGCGCCGTCGCTCCACAACGGATACTGCGGGTGATAGGCCTGAACGCCGTCACTCAGCACCTGACACTCGTCGTCTTTGTACAGACCGGGCGGGCCGGAGCAGGTCGGGAGCTCGGGGCCGGCGTCCACTTCGGGTGTGCCCGAGTCCACCGCCGGTGTGCCCGAATCCACTGGCGGCGTGCCTGCATCGACCTCGGGGGTACCCGCGTCCACAGGCGGAGTGCCTGAATCCACTGGCGGCGTGCCTGCATCGACCTCGGGGGTACCCGCGTCCACAGGCGGCGTGCCCGCATCCACCGGCGGAGTGCCTGCATCCACTGGCGGCGTGCCCGCATCCACAGGCGGAGTGCCTGCATCCACTGGCGGCGTGCCTGCGTCCACTGGCGGAGCGCCTGCGTCCACTGGCGGAGCGCCTGCGTCGACCGGCGGTGTGCCCGCGTCCGCGGGCGGCATGCCCGCGTCCACCGGCGGCGTGCCCGGGTCGACCGGTGGCGCAGGCGGAATGTCTGCGTCGACCTTCGGCTGCACACCCGAGTCGCGGATCTCTTCGACGTCCGCAGCGTCCACCGGCGCAGCAGCATCGAGGGGCGGCGTAGGAAGCACCGGCTCGAGCGGATCCGGATCGTGATGCGTTGGCGGCGCGTCCGCATCGATCTCCGGCAGCGGATCGCCAGCCGCATCGAGCTCGCCCGCCTCTACCGGCTGCGCCTCGCCATCGACGCGCGCGTCTTCGACCGCCGCGTCAGAGCCGCGCGCGCCGTCCAACTTCTCCCCGTAACACCCGCCCAATAAGACAAGCAGCGCGAGCGCAGCCCCGACCGAACGCATGCGACTCCCCATTTCGCGAACGCACGCCCGCGCGCGCAGGCCTGCTCGGCCCGCGACTCAAGTCCACGCAGCGACATTCGAATTCTAGACAGAAGCACCGGGTCCACGCGCCTCGCGGCCCGGTCACGAACGACTACCCAGGCTCACACTATGCTGCAGCCGTCAGCGGCAAGCAACTCGACTCGCGGAGCAGGATCTTCTTACTTTCCAGCTTCGCGCAGCGCGGCGGCCACCTGCAGCATGTTGCAAAACAGGGCACCCTGACCGAGCGCGTCGTCCAGCGCCACGTGGGTGTGCGGCAGGTCGTCGAACCAGGCCTTGGGCATGCGCTTCTTGGTCGAGGCGCGGTACTCGGTGCCGAGCAGGCTCATGGCCAACGTCTTGATGTCCAGCGCCGAGTGCGAGAACGGGCTCTCGCCCGTGAACTTGATCAGGTACCAGTACACGAACATGAAGTCGTAGGCGGCCGGGTAGCCCACGAACACGGGCTTGCCGGGCAACGCGCGCAACCAAGCCACGTACTCGGCCATGGCTCGCTCGGGCGCACACAGATCGCTGCGACACGCGGCCCAGGCTTCAGGCTGGGTTTGCCAGAACTCCGCCGTCCTGGGATCCGCGGACGCGCCGGGCAGCAGCTCGAGGTTACGCGTGAAGGTGCCGACGAGCGTCTTGTCAGCGCGGAATGCCGCCGAGGCGAAGCTGAGCATCGAGTGCGGGCCGGGGATCGGCCCGTCCGCCTCGACGTCGGTGCTCACGTAGATCTCGGTGGACATAACTTCCCCGGAATCGGGTGGAGGTCGTAGATCAGTTGATTGCGCCGGAAGCCGATGGCTTCGCGATGGATCAACAGGTCGTGCAGCCGAGCCTTGGCGATGACGCGCTGCGCGTCGTGCGCTTCCGCCAGCGCTAGCAGCTCGGCCTGCGGAGCGCCGGCGCCGCGTGCACGCTCGTAGCGCGCCCGCAGCAGCTCCAGCTCCGCCAGCGCCAGGTTCACGCGATCTTCGCTTCGACCCAGCGCCTGCGCGATCTCCTGCGCGATCTCCTTGCGCAGGTTGTCCAGCTGCTGGTCCGGGGACACGCGATCGAGCACGCGCGCCATGTACTTGCTCTCCACCCCCTGCGCGATCAGATCAGCTGCCAGTCGCTTCACCGCCGCGGGGTTGGTCATGGGTTCGAGGCTAGCAAAAGCGGTCGAGTGGGGCACGCGCCTGCCAACCAGCGGAACCAGTCCTGCGCCGCGCCTTGCGACAGCGCGTGCGTGCACATGTGGTCGTCTCCGCGCACGAGGAGCAGCTCGGCGCTCGGGCCGAGCACGCGCGACAGCTCGCGCGCATCCGCCACCGGCACCACCTCGTCGCGAGTGCCGTGGACGATCAGGCAGCGCGCACGCGCGCGGCGCAGCGCAGGCGCCAGCTCGAACGCGTCGATCAACCCGCGGAGCTCCGCCGTCGAGCTGCAGCCGGACCAGCTCAAGTAGTGTTGGCGCTGCTGCGCAGGCAGCGCAGGCAGGATCCGCGCGAGAGAATACGGGGCACCGACCCCGAGGCTCGCGCTGACTCGCGGGTCGAACGCGGACGCCGCGAGCGCGGCCAAGCCACCGCCGCTCACACCAAACGTGGCGATCGGCCCGACGACTCGCCGCTGCAGGCAATCGACGGCCGCTCTGCACACGCCGCCCAGGACGTCCAGGTGGCGCAACCGCGACCCGGCCACCCCGCTCGCCCCCATGCCGGGCAGATCGATCGACAAGCTGGCGAACCCCTGCGCGTGCGCGGCCGCCTCGAACGGGGCCATCCACTCCTTGGTTTGATCGAACCCGTGACACAGGATCACGCCGCCCCGCACGTGCGCGGGTACGCGGAAAATGCCGGCGATCCGGCCCTCGGCCGTGACCAGCTCGACGGCTTCCAGCCGCGGCAGCGCCGAGGCCGCGTAGCGCTCGAAGTAGCGCTCCACGAGTGCCTGATTCCGCGCTCGTTCCTCTCGATCCAACACGCCCCAGTTCGCCACGCTCGCGTACAGCGCGGCTCGCAAGTACGCGCCCTCGCCGAGCTGGGCCGCGCTGGAAGCTGCGCGTCGCCAGGCCACGCCCGCGGAGGGACGACCGGGTGTGGCCGCGCGCAGGGCGCTGTCGATCTCGTCCGGTTGCCCCCCGCAGTAGACCAGCGTGCGCAGGAACATGCGGGCGAGCGGCACGTGCGGCAGCAAGCCTGCTTGGCCGAGCGCGCCGGTGATCTCGAACTGCCAGCGATCGGGCAGCGTGGCGAAGAAACGTTGAGCGAGTTGCATGGCGTCACCTCGGCTCGATTTATGACTGACCAGTCAGTCATTTGCAAGCCAAAGCCGCAACCTACTATAATTACTTAGAAATCAAGATCCCAGCACGCCGTACAAAAAGAGCTCTGCGATCGAGGCGCTGAGCGCGGCGTCATCGAGCGGATGGGAGTCGCGACCCCCCAACAGCTCCTGCTGCACGAACAGCCCGATCAACATCACGAGTAGCGCGCGGACCGCGACGAACGCGTCCAAGCGCTCGAGCTTGGCTTTCGGCATGCGCTCGCGCAGCAGCGCGGCCAGCTGCTCGTTGGCCGGCAACACGCGTTGCAGAAACAGCTTGCCGCGCTCGCTGTGCATGCCGCCTTCGCGCATGAAGAGCTCGATGCCGAGTCGACGCGGCTGGAGCGCCGCCCACAACACGGGCACGAGCGCGCGCACGACCGCTTCGACCGAGCTGTCCGGAGTCATGCGCGCGAGCGCCGGGGCGAGCTCGGGCAACAGCGATTGCTGCTCGAAGATGGCATCGAGCAGCGCATCTTTGCTGTCGAAGTAGAGGTAGACCGTGCCCTTGGCGACGCGCGCTTCACGGGCGATATCGTCGACCGACGTGCTTGCGAAGCCCTGCTTGGCCATCAGCACGAGCGCTGCGTCGATCAACTCTTGGCGGCGATCGGCTGCGGGTTTTTGCTTGGCGCGCTTGCGCGGCATTCAAAAACCGTCGCCGACGGCCAATTCAAAGTCAAATCCGATCCGTCCGAGATGACGGAGCGCCTGCTCTTTCGTGCTCCTCGCAGCCGTGCCATGAAGAGCACAGCCATGCGCTCTGCCCTGCTCGCGTGCCTGATGGTGCCGCTGCTCGGTTGCGAGTGCTCGTGAGCTTCGGCCCGGGCGCGAGCGCCGACACTCCAGCGCTGCCCCAGTCGCGGCCGCCGTCCGCGCATCCGCCACAGCCTACGCCGCCGTTAGCTGCACCGACGAGCCCGCCGCGCAGCAGTCAAGTCAGCGGTGGCCCCGCCACGGTCCGCGGCGACGTGCCCGCCAAGAAAGCCGGCGAGATCATCGCCCGCCATCACGACGAGCTGCGCTTCTGCCACGAGTCGCAGCAGGCGACGCCCGATCAGGTCCAGGTCCAGCTCAAGTTCATCGTCTCGCCCAGGGGCGACGTGCAGACCGCGTCGATCGACCAGTCGAACGCCCAGAGCGACGCCTTCGATCGCTGCATCACCGCCGCAGCGCGCCGCTGGACCTTTCCTGCCCCCAAAGGTGGGGCATCGCCGTCGTCGGCTACCCCGTGCAGCTCGCGCGAAACGATTAGGGGCCCCAGAATAATTCGGCGCCCGAACTTCCCAATTCCCTCGCCTCGCGTGTCTTAGATCGAGAGCTCAGGGGAAGACTGCATGCGATGGACTTATTTAGTCTTTCTGGGGGTGTGGCTGTGCGCCACCCGGCCGGTACTCGCCCAGACCGCGGCCGGAGAGGGTTTCGCGCTCGTCGTGGGCAGCAACCAGGGCGGGCCCGGCCAGTCCACGTTGCGCTACGCCCAGGACGACGCCGAGCGCGTGTCAGACCTGCTGCACAGCCTGGGCGGCTATGACGAGAAGCGCGTGGAGCGGCTCGTGCAGCCGACGGCGGCCGGTCTGCGGGCTGCGCTCGAGCACGTACGCGAACAGATCGAGCCGCTCGCGCAGAGCGGCGCACAGACCCGCTTCTTCTTCTACTACTCGGGGCACGCGCGCGCAGACGCACTGAACCTCGGGGACGAACAGCTGCCACTCAGCGAGCTGCGCGAAGCCATCCTCGCGTTGCCCGCGACCATGTCGATCGTGGTGCTCGATGGTTGCCAGAGCGGCGCGTTCTCGCGCGTGAAAGGTGCGGAGCGCGCCGCGGATTTCTCGTGGAACTCGGTGGAGCGGCTGAATACCGCGGGCATCGCCGTGGTTGCGTCGAGCAGCGCACTGGAGCTCAGCCAGGAGTCGGAGCAGCTGCGCTCGGGTTACTTCACGCACCACTGGCTGGTCGCCCTGCGCGGCGGCGGCGATCGCGATGGAGACGGCCGCGTCACGCTGTCCGAGGCATATCAATACGCCTACAACCACACGCTCGCCACGACCTCGCAGACCGCGGTCGGCGAACAACACGCGACGCTCGAGACCAACCTGCGCGGCAAAGACGACGTGGCGCTGACGCATCCGGCGCAGGCCAACACGCGCCTGCGCATCCCGGCCGACTTCGACGGCCGCGTGCTGCTGCAAAAGCTGCCCAGCTGGTCGGTGATCGCGGAGCTCGACAAGGCGCGCGGCGAACCGGTGGTGCTGGCGCTGCCGGCCGGCAACTACGCCGCGACCCTGCGCCGCGGAGAGCTCGCAGCGCGCTGTACGCTGGGCTTGCGCGAGGGCATGGAGAGCGCGCTGGTGATCGATCAGTGCGCCAAGCTGGTGCAGCTGCCCGCGGCGGTCAAGGGGTCGAGCACCGCGATCGATGCGACTGCCGGCCTTGCCGCTACGCGCGGCACGCGAGAAGGCTGGCTGTTCGAGCTCGGCCTGGGCGTCGGCTACGGTCACGGCGAGGACGCGTACCTGCGCCGGCTGGATGAGTTCGGGTTCTCCCCGAGCGAGATCGATGGCGACACGGGGCTTCGCTACCAGCTCGCCATCGGGCGCCGCCTGCTGCCCAACCTCGCGCTCGGCATCAGCTACTTCAACTTGAACGGCGGCAGTGCCACCCGGAACGTCGAGTTCACGCAGAATTTCGACTGGAGCGCGCACGCGTTCACGGCGTACGTGCAAGGAGACATCGGCCTCGGCGATCGTCGCCTCCTCAACTTCTACGCGCGGCTGGGCGGTGGCTTCAGCTACGCGTGGACCACACTCCAGGCCGTGGTGCCCGAGAGCCCGATCGCCGACCAGGACCCTGCGTTTCAAGACACCACGGTCCACACCGAGGAGATCACCGAGAACTACGTGCGACCGGTCGGCTGGGCCAGCCTCGGCATCCAGCTGACACCCACGGACCTGTTCGGCTTCCACATCGAGGGCCGCTTCGAGCTCGCTCCGGCGATCGAGAACCGGCTGGGCGAGACGCGCGACGTCGGCGGAGCCTCGGTGCTCGTCGGCATCAACTTTCGGAGCTGGGAATAAGCCATGCTGAAGCTTCGACGCTGGTATTGGCTGTGCTTCGTGTGCTTGCTTGGTTGTGAACCGAGCGAGCTGATCATGAATCCGATGGTCGACCGCTGGTGCGGCGAGCGGCCTTGTTCGTGGGAGGTGGAGGGCAAGATCAAGCGCGTGGGCACCTGGCACACACACGACTTCGCTGTCGAGTTCGTCAGTGACCAGGCAACGCTCAGCCAGGTGAACGAGGCTGTCGATGCAAACGACACCGACTGTTTCAGCTTTTCGATGCTCGCAGACGTCGACAGCCGCGCGCGCGTGTTCCTGGAGCTCGACTTCCTGAATGACGGCAGCGCGGAGTTCAGCCAGCGTTTGCCGCCCGGCAGCTGGGCGCGCCGAACCTTCTTGATCAGGACACCGAGTTGGTACGAAGGCGTGCGCTTCATCATTCGCAAGGACGGCCCCGGACACGTGGTGCTGGCCGAGCTCCGGGCCCGACCTGACAGCGCCTGCACCGGGCCCGCCGTGGTGCTGAAGGATCGTCCGGCCGGTGCGGCCTGCAACCAGGATGACGATTGCCAGGGTGGGCGCTGCGCGGAACGTAGTTGCTCGTTCTGTCGCGACGACAGCGAGTGCGCGAGCGACGAGATCTGCGCCCTGGTCGGCTACCGCGGCACGCTGGTCGAGCAGTGCACAAAGCCGCATCGCAGCAAGCTCGGTAAAGCCTGCTCGCGGAGCGACGAGTGCGAGTCGTCGGTGTGTTGCGAAGGCCTGTGTTCGCAGTGCTGCCCGGGCCAGGCCGCTTGCCCGGACGACGTCGCCTGCGAACGCGGACAGCTCGCCACGGGCGACAACCCGAGCTTCGCGCGAAACGTGCCCTTCCAGTGCGGCCCGGGCATGTTCCGCGAGCCGCGCGGTGCGCCCTGCACCGCGCACCAGGATTGCCACAACGTCAGGTGCGAGGGCACTCTTACAGGTTGCGACGATCTCGGTTGTAAGGATGTCGACGCCGATGCAGGCATCGACGCCCCAAACTGTGAGTCGTTGTGCCCGAAGGTCATCGTGACGCCCGGAACATGTAGCTGACACGGAATGGATGCTTATCGCCGCTACGCCCCGGCTCTGCTGCGCAAAGCCGAACGGCTGCTGCAAAACCGTCACGACGCTCAGGACGTCGTGCAGGGGTTGTTCCTCGATCTGTTGCAGCGCGACGAACGACCCGAGATGGACTTGCCGTACCTCTATCGAGCCCTGACCAACCGCTGTTTGAACATGCTCCGCGATCACTCCACCCGCAAAAGACTGCTCAGTCGGCACGACGTGGTCTTGCGCGGTCCCGTCCGCGTCACGTGCGAGGAACGCGCGGTGGATCTCGATCTATTGACCAAGCTGGCCGGCTCACTCGACCAGGAGAGCGCCGAGATCCTCGTGTATCGCTTCGTGGATGATCTGGGACAGGAAGAGATCGCCGAGCTGCTCGGGCTGAGCCGCAAGACCATCGGCCAACGCCTGGCGCGCATCCGCGATGCGGTCGCCGCTCTGAGCAGCGGAGGTGCGCCATGAACCAGTGCATCGGCGAGCCGATCTCGTGGCTGCGCCTCGAGCGCTACGGGCTGCAAGAGTTGCCGGAGAACGAACACAGCGCAGTCGACGAGCACCTGCGGGCCTGCCCGGCCTGCGAGGCCTGCTTCCGCCGCATCAGCGACGACGCCGGGCGGGAGCTGCCCGAGCTACTGCTGACGGCGGCGAAGACGCGCCGCGCGCCGCGCTGGACCTGGCTCGGCGGCGCACTGGCGGCCGCAGCTGCGGTATTGCTGGTGGTGCGGTTGAACGGGCCACAACCCGAGCCGCCGCGCTCGCATACGATCAAGGGTGGCGAGCTCAGCCTGGAGCTCGTGCGCCTGGGCCCGGATGGACGGCTGCTCGAGAGCGACCGCTATCGACGCGACGACCGCTTCAAGGCGCTGCTCAGCTGTCCGGGTGAAGCCAGCACACTGGCGGAGCTGATCGTCTATCAAGACGGCCAGGCATTCTTTCCGCTCGACCCGATCCGCCTCGCCGCATGCGGCAACCGGCGCAGCGTGCCGGGGGCGTTCCGACTCGACGGCACCAGCAAGGCCGACGTCTGCGTGGTCGTCGCCGAACAGGCGCCCGACCGCGCGCGCCTGGCACGCGGCAAGGGCGAGCTGCCCGAGCACAGCGTGTGCGTGACGGTGTCGCCCGAGTGAGCCGGCGTGCATCGATGCACAACTGAATACATGGACGCAGCTAGCTGAAGTCCGTTAGCATTTCTATGCCGCTCGCAGCTGCGGGCGCGCGCTGCTACATGTCCGGGGACACTCCAGAGATCTGCGCCAAGGGCTCGAACTTCGTCGGGCTGCTCAAGGCGCTCGAGACGCTGCACGGCGCCGAGGCGCGTGAACGCGTGCTGGATGCGATGCCGGAGCAGATCGCTTCGCCGCTGCGCTTCGGTCAGGTCGTCGTGATGGGGTGGTACCCGGTCGAGTGGTACGCTGCGCTGCACGCCGCAGTCGATCGCTGCTTCCACGAAGGCCCCAGCCTCGCGCGCAAGTTGTCGCATCAAGCCACGCGTGCAGACATCGGCAGCATCCACCGCTTCATCGCCAGCATGCTCAGCGTCGAGACGGTCTTCGGCCAGACACACAGGCTGATGGGGCTGTACTGGAAGGGCGGCAAGATCGAACGCCTCGAGATCGCGCAGGGGCGAGCGCGCGTGCGCTTCGAAAACTGGCCCGGCTTCACCGCGCTGATCTGGGAAGACCTGATGGGCGGCATGGAAGCCGTGCTCGAGGCCTGCGGAGCCAACAACGGCCGCTGCCGAGCAGGCGGAGGGCGCGCACCGACCGACGAGATGCAGACGCTGGAAATCGAAGTTCGTTGGACTTGAGACGACTTCCAAATGCGTCAAGCACGATCTGGCTGCGTGATCAAACCGGAGGGGCGACACGTGCCGCCCCTCCGTGCGGTCTACAGGCCTGCGGTGTCGGCCAGCTGCGCTTCGCTGATCGTCCGCATCGCGAAGCCGAATGCTGTGTTGACGTCGGTGACGATCTGATTGCCTACGACGCCCATGTACAGCGTGTTGGGATGGATCGCGTCGTAGTGCTGGAACGGGTCGGCGTAGGCCGGCGTGGAGCAGCCGATGCTGTTCGTCGCGGGGTTGAAGCCACACGGCCCGGTGCCTGGTGGAGGTGACAGATCGGCGAGGCTCGCAGCCTTCGGCGTCGCAGAGAACGACGGGGTGAACTGGAGGGTGAACGGGTGCAAGGCGACGCCGTCCACATCGTACTTGCCCGTCGTGGCCTGCTCGTTCACGATCGCGTTCACCGCGGTGTTGAACGGATCGATGTAGGTAATGCCGGCGTTGGCCGCGGCCGCGGACAAGGACGGGTTGAGCGCCGAAGCCGCACCCGCCAGGCCGATGATCGCCACCTTGGCCTTGATGTCCCCAGGATCCGCGGATGCGGCAGCGCGCAGCGTGGCAGCGGCCGTGATGATCTTGGTGATGAGAGCGCCGAAGAACGCCTGCTGACCACCGTCCCCGTCGTAGCCGATGTACGAGCGGATGAACAAGTCGTTGTGGCCGACCCAGACCAGCGCCACGTCGACCTGGCCAGCGGCGATCTGGGCAGCGAGGCCGTTGATCTGCGCATCAAACGATCCGATCGTTTGCAGGCGCGGATCCGTCCTCAGATTCACCGGAACGCGCGTATCGTTCGTCAGAGCACTCCACTGCGGGCTGATCGCCGCCTGGCCGAAGCGGGCCCAGTTCAGAGCGAAGCCGTTGTTGCGCGGCTCGCCGCGTACGCTCGGGTTCAGCTCTTGCGCGCCCATCGAGATGCGAGAGTCGGCCTGCACCTGTTCGGTCCAAGTCAAGCCTGGGAGGGCGCTGACCGCCCCCTGGTACTCGTCGGACAAGCTGTCGCCGATCACGCCGATCCGCACTTCGCAGCGCTCGCTGTACTTCGCACACATCTTCTTGTTGCCGTCGCGGCATTCCCCGAGGAAGCCGTCCTCGCAGGAGTCGCCGCCGAGCGCAGCGCTCTGCACTTCGACCGGGCCCGCAGCGCCCGCGTCGACCTCCGCTGCGCAGCCGTAGCCGAGCGCGGCGACCACAACCAACAGATGCAACCTCGATACCGTAGCTAGTTTCATGATGGCTCTCCTTGCACCGAGCATGGCCGTCCGAAACGGCTAGCTCGCAGCCGCCATAACACAAAGCGACCGGCAAGGATGTCGGCAAAGCGGGACACACCGCGCATGACTGCGAACCATGTACTAGTCTGGGGGCCAATGCTGCCGGCTCCGCTGCACACCGCAACCTTCGATTGTTGGGCAACCTTGATGTACGAGGTCGCGCCGCCTCCGGGGCCGAGCGGGCGCATCCGCCTGCTCGCCGAGCTCACGGGCACCGACGTGCAGCGTGCGGGCAGCGCGTTCGCTCGCGCCTGGCGACAGCACCAGATCGAGTGGCACCGCAACGTGATCTTCGCGGGCCCACACATGCTCCAGCACACGCTGACCGCGCTCGAGATCGACGTCAGCCCGGCGCGCTTCGACGAGCTTCTGCGCGAGCTCGAGAACGAAATTTTGGGCCACGAGGTCCACGCATCCCCCGGTGCGCGCGAGCTGCTGCTGGCACTGCAGCGCGCGGGCATCCGGCGCGCGTTGATCTGCGATACCGGCTTTTCGCCCGGCCCGATGGTGCGCAAACTCCTCGATCGCCTGGGCTTGTTGGAGCTGCTCGAGGTCACCGTCTTCTCGGAAGAAGTCGGCGTCCCCAAACCACATCCGCGCGCATTCGCCGCCGCGCTCGAAGGGCTGGGAGTCAAAGCCGCAGGTGCCGTTCACGTCGGCGACCTGAGGCGCAGCGACATCGCCGGCGCCCAGGCAGCCGGCATGCGCGCCGTACGCTACCGGGGAAGGAACGATGACAACGCCGAAGAACCCGGCCCCCACGCCGGCGTCATCGACTGCAGCACGGCAGGTTGCACGCCACGCTGCGCGCGGCCGGAAGGTGACGCGGTGGTGAGCTCCTTCGCCGAGCTCGGCGAGTTGCTCGGAGTACGGATCTAGCGCCGCACCTATCGTGTCGACGTATCGTCCGTCGCGAGGGCAGCTGGGTGCGCCCCGGAGGCCGACTCGGCCAGTGCGAGTGACGTCTGCATCCCGTGCTCGAGGCGCTCGAGCGATCGCTTGTAAGCGTCCAGGGTACCTTGCGGTGTGACAGCCAGCTCCGCGGTGACGTTGACGACTGCGGCCACCTTTTGCTGCGGCGACGGCTGAGGTGATGGCGGGGCCAGTGCCAGGAGCGCCTGGGCGGCGGTCATCAACTCGCGGTCGACATCGAGTGCCGAAGCAGCTTCGGCGACGAGCGCAAGCATCTCCTCGGCGCTGTCCGCATCGGTCGCCTGCGGCCATGCCTGCTGGTTGATGCGAGCACGTTGCATCGCCAGGTCGCCGATGACTCTACAGCCGACCACGAACGATTCCGCTGCAGAAGCTTTCTGGCTTCGCAGAGTGGACCGAATATCTGCGAGCGAGACGAGCGCGTCCTTCAGCAGCTCACAGCGCCTCAAGGCCGGAAGCTCCGCGTCCTTGGGGTCACCGCACTCTCGGCGTGCGAGATCGGCGACGGCGGCTGGGAGCTGGTTTTGTGCTTGCAGGCTGTGTATCGAGTCGAGCGCGCGCTCGAGCGCCACAGCATACGGAGGGACGCCACAGCCGCAGAAGAACACACCCAAGAATACTGCGGCACCATTTCTCTGAATCGACTGCCAAAACATAAGCAGTCGTAGCTTAGCTGATCGTGATGGCCGAAGCCGTCACGATCTGTCCACTGACAAGACTCACATCTACCGACTGTTAGCGCGAAGGCTCGAACTTGCCAGCTTCTGCGAGCATGCTCGCGAGAGCCTCGGACGGGAGCTCGACGCCGGTTCGCCGCTGGTGCGCTTCGGGCAACCACTGCACCACCTCGCCGGGCGTGCCGTGGAGCTTGAAGTCGAAGGTGCGCGGCGCCAGCACTCGCAGGCCGATGACTGCGTTGCGCATCGCGCTGGCCCAGAAGCCGGTGCCGCCCACGACGATCGCCACGCAACCGAGCTCGTTCTGGAGCTCCTTCATCGCGCGAATGAAGTTGGTGCGCGCGCCGCCATCGGGTAGCGGCAGGCCTTCCTTGATCAAGTGCACCAGCGAGAAACGCCGCTCCGGTGATCTGAGCTTGTCCATCGCTCGGATCAACGTCTCGACCGCAGGCCCCGTCGCGCCGCCTTGCCAGACGACGATGCCGAGGTTCTTCCAGGACGAAATGACCACGACGCCCGGATGCTCGCCTGCGAGCTCGAGTGCGACGCGAGCGGTATGACGAGTGGCAGTCATGGCCAGCGAGCCATCGAAGAAGATAGTCGATTCGCGCTTCGCACACAGCTGTGTGCAGATGCGCGACTAGTAGCTGCGCGCCTGATAGTGCGCGAGCACGTCCGCAGCGCTCAACACGCTCGAGTAGATCGCGACCTCGTCGAGCGAGCCCGCAAAGTATTGGATCGCCGTCTGCAGCCGCCCGAAGTTGATGCTCGCGGGAGCGGTCAGCGACTGCGTACCGCCGGTGTTGGTGCCCTGCTGCGAAGAGTCCACGTACAGCCGCGTGGCACCAGTGGATTTCGTACGCGTGAAGACCACGTGGTGCCACTGGCCGTTGTTGTAGCCGCTGGAGCTCGACACGATCGTGCGGTCGGGATTGCCCACACCCGCGAGGATCCTGCCGTCGGAGCGTAGAGAAACCCCGAAGTCGTTGGTCACACCGCCGACTTCCGCATCGACCAGTCCCGCGGCGTTGTACCACTGCGAGCCGGTGCCGATGCCTTGCGTCGACTTGAACCAGAACTCGATGCTGAAGTCGTCGCTGATCGTGCGCGTCACACTAATGTAGTCGTCCGTGCCGTCGAACGTCGCGGCCGTGTTGCTGGTAGACAGTGCGCCCGTGACGCCGAGCGTCACGCCGTTGTTGTAGGTGCCGTTGTTCACGCCCTGCACGTCGGTCACCGTGGTGCCCGAGCTCTCGCCCAGGCGCCACCACGAGAGCGGTGCATCCGAGGCGATCTGCGCGGCGTAGGTGAAACCGGCCGCCTGACTCGCGCTCGCCAGGCTCGAGTCGGCCGATAGCAGCAGGGTCAGCCCGAAGTCAGACCCGAAGCCGGCCGCGCTCAGCTTCGCGTTGCCGTAGAACTCCACCGCGCCTGCGCCCACCTTGAACGTCGAGGCAGTCGCTTGATATGCGTTGCTGAGCACGAAGCCCGGAGCCGCCAGGTAGAGCGACGTCGCGGTGCGGATCGAGGTCAGCGTGAGATCGCAAGCCGCATCGTTCATCACGACCGAGAGCAGCGCGTTGTCAGGAGTCGCCCCCGAATCGATCAGTGCGCTCCAATTCCCAGAGCGCTTTGCGCAGCCGCTGCCGTAGCTTCCGTTGATTGAACGCAGCGTGCTGAGCGAGAGCGGCGCGCCGTGGACCTCGACGGTCACATCGGTCGGCCAGCTCTCGTCACCGCCCTGCGCACAAGCCACGGTCAAAGCTATCGACATCGCGATCGCACCGAGCCTGCCGGACGCGCCTCTAGATGCCTCGCTCATGTGAGGATGGTCGGTTCACAGGGCCTTGCTGAAGGTGATCTCGAAGACCTGATACGAAGGCACACCGTTCGAGATGTTAGCGAGGATCAGCGAGCGCTTGACGCCGGGGGTCAGGTCGGTGGTGACCAGCGTGAAGTCAGACGCCGGAATGGAGAGCGTGAGCGCAGCGTCGCTTCCGGCAATGTACGCGTCGTCGATCTCCTCGAACGTGTCCAGGCTGGTGCTGGTGCTCACCACGTAGCGCTGGCCCGTGACAGACCCTGCAGTCAGGACGGCGTTGCCGCTCGCGCTGACCACGACGTCGTTGATATCAGTGCGCACGTCGAGCCCGGTCAAGTTGAGCGTGTAGTTCGGCGCAGAGACCGCGCTGCCCGAGGCGGTCGCTTCCACGACCTCGAACTGCGCCGTGTTGCTGCCGGTCGCCAGGCTGGGGTCGTCCGAGTAGAGGACCGTGAGGACGAAGTCGCTGGCGAAGCTGACGCTGCTCAATTGCGCATTGGCGTAGAACTCGAGCGGCGAGTCGAACTCGGAAGGGGTGCCTTGATAGCTGGTAGTCAGGGCGAAGGTCGGCGATGCGCTCAAGGCGCCACTGGAGGTGACCAGTTCAGTGAGCGTGAGGACACAAGCAGTGTTGTTCAGCACGACCGTGAGCGGACTGTTGTCGAGCGTGGCCGACGGCTGGATCTCGACGCTCCAGCTGCCGGTGCGGTTCCTACAACCGGCCCCATAGGTTCCGTTGACCGACTCGAGCTCGCCGCTGGTCAGGGCTTGCGTGGTACGATCGATGCCACGGCCTCCTGCCTTGGCAACGGGTTCGCCCGCGGTAGCGCCGCAGCCGGAGACGAGGAACGCGCCGAGCGAGAGCGCAGCGAGGAGGTTCGAACTTTGGACAAGTTGCATTGCCTCCCGATTCGGACTCAATCCCGGAAGGCTTGAGTAAAAAAGGCACATTGGCTGGGGCAGCCAGGCTGGTACGAGCCGTGCTAAACGCTTTGACATGCAAGTACGTTTGTGCCGGGTTGTGTCAGTTCTCGGGCTCGTGCTGAGCACGTGGCTCGCCGGCCTCCTCGTCGATGCATCAGTCGCACGCGCGTGCGTAACCGTGGCACCGGACCCGGAACTCAAGGGCATACCTGCCGATGGGGACACCGGCGTGCCCACGAACGTCGTTCCGCTCTACGAGCTGCCGCCGGCCTATGCGCACATCGGGCCGGACGAGGGGGACGGACCGACGGTCCTGGACAAGTACGAGCTCCAAACCGAATCCGGAGTCGTCGTGCCCATCAAGCTGCGCGGGAAGATACTCTGGCACGTCGAGCTCGTACCCGACCGACCGCTCGCCCCGAACACGAAGTATCGCGTGCGCGCGAAGTGGAAAGGCGAGCAGCAAGTTCCCGACTATACGGACGAACTGACGTTCACGACCGGTGCGGGGCCGCGCACGGGTGCGATCGCGGCGCCCATCGCGGCCCTCACGAACTTCCAGTGGAAGCAGGACCCGTTTTCGAGCTGCAGCCCACCACCGGAACGGGCCTGCATCGCGTTGCAGGACGACGACGCGACCGTCGAATATATGATGATCAGTCGGTCTGGCTTCTTGCAAGACTACAACCCGTACGTGGCACGGGGATCCTACTTCATGACCGACTTGAACCCGGCCACGCAGACGAGCGACTTTGCATGCGTTCGGCTACGAACGCGCGCCATCGATGCGACCTACAGCGAACCGGTCACGCTGTGCGGTGCTGACGCGCCGCTCGTTCACGTGGAGGGCCCGGAGATCAAGGGGGCCAACTGCACAAAAGGCGGAGTGGAGGTGGAGCGTGCAGCCGCGAGCGGCGAGCCTGGAATGGCCGGCCGCGCAGCGCCACCGATCGATGCCGGCGTCGAGGACGACGCGGGTGTCAAACCTCCGAACGAGCCCCGTGCCCCGCAGGCACCGAAGATGCCCCCTGCCCCGCTGCCTCCAGCGGCAGGCTCGAGCGTCTCGTCGCGAGGCAAGAGCGAGCCCTGGCCGGGTGAACCAGGTGCGGCAGGATCGCCGGGCGGTTTCCCGGCGCCGGCGTCCAACGCTGCGGCGGACACACCGCGACGCGTGAAGAGCTGTTCCGTGTCGGCCGCTCACAGCGGCGGCTCACCGATCGCTGCGCTCGGCGTGCTCGGCGCGATCCTCGTGCTGAGGCGGCGCCGGCGCGTAGCTCGCTGATCTGTCAGGCCAGGAAGCGGCGCTGACGGATTTGGACCTCGTTCGTGGCGAGCGCCAGCCGATCCAGCACCTCCGCGGCGAAGGTATCGAACAGCCAGCTCACCGCGGGCGGATGCTTGAGGTCGTAGAGGTGCAGCGGTACACCCGCGGCAGTAGAGTCGAGAAACGCCGCGTTGCGCGGGATCGACGTCTCGAACAGCCACTCCTTCGGCAACTTCTCGCAGGCTCGGGCCAAGACGTCGATCGAGGCGCTGTGCCTCAGCTGGAGCATGTTCAAGAATACGCCCAATACCTTCGGCCGCGCGGGTTCGGGCAGCAACCCGAGACAATCGGCGAACATCGAGAACGAACGATGCGCGATCACCTCGGCTTGCAGCACGCCGATCACGTGAGAGGCCGCGCTGAGGATCTGGTACGTCACACCGAACATGCCTGCCGGTGTGTCCACGATCACGATCTCCGCGTGCTGCACCAGCTCGTTGAACAACAGCTGCCAACGATCGCGGTAGTCCACGAACGCGATCTCGGGGCTCGGCAGCGACTGGCCGATCGCCGGCAGGATCTCGAGGTTCGGCACCACCGTCTTGCGCAAGGCATCGGCCGGCGCGGCGCCACCCGCGATCACGTCGAACGCACCGGCCTTCGGCTCGGTCCGGCCGTCGATCGATGACATGACGTCGCCATTCACGTCGCCGTCGACGAGGATCACCCGATGCTCACGCCGCGCGAGCGAGAGCGCGAGGTTCAACGCCACCGTGGTCTTGCCCGACCCACCCTTCGGGCTGGCGATCGCGATCACGCACGGACCAGTCGAAGTCTTCAGGGCGTGAACACCGCTGTGCGTACGCTTCAAGGGCCGCATGGACGCGGGGCGACCCAGCGACGGAAGCTGGCTCGCAGGCGCCGGGACCGTGCGCGGCTTCTGCGGAGCTCGCGCGCTCGGTGCGCTCGTGACGGGCGCGGCTTCCTCCTCGATGGCCTCGATGAGGAGATTCGACAGGGACCCGACGGGCTCGGGGATCAACGCCGGCGTGTTGATCCGAAACACCCGAAAGCGACTCGGTGGGCGGCGGATCAGGCTGGCGAAGGCCTTCTTGCCGCGCAACGCGCCGTGCGACGCCTGCACCACCTTGCCGCTCTTGATGAAGATCGAACCTGCCAGGTGACGATCGTCGGAGAACACCTCGACGCGCGTGTACTGCCTGCTCAGGCTCAAGACCTGAAGTACCTCGACCAGGTTGAAGTCGGCGAGGTTTCCTTCGAGGATCGGTTCGTTGATTGCCTCGGTCATACTGGTTCCCCACGAGAGTTCGAAGGCGTCGTATCGAGATCCGGTTGGGCGAATTTGCGCTGGAAGTCCCGCAACGCGGCCTCGCCCAGACTCTCCGAGCGTGCGCGGTCGCCGAGCGCAGCCTTGCCGTTGGTGAGGGCCGAGCCCATGCGCATGGTGGCGCTGATCAGCTGATACACATGCAGCCATGCGCTGCGGGCGGTCTCGTCGAACGCCGACCCGAGCCCATAGTCGAGCGTCCAGATCAGGGCCTCCCCGACCACGGCGTACGACTCCGGCGGCACTCGGTACAAGTCCTTGTGCCGGCGACCGAGAGCCAGCAAGACCAGTACCAAGTCCTCCTCTGCCGAGAGCGGATCCTTCCAAGCCGAGTCGGGCCAATCCAGAGATTTCACGATGAACGCCAGCATCTGCAAGAGCTTGCGTTTTTGCCCGGTCAGGTCGCTGCTGAACAGCTCCGCGTACGCGGGACGCAGCTCGAACAGCCGCTTGTAGAACAAGTCCGCCGCGGTGCCGGCGATCGGAACCACCAACTTCCACGTGCGCCTGATCGCATCCTTCTCGCTATCCGTGAGCATGTGCCTCCGTGGGCGTGGGGTAAGAGGCGGTACCGCAGCGACCGATCACAAGCCCAAAAAATCTCGACGCCTGCGATCTGACCCGTGCACGCTAGTGACTGATCTCTGCTCAGTGTTTGCGGCGACCCACAGTTCGGCCGCCTGCAGCTCATGGCTGCAGAATGCGTGCCACTAGTTTCGCTCCAGCGGCAGCACGACGCGCTCGGGCAACGGATCGCGCGTGAGATCGACGTCGGCCGCGATCATTCGTTGGGCGGGGCGACCGTTCAAGCTGGCGAAGGCATCGGCAAAGATCGCCACGTCGTTTCCATCGCGCGCGCGCAACTCGGCCGCGAGCTCGCGTGCGAACGCGACGATCAGCCGCGGGTCTCGGCCTAGCGCCAGCTCTTGCAACGGCGTCAGATAAGTCGAGGGCTCGATCGACCAGCTACGCCCGCTCGTCCGATCGCGCGCCGTGAAGCGCACACTGCCGGACTTCTCCGCGACCATGACCTTCCACGCGAAGTCGAAGCCCTCGTTGGTCCAGACGCTGTCGCGGACGATGAAGTGGTTGTGGATCGGTACGGCCAGCTGCAGCGCGCAGTACAGCGCCACGAACCAGGCGGCCGCCCGTGGCGGCGTGGCGCAGCTCCAACCACCTCGTCGCGTTAGCCAGGCGCGCGGCCAGTCCGGGGCCAGCAGCAAGGTCGCACAGCTCAACATGATCCAGGGAAACATGCCGATCGGAAGGAGCAGCCCGGTGACCAGGTGGAACACCGCGGCGATCGCAAACGCCGCGACGCGGGTACGACGCCAGAGCAGCAAGGGCACGACAGCCAGGTCGAAGGCCGCGCCCAGCCAGCTCGCGACGAAGGCGCTAGCCGGCTGCATGAGCCACGGCTCGAGCCATGGAAGCTTGCCGCTGGCAGCTGCCAGCCAGATGCGCAACGGCTGCGCGCGCAGCAGCCAATCGCCGTCGAGCTTGGCCACGCCGGCAAACACGTAGACGACGGCGACTTGCAGCCGCACCGCCCAGAGCACCCAGCGCGGCACACTCTCGGCGCCGAGCTCCGGACGCCGCCGCGCGTCGATCGAGAACGCGGCGCCGGCAGGCAGGCACGCCAGCAGCAGCGCCAGCGAGCTCGCGAGGTAGTAGTGATTCAAATAGGTCGCGCGGTCGATCAACTCCACGTACGCCCAGCCCACGGCGAGGTAGGCCGCGCTGAGCCGGCTGCGAAAGCCGAGCGCGAGCGAGAGCCCCGCTACAACGAGCAAGGCGAAGTGCGCGTAGAGCAGCGGCGCAGCCATCGGCCGCACGAACTCGAAGTGCGGATAGGTAAAGTGGAAGCGCGGCTGGATCAGCTGGCTGTGCACCCAACCCTTGGCCACGAAGCGCAGCGCGGCCACGCCGAGGACCAGCCCAAACAACGCGCGGAACACCGCCAGCGAGGCCACATCGACGGGCGCGGACAGGTACGAACGCACGCGCCACTCAGCCATATCCGGCGCGCCGATGCAATCTACTTCCGGCGCGACACGCCCAGGCCCAGGGCGCCCACGAATTGTGCGAACTTGGACTCGAAACGATCGCGCGCGAGCGTGGCGCCCGGGACCCGAAGCGCAAGCGCCTCGGGCGGGAATACGCCCGGCGAGCTGTTGATCACCGCGAGCAGCTGGCGCTCCTCCAGGCCGAGCACGCTCGCCACGTCGCGCGCGCGCAGCAATCCGGCGAACGCGTCGTCCAGCGAGTGCGCGCTGCCATCGGTGAACTCGCGCAGCCGCGTCGCGGTGAGCGCCGCGCGATAGCGCTGGCTATCCGTATCGAACAGCGCGTCGAGCGTCGCGTCGTCCTTGTACAGCGCGAGGATCGCGTCTGTCGCCTGGACGTCGGTGCCGAACAGCCGGACGGCATCGCGCAGCTCGTCGTGCTGCACGTTCACCCCGGTCTCGAGGTGACAGTTGGTGCACGAGATGCCGCTCTCGATCGCGGAGTCGCTGGCCTGCATGTCCTGCACGGCGGCGTTGGGTGCCTTGTCGAGCCGTGCACCGCGCGCGTCGACGACCATGTAGCCATGCAGGCCGTTGGCCAGGCTGAACAGCAGCTCGCTACTCGCGTGCCGAAAGTCGAGCGGGTGAGTGATGATGTTGGAGAAGCCGCTGCCGGCGTCGAAGTCGTACGTCAGCCAGAGCGCACCGCGTTCACCGAGTGCGTGGCGTTCGATCACGCGGTTGAAGTGCGACGGCCCGGACTCCTGGAAGCCGGCGCGCGCGATGCGGCCGCTCTGGATGTCGTCGGCGATCGAGACGCCGAGCTGGGCTTCGAGGTCCTTCAGGTTCGCGGGCACGCCGAGCAGTGTGTAGTAGAGCGGCGGGCGGACCGCGTGGCTGAAGAACCAGTCGGCCTGGATGTACGGCGTCTGGGTGCCGAGCTGCGCGAGCAGCGTCTCGAGCGCGGCGTCGTCGATCGGGAAGGTGCGCGAGTCTGCGTCGTACTTCACGCCGTACGGATACTGCGCGACCAGCGCTTCCCAGCTGGCCTGCGTCCAGCCGTAGTCGCTGAGCCGGATGCGAAACAACAGGCCCTGAGCGTCGATCGCTTGCGGCAACACCACGATCGGCCCGCGCGACAGGCTGTTGATCGCGTAGGCGATCGCTTCACGATACAGATCCAGCTGCTGCACGCCATGTCCAGCGTTCGCATAGTTGGTGAGATCGAGATAGCGGACGTTGCCGCGCAGCTCGGGTGGATCGAGCGCCCGGAGATCCTCGACTATCAGTCGCAGTCGCGTCGCGATGTCCACGAACTTGGTGCAGTCGACCTGGCACACGGTAGGTTGGACCGGCCCAGGCCCAGCGTCGGGCGGCGGCGGCGGCGGCGGTGGTGGTGGTGGCTGCGGCGCGCCCGCATCCTCGGCCTGCGCCGGAGGTTGCATCCTGACTGCGGGCGGAAGCGCCGGCGTATCGACGGCCGCAGGCTCGCTGGCGTCCAGCACCGGTTCGGCAGCGCTCGCGTCGGCCTCCGCCGCCGCGTCGAGCTCGACCTCCACGGGGGACTCCGCCTGCTGCGCGGGAGGCAACGGGATCGTCCCCGTAGCTCGTTCGTCCAGCGTGCATGCCACGAGGCCGAGAGCGATCAGACTCGAGCTAACACAGCGATGCAGGCTTCGAGACGTCATGCGTCACCTGGACGGCCTGTCGAGCAAGCCTCGTACCAGGCGTCCCGCGGAGATCAGCCGAGGGTTTACGCCGCGCTGTTTGCTCGAGCCAACAGGTGCCCAGCGACAGCGTTCAAGATTTGGCTTGGGTTCGACTGGCGTAAAACGCCGGCACCGCGAGCTCCTCGACCGCGCGGGCGATCGAGTCGACCTCGTCGAACAGGGCCGTGTGGGTGCCCTCGGGTAGGCGGATCAGCTCGCTCTGCGGCGCGGCGGCATGCATGGGCACGCCCACCTGCTCCGCGGGTGCGAACGGATCGCGGTCGCCCGCCATGATCAGCAAGGGAACGCGCACGTTCGGCAAGATCGCGCGCGCGGAGTGCGCATGGAGCGACAACAACATCTCGCGCAACGTGCCCGGATCGACACGACCGATGTGCACGAGCACCTCGCGCACGTCGCCCTCGGCAGTGTCCGGGCCGATCAGCTTCAGCACGCGTCCGAGCGGGATGATGCCCGGCGCGAGCAGCGCGCGCGACACGCCGCGGCTGAACAGCTCGAACGCAAGGGCCGGAGCCGCACGCAGCAGCGGCGCGAACCACGCGCCCGGCAGCGGAAGCTGCGTGGTATCCAGCACCTGGCCCGCCGGTCCGAAGAGCAGCGCCAGGCCCGCACAGCGCGCGGGGAACTGCCGGTACATCTCGAGCACCAACTGACAGCCGGTCGACCAGCCGACCTGTAGCGCGCGCGATAGGGCGCAGGCGTCCAGGATGTCGCGCATGAAGATCGCCTGCGCCTCGACACTCGCGGAGCGCGGCGAGCGAGCCGGCCCGGAGTTTCCGTGCCCGGGCAGATCCCAGGTGATCACGGTGTGGTAGCGCAACCAGATCGGCCGCAGGTACTTCCAGAACGCGGTGTTGGTGGTCAGGCCGTTGGTCAACAGCAACGCCGGCCCTTCCCCTTCGACGGTGTAGGTGATGGTGGTGCCGTCTGCGGCGATCAGCTGGCGGTCTCGGGACATGAGGCCCCGAAGCTAACCACAAATCAGCGCGCGAGCAGGCGCTTGAGGCAACGAACGTGTGGATCTTTGCGGCCGCGGGCGCGCAGCTCGAGCCGGAAAGGCGCGACCCGGGGATCGCCCGACGCTCGCAGGCGCTTGTAGGTGTCCTTCATCGCGTTGCAGCTCGTCGCCTGCTCTACGTCGAGCATGCGCATCGCCACCAGGTCGGCGCGCGACTCCTGGCCGAGCTGGCGCAAGCCGTCGAGTGCGAGGTGGCGCGCGTCGAACGTCGCGCCTTGGGCCGTGACTTCGGCCAGTGAAGCTACCAGCTGCGGGTTGCTGGCGAACGTCTGGGTCACGAACGCGAGCTCGTCGCGAGCGAGCACCTGCACCGCGGCCTTCGCCAGCGCGGAGTCGCCGGCCGCGGCCTTCGCGTCTTCAGCCA
The DNA here is from genome assembly GCA_035274465.1 of Polyangiales bacterium. Classification (GTDB taxonomy): domain Bacteria; phylum Myxococcota_A; class Polyangia; order Polyangiales; family JAFGIB01; genus JADGRF01. Next base: position 35,049 of record DATEOF010000049.1, read on the forward strand.
GCGCGGCCCGGATCTCTCGCAACGCCTCGTCCCGCTCGCCGCGCTGCGCGTGGCTCAAGGCTTGATCGCGGCGGGTCAGCCAGGCCGGCGTCGTCGGCACCGGTGCCGGCAAGGGAACCGGAGCAGGCTCGGGAGCCGCTGCTGCTGCTGGCAGCGGAGCCTCGGAGGCGGAGGTCGTGGTCTCGGTGACGTGAGGCGGGCGGGGTTTGGGCCAGAGGGCGAACGCAGCCGCGCCACCCAGCGCGACGGCGCCTGCTGCGGCACCGATCAACATCAGCTTGGTCGGCCTTCGCTTCACGCCCGCCTTAGGACGCGAGGTGACCGAGCGCGGAGCCTCCGGAGTCGCGCGCAGCGCGGCGGCCATCTCGTTGGCCGTGCCGAAGCGATCGACGCGATCCTTCTCGAGCGCCTTCATCACCACTTGCTCGAGCTCCGCAGACAGGATGTGTTGCCCGAGGATCTGCCGCGGCGGCTTGGGCATGGCGGAGATCTGCATCTTGACCACCGCGGCCATGTCCGGCCCGGTGAACGGGCGCGAGCCGACGATCATCTCGTAGAGCAAGATGCCGGTGGCATAGATGTCGATGCGCGGATCGGGCGGTAGCTGATAGATCTGCTCCGGCGCCATGGCACTGGGCGTGCCGGGCACGATGCCGATCTTGCTGAGTTGTGAGTCGGCACCGGGACCCGTGAGGATCTTCGCCATGCCGAAGTCGAACACCTTGACGAAGTCTTTGGTGCCGCTCGACTCCACGAGCATCACGTTCTCCGACTTGAGGTCGCGATGGATCACGTGGTGACCGTGGAAGTAGTCCAACGTCTCCAGGAGTTGGAGCGCGATGCGCACCGCACGCTTGGGCTCGAACGGGCGATCGGCCAGCAGCTGCCTGATCGTCTGCCCCGGCAGGTACTCGAGCACCAGGTAGGGCCGAGACTCGTACACGCCCGAGTCGATGACGGCCACGCAGTGCGGGTGGTACAGGCGGCTCATGGCCACGGCTTCGCGCTCGAACCGACCCACGAAGCCGGGCTCCTCGACCAGCGACTCGTGCAGCAGCTTCACCGCCACCATGCGCTCGAGGTTCACGCGGCGCGCCCGGTAGACCAAACCCATGCCGCCGTCGCCGATCACCTCGAGCAACTCGTAGCGATCGTCGAGCAACTTGCCGACGAGTGGCGCGGCGGGGCCGGGGACTTCCACCACGTCATTCTAGCGCAGGCGGCCTGGACTATGCCCCGGTTATGTCCCGGGGACTAAACACACATGGGAGGCCCAGGTGTTCAATCAACACAGCTCAGCGCCGGCGTGGTTTCGCAGCGCTCAGATCACTGATTTGTGTCCAATGCTCGGCCACGCTCTCCACCGTGCAATCGCCGCTGAGATCGACCCAGGCGTTCTCCACGATCTCGGCCACGTTGAAGCGGCCACCCACGGCTTGCAAGATCACCCCACTGGGCGCCTGTTCGCTGCACAGGTATACGACACCCGGCGTGACGAGCTCGGGGCCGAGCTTCTCCAGGCGATCCTTGGGGATCAAGCTCTCGGTCATGCGCGTGGCGGCTACCGGCGCGAGCGCGTTGATGCGCACGTTGTTCTTGGCGCCCTCGATCTTCAGCGTATTCATCAGCCCGACGACGCCGAGCTTCGCGGCCCCGTAGTTGGCCTGCCCGAAGTTGCCGAACAGTCCGGACGGTGAAGTGGTCATCACGATGCGGCCGTAGTTCTGCTCGAGCATGATCGGCCACACGGCCTTCGTGCAATACGCGGTGCCGAGCAGGTGAACGTCGATCACCACGCGGAAGTCATCGAGCTCCATCTTCTTGAAGCTCTTGTCGCGCAGGATGCCGGCGTTGTTGATCAAGATGTCGATGCGCCCGAACTCGGACAGCGTCTGTTGCACCAGGCTCTCGACGCCCTTCGCGTCGCTCACGCTGCTGCCGTTGGCGATCGCCTTGCCACCCGCGGCGCGGATCTCCTGCACGACGCTGTCGGCTGCGGCGCTGCTGCCGCCGCTACCGTCCATCGCGCCACCCAGATCATTCACCACCACGGCGGCCCCGCGGCGCGCGAGCTCGAGCGCGTGCTGCCGGCCGAGGCCTCCGCTTGCGCCGGTCACGATGGCTGTCTTCCCTGCAAAGCTGATGCTCATGAAATTCTCCGGACAGGCCCGGTACAGCGACTGCGCAGCGGATGCAATGTCCCAGGCTCATGGACGAATGCGAGCGATTCGTCGACCTGCCGGATGCGGACAATTTTGGCCGGCTGCCGGCAGATTTTCATAAAACTCGCACAGCCGAAGCATAGCTTTCGAGATGATCAGCCGTAGGCCAGAGGCTCTCGCGCGCCACGAGGACGAAGCACCGGAACCATACGAACCCGCGCTCCACCTGCCGACCCCGCAGCGCGAGTTGTTCGAAGGCCACGCGCCGTTCGTGTCTCGCAGCCTCGGCTACCTCGGGGTCCCCGACGCCGAGCTCGACGCGGCGCTGCGGGACGTGTTCTCGTTGGTGTTCGAGCGGCTCGAGGAGTACGAGCGACAGGACAGCGTCCGGGCCTGGCTGTACACCATCGCCGCGCGCGTCAGCCGCACCTACGGTCGCAGCGCCGAGGCCGCGTTCCTGGAGGCGGTCGCACCCGAGGAGGACAGCGCCGCGGCCTTCGGACGACAGCTGCTGACCGACCTGCCGCTCCCCCAGCGCGAAGCGTTCTTGCTGTACGAAGTGGAGGACATGCCGCTGGCCGAGGTCGCGCAGGCACTGGATTGCACACGTCGAACCGCCTACTCGTGGCTCCAGGCGGCGCGCGAGCGCATCGTGGCCGAGGTCGAGCGCATCGCAGCGCGAGGCGAGCATGACTGGGTGTGAGCCACTGCCGCTGAAGGCCGGTGGCGAGGCGGCGCCCGAGTTGGTGCGCGCGCTGTATGCGCTGAGCAGGCGCAACCCTGGTGCGGCTCGCCTGGCGCGCGTCGCGCACATGCTCGCGGGTGGTCCCCTGGACGCCCCGCTCGAGCGCTCGCGCAAGCCGCCGCGGCTGCTGCCGATAGCGGTGGGGTTCGCGACCTTGGGTTGGCTCACGGCGTGGGGATACAGAGAGATGGACCAGGACCTACGAGCAATCTGGGCGAAGCGGATCGAGCGCTGGCGACAGAGCGGTCTCACGGCCAAGGAGTTCGCCGCCGAGCTCGATGTCAGACCTAACAGTCTGAGCTACTGGAAGTCGAAGCTGCGCGAGCCCGAGCCGGCGGCGTCCAGGGTGCAGCCGGCCGCCGAGCGCGAGCCAAGCAGCGAACCGGCACGTTAGGAGTGGACGTCGGGTTAGTTTACACTGGCCCCGATGATGCACGCGCCAGCGTTCGATCGGCCGCCCGACTTGCTCGGGGCCGGCTGTCTGCGTGGCTGGTTCACCGATCCTCCGGGCTTCGTCGTCCAGATCGCGCAGCCCGCGCGCGGCACCAAGGAGATGGCGGACTGGTTGGTCGGGCCGGCATTCCTGCGCTTGCGCGGGCGGTTCCCCACCAGCGAGGGGATGATGCTCGTCCTCGACCTGAGTCTCATGGACGGTCGTGATCCGGCTGCTCGAACCGTCGTGATCGAGAGGGCGCGACAGGCCGGCCAGATCTTCGGCAGCGTCTACATCATCGCGCCGCTGAAGACCAATGCCGTGTACATGACCACGCTCCAGGCAGCCGCCACGCTGCTGAACGCGCTCGGTCGCGACATCCACATCGAGACCTCGCTCATCGAGGTGATCCAGCGGTGCAACCTGAAGCCCGCCTGAGTCAATTCGGAGACAGTAGCTTCGTCAGCACGGCCGTCAGCGCTTCGAGCGTGTACGGCTTGGGCAGCGAGCCCTCGAAGCCGTGAGCTTCGAAGTCGCCGTACTCTGCGCCCTCCGAGTAGCCGCTCGACACGATCGCGCGCACGTTCGGATCGACCTGCCGCAAGCGCTCGAGCGTCGCGACGCCGGCCGGGCCGCCGTCCATGGTCAGATCCAGGATCACGCCGCGAAACGGCGCTCCCTCACGCCGTGCCTGACTGAACAGCGCGACCGCTTCGTCGCCGCTCGAGGCGATGACTGCCTCGAGCCCGAGGTGGGAGAGCATCGCTTGCCCGGTTTGCCGAACGTTCTCGTCGTCGTCCACCAGCAGCACGCGTGTGCCGTGCGGCAGGTCGGAAGGTCGCGGGCGGGGCAGCTCCGGCGTTACCGAGAGCACGGGCAGCTCGACGTGGAACGTGGTGCCCTTACCGAGCTCACTCTCGACGTCGATGTGGCCCCCGTGGCGCTCGATGATGGCGTGCGTGATCGCCAGCCCCAAGCCGCTGCCGGTCTTGCGCGTCGTGAAGTAGGGATCGAAGATCCGACCCAGCAACTCGGGGGCGATGCCGGGGCCTTCATCGCGTACGCTGAAGCGCAGCACCTGCCCACTGGCGAAGGTTTGGCGCGAGAGCCGCAGGCTGACGTGGCCGCCGCTCTGCACGGCGTTCAGCACGAGGTTCTGCACGACTCGCCCGAGCTGGGCCGAATCGACGAGCAGCATGCCGATCTCGCCGCAGATCTCGACGTCGCAGCCGACCCCGGAGCCGCGCGCCACGAACTCGGCAGCTTCGCGCACGACCGCCGCGACATCGCAGGCGCTGCGCTCGAGCGGTGCACCGCCGCGCGAGAGCGCCAGCAGTTGGCGCGCGAGGTCCGCCGCTCGCAGCGACGCCTTCTCTGCGATGTCCAACAACATCGGGAGGCGTTCGGGGGTCGACAGCAGGTTCTTTGCCAGCGAGATGCTGCCCACGATGCCGGCCAGCAGGTTGTTGAAGTCGTGCGCGATGCCGCCCGCGAGGATCCCCAGGCTCTCGAGCTGCTGGGTGCGCAGCAGCCGCGCTTGCAGCTGCTGGCGCTCCTCGGCATCCACGCGGTTCTGCATGGCCACGCCTATCGTTCGGCCGATGCTGATCAACGTGGACCGCTCGGCCTCGGTCAGGCGCGGCGACTTCCTGTAGATGAGGTTCAAACAGCCGATGACTTGCTCGCGGAAGAACACCGGCACACACGCGACCTCGCTGAAGCCCTCGGCGTTCAACGCGCGCTGCGTGTTGGGTTCCACACGCTGATCGTTGCCCAGATCGCCGGTCGTCTCGACCTTGCGCGAGCGTACCGCCACGCCGGTCAAGCTCGCGTGCAGCGGTAAGCTGCGGCCCACCTCGACGACCTCACGGCTCAAGCCGCGATACGAGATCAGCTCCGCGCGCCCGCGCTCGTGATCGATGCGAAACAACGCGACGGATGGATAGCGCGTGTACTGCACGATCGCGTCGACTGCACGCTGCGCGAGGTCCGCGAAGTCCGTCGAGTGATGGACCGCGTCGGCCACGCGCAACACCGTGCGAAGCGCGAGCGCGTGCTCGACGAGCTCATCCCTCGTGAGCTTCTCGATGGGCATCTCCAGGGCCGAGCGCGCCACGACTCTGAGTTATACCGAGCGCCTCGACGCAACGTGTGACGCGCATCGTAACCTTGCTCACAACATTTCCAGGGACACCTCCGACCACTACTGCACTCACACCGCACGAGGATCCCGTACGTCGCGTCCTGACCAGACACTTGGGTATGCTCGAAGCATGCAACCGGAGACGGTGAACGAGACCCTCGTCCTGCCCTTTCCGGATCCGATCACTGCCGCCACCGAGTTCCGGAGCACCTGGCTCACGTCGTCGCTCGAAGGCCTGCGCCACCACGGCCATTTCGAGCGCTACGTGAAGTTGCTCGCGAGCCACCGCGAAGAGATCCTGACGAGCGTCGCGGCCAGCTGGGTCCCGATCGCCGTCGCGCGCGCGCACTACGATGCGTGCGAGCTCCTCGCGCTCGATGCCGACCAGATCGATGCCATGGCGCGTGCCGGCGGATCGGTACGCAGGGCCTGGTACGCCACGGCGATCGCCGGCGCGCAACGCACCCCATCGATGCGGACGGTGCTGGTTCAACTGCAGAAGTTCTGGTTGCGCAGCGCGAACGGCGGAGCGGTCCAGGTCGTCGAGACGAGCGAGCACAGCGCGCGGCTACACTACGTCGGTTGTGAGCTGTTCGACGTGGCGTACTTCCGCGAGGCCCTGCGCGTGGTGCTGTTGCTCTTGTTTCAGCACGTCCACGAGGACTCGAGCATGACGGTCCATCCCTTCAGCGCGACCGAGCTCGAGTTTCGCCTGCACTGGCACGAGCGCCGCTGACTCAAGCGATCACGGCGCACCTCGCGCAGCCAGCGCGCCGAAGAAGCGCTCGTACTCCTCGCGCATCTCGCGGCCACCGATCTCGATCCCGGTGTGGTTCTCGATCAAGCCGCGCACCAGGCTGAAGCCCGCGTGCGGCGGGCCATTGCGAACCTTCTCCGCCTTCCAACCCTCGCGCGCGAACACCTCGAGCACCCGGTCGGGATCGCAGCCGTCGGAGGTGATGTACCCGTGGTGCGGCCAGGCCTCCGGCAACGGCAGATCGGTGATCTCCAGGTCGCGCCCGCTGGCGTCGATGCGCACCCCCGCGGGCCAGATCTCGATCGCGGTGCCATCACTGTCTCCGGCGTACACGAGCAGCGTGTCACGCGGGTGCGGGATCGGGATGACGCGTCCGCCGAGCAGCTCGGCGAGCACGCCGGCGACGCGCGCGGGGTTCCTGGCGGGCAACGTGAAATGATGGATCCTCATGACTTCCTCCGTTTGGTCTTGCGATTCGTCGTCGTCTCGGGGCCGCGCTCGAGCGCATCGAGCAAAGTGCGCATGGCCCAGCTCGCAGTTTGCGCGGCTTCATCGTTGTCGAGCCCCCAGGTGTCGCGCAGCCAGCGCCACATCTGCGGCGAGTTGAACACCCACACCGCCCCGCTCAACGCCTCGAGCTGCGCGTCGCTCCAGTCGGGAGCCGCTGGCCGCATGCGCGCGGCGGCATTGCGCGCGCGATCGCGCATGCTGGCGACGCGCACGCGGTTGAACTCGCGCGATTCCATCAGCGGCCGCAAGACCGCCGCCTCGGCCTCGTAACGCGGGAAATTTTCGCGCGGCAACTCGGGCAGCTGCTCGGGCGAGGTCGCCATCAAGCGTTCGGCATGCAGGCCCAGCTGCGGGCGGAGCCACTCGAGGAACGCCCGAAACAGATCGTCGACGGTCGGAAAGTAGCGGTAGACCGTGGGCACCGAAACGCCGGCGGCCTGCGCCAGCTTCGGCAACGTCAGCGCCTCGAGCCCGCCCTCGACCAACATGTCGCGAGCGACCCCGAGCAACAGCGTACGGGTTTGCTCGACCTGCGCGTCACGAATGGAGCTGGAGTAAGCGCGTGGCGTCATGACCACGGTGTAGCAATTCACTTTATGATCGTCAAGTGAATTGACTCAATTCAAATTAATTACTCGACCTCGGCATTTTCCCGAGTGAATTCGGCGAAGTTACCGGTCGCGGTTCTCGTCTACGTATTGCTGGAGGGTTCGTTCGACGATGCGGTAGCGGGCGTCGGTTTCGCGGGCCATGTAGCGTTCGATCATGCCGCCGACGGCGGGCAGGCGGGCTTTTAGCTCGAGCTCGATGCGCGTGTGGACGCCTTCGGGCTGTTCGGTGAACGTGGTCTCGGCGCTGACGCGGATCAGGTCGCGGCCTGGCGTGTGTACCTGCGTGTGTGCACAACGGCGGGCTGGATCGAAGATGGTGTCTTCGTCGTAACCGATGGTGTAGCCGCTCGCGAGCTTGGCGACCCAGGCCGGCATGTGGACGCGCGGCATGATGTAGAGACAGATGCGCTCTCTACCATCCGGCAACAGACTGCGCTCGCGTACGCGACGTTCGACCAGGTCGACCGCCACGACCAACTCTTGGTTGAAAGGCTCCGAGAAATACACGCGACTAAAGCGTGCGTAGTCGACGCCGCGTGTCACCAGATCGATCACGTGCTTCATGCGCTAACCTCACGGGCGCGAGCGTATTGAAAAACCGGGGGTAGCGTGCGTCTAATTGTCGACACATGACCGAAACCGACTTCGACCCAGAGTACGTGTTCAGCCACCACCACGCGTCGCCCGAGAAGCTCGCGAGCTACGAAGCCATCCACGCCGCAGCCAAGCACTTCGCGCAAGCGCTGCTCAAGCACGTTCCGGCCTGCGACGATCGCACCGCCGCACTGCAGTATCTGCGCGAGTCCGCGATGATGGCGTGCGCTGCGATCTCGCTCGACGGCAAGCTCAAGTAGTAGTCGGGATCTTCGCGACCAGGATTCGCGAGACCTCGACCCGAGGATCGCTCGGCGGCGAACCTCCGACGCGCAGCGCTTGCTCGCGGACGCCCGCGTCCTCGATGAGCTCGAAGCCCGCACGCTCGATCTCCTCGCGCATCCGCGCGCGCGTGCGCAAGCCGATCTGTGGTTCGCCCAGCCAGGAGAACAGCAGCTTGCGCACGACCGCGGCGGTCGGCTTCGGCTCCGGCACGTGGTAGTGCGCGATCAGCCTGCTGCCGGGCGCCGACAGCGTGCGGATCGCGGTCAGCGTGCCGCGCAGGGCGGCATCGTCCAGGTACATGATCACGCCTTCCCAGACCCACACGGCTGGCGCGTTCACGTCGTAGCCGGCGCCGATCAGCGAGCGCGCCAGCGAGTCGCGGGTGAAGTCGACCGGGACGTAGCGCAGATCGGCGCGCGGCGGACCGAGCTTGTCCGCGTGCGCACGCTTGTACGCCTGCGTCGCCGGGTGATCGACCTCGAACACGCGCGCCTCGCGCAACGCATCCAGCCGCCAGGCGCGCGTATCGAGCCCCGCGCCGAGGATCACTACCTGCCGCGCTCGCGCCGCCGCGATCTCGGAGTCGATGAACGCCACGCGCATGACCAGGCCGTCGACCCACGGCCGCATGCCGCTGGCCGTCTTGCCCTGAGGCGATTTGGCCAACAGATCGCCGCGGCTCAGCATGAAGCGCCAGAAGGGCCCGCTGAGCAGTTCTCGCGCAGCTGGGTCGCTGAAATTGGGCACGCTGGTGATGCCCTGGTCGCCGAGATCGCGCCAGAACGCCACCATCTTCGCAGTGCGGCTCGCTTGTCCGTAACGCACGAGGAGCAGTTAAGCACGCCCGCGGCTACGCCGCCTGTTCAATGCGCCAACGCCGCTTCCACCCGTTCGCGCATCGGACTCTGCGGGTAGCGCGCGAAGAATTGCCGCGCCCGGCGCTCGGCCGCGTCCGTCGCCCCGGTCTTGGCGAGCGCCAGGATTTGCAGCGCGCGGCGCTCCTCGTGGAGCAGGCCGTTGGGGAATTCCTGCTCGGAGCGTTGCGCCAGCCGATACGCCGCGGCCGGATCGCGCTCGAGCGTCGCGCGGATGCGCTGGAGTTGGTCGATCTCGCGACGCGAAGATGGCGCGGCCGCGGCAGCCCTGGGGGAAACAGACTCGGTTGGCGGCTCGGGGCGTGGCGGTGCGGGCGCCTCGACCTGCTGCGGGGGCACAACCGCCACGGGCGCCGGCGTGGGTTCTTGCTGCACGATCGCCGGCTGCTCGCGCTCTCTCGGCCAGGCCGCGAACGTGGCCCCGCCGCCAATGGCTGCGACGATCACCGCCAGCTTCCAGGCCCAGGGCACCGAATCCAGGCGCGGCCACGCTGAGCTCGGTTCGAGCTCGGGAGGTTGCCGCGAGGCATCCGACAGCGCCGAGCGCAACTGCGGCAGCTTCGCGAGCGCGTCGTAGTCTCGACCTGCGCGACGCGAGCGCAACAGATCCGCGCGCAGCTCGGCGGGCATCGCCGGGTCGTCTGTCATGCGCTTCATCGCTCACCTCTGCGGCCGGTCTTCTCGCGCGCCAGGCTGCGCCCGTAGACTTCGAGGAAGCGCTTGCGACCGTGGTGCAAGCGCGAGTAGACGGTGCCGATCGGAACCTCCCACATGGCGGCGATGCTCTCGCACGACTCGCCCTCGATCTCGTGCAACACGAACGCTGCCCGATGCTCGAGCGAGAGGTGATCGAGCGCCGCCTGCACCCGCGCGAGCGAGCGCTGCGTCTCGAGTAGCTCGGCGGGCCCGCGCGCTTCGTCCGTGAGCGTCTCGATCGGCAACGCGGCCTCGGGCCTGCGCGCGCGTGTGCGGCGGCGGCCGAGGACCACTCGAAAGGCGATCGAGGCCAGCCAGGTTCGAGGCGCGGCCGGGCCCGGCTTGTAGCCCCCTTTGCGATGCGCGATGACGAAGACGTCTTGCACGTGGTCGTCCAGGTCGGATTCCTGCGCGCCCATGTGACGCAGGAAGGAAGCTACGAACGACGCATGGGCGCGGTACAGGGCCTCCGCGTCGATCGGCGCGGCGCCGGCGTCGGGGTCGAAATCGAGAGGCATTTCGGCCTGCATGCTCGACTTTCTGTCACGCCAGCCCGCCACCTTCACTCTAAAGCTAGGATCATATCGAGTCCGGCCGCGCCGCCGATCCAGAACGGGTAGAGCTTCTCGGTCGACCCCGCCACGTTCAGCTCGGGCCTCACCAGGTTGAAATGGAGCTGGAGGCTCCCGCGCACGGAGAGTAGGCCCTCATTCGGCCAGCGCAGCCCGAAGCGCGCCGCGCCAGCCATCCACAGCAGCGTGGCCGCCGGGTACTCCTCGGGATAGTCGTATCCGTCCGCGGCGCAAGCCGCCGCGATCAGACCCGCGCAGCCCTGGGCTGCGAAGTTCCCTATTTTCCAGCCCGTACACCCGAACAGCTCCCCGCCGACCAGCCGCGTCTCGACTCGCCCGCCCACGAACTCGGAATTGGCGAGCGTGCTAGCGATCGCGGAAAGGTCGAAGGCGAGGTGAGGGTTCAGCCAGAGCACGATGCCGAGCGAACCCGTCCAGACAGGGTCCGGCACTGCCCCCACGAGCCAACCCGCACCGAGGTGCAGGTGGACGATCAGCCCGCCGCCCGGCGCAGACGCTTGCGCCGGCTCGTCGGCCTCCGCGGCCGAGTCCTGGCGTTCGACCGCGGCTTCCTCCTCCTCCGCCGCTGATGGCTGCGAGAACAGCTCGCGCTGCGCCTGGGTCGACGGCTTCGGTTGTTCGGCCTCCGCGACCGCTGCATGGCGCGCGGACGCCTCGACCGAGTCGCCACCCTCGGTCGCCGTGGAATCAGCAGCCTCCACCGGTGTCGCGAGCTCGCGCGCCGCCCCTTCCAGCGCGAGCGCGATCGACAGCGCGACGGCATCGCGCCGATCGCTGCAGGCCTTGGGCAGCTGCTCGAAGCGTCGCCGCGACACCAGCGCGTCGCCGCGGAACATCCGCAGCTCGGCGGCATCCTGTGCGTCCACCGACAATTCGAGTCGCAGCTCGGGGAGCGCAGGCGCGCCGCCCTGCCGGTAATGCCTGATCCGGGCCTGCAGCGCGTCGGAGTCGAAGCAGCGCGCCGCGTCAGCCGAGCCGGCCTGGATCGTGAGCGGGACGGGAGCGGCGTCCTGCGCCGAGACGATGCCGACCCAGCACCATATCGCGACTGCGCACGTCGGAATCTGAACTCGTGCTGCGACCGAGGCGCAATGGCCGATTATCGCGAAGGGCCCGGCGCTCAGGGCAAGGCGCGACGACGAGGAATAGCGGGGACTATTTTGAGGAGGAGCAACGAAGCCCTGGGCGTCGGGAACGAGCGAGAATCGGTCATTACGCCTCGGTCGCAGCACTAGCACAGGGTGCGCGCTCCGCTGACAGCGGCAACGAGCATTCGACTCAACCATAGCCGTGCTCGGGTCGCAAGCCGCACGGTTTTTTTGAAGGATCCCTGCGCGGCTGGCAGAAAAAGCACGCGCCCGGCGCCCGCTCTCTCTGCTAGAGAGCCTCCATGCTCGTCTTGCACGGATTCGCGGCCAGCAACTATCACAACATCGTCAAGCTCGCGCTGCTCGAGAAGGGGCTGCCCTTCGAGGAGCAAGTCGTCTACTCGGGGGCGGGCGAGCGCTACCGGCCTGACTACCTGCAGCAGAGCCCGCTCGGCAAGGTGCCCTGTCTGCAGACGCCGCAGGGCTTCATCTCGGAGTCGCGCTGCATCATCGACTACCTCGAACGCGCGTACCCCGAACCTGCGCTCTACCCGCGCGACCCGTTCTTGATCGCCAAGCTGCTCGAGCTCACCCAGATCATCGACCTGTACCTCGAGCTCGCGGCGCGGCGCGTGCTGCCGAACTACTTCGCGCGCAAGCCCGCGCCCGACAGCATCGTCAACGACGTGCGCGCCACGCTGACCAAGGGCGCCAAGGCCGTGGCCAAGCTCGCGCGCTTCGACGAATACGTGCTCGGCGATCACTTCAGCGCCGCCGACATCGCGGCCACCATTCACTTCCCGGTGGTGCGTTTTCTGTCAGCCAAAGTACTGGATTGCGATCCGCTCGGCGAAATCCCCGGCCTGGCCGCGTACCTGGAGCGGATGGAACAGCGCCCGCACGTGCAGCGCATTCGCCGCGACAACGCCGAAGATCGCCCGAAGTTCTTCGCGCACCTGCAGCAGCTACAGACGCCCTGAAGGCGTGCGCGGGTCATCGCGATCCAATTGCGAAGCCAGTGAAAATTGCAGGACGGCGCGGTATACGGGCCGACATGTCATCGCGTCGTCGTTGGGCACTGGTGTTCGCAGTCGCTGTTCTGGGTTGCGGCGAAGAGAAGTCGACCTCGAGCATGATGTCCCCGACGAGCGGGGACGTCCCCGCGGCCGGCGCCATGAGCTCTGCAGCCGCGGGCACTGCGCCGGCGGCCGGTTCACCCGAGAAGGCTGGCACATCGGGTGCCGCGGGCAACGCGGGCAAGGCGAGCGCAGCCGGTTCGACTGCAGCTGCCGGAGCCGCCGGCAAAGCTGGCGCCGCGGGCGCAGGCGCGGGTGCGCCCAGCGAAGCGGGAGCCGGCGCGGGTGCAGCAGGCGCCGCAGGCGAAGCCGAACCTGCCGCGGGCACATCGGGAGGCGTGGACGTGGCCGCGCTCAAGGCCACCGGCATCGACAAATACGTGGGAGCGGCCAAGCCCGCGCGCATGGAGCCCGGAGCCAACGGCGAGACCACGTACAGCTTCGACGTCGCGGCGGGGCCTCGCTGCCTGCGCGGCGACCCGTACTCGATGTCCACGCGCGATCAGAAGTCGGAGAACCTCGTCATCTACTTGCAAGGCGGAGGCTCGTGCTCGAGTGCCGTCTGCTCGGCGACCACGACCGCCAGCCCACGCATTCCCAGCAGCGGCCTCACCGGCACGACGGACATGCAGAACCCCGTCGCAAGCTGGAACCTGGTCTACGTGCCGTACTGCGATGGCTCTCTGCACCTCGGCGACAAAGACCACGAGTCCGAGAGCCCGCCTCGCTACCACCACGGGTTGAAGAACCTCAGCGCCGCGCTCGACGTCAGCGTGGCCAACTTCCCGAAGCCCAAACAGATCCTGCTGGCGGGTTCGAGCGCGGGCGGGCTGGCGACGATCTACGCCAGCATCCTGGTGCGCCTGCTCTACCCCGACGCCACGTTGTTCGTGTTCAACGACTCGGGCGTCGGCGTCTCCACGCCCGACGGCGTGCGCGCGAAGTTGACGCGCGACGAGTGGGGAACACTGCAGCTCATCCCGCCATCATGCCCCGAGTGCTCGATGAGTCCGCACAGCACACCGGTCATCGGCTGGAACCTCGGGCGCGACCCGGGTCTGCGCGTGGGGATCTTCAGCGCCTACGAAGACACGGTGATCGCCGACACGTTCCTGATGATCGGCGGACCCGCGTTCAAGCAGGCGCTGCTCGATGAGACTGGCAAGGTCGTGAAGGCCTATCCGGAGCGAGCCAAGCGCTTCTACATCGACGGCACGAAGCACACGACCGCCGGCAACTTGCAGGCGACGATGGTGGGAGGCGTGACCATCGCGCAATGGCTTACATACATGATCGCCGGCGATCCGAAGTGGGTCGACACGCTGCAGTGATCCGCGTGTGAGCCCTTGTGCGTTCCACGCGCGCTGCACAGCCTGCGCTGCGCGGCGCTGCCACTCGTTTTGACCTGTCGCCTTGAGCGTCGACGCGCTGCGACCGCATAATTGTGGCAGCGGTGAGTTGAACGTGAAGCGAAGCAAAGTTGTATTGGCGCTGCCTTTGATCCTGGCGGTGTATTCTCGGGCCCTGGCCGAAGACAGTCTCGAGTTCACGCTGGAGGAAGTCGACGCAGCCAGCGCTCCGCCCCCCAAGCCAGCCAAGGGCGGCAAGGCGAAAGCTGCAGCGGTCCCCGCGGTCGATCTGAAGAAAGCCTTCTCGGAGGCGCTCGGCGAACGGCACTGGGGCATGTCGAAGGCCGACGTGCTCAAGATGCTGAAGGCGCAGATCCGCGTCGCGTTCGAGAAGCGCATCAAGCTCGAGCGCGACATCATGCGCCAGGACGCGCTCTATCAAGAGTCTCAAGAGGCGGCGCGCCGCCTGAACGAGAGCTTCGTGTCCTTCGACGGGCCCAAGACAGGTTGGGACGTGAGCCCGATCGCCCAGGAGTTCACGCACAAAAACCGTGAGACCATGCTCGTGGTCAACGGCAAGAGCTCGCGCGACTTCTACTTCTTCATCCAGGGCAAGCTCTGGAAGTGGTATCGCGAGCTGCCGAGCGACGCGACGTACGACGGCGAGGCCGAGCCGGTGGTGGCGAAGTTCGAGGCGCGCTTCGGCAAGGGCAAGCGGCAGATGGAACGCCGCAACGACTCGCAGCTCGTCTACCCGGGCGCGATCTGGACGGACGGCTCCACGCGCGTCACGGCGCTGCAGCGCGGCAGTGAAGCCTGCGTGATCTACGAGGACCAGGCGACGATCGATCAGCTCGCGGTGTTGCGAAACCACGTCGAGCCCAAGGCCAAAGAGAGCAAGGTAGCGGCGACGATCGACGCGATCCTGCTGACCGGCGCCAAGCAACAGTAGGCGGAAAGCGGGTATGCTCCCGCGATGCCGCTCGACCCTGTCCTCCCCGTCTCCGCGCTGGGCTCGCTCCGCGACCTGGCGCTGATCGATTGCCGGCCGGATGAAGCCGCCTATCGCGCGGGCCACGTACCCGGGGCGCGGCACGCCCAGCTCGAACGCGACCTGTCTGCGCCCGCACACAATCCTGCGCGCGGCGGCCGCCATCCGCTGCCGGATGCGCGAGACTTCGCGCGCACGCTCGGCAGATGGGGCATCACCCCGCGCTCGCACGTGGTCGCGTACGACGATCAAAACGGCGCCAATGCTGCGGCGCGGCTGTGGTGGATGCTGCGCGCGCTCGGACACGAACGCGTGCAAGTGCTCGACGGCGGCTTGCCCGCGCTGGTCGCGGCCGGCCTGACCGCAGAGGTCCCCGAGCCCTCCGCGGAACCACCCTATCCTGCCGCGGCCTTCACGCTGCCACTCGCGGACATCGACGAAGTCGAGAGCGCCCGCAGCGCGCCCGATCGCCGCGTGATCGACGTGCGAGCGGCGTTTCGCTACCGCGGTGAGAAGGAGCCGATCGATCCGATCGCCGGACACATCCCGGGTGCACGCAATGCCCCGCTGACCGACAACCTGCGAGCCGACGGCACGTTCAAGAGCGCAGACGAGTTGCGCGAGCTCTACGCGCGAGCGCTCGATGGCGTCAGCCCCGAACGCACCATCCTGCACTGCGGCTCCGGAGTCACCGCCTGCCACAGCCTGCTCGCCCTCGAACGCGCCGGACTACCGGGCGCCAAACTCTACGTCGGCTCGTGGGGCGAATGGTGTCGCAATCCGCAACGCCCGCGCGAACCAGCAGGGTGAATCTCAAGAAAGCGAAAAGCGGCGGTCGGGTTCAGGGGGGACAGAACACTCGACCGCCGCACCATGACTCGAAGGCAAGGGGGGACGCCTTCGGGGAGCCACGTTCGGCAATCGGTATTGCGATCTTCGTGCCAGCCCTCCGGAGCCCCTAGAACGCGTTCGCGCGGATAAATGAGGCTTGCAGCGTTGCATCTGCGCGATGGTGGGCTTTCAGAGTCGAAATGCCCCCACCAGCATGGCTAGCTTTGATCGCAGGCCCACATTGATCAGGACCGCGAATCACGCGTGATGGCCGTGTCGTTTGCCAATTGCGAGAACCTCGGATGCGAGGCAAATACGCGGCAGGGAAGCCATCGTGAACGACGGCGAAGCTCTGGGGGAATTCATCGACGGCGCGCCGTGCGGGTTGCTCACCGTGACGGCCGACGGAACCATCCTCGCGGCCAATGATACCTTCCTGAGTTGGACGGGCTATGAACGCGACGAGCTGATCTGCAGGCGGCGCTTCGACGAGCTGCTGACGATACCGTGTCGCATCTACTACGCGACGCACTGCGTTCCACTGCTGCGCTTGCAGGGCTTCCTGCACGAGGTCGCGCTCGACGTCGTGTGTCGCGACCAGCACCTGCTTCCGAGCTTCGTGAACGGCGTCGAGAAGCAAGGCGTGGATGGCGCCGTCGTGCTCGTGCGCTTCGCCGTGTTCGCCGCGGTCGAACGGCGCGCGTACGAGCGAGAGTTGTTGCTGGCGCGCAGAAACTCGGAGCAAGCGGCCAAGGCGAAGGCAGACTTCCTCGCCATGTTCGCGCACGAGATCCGTAACCCGCTCGCCGCCGTCTCGATGGAGCTCGAGTTGCTCGAACGCCAGCACAGCGACGAGCGCGCTCGCGACACTCCGCTCGGTCGCATGCGCGCGTCGCTCGATCGCGTGCTCGGCCTGCTCACCAACATGCTCGACATCAGCAAGCTCGAGGCCGGCAAGCTGGGGCTCGACGAGACGGAGTTCGAGCTCGCGACGCTGGTGCAAGCCGTGGTGCACACCTTGCGTCCGCTCGCGCAGTCCAAGCGGCTGCCGATGCAGATCGGCGTCGACCCGGCGCTGCCGAAGCGCCTGTGCGGCGACCCGGTCAAGCTCGGACAAGCCCTCACCAACCTGGTCGGCAACGCGATCAAGTTCACCGAGAACGGAGCGATCACCATCGGCGCCGATCGCGTGAGCCAGTCGCCGGAGCTCGTGAACGTGCGCTTCTGGGTCCAAGACACGGGCATCGGCATCGCGTCCGATCGCCAGGCGCTGATCTTCGAGGAGTACACCCAGGCCGATCCGAGCATCGCTCGCCGGTTCGGCGGTACGGGCCTCGGGCTCGCGATCACGACCAAGCTCGTCGAGCTGCAGCGAGGCCACCTGAGTGTCAGCAGCGAGCCAGGCCGCGGCTCACGGTTCTCGTTCGAGATCCCGCTCAAGCCCGCCTGTTGACGTTTTTTTGACCGGTTCGGCAACCTCCGGCCCTTGAATCCAGCGGGCGGCTCCGGCATGCAGAGCTGATGCCGTGTTCGAGGGCCGCCAGGAGCGTCCGCCGGGGCTTTGGGGGCCTCATGCTGGCCTGTCTGCTTGCGGCGTGCGCGGCGGAGGACCACGAGCCGCAGCGGCCCCCTCGACGTGCGCAGCCGGCAGCGGCAGAGCCTCAGGCGCTCACGCGACCGGGGTTCTGCGATCGCGGCGGCGACGACGGGATCCGCGACCTGTTCTGTGGCGCGACGCAGCCCACGCTCCGCAGCTTCGTGGATCTGCAGCGAGCGCTGCGCCTGACACCAGGTCCCACCGACCACGATGCCATGTACCTGGGCGACGTGTACGTGCGCTTCGCGGTGTTGCTCGGGCACTCGACCGCACTCTCGGGCCACCTGGTGTCCCCGATCAATCCGCGTGCCCTGATCCTCGGCGCAGGCAGCGTCGTCGCGTTCGTGCGCGGCGTGCAGCAGGTGGAGCTCGCGACGCTTGCGCGCGACCGCCACGCCTTCAACTTCTACCTGCTCACGTTCGAGCAAGCCTGCCAGCACGAGCCAGAGGGCTGCACGCCGGCGGATCTGTACACCTCACGGATCGAGCGCGACTGGATCGCGTACACGCTACGCGACGACGAGGACCTCAAAGACACGGTGCTCGACTGCCGCCAGTGTCACCAGCGCGGACGTCAGGGCGGCGGCTTGCTCATGCGCGAGCTCACGCCGCCCTGGACGCATTTCTTCGAGCCGGTGACGTCCCCGCTCACTGGCTTGGTGCCGACCACGCCCGCGGCTCACGGCGGCGACCTGCTGAGCGACTACCTCGCCGCTCACGGCGACGAAGCCTATGCGAACGTGGATGTGGCGGGCTTGCCGCGCGCCACGGCCTCGATCCTGCAACAAGCCGTGGGCGCGGACCAGCCGCTGGTCTTCGACTCGATGGTCATCGAGCAGGAGCGCTATCCCTTGCGCGACGGCGAATATCCCGCCGAGCCTTTGACGAGCTCGACGTGGGAGAGTGCCTACGAAGCGTTCAAGCGAGGCGAGCAGCTGGCGCTGCCGTACATCGAGGCGCGCGCGGCCGATCCTGCCAAGCAAGCAGCGCTCAGCAACGCCTACCAGCGCCATCGTGCGGGTGAGCTGAGCGATGACGAGCTACCCGACCTGGCCGACATCTTTCCCGATGATCCCGCGCTGCGCGCGCGCATCGGCCTCCAGACCGAGCCGGACGCCTCGCCCGAAGAGGCGCTGATCCAGGCCTGCGGCCCGTGTCACAACGACGTGTTGGATCAGAGCCTGTCGCGCGCGCGCTTCAACATCGATGTCTCGCGGCTCGGTTCGGCCGAGCTCGACCAGGCCATCGAACGCCTCAGCCTCGACCGCGACTCGCCCCGTGCGATGCCGCCGCGAGGAGCGAGGCAACTCGATGACGACTCGCGCCAACGCCTGGTGGAGTATCTGCGCACGGACGCTCGCTCAGGTCGCTCGAACACGAAGCTGGCGCGCGCCGCGCGGCTCGGCATGTCGGGCGGCGTGGCCGCGAACCCGTGAGGCGCTACTCCGCGCCGTAGCTTCGCGCGACCAGCGGCAGCTCGAACTCACGGCGGATCTCGCGCAGCATGGCGTGTTGCGCATCCTTCTGGGCGAGCAGCGCCGCGAGCGTGGCCTGCTCCTGCGCGGCTTCGAGATCGCCCTCGGCTCGCAGCATGTGGCCGCGCAAGCGGGCCGCGGCGCAGCTGACCCAGGGGCAGAGCAGGCGTTCCGCAGCTCGCTCGGCATCCGCGAGGTGGCGGCGTGCTCGCTCCGGCGCATCGTCGAACCACGCTTGCGCGGCCCACAGGAAGCGCAGGTGTGGAGAGTCGTCGTTGCGCGATGTGACTCGGACGCAGTGCAGCGAGTGCTCGAAACGTTTGACGAGCGCGTCGCGCTCGAGGTTGGAAGCCTGCAGGCACTGCTGGACCCGCGCGTGCGCGACCTGGAGGTAGTGGACTGCGAGGAGCGGATGCAGTCCGTCGGGTTTTACCAGCCGGTCGAATTCGTCGACGAGTGCTTCGAACTTCCCGCCCAGCTTGCCCCGAGCGACCAGCTGCTGGACGCGAGCCTGGAACGAGAGCACGTGGAGGGAGTGTCCCGTCGGGATGTCTGCCCGCTCGACGCGCGAGAGGCGTTCTCGCAACGCATCCCCCTCCGCGGCCCGCCCCATCGACTCGAGCGCACCGCACGCGGCCTGCTCGAGCACGCCGAGGATCGCCGGCGCGCGGCCGACCCAGACCATGCGGTCGAGCGCGCGCTGCACCCAGCACAATGCCTGCAGCGGGCGACCACGCCACGACTCGAGCGCATACATGTCCGCGCACAGCTGACAGAATTCGCCGAGCTCCATCCAGTGACTCCAGCGAAGACATGCGAGCGCCTCGCGTTCACAGGCGCCGGGGTCCTCTCGCCAGGCGTGGATAGCGTGGCGGATGCGATGGCAGGACGTCCGCGAGATCGGATCCGCCAGGCGTTGGGCCATCGCTTCCGCGTCTCGATGGCGGCGATCCGCCTCGGCCGTTTCACCCGTGCAGGCGAGCTCCAATGCCAGCATCAAGTCGGCCTCGACGCGAGCGCGACACTCGAGCAGCCGGCCCGCGAGGGGAGCGAGCTGGAGCGCGCTGCCGCGGAAGCGTGCGTCGTCGCGGCTCTCGAGTGACGTTCGCATGCACGCCACGTACAAGCCGCAGACAGTCTCGAGCCCTCGTGGCTGCGCAAGCAGCGCTCGGCGGCGGGCTCTGCCGGCCAGCACGCGCACGACGTCCGCGATCTTGCCGGCGATGCCGGCACTCGGCGTGGCACAACCGCACTCGGCGAGCGCTGCGGTGAGCGCGCGCCAACACTCCTGCGCGTCCGCGTCGTAGTGATGCAGCCAGGCGATGCGGCCGAGCACGTGTGCCCGCTCCAACCCCGCCGCCGAGCGCGCCAAAGCTTCCTCGAAGTAGAGCCGACTCTCGTGACATTCGCCGGTGCGCAGGCTCGACTCGGCGAGATCGAGATGGAACTCGCGGTCCAGCCGGATGCCTGCCACACGCGCCGCATCGGCCGCCGGGCGCAAGAAGGACAGTGCCAGTCGGTCGTCGCACGCCTCGAGCGCGCAGCGAGCCGCGCGCCGCAAGGCGTCGAACGCTGCAGCGGGTTCGCGCTCGAGATCACCCGCAGCGTACTGGCGGGCCAGCAAGTAGCTGCGTTCTACTTCGTCTGGATCCAGGGTGTGCAACCGCGCCGCCATCTGGCTGTGCTCGAGACGCCGCGCCGAGAGCGACATGCCACGCAGCAGCGTCTCCGCGACACCCTCGTGCACGAACACGTACACGCCTGCGCCGCCGAGCTGCAGGAGGCGCGCGGAGGCGCCATCCTGGAGCGCGCACTCCACCGCGTCGGTCTCGAATCCGGTGGCGAGTGCCAAGAGCGAGCTCTGGATGGGCGTGCCGAGCAAGGCCGCGGCGCGCAGGATGTGCGTGGTCTGCTGCGGTAGCAGCGAGACGCGCAGGCCGATGTATTCGCGCGCCGCCGCTGGCAGCTGCATGGCGTGGATCGACGCGTCCAGCGCCCACTGCCCGTGCTGCTGCGTGAGGTAGCCGTGCTCCAGGGCGAGCCGCAGCAGCTCGAGGGCGCCGAGCGGAGTTCCGTCGCTCAACAGCGCGAGCTGCCGGACCAACGCGGGCTCCTGCGGGCTGTCCACACCCAGGTAGTCGCCGATCAGCTCGGCCAGCTCCTCCGAGGTCAGCGTGGCGAGCGGCATCGACGTCAGCCGCGCCGAAGGTAGCTTGGCGCGCAGCAAGTCGATCTTCTGCCGGTACGCCAGATCGTTGCGCGCCGCGTAGACCAGCAGGTGGCCGCTGGCCTTCAGGCGCACGACCATGGACGACAGCACCACCGCGCTACCCGGGTCGAGCCACTGCGCGTCGTCGATCGCCCAGACCGAAGGCCCGACCGCCTCGGCGTAGCGCGCGAAGAAGTCGACGAAGCTCTCGAGGAACACCTGCTGCATGCCTTCCAGCTGCGGCCGGTCGGGAAGCAGCTCGGCGAAACGCGGCGAGAGCGTCGCGATCCGAGCCGCGAGTGGCCCCGCGGCCGCGCGCAGGGCCGCCTTGCGCCCGGCGCCTTCGCTCGCCGGCGAGAGCTCGATGCGCTGCAGGTGATCGTCGAGCAGCCACTTGAGCGCCGAGAACGGCTGCACGTTGCGGTCGCGACACTCCACCATGAGGAAGCGCGCAGGCTCGTCGTGGAAACGCTCTGCGAACGCGGCGAGCAACCGGCTCTTGCCGCTCCCGGAGGCGCCCAGGATCTCGACCACGTGCCCGCCGTCAGTCCGCGTTTGCTTCCACAGCTCGCACAGCCCGACCAGCTCGCGTCGCGCGCGCAGGCGCGGAGCGTGGGCGGTGATGCAGGCCGACTCGCGGCGCGCCGGGATCGCTTCCTGCGCTGCAGACAGTCGTGGGCTCTCGCCGTCCTGCCGAACGACAGTCTGCACGCTCTGCCTCCGCGACTGGGTGGGCGGTTAGCGTTCCGCCGCGCCACCGAACGTGCAATGGCAATTCCAGGGAGAAAGTGTGAATCAGTTCACTTCGCCGCTTGGACGGTACTTCGGCAGCGCCATTGATTGCGGGTACGCTGGCGCCGAATGAGCCACCGGGCCAAGTGCATCGCAGCTTACGGCCTTTTGGCCACGATGCTCGGGTGGCTGCAGCTGGGCAGCAAGGATGTGTGGCTGGATGAAGCAGCCAGCGCAGGGTTCGCGCTCGGGCCAGCCGCGAGCTGGATCGCCGATCACAACATGGCGCTGTACTACGCCCTGCTCGGAGCCTGGGTGCGCGTGTTCGGCCACGACCCCGTGGCGCTGCGGAGCCTGTCCGTCGCGTGTTTCGTGGCGAGCGTGCCTGCGTTCTACTGCCTGGCCGAGGCGCTGTTCTCGCAGTCGGTCGCACGATCGGCGACTGCCCTCTACGTCACGAACATGCTGCTCGTGCACCTGGCACAGGAAGCGCGCGGCTACATGCTCGCGGTCCTGCTGGTGATCCTGTCGCAGCTGGCGCTCGTGCGCCTGCTCGCGCGCGAGAGCTGGTGGTCCGCCGTGGGGCTCGGCGTCGCCCAGGGCTTGTCCGTGTACGCACACCTGTTCGCCGGCCTGGTCGCGCTGGCACAGATCGGCGTGATCTCGATCTGGGCGTGGTCGCGGCCTGCGCTGCCGCGCTGGAAGCTGACGGCGGCATACGGCCTGAGCGCCGCGATCGCCGCGCCGCTCGCGCTGCAAGCCCTGCGAGCCGGCGGCGCTCAGGTCTGGTGGTTGTACCCACCGTCACTGGCTCGAAGCTGGGGAGCGCTGGTGATGTGGAGCGGCGGCAGCGCGGTCCTGGCCGTCGCCGAGCTGGCCCTGTGCGTCGTGTTCGTGCTGCGCGAGCCCGGGCGCGCGCTGGCCCGGCCGCTGGTCGCGGCGTGGTTGATCGTGCCGATCGCGGTCAGCTTCGCGATCTCGGCCTGGCTCGTGCCGATCGCGCACCCCAAGTATCTGTGCGTCAGCGTGCCGGCCTTGCTGCTAACAGCTGCGGCGGGCCTGGAGCGCATCCCGACGCCGGGGCTACGGATCACCGCGTTGGTCGCCCTTCTCGTTTTGTCCAGCCAGCGCTTGCACTTCTGGTACGCGCACTACCAGAAGGAGCGCTGGAACGAAGTCGCCACGTGGATCGCCACACAGCAAAGGCCGGGCGACGCACTCGTGCTCGACGTCGAGGGCGCGGAGGCCTTCGACTACAGCGTGGAGCAGCTCGGGCTGAGCGGGCGCCTGCCCGAGCCATGGACCCACGGCAGCCGGCCGAATCGGGTGTGGGTGCTGCAGAACCGCTCGCGGGAGTTCGACGCGACGAAGGCCTTGCCGTCATATGCAGCCTCGTGGACCCGCCGCTTCGAACCGCTCGACGAAGACGCGAGCTCACTGTTCGCCGACTCGAGCGGTCGCGTCATCCAACTCAGCCTGTTGCAACGCTAGAGCGCGCCCGGAAGCACGCCGCGCACGCCCAGGCCGAGGATCGGGCCGTATTGAATCGGGCTGCGGGTTACCGGCCACTGCAGTGCGGGGATGAGCCCGAGCCACGGAATGGGTAGCCATTCGACGCTGAGCGCGAGGCCGACGTAGACGGGGCCGGTTTGGACGTCGCCGTCCGCCTCGCTGGATGTGACCGACTCGTGGTTGGTTGGGTGGTTCTGGAGTGTGGCTATGAACTGCAGATGAAAGCTGGAGTCGAACCGATAAGCGTAGCCGGCGGTGCCGACCGCTTGGACGACCGACTCTCGTTGTCGACCCGCGTAGAACTCCACGTGGCCTTCGCACTCGCTGACGCAGGTCACTTCGATGTAGCTCGGAATCGACACGATCCCGAGATCCGCGCTGAGCAGGAACCGGTGCGGGCCGTACGGAACGCTCAGCATGGTGCCCATGCCGAAGCCATTGACGCTGCTTCCCGGGTTCCTCAGTTGTGAGGACGTCGTAGGCATCGCGCCTTGATGCAGCCCCGTGAAGCCGGTGATCCGGAACGCGATTAGCTGGGAAGCGTGCAAAGTCAGCGCGCCCTGCAACACGTGGCGAGCGACCCACAACGCCGAGTCATTGTTTGGAGCGCGCTGCGGACGCGACACGAATGTCACGGTCGCATCGCCCACGTACGCATCGAGCAAACCCTGTTCGGTCGCCGGTGGCGGCGCGACAGGTGGTGCAACCAGCGAGGATTGCAGCACCTCGTAGTGCGTACAGCCCGCGCACCCCCACGCGATGCACAGCGCGACCGTCCCCTGTAGGAGGCGCATGGCTCGTTGCCGAGCAATGCCCGTACCAACGCGGACTCAGCTGCGCAGCAGCTCGGCGATGCGAAACGCCATCTCGAGCGCCTGGCTGCCATTGAGCCGCGGGTCGCATGCGGTCTCGTACGAGCGCGGGAGATCATCCTCGCGAACTTCGAGCGAGCCACCCAAACACTCGGTCACGTCCTCGCCCGTCATCTCGAAGTGCACGCCGCCGAGCCTGCTGCCTTGCGCAGAGTGCACCGCGAAGGTCTGCTCGAGCTCGCCGAAGATCGACTCCATGCGGCGCGTCTTGCGCCCGCCTGCCGTGGCCTCCGTGTTGCCGTGCATCGGGTCGCAGCTCCACAGCACGGGGTGACCCGAGTCCGCCGCCGCTCGCAGCAGCGCCGGCAGCGCAGACTCGACGTTCCCGGCGCCGAGCCGACTGATCAGCGTGATCCGCCCGGGCTCCCGCTCGGGATCGAGCCGATCGAGCAACGCAGCCAGCTCCGCCGGGTTGCTCGCGACGCCGACCTTGATCGCGATCGGGTTGCGCAACCCTCGCAGATACTCGACGTGGGCTTCGTCGATCTTCGCCGTCCGATAGCCCAGCCACAGGTAGTGCGCCGACAGGTTGTAAGTGCCCGGGCCGGAGTCGCGTGTGAGCGCCTCTTCCCAGGCCAAGAGCAAGGCTTCGTGCGAGGTGTAGAGGTCCACGCGGTTGAGCGCATCCTGGGACGAAGCGCCGATGCTCTCCATCAACGCGATGGCGTCGGTGATCGCACTCATCGTGCGTTCGTACGCCGCGCGCCGCGGACTTCGCGACACGAGCTTGAGCGCCCAGCGCTCCGGGTGATGCAGATCGGCGAAGCCGCCTTCGATCAATGCGCGCAGGTAGTTCAAGCTGGCGGCCGCGTGCCCGTAGGCCTCGAGCAAGCGCGCGGGATCGGCGCGTCGCGCCTCGGGCGTGGCTTCGGCGGCGTTGATGATGTCGCCGCGATAGCTCGGCAGCTCGCGGTCTCCGACTCGCTCGGTCGCGCTGCTGCGCGGCTTCGCGTACTGACCGGCGATGCGCCCGATCCGCACGATCGGCCGCCGCGTGGCGTAGGTGAGCACGAGGCTCATCTGCAGCAGCACTTCGAGCTTGCTGCGCAGCGCCGCCTCGGTGCAGCTCGCGAACGCCTCGGCGCAATCGCCGCCGTGCAAGACGAAGCGCTTGCCCTGCGCGGCCTCGCCCAACGTCACGCGAAGTCGCTCTACCTCTCCCGCGGCCACCAGCGGCGGCCGCGTCGACAACACCTGCAGCGCGCGCGCCGCGGCTCGAGGATCTTCGTATTCAGGCTGCTGCTGTGCACGCCGACTGCGCCAACTGTCCTTCGACCACTGCTCCATCGCAGCACAAGATACAGCGCGGCCCGTGTGGGTGTCGAATGCTCGCGACCAGTATGCAAGCACTGGCCGCTTGGTTACCATCGTTGTCACGCATGGCTATTCAGCGAAACATGACGGTGATCGTGTTCCTGAGTTGGGTTGCGATGGCGCTCGCATGTACGACGCGCGCACGGCGGCCGGACGGTCCCTTCCGGGCCGCCGAAGAGTTTGCCGACGCGCTGAGCGACGAGGCCGTGGCATGCACGCGAGAACACGCGCCCCAAGGCAGTGGTCGCATCACGGTCGCGGCGGAGTTCACCGGTGCCGGCAGCGTCCCGGTCGTGAGCGACGGCGGGAGCATGCCCGGCAGCGAGCCGGTCATCAGCTGCGTGCGCACGCGCGTGACCGAAAAGCTGCGCTGTCCCGAGCGTGCGCCCGCGCGCTTCGTGCGGGTCCGCGTGCCGGTACCGCTCGTCACCGCGAACGTCACCTACGCATTCACGGAAGACGCGCCCGCCGCGCAGTGAGAGGTGCGCGCATGCACGCGGACAGCGCGAAAGCGCTCACCTTGTGCGAGCGCGCGAGGGATGTAGCGGGGCGCGGAAGAAACTACCATCGGATCTGATGCGCCCCTCCAGCACTCCGGCTGCGCCGCCCGAACGGGCGACCTTGCCCGAGCGCATCGGCGAGCGCTACCTGGTACGGGCGCTACTCGGACGCGGCGGCATGGGCGCGGTGTACCGGGTCAGCGACGGTGAAGCGGGGCCCGAGCTCGCGCTCAAGCAGCTGCAGCTCGACAAGGCCGGCGGCAAGCGCGCAGCGGTCGAAGCCCTGTTCGAGCAGGAGTTCTCGGTGCTCGCGCAGCTCGATCACCCGCGCGTCATCCGCGTCTACGACTACGGCTGGGATCCTACCGGGCCTTACTATTCGATGGAGCTGTTGCACGGCAGCAGCTTGACCGAGTGTGCACCGCTCCCGTGGCGCGAAGCCTGCGCGTTGATCCACGACGTGTGCTCGTCGCTGTCGCTGCTTCACGTGCGCGGCCTGGTGCACCGCGATGTCAGCCCGCACAACGTGCGCAGGACGCTCGACGGACGCGCGAAGCTGATCGACTTCGGGGCGATGGCGCCGATGGGTCCCAGCGAGCAGATCATCGGTACGCCGGCGTTCGCAGCGCCCGAGGTGGTGCACCGGCTGGGTCTCGACGGCCGCACCGACCTGTACTCGCTCGGTGCCACGCTGTACTTCGCGCTCACCGGACGCTCTGCCTATGCGGCGCGCAACTTCGCTCAGCTCGCCGACGCGTGGTCCGAGCGGCCCGCCCCGCCGTCGCTCCTCGTGAACGAGATCCCCGCGCAGCTCGACGCGCTGGTGATGGCGATGTTGAGCCTGGAGCCTGCACTGCGGCCGCGCTCCGCGTCCGAGGTGATGCTGCAGCTCGCGACCCTGGTCGGTCGCGACGATGCGGAGCACGCGGACGTGTCGCGCGCGTACCTCAGCACGCCGAGCCTGGTCGGGCGCGACGAGCTGCGCCGCAGGTTCGACCAGCGCGTGACGCGCGCACGTACGCGA
>DATEOF010000050.1:0-15399 GCA_035274465.1 Polyangiales bacterium
GCCGCTCCTGCGTCGGGTGCTTCTGGCTCCACGGCCGCTGCGAGCGGCGCCTCGGCTCCAGCGCCGGCGGCTGGTAGCGGGGCGGCAGCACCGGTCGATGCCGGCGTGCAGCCGGAAGCTGCAACGGACTCCGGCAGCTCCGCTCCGGCGCCCGACGAGCTCGATCCCGCCGACTTCTTTCCCCCGATCTCGACGCCCGAGACCCGCATTCCCTCGCCGGACAACCCGGCGGAGTGTCCAGCCAATGCGCCTGAAGATCCGGTGGGCGATTGCCTCGGCCTACCCGTCTACGTGGAGTGCAACTACGGCACGTACAGCTGCGTTTGCGACTGGTACCACTGGCTGTGCTTCGGCTGAGGTCGAGCTGGAAAGCGTGAAAATCGCCTCGGTGGTGTCCGCCGCCGGCCACTTGTTGCGGAGCGCGTTCCGGACTAAGTCAGGCGCGTGGCCCCAGCGAGAGTGTTGACGTTCCCGGCGGCACGCTTCGGTGCCGCGGTGGTCACGGGAATCGGGTTCTTCATCATGGTCGTCGTGTTCATCGGCGCCGTGGTGCTGGGCCTCGGGGATCGGGTGACTGACGAGCAGGCGCGCTGGCTGTGCGTGATCGTGCTCAGCTCCGTGCCGGCGTTCGCAGCGCACGCGGCCTCCACGTCGTTCCCGGACGCGTACCTGCAGAACAAGTTCCACCTGCCGCCCTCGGCTGCGGGTCAGCCGTGTGACGGCCAGGGTCCCGCCATCAATCCGTGGTGGCATGCCTCGCTGCTGGCGGTGATCGTCGGCATCCCGCTCTCCGTCCTCTCGTTCTGGTGGATCGAGCGGACCTGGCCGAACGACAGCTTCTCGAAGCTGAGCTTCGTGATGTGGCTGTCGGCGGCCAGCGGCGTGGTCGCGGCCGTCGTGATGTTCGCGCGCACCGGCAGCGCGTTCTTCCGCGAGGTCGCCATCCCCAGGGAACGGCGGCGCTTCCGCGGCAGCGTCTACGCGTATCTGTGGCAGCGCCATGGCATCCCTCAGCTGCTGCTCAATGCCTGGTTCAACGGCTGGGCGGCCCTGACGATGGTGCAGGGGCCCGTCAGCGACCCGAGCTCCAGCCTCTCGCGCTCCGATGTCTTGATCGAAGCCTGCCTGACCGGCTGCTTCCTCGCGCTGGGCATCGCGGGCGGAACGCGTGGCTACGCGACCTTCGACGTGCGCTGGGGCGTCGCGCCGGAGCTGCTCACGCGCGCCGCAGCTGAGAGCGGCCTGCGCTTCACCGGGCGCTTGTTGACTTTTACGCTCTGCGTCTGGCTGGTGTTGTGCCTGGTGATGTTCGGCTTCGACATCGAGCGCGTGCACACCTGGACCCTGGTCTGGACGCGCGCCGTGTTCTACGGGGCGTTCTCCGGAGTCCTCGGGTACTGGAGCGCGCACTGGACGCTCGCGACTGCCGAACCGCTCGCGGCTCCGTCCGAGGTCGAGCTCCGCGCCACGGCCGACCCCGAGTTGAGCGGCTGAGGCGTTACGACGTCACAGCCAGGGCAGCATGGCTATCACCTGCGCCAGCACGATCTTCGCGATCATCGCGGTCGGGTAGACGACCGCGTACGCGACGTTCACCTCGTCCGCACCGCCCGTGAGATCGCGCGCTACGGCCAGCGTCGCGGGTTGGGTCTGCGCGCCGCTGCAGCCGCCGAGCGCTTCGGCCGGACTCGCGCGCCCGGGCCCAGCGAGCAGGCCGAGCAGCAGCAGGTTGAAGACGAGCGTGACCAGCGCACCGAGGCCCGCCAGCGCCAGCCCTTCGCGCCCGAACAGACTCGTCAGTTGGCTCCCGGAGCCGATGCCCACCGCTGCCAGGAACACCAGCAGGCCAAAGTGGCGCAGCACGTTGCTCGTCTCGTAGGGCAAGACCCAGACGAGGTTGCCCGTGCGCACCACCCGACCGAGGAACAAGGCGACCAGCAGCGGGCCCGCGATGCCGAGCCGCAGCGTGCTTCCCGGCCAGGGTGGGATGATCGACAGCACGAAGCCGGCTGCCAAGCCGAGCGCGAGCGCGACGAAGTCGATCTCGGCAAGCTCGCGCTCCGAGTCGCCGAAGAACTTGGCGATCTCTGCCAGGTTGTCCTTCGGCGCGACCACGCGCAGCCGATCGCCGAGCTCGAGCCTCGTGTCGTCCGAGGCCAGGAGATCGACGTCCGCGCGGCGCAGGCGCGTGACCTGTCCGTTGAAGCGCACATCCAGATCGATCTCGCCGAGCGTTCGCCCGACCAGCTCGTGGCGCGACACCAGGATCCGCCGCATGTCGACGTGTTCGCGCCCGGCCTCCAGATCTCGATCCGAGACTGCGCCGAAGAAGGTCTGCGCGCGCTCGAGGGCGTCCGAGTCGCCCACGGCCACGATCACGTCTCCCGGCTCGAGTCGACTCGCGCCGGTCGCCACCAGCAGCTCGCTGCTGGAGCCGCCGCGCAGCGCCGGCGACCGATGGTCAGCGGAAGGGTCGCGCCCATCAGGCGCGAGCCTTCCGGTGCGGTGGATGCGCGAGATCACGACGCCCGGTGTGTTGCGCACGTCGAGCTCGTCCAGCGACTTGAAGCAGGCCTCGCGGTTTTGCACCTCGAAGTTTCGCGTCAGCAGCGGCCGCCGCGGAGCTGCCGAGGTCAGCTTTTGCTGTCGCTTGCTCTGGCGCACGTAGGCGAACGCGCGAAAGATCAGCAGTGCGCCGAGCACCCCGAACGGATACGCGGCCGAGTAACCGAGCGCCGGGTGCTCCGCGAAGGGCGTGGCTTGTAGCCGATCGGTCGCGGCGGCGAGGGCGGGCGTGTTGGTCAGGGCGCCGCAGAACACGCCGGTGATTTGGCCGGGGTTGAGGCGCAGCAAGTGGCCGACGCCGACCGCGACGCCGGCGCCGACCAGCAGCGCGAACAACACGATTACGTTCCAGCGCGCGCCTCGCTGGCGAAAGGCGCTGAAGAAGCCGGCCGCGCTGCTCAGGCCCACGCAGTACACGAACAGCACCAGGCCGAGCTCCTTCACGGCCGGCGAGGCCTTCAAGGTCGCGTAGGGCGCGAGCAGCGCGCTCAGGCCAAGTCCGGCGAACAACACGCCCGCCGCTCCCAGCTGCAGGCCGCGCAGGTTCACGCGTCCGAGCAGGAGGCCGAGCCAGATCACCAGCGCCAGGGCGAGCAATTCGTGCCGAGACAAAATTGTCGCCAACGCCTGCATCGCCCAGACCCTAGTCCAGCGTGCCCCGGGTATGCGAGACATTCCGCGCGGAGAGCGCTACGGTCGCGAGTGATGAGAATTCTTGCAGGCGACATCGGGGGCACCAAGACGGATCTGGCCCTGTACGACGGCACGACGATCGTCGCGCGCAAGCGCTATCCGAGTCGCGACTATCCGAGCTTGACGGCAGTGGCGTTGGAGTTCCTGGGCACGATCACCATCGACGCTGCGGCCTTTGCCGTGGCCGGTCCCGTGCGCGACGGCCGTTGCAAGGCGACCAACCTGCCGTGGGAGATGGACGAAGTCACGCTCAAGGGAGCGCTCCGCGCGCCGGTCACGCTGCTCAACGACCTGGCTGCGGTGATCTTCGGCATTCCGGAGCTGGATCCCCAGGCGGACCTGGTGGTCCTGCACGAAGGCGAGCGCGAGGCGCAGGGTCCGATTGCGGTCGTCGCTGCGGGCACGGGCCTTGGAGAAGCCATCGGCGTGCCCACGGCGCGCGGTCTCCGAGTCTTGCCGAGCGAGGGCGGCCACACCGATCTGGCGCCGCGAAACGAGGTCGAAATCGCGCTGCTGCGCTTCATGTACACGCGCCATCCCGCGCGCGTGTCCTCCGAGCGCGTGCTGTCCGGGCCGGGGCTGATCGCGATCTACGACTTCGTGGTCGCGCAGGGCCTGGCCACACCGAAGCCCGAGACGCGCGCCGAAATGTCGACGACTGATCCGGCCGCGGTGATCGGCCGGCTCGGCAGCAGCGGCGAAGACCCGGCGTGTGAGCGCGCGCTGTCGCTGTTCGTCTCGCTGTACGGCTCCGAGGCCGGCAATCTAGCGCTCAAGGTCCTGCCGACCGGCGGCCTGTACATCGGTGGTGGCATCGCGCCCAAGATCCTCGAACGCCTGCGTCGCGGCGACTTCCTGCAAGCACTGCAGACCAAGGGCCGCATGAGCGACGTGCTGCAGACGATCCCGGTCAGCGTGGTGACGAGCAAGGACGTCGCAGTGATCGGAGCGCACGCCGCCGCGAAGATCGCGTTCGCGGCGACCTAGGCGGCAGCGCGCGAAGGGGCTCAAGTCGGGCGAGCGACCTTGAGCTTGCTCGTGCCGTAGACTGCTCGCGCGCCGAGCTCTTCTTCGATGCGCAGCAGCTGGTTGTACTTGGCGATGCGGTCCGAGCGGCTCATCGAGCCCGTCTTGATTTGGCCACAGTTGGTCGCGACCGCGAGGTCCGCGATGGTCGCGTCTTCGGTCTCGCCGGAGCGGTGGCTGATCACCGCGGTGTAGCCGTTCTCGCGCGCCAGCTCCACCGCGTCGGAGGTCTCGGTCAGCGTGCCGATCTGGTTGACCTTGACCAGGATCGAGTTGGCCACGCCGCTCTTGATGCCCTTGGCCAGGAACTTGGTGTTGGTCACGAACAGGTCGTCGCCCACGAGCTGCGTGGTCTTGCCCAGCTTGTCGGTGAGCACCTTCCAGCCGGCCCAGTCGTTCTGGTCGCAGCCGTCTTCGATCGAGATGATCGGATAGCGCTCCTGCAGCTTGGCGTAGTACGCGACGAGCTCCTCCGCCGAGCGCACCGACTTGTCGGACTTCTTGAAGATGTACTGGTTCTTGCCCTTGTCGAAGAACTCGGAGCTGGCGACGTCGAGCGCGATGGCGATCTGACTGCCCACCTTGTAGCCCGCGCCCTCGATCGCCTGGCAGATCACCGCCAGCGCCTCGTCGGCGCTCGAGAGGTTGGGTGCGAAGCCACCTTCGTCTCCGACCGCAGTCGACAGGCCTCGATCGTGCAGCACCTTCTTGAGCGTGTGAAACACCTCGGCGCCGTGGCGGATGGCTTCGCGGAAGCTGCTCGCGCCGATCGGCATGATCATGAACTCCTGGAAGTCGATCGGAGCGTCCGAGTGGGCGCCGCCGTTGATGATGTTCATCATCGGGACCGGCAGCACCTTGGCGTTCGGGCCGCCGATGTACTGGTAGAGCGGAACGCCGAGCTGCGCGGCTGCGGCTTTGGCGACGGCCAGCGACACGGCCAGGATGGCATTGGCGCCGAGGACTTTTTTATTCGCGGTTCCATCGAGCGCGAGCATCGCGGCATCGATGGTTGCCTGCGCGGTCGCAGATTGCCCGAGCAGGGCAGGGGCGATCTTGGTGTTGACGTTGTCGACGGCCTTGAGCACGCCTTTGCCGAGAAAGCGTGCCTTGTCGCCGTCGCGAAGCTCGACCGCCTCGTTCTCTCCGGTGGATGCGCCGGATGGAACCGCAGCTCTGCCGAGCGCTCCGCCTTCGAGGCGGACGTCGACTTCGACCGTGGGGTTGCCGCGCGAGTCGATGACTTCGCGGCCGGTGATTGCAACGATCGTGGTGTTACTCATGGTGCGCCTTTGCTTCCTTCGACTAGGGGTTTGACCTTCCAGACGCGCTCGCAGTACTCGCGGATCGAGCGGTCGGACGAGAACTTGCCCATGCGGGCCGTGTTGAGGATCGACTTGCGCGTCCAGGCTTCGGGGTCCTTCCAGAGCGCGCTCACGCGAGCTTGCGCCTCGACGTAGGCGGCGTAGTCCGCCAGCACGAGGAAGGGATCGTGGTCGCGCAGGTTCTCTACCAGCGGACGAAAGACCTCGGTGTCACCCCTGGCCAGGGCACCGCCGGCGATGAAGTCCAGCACCGCGCGCAACTCGGCGTTTTGCTCGTAGATGCCGCGCGGGCGATAGCCGCGGGCCCACTGCGCTTCGACCTCGGCCACGGTCATGCCGAACAGGAAGAAGTTCTCCTCGCCGACTTCCTCGCGGATCTCGACGTTCGCGCCGTCGAGTGTGCCGATGGTGAGCGCGCCGTTGAGCGAGAACTTCATGTTGCCCGTGCCACTCGCTTCCTTGCCGGCCGTGGAGATCTGCTCGGACAGATCCGCAGCGGGGTAGATGAACTGGGCGTTCTTCACGTTGAAGTCTGGAAAGAACACGACCTTCAGGCGGTCGCGCAGGCTCGCATCGCCATTCACCAGCTCGCCGATCGCGCTGATGAGCTTGATGATGCGCTTGGCCATGAAGTACCCCGGCGCGGCCTTGCCACCGAACACGAAGGTGCGCGCCGGTACGTCGGCCCCCGGGTCGCGCTTCAGCCGCAAGTACAGCGCCAGGATGTGCAGCGCCGCCAGGTGTTGGCGCTTGTACTCGTGGATGCGCTTGACCTGGATATCGAACAACGACTCCGGCGCGACGCGGATGCCCGTGCGGTCGGTGATCAGCGCCGCCAGCCTGCGCTTGTTCGCGAGCTTCACGGCGCGCCACTGCTGTCGAAAGTCGGCCTTGTCCGCGAACGGCTCGAGCTCGCGCAGCTTGTCGAGGTTGCGCAGCCAGCCGTCGCCAATGCTCCGGGTGATGAGCTCGGTCAGATCCGGGTTGCTCACGGCGACGAAGCGGCGCGGCGTCACGCCGTTGGTCACGTTGCAGAACTTGTTCGGCCACAGCTCCGCGAAGTCTCGCAACACGGTCAGCTTCAGCAGCTCGGAGTGCAGGCGCGCGACGCCGTTGATCGTGTGGCTGCCGACGCAGGCGAGGTTCGCCATCCGCACGTAGCGCTCACCGGTCTCGTCGATGAGCGAGAGCCGCGCCAGCCGGGCTGCGTCGCCGGGAAACTTGGCGCGCACTTCCTCGAGAAAGCGCCGGTTGATCTCGTAGACGATCTCGAGGTGACGCGGCAGCAGCGCGCCGAACAGCGGCACCGGCCACTTCTCCAGTGCCTCGGGCAGCAACGTGTGATTGGTATAGGCAAACGTCGCGCGCGTGACGTTCCAGGCGCTGTCCCACGCCAGCTGGTGCTCGTCGACGAGCAGTCGCATCAACTCGGCGACGGCGACCGCGGGGTGGGTATCGTTGAGCTGAACCGCCCACTTCTCGTGGAAGGTTGCGGGCGTGCCGCCGAGCGCCAGGTGTACACGCAGCATGTCCTGCAGCGAGCAGCTGCAGAAGAAGTACTGCTGCTTGAGCCGAAGCACCTTGCCCTCGTAGGCTTCGTCGTTCGGATACAGCACCTTGGTGATCGTCTCCGACTCCATCTTGTCGCGGACGGCGCGGTAGTAGTCGCCGTGGTTGAAGGCGCCGAAGTCGAACGACTCCACGGCCTCGGCCTTCCAGAGACGCAGCAGGTTGCAGGTGCCGACGCGATAACCCAGGTTCGGCGTATCGCAGGCCACGCCCGTCACTGCGGACCCCGGGAGCCAGCGCACGCGATAGCCGCCCTTGGCGTCGCCGAAACGCTCCGTGCGACCGCCGAAGTTCACGCGAAACGTGATCTCGGACTGCGCGAGCTCCCAGGCGTTGCCATGGCGCAGCCACTTGTCGGTGATCTCTTGCTGCCAGCCCTCGCGCAGCACCTGATCGAAGATGCCGAACTCGTAGCGGATGCCGTAGCCGACCGCCGGCACCTCGAGCGCTGCCAGCGAATCCATGTAACACGACGCCAGCCGCCCGAGCCCGCCGTTGCCGAGCCCGGGCTCCTCTTCCTGCGCCAACAGCTCGTCGAGGTCATAACCGAGTCCGCGCAGCGCTTCGCGCGTGGGCTCGGTGGCGTCGAGGCTGAGCAGCGTGGTCGCCAGGTGCGGTCCCGGCAGGAACTCCGCCGAGAGATAGGCCACGCGCCGCGCATTCTTCACGACGAAGTTGTCGAGCAGGCTGGCGACGCTGCGCTGAAGCATGCGGTCGCGCATGGTCAGCGCGAGCGCGAAGTAGAGATCGTGCTTCGTGGCCGCCTCGCGGACGCGCCCCATGCCGACCACGAGGTTGTCGAGGAATGCTTGTTGGATCTCGGCGACCCCCAAGCCCGTGCGGATGTTGGTCATGTGCGATCTCGGCTGGTGTTAGGTGAAGTATGCCGACTGACCCGTGCACGACAGCACTCCGCGCCAGAGCTCGCCCTCCAGGTCGAGCCGCTTGCTGCCCTGCGCGATGACGCCGATCGGCACGTGGACGAACTGCCCGTGCAAAAAGCTGACCACGAGGCCGGTCTTGCCTGCCATCGCGGCATGCACCGCGTGGCGCCCCAGGCGGTCGCAGAGCAGCGCGTCTTCGGTGTTCGCGCAGCGACCGCGGATCTGATAGCTCGGATCGAAGTAGCGCAGGGTCACCTCGGTGCCGCGTGCCGAGAAGTGCTGGCTGATCGCGTCGCGCAGGAAGGGCCCGATGTCGTGCAACTTGACGTTGCCCGACGCGTCCTTGCCGCCGCTGGCTGCGAACAGCTCCTGCCCGGCGCCCTCGGCGACCACGACCAGAGCATGGTTCTTCATCTGCAACCTGCGCTCCAGCGCGGCCAGCAATCCATTCGGCCCTTGCAGCGCGACGGGCACCTCGGGCACCAGGCAGAAGTTGACGTCCTGGCTGGCGACGCTGGCGGCTGCGGCGATGAAGCCCGCGTGCCGACCCATGAGCTTGACCACTGCGACGCCGTTGTCGACGCTGCGAGCCTCGGTGTGCGCGCTGTCGATGATCCGCACGGCCTCGTCCACGGCCGTGCCGAAGCCGAAGGTGCGCGAGACGTAGCGCACGTCGTTGTCGATCGTCTTCGGGATGCCGACCACTGCGAGCGCGTGTCCCCGCTTGCGCGCCTCCTCGAACAGGGCATTGCCACCGCGCTGCGTCCCGTCGCCACCCACGGTAAACAGCACGTTCACCTGACGGCTGATCAGAAACTCCACGGCCACGCCCATGTCGACCGGGCCGCGCGAGGTGCGGAGGATGGTGCCGCCCTCCTTGTGAATGTCCTCGACCAGCTCCTCGGTGAGCTCGATCGGCGGCTTCCCGCGCGCTGGATCGAGCCCACGGTAGCCGCCCATGATGCCGAGCACGGACTTCACGCCGTAGCTGCGACGCAGCTCGCGGGTCACCGAGCGGATCACGTTATTCAGGCCGGGACAAAGACCGCCACAGGTCACGATCGCGGCGCGCGTCTGCTTCGGATCGAAGTACAGCTTCGCGCGCGGTCCGGCCTTCTCGAACAACATCAAGTCTTCGGGCGGCTTGCGGCCGGGCCACTGAATCTCGGCGGGGACGGCCAGGTCGTCGACGACCGGCAAGGCGAGTGGGGAGGGGTACTGCGCGTCACCCAGTTGCGTGATGCTGATGGGCTTCATGATGCGCCGGACAATACCGGAATCAGCGCGCGGCGTTGTTTCGACGTTCGTGGCGCCGGCGCTGTGTGCGCCGTGGTTGCATCGGCGGCGGACTTGTCCGCTCGGAGCCGAGGAAAGGCTGGAGTGGGGCGACTGGCTGGAGCGAGTCAGGCCGCGACTCCCGGCGAAATCCACCGTGAAATCAATGGCCTGGCGGCGACGCTCGAGAGCGCTCATCGGCGGTGCGGCTGGGAAGGGCTATGTGAGCTAAAGTCGCACCATGAAGTTCGCGCGTGGCTGGGTCGTGGTCATGTTCGTTGCGGCCGTGAGTGTGCTCGGGAACGCGAGCACGACAGCGGCGAGGCCGATCACTTCGCCGAGGATCACCGCGGCCGCTGCGGCCGACGTGGTGATCGAGCAAGCGCAAGAGATGAGCGATGCGAACCTGACGCAGGACTACGCCGCCCTCACCGACTTCATGTACCCGCGGCTGGTCAAGGCGCTGGGTGGGCGCACGGCGACGATCGCCAAGATGCAGCGCGAGATGGCCGAGGTCGCCGACGACAACTTCGACGTGCTCGCGATCCAGGTGGTGAGCGCGACGGTTCCCGTCGAAGCTGGCGCCGAGCTGCACTCGGTCGTGACCTGTTACCAGTACATGCGCGGTCCGGGCATGCTCTTTCGCGCCAAGACTTATCTCATCGCGGCATCCAGCGATGCGGGGTCCAGCTGGACGTTCATCAACGTGCCCAAGCACAACCCCGAAGCGATTCGAGCGATCTTCCCCGCGTGGAACGCGGCGCTGAAGATACCGACGCCGCCCGATGCCGAGCGCGTGAGCACCGATCTCGTGATCGAACGCACCGCGAAGTAGCGTTACAGTCGTGGTCGCCATGATCACGACGCTCGAACAGCTTGAAGCGTGTCTCGGCACGGCCCCAGCCGCCGTGGGCATGAAGATCATCGACCACCTCGAGTCCGAGGCGCTGCGCTGGCTGGGTGTATCGCGGCTCGCCTGCCTCGGCTCGGTGCAGCCCGCCGGTGTCGCGGTCACGCTCGCGGGCGGTGTCGACGGCTTCGCGCGTGCGGTGCGGCCGACGCGGCTGGCGATCGACGTCGCAGCCATCGACGATCCACAGCAACTCCGAGTCGGCTACGGCGTCGGCATGCTGTTCATGATCCCGGGTCTCGGCGAGACGTTGCGCGTGAATGGGCGGGTCGCGAATGCGACCGACGCGAGCGTCGAGATCGAGATCGACGAAGTGTACGTGCACTGTGCCAAGGCGTTCATGCGCTCGGAGTTTTGGGCAGCAGCTGCGCGCAGTGATCCGCCGGCGGACGCCGCGGAATTCTTGAATCAGGCGCGCTTTCTCGCGGTCGCCACGGCCGATCCGGAGGGCCACGCAGATGTGAGCCCGAAGGGTGATCCTGCGGGTCGCTTGCTGCAACTGGAGGGCGCGAACGTCAGCTACGCGGAGCGCCCGGGCAACCGGCGCAAGGACAGCCTGCGCAACATCCTGACGCAGCCATTGGCTGCAATGCTGGCGTTCATCCCGGGTGTCTGCTCCGTCGCCAGCATCACCGGCAGCGCGCGAATCGTGTCCGATCCAAGCGTGCGTGAACGCTTTTCAGTCGAGGCCAAGGTTCCCAAGCTGATCACGACGCTCGAGGACGCTCGCATCGCGCTGCGCCCGAGCGCCGTGTTGCAACGCGCCGCGCTCTGGCCTGTCGCGGCGGTTGCACACGGCATCGATCCGGCGGCGGTCTTGACCGCCCACGTGAAGCTCAACAAGAAAGTTGGCCTGGGCGCCACGCTGTTGCGCAGCTTCGTGTCCAAGGCGGTCGTGAACGCCGGCCTCGCTCGCGACTACAAGAAGCACCTGTACTGATCAGTGCGCCTTGCACATCCCGCCTTCGCAGGTCTCGCCCATCGCGCAGTCGCGCCCGCAGCCGCCGCAGTGGCGCTCGTCCTGCGAGGTGTCGACGCACTGGTTGCTGCAATAGGCGATCTTCTCGCCCATGTTCGCGCACATCGAGATGTCGTTCAGGCCGCCCAGCACGGCACACGCGGCGAACGAGCGGTTGTTGGCCAGCAGGGCGATGCTGATGCACTGACCTTCGCAGGCGACGAAGCCGGTGTTGCAGCGCGTGTTGCACTTGCCGGTCTCACACACGGCGTGGTTCCACAGGGATGTCGCAGCGCACGTGGTTCCGCAGCTGCCGCAGTTCTTGAGATCGGTCGCGGCGTCTACGCAGGTATCGCCGCATGCGGTGAGGCCGGGACGGCATCCGAAGCCACACTTGCCGTCGCGACAGGCCGGAGCAGCTCCCGCGGGCCCGCTGCAGGCTTTGCCGCAGCCTCCGCAGTGCTGTACATCGCTATTGAAATCGACGCAGCTACGCTCGCACTCCTGTGTTCCCGCCGGGCAGCCCTTGACGCAGGCGCCTCCCGCGCATTGCTGCTCGCTCTCGCAGGTCTTGCCGCACGCGCCGCAGTGGTGCGCGTTGGTCTCGAGGTGTACGCATTCACCGTCGCAGAGCTCGAAGCCCGGATCACAGGTGGTCTGACACTTCCCGTCGACGCATGCGACCGCGCTGTTGCTCTCGCTCGGACAACTAAACATGCAGCTACCGCAGTGGTTCGCGTCGCTGCTCAGCTTGTAACAGCGGTCGCCACAACGCGTGTAGCCATCGTCGCACGCGACGGCGCACGCACCCTGGCTACAGATCGGCTCGCCGTGGTCCGTGCCAGGACAGCGATGGTCACAGCCGCCGCAGTGCTCGGTGTTCTGCTTGATGTCGACGCAAGACTTGCCGCAGGTCATGCCTTGGTCACAGACCGGCGGCGCGGTCCCTGTGTTGACGTCGCTGGTGTCGTCGGGTTCCATGGCCGCGTCCATCTCGACGCTTGCATCCGCCGTGACCTGATCTCCTTCCTTCGATTCGGAGCGCTTGACGCAGATGCGTTCCGGAGAACAGACGTAGCCCTCCAGGCACTCGCCCTCTGCGGTGCAGGCTCGGCGGTCGAGGCTCGGATCGATCGATGTTCCGCAGGCAACTAACAGCAGTGCAAACCCGGGGTAGGTCCAACGCATCAGAATCGCCTCCTGTACAGTGCGCCGCACTCGTATGCAGAGCATGCGACGCTCACGCCATCTGGCTTGGGTGGTACTTCGGCGTTCCCCGATGCTAACACCAACAACACGCCGCCAGCGGCTGCAAGTACTCCTGCGCTGACTGCGAAGACGCGCGCCCATGTTTGCTGCGCATTGGCGGCGTCTAAATCTTCCTTGAATGCGATCTGTTCTTCCTGCTGCTGCGCTCGATCCTCACTGTTGGCCCGCGCGACTTCGAATCCGATCGCGGCACCCAACGAGGCTGCGGCGGCGCCGAGAGCCACGTAGCCCGTCGTGCGCATCCAAGCAGCGTCGTCGTGTGGCTTGTCGGCGCCGGTCGCGGCTGCGGGCGCAGGGGTGGTCGCCGAGGAATCGCTGGCCGGCGCAGGGGGCTGCGGATTTGGCGCAGCAGAAGCGGCGACCGCGACAGGTTCGGCAGCGCCTGGAGCCGGGGCCAAGGTCGTGACCACATTGAGCGGCTCGGGCAAGCGCAGCTCGAATTCCACGGCCTCGGCCTTGTAGCCCTTCAGATCGAACGCAATGACGTGATGTCCTGGCGGCAGGTCCACATACAAGGGTGTAATCCCGCGCGGCTGGCCGTCGATTGCCACGTTCGCCCCGGGCGGTTCAGAGCTGACGCTCAGTTGCTGCACACCCTGCTTCGCAAGCTCCTGCGCGAGAGCGTTCACGCGCGCTCGCACCTGTGCCCGATCCGGCGCGCCGGGAGCGCGTCCGAAGTACTCGCGGTAGGCCGCGAGCGCGTGCGAGACGTCGCTCAATTTCTCGTACGTCTTCGCGAGCGCGAGCTGCAACGCCGCCGACGGTTCCAGGTGATCCGCCGCGAGATACGCCTCCGCGGCGTCTTTGTAGCGGCCTTCCTTGAACGCGCTATCCGCAGCTGTTTGGAGCGAGCGGGCGTCGCTGACGGTTGGGCTGACCGGTGCGTTGAAGTTGGGTTGTGCGGCGACATCCACCGCGAACAGCTCGACCGCCAGAGCCAGGCTGGCGCCGAAGCAGACGTGACATATCCGCATGTGATCCTCGAGAAAGCTAAGTACGCTCAGAAGCGATCACAACGCGATATTATGTCGAGCGTGTTTATGCAAGAGCGTTTGTTATGGGTCAACGATGACACGATGCACCCACGTACATCCCCAAGCGTTGAACTCGCCCGTTGGTTTGGAGCAGCGCGCCGCTGACGGCTGCCGAACGCGTCCGAGTGCGCGGTGTACCGACATCGGACAGACGAGCGGAGCGCGACAAATGACGCAACTCGTGCTGGCTCATCAGGGCGTGGGACCGCTCTTGACCGGATAGCCCTTGTCGCGCCAGATGAAGAAACCCTCATCTAGCACTTTCACGCGCGAAAATCCGCGTTTCGCCAGCCGATCTGCGAGCGCTCCCGAGGCGGCATGCGGGCAGCCGCAGTACGCGACGATGCTGGCGTCGGTCGGAAGTTCGTCGACGTACGCGTCCGCATCGTAGAACGGCACGTTC
The DNA here is from genome assembly GCA_035274465.1 of Polyangiales bacterium. Taxonomy (GTDB): domain Bacteria; phylum Myxococcota_A; class Polyangia; order Polyangiales; family JAFGIB01; genus JADGRF01. The sequence continues at coordinate 13,912 of DATEOF010000050.1, forward strand.
ACCGCGCCGGCGATGTGCTCGGCGACGTAGTCGGTCGGCGGTCTCGCATCGGCCAGCAGTATGCGCGCGCCGCGCTCGAGCTCGGCGTGGACCGCGTCGACCGAGGCGAAACGCTCGTCCGCGAACGCCGGTTCCGGCCCGTCGGGATGCAGGATCGGCTGGCTCGGCCAGACCGGCGCCTCGGCCGGTGTCTGCTCCGGATCCACCTGCCAGCTGCGGATCAGCACGACCAGATCGTCGATGATCTGATCGGCGAGCATGCCAGCGAACGCCGGCATGGCCGTGTCGGTCCGCCCTTCGCGGATGGCATGCTGCAGGTAGCCGTCGCTCGCCGCAGCCAGGAACTCCGGGTTGGCGATGCTCATGTACTCGCCACCGCGCCCTTCTTCGCCGTGGCAGGTCTTGCACTTCACGTCGTAGTAAGACTTGGCGCGGACCGCGGAGCCCATCACGCTCACGCCGTCGACAAAGGCAGGATCGCCCGAGGCGAGGCTGCGGATGTAGCGCACGATGGCCTCGAGCTCTGCGTCTTCGAGCGGGCCGCCGAGCGCTGCACCCCAGGCCGACATCGGCGTGCCCGGCCGACCGCGCTCGATCGAGGTGCGCAAGAACTCGTCGCTGGCCGCGCTCAGGAAGGCTGCGTTCGCGAGCGCGTTCGCGTTGTCGGCTGCATAGCCCTGGCCTCGATCGCCGTGGCACAGCGCACAGCGCTCGGCGTACAGCGCGGCGCCATCGATCTTTCGCGGCCTGGGCGCGGCCGCCCGTGGCTTCGCTTCATCGGCACAGCCGGCACTGAGCAGCGCGCAGAGCACCAGGACGAGACATCTCACGGCGTCCCCGCGAGCACTCCCTTGACTGCCGCGTAGCCTTCCTCGGTAGTCAGATCGATCGGGATCGTGCCCATGTAGGTCGGCAGATAGGCCTGCAGCGTTCCGTCGGAACGGTAAATGAAGAGGTCGTCCTTGAACCCGCCGTGGAGTGACCAAGCATCGATCTCATCGGTGTCTTGCAACAGTGGGAAGGTCACGCGATCCGTGAACTGGTATTGCTCACCGATCGGATCGTGGCCCTCCGGCGAGTTTGCGACCGAGGAGTTGACCACGACGATGTAGACTGACTTGCCTTGCTCTTCGAGCTCGAGCGCGATCTGCTGTAGTTTGCCAATTTGCGCCTGACAGTAAGGGCACCAGGCGGCGAACAATGCCACGACGGTCGGCCGGCCCAGGAATGCTTCGAGCCCGTACGCCGCGTTGAAGCCGCAGCTCATGGGTTGGAAGTCCTTCAGTCGATAGCGCGGTGCGGCTGCGCCCGGGTTGGTTCGCGCGTCGGGGGCGCCAAGTCCGGGGGAGCGAGCATCGAGGGCCGCCGGGCTGGCCGTGAACGCGCTCGCGGGTGGCATCGGACCCGTGCACAAGGCGGGAGCCGGGTTGCCGCCGGAGCCCCCGCCACCATGTCCGCTGGCGGCGACCGAACCGCCTGCGCCGCCCC
>DATEOF010000051.1:0-4007 GCA_035274465.1 Polyangiales bacterium
CTCGTGCGCTCGGCGCTTGGGCCTACCGGCCGCCAGCAGCAGCAACGCGGTCGTCCTGGTCGGGCGCGCAAGATGGCGCCCGGCAAGAAGGGTCAGAAGACCGAGATCACGACGCCCAGCGCAGCCAAGCGCGTGATCCGCATCGAGGACGAGATCGGCTTGCAGGTCCTGGCCGCGCGCATGTCGCTCAAGGCGACCGACGTGCTCGCGAAGCTGATGGAGCTGGGCATGACCGGCGTCATGATCAACTCCACGCTGGACGCCGAGACCGCCAACATCCTGGCGGCCGAGTTCGGCTTCGAGGTCGAGAACGTCGCGGTCACCGAGGACGATCTGATCTCGGAAGCGCGCGGCGAGTACACCGACGAGGCTGCCGAGCGCGTGACGCGCGCGCCGGTGGTCACGGTGATGGGTCACGTCGACCACGGCAAGACCTCGCTGCTGGACCGCATCCGGCGCACCAACGTGGCGGCGCAGGAGTCGGGCGGCATCACGCAGCACATCGGTGCGTACCGCGTCGATACCAAGCGCGGCCCGGTGGTGTTCATCGACACGCCCGGTCACGCGGCGTTCACCTCCATGCGTTCGCGCGGCGCCAATGCCACCGACGTGGTTATCCTGGTCGTGGCGGCCGACGACGGCGTCATGCCGCAGACCAAGGAAGCCATCAGCCACGCCAAGGCGGCCAAGGTGCCGATCGTCGTGGCCGTCAACAAGATGGACAAGCCCGACGCGCGGCCCGACGCGGTGATGCGTGATCTGGCGAGCGAGGGACTGCAGTCGGAGGAGTGGGGCGGCGACACGATCTTCGTCAAAGTCTCCGCGCAGACCGGCGACGGCATCGACGCGCTGCTCGATGCTGTGGTGCTCCAGGCCGAGGTGCTCGAGCTCAAGGCCAACCCGAACGTGCCTGCTGAAGGCGTCGTGCTCGAGGCCTACCTGGACAAGGGCCGAGGCCCGGTCGCCAACCTACTGATCCAGGACGGCACGCTCTCCACGGGCGGAATCGTCGTGGCCGGCTCGTCGTTCGGCAAGATCCGCGCGATGACCGACGATCGCGGCAAACCTACCGCCAAGGCGGGCCCTGCCACACCGGTCGAGGTGCTCGGTCTGTCCGAGGTGCCCGAGGCCGGCGACCACTTCAACGTGGTCACCGACGTCAAGATGGCGCAGCAGATCACCGAGCGCCGTCGCAAGACGGGCGGCCGTGTGATCGCGCTGCCGGGGGCGAAGGTCGGTCTCGACGCGCTCTTCCAGAAGATGCAGGAAGGCGACCTCCAGGAGCTCAAGCTCGTGGTGAAGGCCGACGTGCAGGGCTCTTCCGAAGCGCTGGTCAAGGCACTGACCGAGCTCACGACCGAAAAGGTCAAGGTCACGGTCATCCACTCCGGCGCCGGCGCCATCACCGAGAGCGACATCATGCTCGCCTCGGCATCGCGCGCGATCGTCGTCGGTTTCCACGTGCGAGCCACCGGCGGTGCCTCGAAGATCGCCAAGGCCGAGCACGTCGAGGTGCGGACGTACAGCATCATCTACGAAGCGGTCGACGACGTGAAGTCGGCGATGCTCGGGTTGCTCAAGCCCGTCTACAAAGAGAGCCCGCTCGGCCACGCCGAGGTGCGCGCCATCTTCAGTCTGCCGAAGGGTGTGATCGCCGGTTCGTACGTCTCGGACGGCAAGATCGTGCGCGGCGCGAAGGCGCGCTTGATGCGCGACTCGGTGATGGTCTGGGAAGGCACAGTGCGTTCATTGCGCCGGCTCAAAGACGACGTACGCGATGTGACGGCCGGCCTCGAGTGCGGTATCGGCATCGACTACGGCGACATCAAGGAGCACGACGTGATCGAGTGCTTCGAAATGCAAGAGGTGTCTGCAGCGCTTTGAGCCGTTTTCAGCCTGAGCTGCGACAAGCTTTCTGTTGGGAATTGGACCGATGGTCGTTGGCGTATCTCAGGTCTCGTTCTCTTTGCCGGGCAACGACTCGCTCAAAGGCAAGCGGAGCATCGTGCGCCGGATCGTCGACCGCACACGCGCCAAGTTCAACGCGGCCGTGGCCGAGGTTGACGCGCTGGATGCGCACCGGCGCGCGGTGATCGGCGTGAGCGTGGTCAGCAACGACGCGCGCCACGCCAACTCCATGCTGGACCACATCACGTCCTTCATGGCCGGCTTGACTGAAGCCGTGGTCGTGCAACGCACGCTCGAGATACTTCATGTCGAGGGGGAACCCCAGGACCTGCCGGGTATGGCCGGGTTTGGTGATGGTGAGGATTGAGCGCGTGCGTAAGCAGAAACCGAACCGAGCACAGCGGGTGGCAGAGAGGCTCCAGACCGAGTTGATGGAATTCCTGTTGCGTGGCGGCCTACGTGAACCCGCGCTCGAGTCTGCCTACGTTACGGGGGTGACCGTTACGGATGACCTGCGTCACGCCCGGATCTACTTCCGCTTGACGCGACCAGAAGTCGATGTAAAGGACCGAAACGCTGCGTGTTCGGCCCTGGAACGCGCCAGCGGCTATCTTCGGCGAGAACTGAGTCCTCGTCTGCAATTGAAGTACATGCCGGATTTCAAGTTTTTCTGGGACGACGCTTTCGACCGCGGCGCACGGGTGGATGCCGTGTTGGCGGAGATCGAGGTTGGCAAGGCCCTGAAGAAGTCATCCGACGAGGGCGAGCGATGATTGCGGAGTTGGACAACGCCGTGCGGTTGATTCGCGGCGGCCAACGTTTCCTGCTGACGTGCCACGTCATGCCGGACGCCGACGCGCTCGGATCGATGCTGGGTCTGGCAGAAGTGCTGCGGTCCCTCGGCAAGGACGTCGTGCTCTACAATCGTGACCCGGTTCCGCCCCAGCTGCGGTTCTTACCCGGTAGCGAGCGCGTGCAATCGATTTTACCCGCGGGCGGAGCGGGTTTTGACGCGACATTCGTCACCGACACGGCGGCGCGCACATTGCTGCCACGCCACTTCCCTGACCGCTCGGTGACCGGGCCGGTGGTGATCGTCGATCATCACGTGGCGCACGACGACTTCGGCGACGTGGTGCTGCGCGACAGCGGCGCGTGCGCAACTGCGATCGTGGTGCTCGAGCTCGCGGCCGCGCTGGGTGTGAAGCCGATGCCGCCGATGGCCGCCGCGCCGCTCTACACTGCGCTCGTGGCAGACACCGGTGGCTTCCGCTATCCGGGCACGACCGCGCAGACGCTGCGCACGGCGGCCGACTTGCTCGATACGGGCATCGACCCCTGGCAGGTCGCCTCGCATGTCTTCGAGGGCTGGTCGATGTCTCGCATGCGCCTCCTGGGCCTGGCGATCAATGCGATTCAAACCGAGTACGCGGGGCGTGTGGCCGTAGTCAGCTTGCCGTTGGCAGTGCTCGAGCAAGCGGGTGCGTCGGACGACATGGCCGAGGGGCTGGTCGAATACGGGCGTATGCTCAAGGGCGTCGAGATCTCGATCATGCTCTGGGAGCGCCGGCCGCGCTCCGACGAGACCCTCGACGGGACGCTGTTCACGCGGATGTCGTTGCGCAGCGCAGGGCAAGCGGACGTGTCCCGGGTCGCAGTTTCGATGGGCGGCGGTGGCCATCGCGCGGCGGCTGGTGCCACCGTGCGTCTCGACCTGCAGAGCGCGCGCGACCGCGTGGTGCAGGCCGCGGGCCGCGAGCTCGAGTCGCTGAGTTAATCTGGCGGACTGATGCGCGGCGTGCTGATCGTGGACAAGGCCGAGGGGCCCACCTCGCACGATGTGGTGCGCCTGGCGCGGCGCGCGTTCGGCACGCGCGCGGTGGGACATGCGGGCACGCTCGACCCGATGGCGAGCGGCGTGTTGGTGCTGGGCATCGGCGAGGGTACGAAGCTGCTCGCGCACCTGACCGTCCACGACAAGCGCTACGCGGCCCAGGTGACGCTCGGCGCCGAGACCGACACGCTGGACGCGCTGGGCCAGGTGGTCGAGCGCGCCGAGCTGCCCGCGGGCCTCGACCTGGCGCAGGTTCGGGCGGCGG
>DATEOF010000052.1:0-6884 GCA_035274465.1 Polyangiales bacterium
CGGGGACCAGCGTGGCGACGCGGCCCGCGTCCTGCGGCGAAAAGCCCATCACGCGCCCAACGTCGCGCACCACGCTGCGGCTCTTGAGCAGGTGGAAGGTCGCGATCTGGCCCACGCTTGCGCGGCCGTATTTGCCGCGCACGTAGTCGATGACCTCGTCGCGCCGGTCCATGCAGAAGTCGATGTCGAAGTCCGGCATCGACACGCGCTCCGGGTTCAGGAAGCGCTCGAACAGCAGGCCGTACGGGATCGGATCGATGTCGGTGATGCGCATCGCGTACGCGACGATCGAGCCCGCACCCGAGCCACGGCCCGGACCCACCGGGATGCCGCGCTGCTTGGCCCAGTTGATGAAGTCCTGGACGATCAGGAAGTAGCCGGCGAAGCCCATGGCGGCGATCACCTGGCCTTCCATCTCGAGCCGCTCGCGGTACGCCGGCTCGTTCACCGGGCGATCGACCGCGCGGAACTCGGCGAAGCGCTCCTCCAGGCCCTTGCGCGCCAGCGCGTGGAAGTGCGTGACCTCGTCGCTGCCTTCCGGCACCTGGAAGCGCGGCAGCATCGGCTTCGCAAACGGGCTTGCCTGGCCGCCACACATCTCCGCGACCAGCAGCGTGTTCGAGATGGCTTCGGGGAGCTCGCGGAAGAGCTCGGCCATCTCCTCGCCGTTCTTGAAGTAGAGCTCTTCGGAGCGGTGATGCACGCGCTCCATGTCGGCGACCATCGTGCCGCCGGCGATGCACTGCAACACCATCTGCGCGTGCGCGTTCTTGCGCTCGAGGTAATGGCAGTCGTTGGTCGCGACCATCGGCAGCGAGAACTCGCGCGCCAGGCCGACCAAGATCTCGCTCAGCGGCTTTTGCTCGACGAAGCCGTGATCCTGCAGCTCGACGAAGAACGCTCCGGGCTCGAAGCTGTCGCGCAACTTGGCCAACGCAGCTCGGCCGGCGTCTTCACCCTTCTGCAAAACTTCTTGCGCGAGGTAGCCACCCATGCAGGCCGAGAGCCCGACCAGGCCCTTGCGATGCTCGTACAGCTGTTCCAGGTCGATGCGGGGCTTGCCGACCGCGTAGCCTTCGACCCAGCCCAAGCTCGTGAGCTTGATCAGGTTCGAGTAGCCTTCCTGCGAGCTGCACAACAAGACCAGGTGCTGCGCGTCGCGGCCGGTCCGACGATCGGCGCACAGGTTGACCTCGCAGCCGAGGATCGGCTTGACGTCCTGCTTCTTGCACTCCGAGACCATCTGCACGGCGCCGAACATGTTGCCGTGATCGGTCAGCGCGACGGCCGGCATGCCGAAGCCTTTGGCGGTCTTGACCAACGCCTTCAAGCGCAGCGCGCTGTCGAGCATCGAGTACTGCGAATGAACGTGCAGATGGACGAAGGCAGACATGGCGCGCCGGGAGCCGCCGCGGAGCGCCGGCGACCGATAATCAAACTGGAAGGGTCGCGCTCTGAGGCGCGAGCCTTCCAGAGCGGAATACCAAAGCTCGCGGCCACGCTCTAGCGTCGCGCGAGAGAACGCGCGCGCGGTCGCCGAGATCCCGAGAAAAAAATGTAGGCGCTCATGTAGGAGCGCAGAACCGACGCGATCTTGGGGCGCGTCAGCCGGACTACTTCTTGCTCTGCTTCTTCGCCAGCTGGGCAGTGGCCAACAACGCAGGCGTGCTGCGCTTCTCGAGCCGCGCGCGATACCCCGCGTCCTTGCCGCGTTTGTCGCCGGCGACGATGGCGTCGATCAACTTGGCCCGCGTCCCGTACTCCTTCTTCACCTGCGACAGGACGTCGTGGAGGTGGAGCAGCTTGCGGTTCGAGACGTGCGGCAGACCCTTGTCGTCGTTCAGGCGATCCAGCCAGAGCTCGTCGGTGGCCAACGCCTTCACCGCCTCGACCAGGGCGTCTTTGTTCTTGAAACGTTCGGTCACGGATGCGAGAGGCGATTTCGGCATGGCATGCTCCAGAGCGGGCGAGTCTTCAGCTCCCTGGACATCCCAAAACTGGGATATCTACCCGCCCGGCGGCACGGAAAACCGCGCTCGAGCCAGGGCGCAGGGGAGCGGCTTGGTAGCACGGGCGCCCGGGGCTGCCAAGTACAACTCAAAAACTCGGACTTGCCCCCGAACTTTTCAGCGAACAGGTTGTCTACCATTACGCTGTGACTCGCTTGGACCCTACAGCCCCACCACTTTCCCCCGTCGCCCTGGACACCGAGGCCGAGCTCGATCAGGAGCTTTTGGCCCTGCCGGCTCCCCCAAAGCGCCAGCGCACGGTGGCGATGGTGCTGATGGCCGCGGTGGTGGGCCTCGCGCTCGGGCTTTTGTCCAGCGTCCGCTCCGACCTCGCGTACGCGCTCCAGTCGGGGCAGGCCCTCGTACTCGGCGACGCGGTGCAGCTCGAGCCGGCCAAGTTGCCTTCCAACGCCTACGTGCGGGTGCGCGGTACGCCCATGCTTTCGGGGATGGTGCGCTTCGAGACGGGTCTGTGGGGTAGCCGGCAGGTGGTGTTCCCGTTGGCCGGCCAGCGCAACGTGTTCGTGCAGGTCGCCGCGTCCAGCCTGGAAGATCCGCGCACGGCCGCGCGCACCGAGTTCGCCGGCCGCATGGTGACGTTCGGTGAGCTCGGCGGCCGCTTTCGCGTGGTGCGCGAGTTCCTGGGCCAGCACATGGGTCTGCCTGTCACGGGCGAGACGTACCTGATCATCGCGGACGATCCGCCCGCGACGCACGTCTGGGCGCTGCTGTTCGGCGCGTTTTGTCTGGCCGTGGTCGGGCTGAACGTCTGGTTGTTCTCGCGCTGGTTCCGGCCGATCCGCCGCGCACGCGAAGTGGCCGTTACGGGCTGAACAGCCCGAACCAGAGCTCGATCGCGTAGTCGCCGAAGAACAGGAACTCCAGCGCTCCGAGCGCGAGGAAGGGTCCGAACGGTAGCTTCATGTGGCCCCAGTACTGCGGGTCGGGCTCGTCGTCCTCGTCGTCTTCGTCTTCGTCTTCCTCTGCCTCGTCCGCTGCAGCTGCTGGCGGCGGCGGTTCAGGCGACTTCTTGCCGAACACGCGGCCGACCACGAACGCGATCAGGCCCTGCGCCGCGCCCACGAACACCGAGAACAGCACGCCCTGGTAGCCCAGGAACGCGCCGATCATCATCAGCAGCTTGGCGTCGCCCTCGCCCATCCCACGGCGACCGGTCAACAGCTCGTACGACCAGACGAACACGACCTGCACCACCAGGAAGCCGAAGCCCGCGCCCAGCGCCGCGTCGGCCACGTGCGCCGGATCGCGCCACATCACGCTCACCAGCCCCAGCGCCGCTCCCGGCAGCGAAACCTCGTCCGGGATCTCCATGTGCTCGAGATCGACGAAGGTCGCGATCAACAGCCCGCCGACGAAGGCGAAGTAGCAAACGCCCGTGAGCACCGCGTGCAAGAACAGCGTCTCGGGCGGCGCAGCGACCACGTAGCGCTGGAACACGGCCACACTCAGCACGCCGCTCAGCGCTTCGACGATCGGGTAGCGCGGCGAGAGCGGAGTGCCGCAGCACGCGGTCTTGCCGCGCAGCAGCAGGTAGCCGACGATCGGCAGGTTGTAGCGCGCGGCGACGGGGGCGCCGCAGCCCGGGCACTTGCTGGGCGGCCGGACGACGCTCTGGTCACGGGGCCAGCGATAGATCGCGACGTTGAAGAAGCTTCCCCAGGTACTTCCAAAAAGGAATGCAAAGCCCAACACGAAGCCGGCAGGCAGCTCGGACACCAGCAAGTCCACCCTGCCAGCGTAGCGGACGCAGGACGCGCCCTGCGAGTTCCCTGCGCTTGCACGCTGTTAATTACGCGGACGCCGCGCGCTTGCGCGCGGCTGGGTGCGGCACCACACTGCGCCGCCTGTAACCTGCCATGAGCGACATCGCCTCCCCCCGCAAGCCTCTCGAGACCGCCAAGCGCATCGTGGTGAAGATCGGGTCGCGCGCGATCGTCGGGGGCGACCCGAGCGAAGTGCGCTTCGCCAGCATCGCCGGCCAGATCGCCGAGCTCTACCGGCTCGGACGCACGGTGATCCTGGTCTCGTCGGGTGCAGTCGCGATGGGCTGTCGCAAGCTCGGGCTCACGACCCGGCCCAAGCTGATCCCCGAGCTCCAGGCGGCCGCGGCCATCGGTCAGCCGCTGCTGTTGCAAGCCTTCGAAGCTGCCTTCTCCGCGCACGGCCTGCACGCCGCGCAGGTGCTGCTGACGCACGCCGAGGTCGCGAACCGCCAGCGCTACCTCAACGCGCGCGCGGCGATGGACGCGATGATCGAGCTCGGCGCCGTGCCGATCATCAACGAGAACGACACGGTCTCGACCGAAGAGCTGCAGTTCGGCGACAACGATCAACTCGCGGCGATGGTCGCCCCGCTGGCGGGCGCGGAGCTGCTCGTGCTCTTGACCGACGTCGAGGGCTTGCTGGATGCGAACAAGCAACGCATCTCGGTGGTGAGCGATGTCGATGCCATCGAGCGCTTGATCTGGCCCAAGGACAACGCGCTGAGCGTGGGAGGCATGGCCTCGAAGGTCGGTGCCGCCCGGCGCGCCTGTCAGGTCGGAGTGCCCGTGGTGATCGGCCCGGCGCGCGACCCCGAGGTGCTGCGCAAGGTAGCAACCGGTGAAGATTGTGGAACTTTGTTCTTGCCCGCGGGCACCGCGCTGGCCAGTCGCAAGTATTGGATTGCATATACGCTCAAGATGGCTGGTACGCTGGTCGTGGACGCCGGCGCGCAGCGCGCGCTGACCGAAGCCAATCGGAGTCTCTTGCCCGCGGGGATCACGGCGGTGCACGGTACATTTCGTGCTGGTGACGCAGTCAGTATTACGGGCGCGGACGGCCGCGAGCTGGCCCGTGGCCTGGCCCGGTACGATGCGCGCGACGTGCAGAAGCTACTGGGCGCTCGCTCGGAGCAGATCGAGAAACGACTTGGCTTCTATAGTGGCGATGAAATCGTCCATCGCGACGACTTGGTAGTGCTATAGATCGCGCAAGCGCGAGAGGACAGGCAGGGAGAGGAACCATTGGCCACCAAACGCAAGGCGACAGCTGGTCCGGCGAAACGTGCACGACCGGCGACCACAGGTAAGAAACCCTTGCGCAAAGGACGCAGCCAAGCCGAGCCCCCCGATCGAGCGCGAGCCCTGGCTTCGGCGATCGCGGACGTCGCACTCGAGCACAAGGCGTTGCATGTCGAGATCATCGACGTGCGCGGCAAGGTCGACTACTCCGACTACGTGGTCGTGATGAGCGGCCGCAGCGATCGGCAGGTCAACGCGCTCGGCCGACACATCGAGGAAGATCTCAAGCGCCTGCACGACGCGCGCTGTCACGGCATCGAAGGCATGCCCAGCGGCACCTGGCTCTTGATGGATTACGGCGACGTGATCGTGCACATCTTCCACGAGGACACGCGCGGCTACTACGATCTCGAGACCCTCTGGATGGATGCCGCACGCGTAGCCGTCGAGCGCTGAGCGCGGCTGCAGTGCGGATCTCGATCATCGCGGTTGGCAAGATCAAGCAGGCCGGTCTGCGGGCCGAGCTCGACGACTACCTCGGTCGCATCCGGCGCTACGCGAGCTGCGACGAGGTCGAGCTCAAGGATGGCTCCGACGCCGAGCTGCAGCAGCGTTTCGACAAGGCCATCCCGAAGCGCGCGCAAATCGTCGCGCTCGAGGTCGGCGGGCGGTCGATGACCAGCCAAGGCCTGGCCGAGTTCGTGCGGCGCACCGAGCTGGCTGCGACGCCACTCGCCTTCCTGATTGGCGGTGCCTACGGGCTGCCCAAGACAGTGTCGAGCGCAGCGCACGTGCAGCTCTCGTTATCAGCGATGACGCTTCCGCACCGGCTCGCGCGCGTGGTGCTGGCCGAGCAGGTCTACCGAGCGTTTACGATCTTACGTAACGAGCCGTACTCCCATTGAGGTGAGCTTTCACTCCTGCAATGTCGGCTTTCAAACGCGCAAGCAGTGCGTCGCAAGTGACCATGACAGCTCAGAAGCTCGCGAAAACCGGGCATGGCCGAAGGGGATATCCCGTACAAAACTGGCTGGCTGATACGGTCAGAAAGGGATTGCCGATCGGGTGCTGAGGCGTTGAAAACTGCCACATGTGCGACATTGCACGTGTTCCACCCTCACTCGGCTACCTACTACGCCAGGCTATACGGGCCGGCCTGTTTGCGTCGCTGCAACCTTCTGATTGCGAGCCTGCAATGAACGGCGACGCTTCGCGGGCTGAAACAGCGAAAATCGCGGGGCTTTGAGCTTGGCACGCGACTCGCATAGGGGAGAGCTCAGAACGGTGGCTCCCCGGAAGGTGTCCCCCCGCCTTCGAGCCGCTGAACGGCGGTCGACCGCGATTCCTGTCCCCCCTGGAATCCTCGACCGCCGTTTTTTTATCCCGTTCGCGCAACTCGCCAAAGGCTCGGCCGAGGTGAGCAGCCATGTGGACCTCGCTCCTGCAGGGTTTCCTCGCGCTGCTCGCACCCGCGCGCTGCCCGGGCTGCGACCTGCCGCTGCCGGAAGGCTCGCGCCTGATGGGCGCGACCCTTCCGATGATTATCGGTCGCCGGCACTGCGCGGCGGCTCCCGCTGCCGTCGATCCCGCAGCGCAGGTTGCGGAGTTCTGCGAGGCCTGCGGGCCACTGCTGGAGCCGCCGCCCGCGTGGCTCACGCCTCCGGCCACTGTTGCAGCCGCGGGGATGTTCCAGGGGCCGCTCGCCGACGCCATCCGGCGTTTCAAATATGCAGGGGCTGGTTGGGCGGCGGCGCCCCTGGGTGGGGTGCTGGCGCGCGCGGCCCGTCCATACGCCGGTTTGGTGCAAGCGGTGGTGCCGCTGGCGCTCCATCCTGCGAAGCTGCGCGAGCGC
>DATEOF010000053.1:0-14400 GCA_035274465.1 Polyangiales bacterium
AGGCGAGAACGGGCGCGCGGGTGTCGGACTGCGCGCGGGCGCGGAGATCGGGCCGCTGAGCGGCCGCGAGGCCTGCGATGCTCGCGCTGCGATCGCCGCCCAGGCCGCGCTGGATTGTCGGCGGCGCTGCTCGGCGCTCATGCCCGGAGCGCGGCTGGTCGCGCTACTTTCGCTCGTACCCTGCGGCAGGTTGGGAACCGAGGCGGTAGGCGGCGGACCCGACTTGGACTCTTCCGACGTCGGCGCGAACGGGCCCACGACCTTGGTGACCAGCAGCGCGTACACCACGCGGCGCGCGTGGTTACCCGGCAGCTCCCGCGATTGCAGCAGCGTGCCGATGGTGGCCGTGCCGTCGCGCAGGATCTCGGCGAACCTGGTCTCCGGCGCATCGAGCAGCATGCGATCCAGGTCCATGCCCGGCTGCACGCACAGCGGGACGTCCGCGAAGCGCTGCAGCACTTGATCGATCACCGGCTCGGGCGTGTAGCGCCGCGCGGCTTCGGTCACGAAGGCGTAGGGGTCGAACATGCCGGTGACGATCGCCGAGCCACTGCCGACCAGATCATCCTCGAAGAACTCGTAGTCGCCGTCGCGCATCGAGCACAGCGGCAAGAGCGCCTGATCGAGGGCTTCCGCGGGCGCCGCCACGTGCGCGGCCACCGCGCGCCCGCGGTGAAACAACACCTTGAGCGGTTGACCGATCGCGAGCGTCTGCGAGCCAGAGCTCGAGCTTCGTGCGCCACGCACCAGGAGAGTACCGCTCGATCGGCGTTGGTAGATGTAGAGCACCAGGTGCGCGAACGGGGTGTTCGCCAGAGTGCCTTGCGCCACGGGTTGCGTCGGAGTTGGACTCATAGGCCGGAAGAGGACGCCTACGACGTACTGCCCGGTGAGGATAACCGATCTTTGCACAACGCCGCGCGAGGCGAGTTGGCTCTGTGCGATTACATGAGTTTATCTGAGCACTTAGCGGTGCAGTCGGCGCTCTGACTACAGCCGGGAAGAAGCGGCCAAAAGGCCGTTCTGTCGGCACCCGGGATCTGACCGCCGCGGCCAAGAACTAGAAAAAAGCCGTGAGAACGATATTGACGCCAAGTGTGCATCCCCTTGAAAATGGCCAGTCCCTAGCCTGGAGTCAGCGGTGCAGACCCTAGTCACCTCACTCGCAGGAGCTCGCCGCTACGTCGTGGAGCGCGAGCTTGGCCACGGAGGGATGGGTGTCGTCTATCAAGTGCTCGATCTCGAGCGCAACTCACGCGTTGCGCTGAAAGCGTTGAACAAGATCGACGCGGTCAGCATCTACCGGCTGAAGAACGAGTTCCGTCAGCTGGCTGACCTAAGTCATCCAAATCTAGTTTCGTTGCACGAGCTCTGCTGCGAGAACGAGCTGTGGTTCTTCACGATGGAGCTGGTGATCGGGGACACGTTCGACGTGTACGTCAGCAGCGACCGCGCGCTGCCGCGCGTGCATGACCGCGAGCTGCGGACCACGCTCGCAGGCCGCGCGCGCATCGTGCGCGATGCATCGGTGACGTTGAGTCAGCACGGCATCGGTAGCGAGTTTCCGATGGGCCGCGTGCAGTGCGATCTCACGCTGCTGCGCTCCGTGCTCCGGCAGCTGGTCGCGGCGGTGGCGGCCATCCACGATGCCGGCAAGCTGCACCGCGACATCAAGCCTTCCAACGTGCTCGTGACGGATAGCGGTCGCGTGGTGGTACTGGACTTCGGTCTGGTCAGCAGCAGCACACAGGTGGAGTCGAACGAGGCCGCGGCCGAGCACACGATCGGCGGCGCTGTGTTCGGCACGCCGGCGTATATGTCGCCCGAGCAAGCGGCAGGCGAACAGGTCGGGAAACCGAGCGACTGGTACAGCGTCGGTTGCATGCTCTACGAAGCGCTCACCGGTGAGCTGCCATTCGAAGGCACGGTGCTCGAGATCCTCAAGCGCAAGGACGAGAGCGAGCCGCCGGCGCCGTCCGAGCTGGTACGCGGCGTGCCCGAGGACTTGAACGACCTGTGTTGCGCCCTGCTGCGCAGGCGCCCCGAAGAGCGCCCGACCAGCGCCGAGCTGCAACGCATCTTCCAGACCTCGTCGCTGCCGCCCTCCCCCGTGCAAGATCGGGAGAAGGCGCCGAGCTTGCGGCCGGGCGAGCTGTTCATCGGCAGAGAGCCGCACCTGGCCACGCTGCGCCGTGCGTTCGAGAACGTGAAGCAAGGGCGGCCGGCGACCGTGTTCGTGCACGGCCACTCGGGCATGGGCAAGTCGGCGCTGGTGCGCTGCTTCGCCAACGAGCTGATCAAGAACCACGAAGCCGTGGTGCTGCGCGGGCGCTGCTACGAGCGCGAGAGCGTGCCGTACAAGGCGTTCGACGACATCGTCGACGCGCTCAGCCGGCACATGATGCGGCTGCCGACCGAAGAGGCCTCCGAGCTCTTGCCGCGCAACATCCACGCGCTGGCACACCTGTTCCCGGTGCTCAGGCGCGTGCGCGCCGTGGCGCACGCGCGCGTGCCGCATCACCAGCCGACCGACCCGCACGAGATCCGCCAGCAAGCCTTCGGCGCGCTCAAAGATCTGCTGGCGCGTTTGTCGGACTGGCAGCCGCTGGTGATCACCATCGACGACTTGCAGTGGGGCGACATCGACAGCGCAAGGATGCTCGCGCACCTACTCGGCCCACCCGATCCGCCGCCTGTGTTGTTCATCGCGGTCTACCGGCGCGAAGAGGCCGAGACCAGCCCGTTCTTGCGCGCGCTGTTGTTCAACTCCCCGCTCGAGGGCGGCATCGCGAACACCGAGCAGTTGGCGGTGGACCCGCTGTCGACCGACGAGGCCGCGCACCTGGCGCGCGAGCTGCTGCGCGATGAGCCGCAAGTCGACGCGGCGTTCGCGCGCTCGATCTCGTTCGAGAGCGAGGGCGTGCCGTTCTTCATCGGCGAGCTCGCACAACACGTCAAGGCGCGCTCACACAAGCTCCCCGCACCGCTGGGCTCGATCTCGCTCGACGGCGTGATCGGCGATCGCGTGAGCGAGCTCTCACCGTCCGCGCAACGCCTGCTGGAAGTCTTGAGTGTGGCCGCGCGGCCGCTCGAGCAGGGCGTGGCGCTCGAGGCCGCCGGCATCCCGCCCGGCGATCGCGAGGCACTGTTGACGCTACGAGCGGCACGGCTGATCCGCACGCGCGGCACGCGCCAGACCGACCACGCCGAGACCTATCACGACCGGGTGCGCGAGGCGATCACGGGCGCGCTTCCCAGCGAACGCGTGCGCGAGATCCATGCGCGCGTGGCGCGCGCCAGCGAGGTGTGGGGCGTGGGTGAGCCCGAGCAGCTGGTCGTGCACTACGCAGAGGCGGGCGAAGGCGGACGCGCCGGTGAGACCGCGGTGCAGGCGGCGCGTTCGGCGGCCAACAAGCTGGCGTTCAACCGCGCGGCGGACCTGTTCCGCAAGGCGATCGAGCTGATGGGCGACGCCGACGCTGCGCGCCGCCGCGAGCTCTACGAAGACCTGGGCGACGCGCTGTCGAACGCGGGTCGCGGCGGCCAGGCTGCCGAGGCGTACCTGCAGGCGGCAGCTGCAGCCGACAGCGGCTGGGACGGGAGCACCCTGCGGCGCAAGGCCGCGCAACAGCTGCTGCGCAGCGGCCGCGTCGAAGAAGGCACGGCGTTGCTCGAGCAACTGCTGTCCGAGGTCGGCGTGAGCGGCTTCAATTCCAACGCGCGCGTGCTGACCCGGCTATTGTGGAACAAGAGCGTGCTGCGCTTCTCGACCTTCGCGGTGCCGCCCGCCAACGATCGCCTGATCAGCCCCGAGCAATCCCAACAACTCGAGACGCTGGCCGCTACGTTCCGCGAGGTCAGCGCGCTCGACATCGTGCGTGGCAGCTTCCTGCACACACAGTTCCTGCGCAGCGCGATCAAGGCGGCGGATCCGAACCGCGTGCTCGAAGGACTGGCATGGGAAGCGCTGAACCTCGCACACGGAGGAGGCGTGAAGGCGCAGGCGCGCGTCGAGCGGCTGCTGCGCAAGAGCGACGAGCTAGCAAGCCAACTGGGCACGCACTCGGCACAGGCCACCGTGCACCTGGCGCGCGCGGCCTGCTACGTGGGCCTCGCCCGCTTTCGTGAGGCCTATCCGTTGACGCGTGAAGCCGAGCGCACGCTGCGCGACCATTGTCCGGGGACGTACTGGGAGCTCAGCCTCGTGATGACGTTTCGCTACTACTGCGTCGAGCTGATAGGCAGCCTGCGCGAGCTCGCGGACGAGGCCTACGATCGCGCTCGCGAAGCAAACGAACGCGATGACGGCTTTGCGCGCGCGTTCCTGGGCATACACGCGCACCTTGCGCAGATCATGCTGGGCGACCCCGATGGTGCCTTGCGAGCGCTGCACGAGGAGCGCGCCCAACTCGGTCCGAACTTCACCACGTTTCACTTGTGGACGATGATGCGCACCGTCGACGCCTACAACTATCGCGGCGACGGCGTACAAGCCTGGGAGCACCTGATGTCCCAGTGGCGCACCTTCGAGCAGACGCTGTTTTACCGGGCCCAGCTCTACTTCACCAACTCGCAATACCTGTACGGTCGCGCGGCCATCGGAGCCTTCGTCGCCAGCGGCGCGAGCGAACGTCTGAAGGATGCTCGAACTGCGATCCACGCCCTGCACAAGCTGCCGCGACCGGATGCCCAGCTCTACTCGCATCTGTTGGCGGCCGGCATCGCGCGTTGCGAAGGATCGGGCGCGCGCGCCGCGGAGGAGCTCTCCGCGGCGCTGTTCATCGCGCGGGCGCAGGGCTACGACGTGTTCGCTCTCTACGCGCAGGCGTGTTTGGCGGAAGTCGACAGCACGCAGGGCGCGAGCACCGCGGGAGCCGATGCCGTCGCGGAGCTTCGGGCACAGGGCGTCGTCGACCCCGCGAGGTGGGTCAGCATCTTCGTCCCGGGCTTCATGCGTCGCAGCTGAACGCGATCAGAGCGGCACCACGACGTCACACGGGAAGCGCGCGTCGAGGAGGATCGACGGGTCACCCTTGAACTTCGCGCAGGCGCTGCCGACCAGCTGGATGTGCTTGTCGTCGATGGCCTTCCAGCCCTCGGCGCCGTTGCAGTCCAGCTTGAGGCCGTTCATCGTGACCTCGCCCTCGCAGGCGCGATCCACGACCAGCGAACCCTTGAGCTCGACATCGCAGCTGACGACGTCGCCGATCAGCTTGGTGAGCGTCCCGGTGAGCTCGTCCGGGTTCTGCGGCGAGTAGATCGTCGCGCCCGGCTTCGCGTCTTCCTTCAACCCCGCGCCGATGTTCGCGGTGCGCTGCAGGTCGGGGATGTTGTTCAAGCCGTCGGCCAGGCTCACCACCCAGACCTGGATGCCCTTCTGCTGCGCCTTGCGCACGGCAGCGAGCGTGGTCTCGTAGGTCACGGGGGCGTTGGCGAGCGAACCGAGCAGCTGGCCGAGGCAGTTGGCCCAGTCGACCCAGTTGCAGACGACGCCGTTCGCGCAGCCGTTGGGCTCGCCGTCGGTGGCGAGCAGGATGATCGGGGGGCCCTCGGTCTTCGCGTCGGGACCGATCATGGTGTAGTCGGGCAACGAGTCGACGACGCGCTGCAGCGCTTCACCGGTCGGCGTACCGCCGCCGGTCTCCATCGCCGGGAAGGCCGAGCTGATGGGCATGAAGTTCATCACCGCCGGCTTCACCTCGACCGTCGCGGGGCACTTCATCGGGTCGTTGTTGCTGTAGATCGACATGCCGAAGTTCACGACGCTCTCGAGCTTCGTGACCACGCCGCTCGGACCGACGAGCGCCTGCCGCAGCACCTGCCAGCGCGTCCCGGCGCCGCCGAACTGAGCGTTCATGCTCGAGGACCCGTCGAGCACGAGGTGCACGGTCGGCGTGATGCGCGACGCGCGTACGGAGGCCGAGGCACACGTATTCGGATCGACCGGTGGCTTCGCGCCGTTGCCGCCGCCCCCGATGATCGGGGCAAGCCCCGAGCTCGAGCCGGCGAAGTTGGTCAGGCCGGGGTTGTCGACTTTGGATCCGGTAGAGATCGATCCCGCGGCTCCGCGTGCCGATCCGTCTCTCGTCCGGCCAGGATCCTCCGCGCCGCAGCCGCTGATGGCGGCGACCAGCAAGCAGCTCAAGATGCGTCCTTCAAGCTTGATCATTGCGTGCCTCACTTAAACGCGAAACCGGGCTCGTGAAGATTTTGCGCAACCTAGCATGTGGCTGCGAGCTGGCGAGTCCGGCACCATTTAGCTTGCCAGAAAACCCCGCGAATTCACGCGCGAATATTTTCGCGTACCGAGAAACTTCACCAATCGGGCCTGTTCTGGTGAGCAATCGGATCTTTTCCCGCCAGCTCGATACCGCTCACGGCCAGGCTAGCCGCAGCTATCAGCTGCAGGCCGTGCGGCCGCCAGCCAGGTGATCGGCGCTCACGATCGGGAACGCGAGCCCACTCTCGCGTTGCTGCTCCAGCAGGTGCGCGGCGAAGTCGCGCAAGGTCGGATGCTCGAAGAGGGCTGCCACTCGTACGTGGCAGCCGAGCTCGCTCTCCACTCGACTCACCAGCTCGACGGCAGCCAGCGAATGGCCGCCGAGCCGGAAGAAGTCGGCGTCGGCGCTGAACTCGCGCAGGCCGAGCACTTCGCACCAGATGCGCGAGAGCGGCGCCAGTCGCGCTGCGGGCGCCTCAGACTGCGTCGCGGCCTCTGCGCGCGGCGCGGGGAGCGCGCTGCGATCCGGCTTGCCGCTCGCGGTGCGCGGCAAGCTGGCGATCGTCGTCAGCGTCTGCGGCAGCATGTAGCTCGGCAGGCTACGCGAGAGCGCGGCGCGCGCCGTGGCGCAGAGCTCGCCGCCATCAGCGGCAGGCCGACTGGGCACCACGAAGCCGGCGAGCGCGGGCCGGCCGCGCGCATCGGGGCGACACACCACCAGCGCATCGCTCACGCCCGGGACTGCCTTGAGCGCACTCTCGATCTCGCCCAGCTCGATGCGGTAGCCGCGGATCTTCACCTGCGTGTCGATCCGGCCCAGGAACTGCAGCTCGCCGGTCGCGCGCCGCCGCACCAGGTCGCCGGTGCGATACCAGTGGCCGTGATCGCGAACGAACTTGCTGGATTGGGCATCGGGGTCGGCGAGGTAGCCGAGGCCGAGCGGCGTGCCGGAGAGCCAGAGCTCGCCGGGCACTCCGAGCGCAGCGGGTACTCCCGCGACGTCGACCACGCGGCAGCGCGCGTTGGGGATGGGGTTGCCGATGTCGTCGGGCCGTCCGTCCCAGTCGCACGCGCTGACCACGTCGCTGCACTCGCTGGGGCCGTAGGAATTTACGATGCGCGCGCCGCAGCTCGGGTGCTGCGTCCACGGGCGCAGCGCCTCGGCATCGACCGGCTCCCCGCCTAGCACCAGCATGCGCAGCGAGCGCAGTTGGGCGAGATCGCGCGCCGCAGCATTGGCCACGAGTGCGTACGCCAGGCTGGGTGTGCAGTTGAGCACGCTCACCGCCTCGCGTTCGATCAACTCGCAGAGCCGTTGCGGGTCGAGCGTCTGCGACTCGTCGATCACCAGCTGTGCTCCGGCGAGCAGCGTCGCGAACAGGTTCTTCTGTGTGAGGTCGAAGCCGACCGAGGTCGCAAGCAGCACTCGGTCCGCCGCTGTCAGCTGTAAGACGTCCGCGTACCAGGCGAGCAAGTTGCACAGACCCGCGTGAGCGACCGCCGCCACGCGGGGTTGGCCGGTGGACCCCGAGGTCATTACCGCGTAGGCCGGAGCCGCCGCGGAGCGCCGGCGCGGCGCGGCCCGCGGCAGCTCGGTGCCGCGCTCGAAGCGCCCGAAGACCGCGAGGTCGATTACCGACAGGCCGGCGGACGGATCGGGTCGATAGACAGAGCCGTCCGTGATCAGCACGCGGGCGCGACAGCGCGCCACGCCGTGGGCGATTCGCGCGCGCGGCTGCGCGACGTCGAACGGTGCATATGCCGCGCCTGCGTCGAGCACCGCGAGCACCGCGATGACCCACGCCGGGCCGCGCGGCAGGCACACCGCGACGAACTCACGCGGGCCGACGCCGCGTGCGCGCAGAGCGTCACTCAGCTGGCCGACCGCCGTCCGCAGCTCGGCCGCAGAGGTGTTTCCAGTGGCGCCGCGCAACACCACGGCGTCCGGCGCGTAGCCGGCCAGCGTCGGAAGGCCGAGCGTATACGCGGGCACGTCGCGCTGCGGCCCCACTTCGCGCGCGGCGATCAGCTGGCGCTCGGCTCTAGTCGCCATGGAGATCGCGGAGAGCCTCGCACCCGGGCGGCGCAGCACGTCATCGACCAGCTGCTCGAAGTGCCCGAGCAACCGCTCTGCGCTCTCGGCCTCCAACAGATCGGTCGCGTACTCGAGGCTGAGCTCGGCGCTGTCCCCGAGGTCGTCGATGGCCAGGCTCAGGTCGAACTTGGCGCGACCGTTGTGCACGAGCTCTCGCGTCACCTCACAACCCGAGAAGCACAACGCCGGACCATTCAGCTCGCGGTAACCGAACACGGCTTGCACCAGCGGCGTGTGGCTGAGCGAACGCTCCGGGGCGACCGCGCGCACGATCTCGCCGAGCGAGAAGCGGTCGAAGCGCAGCATGTCTATCAACGCCGCGCGCACCGCCTGGCAGTGTTCGCGCAGGCCGCCACGCTCCAGGTCCACCTGCGCGCGGATCACACCCAGGTTGACCAGACACCCGAACACGCGCTCGTGCGCGGTCCCGCGTCGCAGCGACAGCGGCACGCCCAGGCAGAACTCACGCTGGCGCGTGTAGCGATGGAGCAGCAGCTGATACAACGAGAGGCCCAGCACGAACGGCGACACCTCGAGCTCGCACGCCAGCGCCTTGAAGGCTTGCCAGCGCGCCGCAGGCAGCCGCCGGACAAGGCAGGCACCCGCATGGGTCTGCTGCGCCGGCCGCGGGTGGTCGAAAGGGAAGTCGAGCACGTGCGGCACGCCCGCGAGCTCGCGTCGATAGTGGTCCGCGGCCTCGGCCAGGTACTCGGGTGAGGGCGCGCGGCGCTCGAGCTCGGTGCACGTCTCGATCCAGCCGGGCAACGCCGCCTCCGGGTTCTCGAGCAGCGCGTCGTACGTCGCGCTCAGCTCGGGTACGAGCACGCGCGCGAGCGACCATGCGTCGCAGATCATGTGGTGCACGCTGAGCACCAGCGTGGCTTCGCCAGCACCATGCATGAAGAGCGCGCAGCGCAGCGCTGGCTGGCGCTCGAGCTCGAACGGTCGGCGCACGCTGTCCTCGATCAGCCGCGCGAATGCCGGAGGCGATGCGCGCACGTCCTCGGGTGTGGGAACCAGCTCGAGGTTGCACTGCCTCCAATCCAGGCGCCGTTCGGGCTTGCCCTGCTCCGCCGGAAAGTAGCTGCGCAGGGCCGGGTGCCGGCGCTGCACCAGCTGGAGCGCGCGCTCGAGCGCGTCGAGCGCGATCGGTCCGCGGATGCGCCACGCGAAGCCTTCGTTGTAGCAACCGGCCGCGTTGGTCAGCCGCTCCAGGAACCAGAGCTGGCTCTCGATCGCCGACAAAGCCTGCGAGCTCTCGGCTGCTCCGCTCGCGGCCGGGCGGGCCAGTCGATACAAATCGACCAGGCCCGCGACCGTCGGAGCGCGCAGAAACTCGGCCAGCTCCGGCGACCAGCCCAACCAGTCGTGGGCGTGGCTCGCGACGCGAACCATGTCTATCGAGGTGACGCCGAGCGCCGACAGCGGCGTGTCGTCCCCGAGCTCCGCGAGTGGTACGCACGCGCGAATGATGCGCCGGAACACTGGAACCAGCTGCTTGCGACAGCGATCGGCATGCCACGCAGGCGTGCCGAAACGAACGCCCGAGAGGCGCCCCACTTCGCGCTGCGCCCCGTCGAGCAAGATCACGTCGAGCGAGGCGCAGTCCCGCGTACGCGAGCGCAGCTGCAACTCGAAGCCGCAGGCGGGCGCGCGTTCGGTATCCACGCAGACCAGATCGATCGCGCTCCAGGCAGCGAGCCTCACGCCGAGCCAGCGACCAGCGAGGACCAGCCCGGCGTGCAGCGCGGCGTCGAGCAGGCGCGGCCCCACGATGAAGCCAGCCTGGGACTCGCGACCGGGACGCAGCCGGACCCGTGCTCCGGCGCCGCGCAGGGAGAGCTGCTCCACCTCGCTCGAGTCGAGCTCGAGGCCATACTCGGCGAGCTCACGCTGGAACTCGGACGCGTCGAGGCTCGCGGGAGGCGGGTAAGGCGCTCCGTCCGGCGGCAACGCCGTCTCGAACGCGACACCTGCGCACAGCGCGAGGCCGCCGTCGACGCAGATCAACGCCACGTCGGATTGTCCGCGATACACCACGCGCGGCAGGTGCTGCCCAGGACGCTGCTCGAACCAGGAGAGATGGGCTAGCCGTATAGTCTGTTTAGTCGCGTCGACCTGCGTGTGGTGCTCGATCGCCAACAACCACTCGAGCAGCGCCCCGCAAGACACAACCGGCTGGCCGTCCAGTCGTTGCTTCGGCAACGAGGCTTGTGCGTCCCGAAGCAGCTCCAGCTCCGCTACGGCAGTGAAATCGCCGGACTGCATCTCGATCGACCTCTACGACTAAGGCTCTCGCGACCGCAAGCGGCAACAGTTCGCGATACACCGATGTAACTGTCCGCTTACGTCGAGCATCCAACTGTCAAATCTCCGACTCCCATCGTGGGCCGTCTTGCAATCTGATTGCCGGCGTATGCTCGCTGACATCCTGGAACCCGGTGATGGTCTAGCCAGTATTCACCGGACCGCAATGTGTTTTCTCTTGACCCATCACACATGCACATGCATCTTGAAATCGACGGCCGCTCCGGCGTGAGGCCACACGCCTGCTCCCACTGGACGCTCCAGCAGTCGATAGTTCCTTCCTGCCCGCGCTTGAGTTCGCAGCGTCGCCGAGGCTGACGCTGACTTACGTGCAGTTTTTTCATGACGCACCCTCCGACGTTGATCGATGTCCTCGAACGGCGCGTCCGCCGCGAGCCGGAGGTGCCGACGTTCGATGGTCGCAGCCTCGCGCGCTTGCGTGCCGGCGCGCTACGCATTGCAACTCGGTTGCGTGAACGAGAACTGGCCGGGCGCACGGTGTTGGTCGCTGCGCCCGCGGGCGCAGACTACGCCGAGTGCTTGTTGGGCTGCCTGTACGCGGGCGCGATCATGGTGCCGGCTTATCCGCCGAGCCCCACGCGCCTGTCGCGCGCGAACGAACGCATCCGCTCGATCGCCGCCGATGCGCAGGTGCGCTGCGCGTTGCTGGGCGGCGACGCTGAGCTGGATCCTTCGCTCGGCGTACCGAGCATTCGACTGGCCGAGTTATCGGGACCGGACGAGCCCGAGCTCGATTGGGAACTGTCCCCAGACGCACCTTGCCTCCTGCAGTACACCTCGGGTTCGACTGCGGAGCCCAAGGGCATCGCAGTCAATCTACGTCAGCTCAGCGCAAACCTGGTCACCCTGCAAGAGAAGCTCTGCATGGATGCCGGCGACGCGATCGTGACCTGGGTGCCGCCGTACCATGACATGGGCCTCATCGGCGGGATCTTCTACCCGCTGTACGTCGGCTTGCGGACGACCTTGCTCGCCCCCGATGCGTTCATCCGCAAACCGCTGCGCTGGCTCCAGGCGATCAGCGAGCAGCGCGCCGGACTGACGATGGCCCCGAACTTCGCGTTCGACCTGTGCGTGCGGCGCATCCCGGCGGCGGCCTGTGCGGGGCTCGACCTGT
The DNA here is from genome assembly GCA_035274465.1 of Polyangiales bacterium. GTDB lineage: Bacteria > Myxococcota_A > Polyangia > Polyangiales > JAFGIB01 > JADGRF01. The sequence goes on from DATEOF010000053.1 coordinate 11,761, forward strand.
CGAGCTTGCGCGTGGTGTGCAATGGCGCGGAGCCGATCCGCGCTGCCACGCTCGAGGCGTTCACGCGCGCCTTCGCGCCGGCCGGCTTCAACCCGCGCGCGTTCTACCCCTGCTACGGCCTTGCCGAGGCCACCCTCATCGTCGCGGGCGGCGAGTGCGACGCGTCACCACGGATCGGCTCGTTCGATAGCTCGGAACTCGCACGCCACCGGGCCGTACGCGCGCAGGACGGCGGCGGCAGCACCCAGCTCGTGAGCTGTGGCCGACCGGGCGCCACCACCGAGCTACGCATCGCCGATCCGGTGACACGCCGGGCGTTGCCGGACGCGCAGGTGGGCGAGATCTGGATCGCGGGTCAGTCCGTCGCGCTCGGCTACTGGAACCGGCCGAGCGAGACGCAAGCCACCTTTCAGGCCCAGCTCGCGGATTCAGACGAAGGCCCGTTCCTTCGTACCGGTGACCTGGGTTTCCTCCTCGATGGGGAGCTGTTCGTCACGGGCCGACTAAAGGATCTGATTATCGTCCGTGGTCAGAATCATTATCCGCAGGACATCGAGCGGACAATTCAAACTGTTCACCCTACCCTGGCTTCGACTGTTGGGGCGGTGTTCAGTATCGAGCGCGGCGGCGAGGAACGAGTGGTCGCCGTCCAGGAGTTCGACCACCGACTCGGGATGCCCGGGAGGGAAGCCTCGAGCCTGCTGCCGGCACTGATCGAAGCGGTGCGGCAGCAGCACGGGCTCAGCCTGCACGCCTGCCTGCTCGTGAAGCGCGGCGTGATCGAACGCACGGCCAGCGGCAAGGTGCGGCGCGCGGCGATGCGCGAGGCGTTTCTGGCCGGCAGCATCGAGTCGCTGGCGCGCTGGGAGGGCGACTCGGCCGTTACCCCGGCTGACGCAGAGATCTCGGGGGTGCGCGCACCGCTCGGCACTCGCCGCCGCGCTGCGATCGCCAACTTCCTGTGCGCGCGCATCTCGCGCCTCACTGGCCTGTCGATCGACGCGATCGACGAGCACGCTCCGCTCGCGCGTTACGGCATCGACTCGCTGAACGCAGCGGAGCTGACGCACGAGCTCGAGCTCTTCCTGGGCGTGTCACTGCCGGCCACGATCAGCTTCGATCGGCCGACCATCGCCGCGCTGGCCGACGCCCTGTGCGCGACCGAGTCCAGCGCGCGACGCCCGAGCCGCCCCAACGCCCGCCGCGTGCGCACGCTCGAGCACGCCGACGAGCCGCTGGCCATCGTCGGCATGAGCTGCCGCTTCCCGGGCGCACCCGATCTCGAAGCCTTCTGGAAGCTGCTCGAACGCGGCGGCGACGCGGTGTCCGAGCTCCCGCCCGAACGCTGGCAGCTGGTCGCCGACGCGGGTCCGCGCTTCGGCGGCTTCATCGAGGACATCGCCGGCTTCGATCCGGCGTTCTTCGGCATCTCCGCCCGCGAAGCGGCGCGCATGGATCCGCAGCAACGCCTGTTCCTGGAGCTGGCCTGGGCCGCGCTCGAGGACGCCGGCATTCCACCCTCCAGCCTCCGCGAGCTCGAGACCGGTGTGTTCGCTGGCGTGTGCAGCAGCGACTATGCGCTGTTGCACGCCGGCCAGCTCGCGCTGGTCGACGCGGACTACGGTTGCGGCAACGCGCCGAGCGTGGTGGCCAACCGAGTGTCGTACACGCTCGACCTGCACGGGCCGAGCTTGACGGTCGACACCGCTTGCTCGTCGGCGCTGGTGGCGTTGCACCTGGCAAGCCAGAGCCTGCGCAGCGGTGAGAGCAGCGTGGCGATCGTCGGTGGAGTCAACGCGGTGCTCGCACCCGAGCCCGCCGTGTTCTTCAGCAAGGCGCGCGCGCTGGCGCGTGATGGCCGCTGCAAGGTCTTCGACGCGCGCGCCGACGGCTTCGTGCGTGGCGAGGGTTGTGGCGTGCTCGTGCTCAAGCGGCTGTGCGATGCCGAAGCCGCCGGCGACCGGATCTACGCGCTGGTGCGCGGCTCGGCGGTGAACCACGACGGCACCTCGAACGGCCTGATGGCGCCCAACGGCCCGGCCCAGGAGCGGCTGCTGCGCAGCGCCATGGCGCGGGCGGGCATCGAGCCAGATCAACTGGACTACATCGAGGCGCACGGCGTCGGTACGGCGCTCTCCGACGCGGTCGAGCTGGCTGCGCTCGGCGGTGTGTTCGGCGGTCGCGACGCGCCGCAACCGTGCTTGATAGGCTCGGTCAAGACCAACGTCGGGCACCTCGAAGCTGCCGCGGGCATCGCCTCCGTGATCAAGACAGCGCTCGCGCTCTCCCGCGAGCTCATTCCGGCGCACCTGCACCTGCGTGTGCCAGCGGCGCGGCTCGACCCCGCGCTCGCCATCCCGACCCAGAGCGTCGACTGGCCTCGCGGCGGCCGCGAGCGCTTCGCGGGCGTGAGCGCCTTCGGATTCGCCGGCACCAACGCACACGTGGTGCTGAGCGAGAGCCTGCCGAGCAGCCAGCCCCTGCGCAGCCGCGCTGCACAGCGCCCACAGCAGCTGCTCGCGATCTCGGCCAAGCACCCTGCCGCGCTGCGCAAGCTCGCGAGCTTGCTGCTGCCGCTCGTCTCGGCCGAGAGCTTCGAGGCACTCTGCTTCTCGCTCAACACCGGCCGCGAGCACTTCA
>DATEOF010000054.1:0-4163 GCA_035274465.1 Polyangiales bacterium
TGCGGAGCGCGGGGCCGCAGCCGCCGCACTGCCATGCGGCGCTGCGCCGTCGATCGGCGCGGAGCTGTCGTTCGCGCGCGCGGTGATGGACACCACGAGCACCAACAGTCCGAGAGTCCGCGCCAAGTACATCGCCTCTCCGCCCGCAGCCGAACGTGTGCGTGTATCCCAGTCTGCGCGCGGGCACAAGTTGCCTGCGCCACACCAGGTGCTCGCGTTTCTCGAGTCCGTCGCAGCCGTCGGCGGCGAGTGCCTCGATCGGAGCACTAAGTCAACAGCTTGCGGACCAGCGATACCTGAGAGGTGACCCCAACCTTGCGGTAGATCGACTTCAGGTGATTGCGCACGGTGCTCACTGAGATGCCCAGGTGGGAAGCGACCGCGGCTGTGCCCTCGCCCTTGGCGATCATGGTCAGGATCTCGCGCTCGCGGCGGGATAGCACCGCAAATTCATCCGACTGCAGGCGCGCGCGGATGGTCGTATCTTCCCCGGCCGGCCTCTCTTCGGTGGCGCCAAACAATGGCTGCCCGGCCGTTTGCAGCGTGCTCTTGACCGATTGCAGCACGGCGGCGACGTTGCCCACGCGCTCCTCGATCTCCTGCACGGTGCGGATGGCCTGCCGCCGTTCCAAAGCCTTTTCGACGCTGTCGAGAAACGCCTGGGGTGGCACGGGCTTCACGAAATAGTCGACGACAGACAGCCGAAGTGCGTCGATCGCGGTCTCGACACTGGGGTGACCGGTGATCACGATCACAGGTATCTGCATCCCCTGGATCTCTTTCGTGCGCAGCACGTCGAGCGCGTTGTTGCCCGGCATGCAGATGTCGGCGATCAGCAGCTCGTACTTGCCCGTCGCGAGCGCTTGCGCCGCGTCGTAGCCAGTCTCGACGCACTCCACGTGATAGCCCTTGGCGAGCAACATCTTGCGGAGAGGGGTGCTGACGATGACCTCGTCATCGGCGATGAGGATATTCCCGCGAGCGGAGGTGACCACCGTGTCGAACCGTTGTGATGAGGTTTGCAGAGAGGCTGTCATTGTTTGTTATTCGTCATGTCGCTAAACGTGGGTCCCCTGGCCTTGTCTTCTGCCAGCATGGCGAACACGCTGGGCATCAGAGCATCAACAGCAAAAGGCTTTTGCAGGAAGATCGGATCGGGCCCGCTGTTGCGGCTGCGCTCGGCCGCCAGCTCATCCGGCGCAAACCCGGACATGTAGATGACGCGCACACCCGGACGGATATCCGCGATGCGCTGTGCCAGCTCGTAGCCGGTCATGTTGGGCATGACGAGATCAGTAATCATGAGGTCTACCGGATACCGCTCGGCAGCCGCCAGACCCTGCTCGGGAGTACTCGATTCAATCACCTGATAGCCAGCGCTGGCGACGAAGCGGGCAACCGCGCGCCGCACCACCGGATCGTCGTCTACCACCAGCACGATATACATAGCGCGGGTGCTAGATTCTTTCGTGCTCAACCAAGGTGGCCATGATCCCAATTGCGCACGGGGGGTGGCGCTGCTCCCGGGTGGGACCGAGGCCGACTTGTTGCCTAGGCGCTGCTCGCGCAGCATGCCCGACACGTCCTGTACCAGGGCTGCGCTGCGTTCGACCGCCGCAGTGATGTCGTTGGCGGCCTCGAGCAGCGAAGCTGCTGCCCCAGTCTCGGACTGGATCAGGAACGCGTTACAGCGGATGGCCGAGAGCAAGTTGTTGATCTCGTGGATCGCGCGGGCGGTGGCACGGCTGATCTGCTCGCCCGTCTCCGCGCGCGTGCGTTCGCGATCGAGCTCGCGTTCGCGCAGCGCCAACTCGAGACGCAGTTGCAGCACGTGTTCGCTCGCAGCCAACGCGGCGAGCGCACCTTCGTCTTCCACGGTGACACACGGGCAATCCAGCCGTTCGCGCAGCGCGCGCATGCGTTCCGCGGCCGAAGCTTCACTCGCTGCTTGAGCACCGATCACGACCAGATCAGGCAACAAACGCGGCGCGATCTCTGCAGCCGCCGAGGTACTGGGAACCAGGCCTGCGATCTTGTGGCCGAGTATTTCCAACCGGCGGCAGAGCATGTCTGCCAGCTGCCCCGGAGGCTCTACCACCAGAATCCGGCCGTATGATGTCACTGGATGTTCCCCATGGCGATCACCTGGCGCTGGATCGAGGATCCTGCGCCGGTGCGCACGCTGGATCAAGCGTCAGCTCGATTGGAGTTCGGACGGCCGTCATGCTCTGGTCTGCCGAAGGGTGTGCTGCACTCCCGGGCGATTTCAAGAGCGGACTGCTCACGTCAAGTCCGGGCGAGGCGTTCTTGTCCCGACCTGAACCATTTAGGGGGCATACCAGACCGATTCAGACCTGCCCGCGTGGGCGTACAGCCATGCGCAGGCAGGGCTGCGGGTCTAGAGCTCGACCAGCACGCCCGCAAGCAAATCGACGTACGTTCCGTTGATGAAACGCAGCGCCAGCTCGGCGAATGGCCGCACCGTGCCGGTGTCTATGAACAGACCCCCGATCACGTTCAGCTTCACCTGCGCGTGCTCGTCGGCGATCCAGACGCCGAACCCCGGCCCGACGAAGGGCTTCACGATCGAGTCGGCGATGATGAACTCGAACGGGAAATCCAGGCCGAGCAGCACGCCTTCGGGACCGTCAGTGATGACGAACGCTGCGCTCGGCCAGAGCGAGAACTCGACTGCGGGGGACAATCGCACGATCGGAAAGACCAGGTCGCCGCCCAGGTGGACGCTGCCCGAGTCGAGGCCGACCCCGGCGTGTCCTCCGGCTTCCCAGGCGTGGGCCGGCGCAGGTAGCGCCGCGCAGACCAGGGCGCCCAGGCAGAGCAGCGCGGCCTGGGCTATTCTCGGTGTGTGACTGGGTTTCATCTGTTCACCATCGCGGGCATTCCGGTCTCGGCGAGCCCGTTTTACTTCTTGCTTCTCTTCATGTTTGCCGGTGGCGACCTGATGCGCGGCCTGATCTGGGGCGTGAGCATCACCCTCAGCCTGCTCGTGCACGAGCTGGGGCATGCGCTGGTCGCGCGTCACTTGCGTCATGAGCCCTCGATCATGCTTCACGGCTTCGGCGGTCTGACCTCACGGGCGCGGAGCGGCCGAGACGTGGAGGAGGCCACGATCATCGCCATGGGGCCTGCAGCAGGCTTGGCGCTGGGGCTGGGCATATTCGGTCTGTGGCGACTGCTGGGCCATGCGGGTCTGGGCGATCTGGCATTCTCTGCCGTGGTCATGGCATGGCTGGAAGCGCTATTGGTCCCCTGCATTACCTGGAACCTGCTGAATCTAATCCCCCTTTGGCCGCTGGATGGCGGACAGCTGTTCAGGTTGGGGGTCATGCGTTTCACGCGCGGCCGCAGCGCCGACGTCATCACCCACGGGCTGGCCCTGGTGCTGATCGCGGGCCTGGGCGTGTGGGCGCTGCAGGCGAGGTCCATCTACGGCGGGTTGGTGCTGTTGATGCTCGCGGCTCAGAACATTCGCGGGCTGCGCGGCGAGGAGAGCTCGGGACCCACCCCGGTCCGCGGCTCGGAACACGCCAGCGAGTTGTTGGGCAACGCACAGCAGGCGTTCGACGAGGGCAACTTTCGCGAGGCGGCGCGGCTGGCGCAGCAGGCCCGCGCGCTCGATCAGCTGTCGCCAGCGCAGCTCGACAAGATCTGGGAGCTCCTCGGCCGCGCCACCGCCGAGCTCGGCGAGCACGAGGAGGCGCTGGCGTATCTGCGGCGCGCGCGGCCGACCGACGCGACGCGCACCGCGACCGAGCGCTCATTGGCCGCGTTGGGCCGCGATGGGGAGCTCGGAGAGTATCGCGTGCTCTGGCAGGGCGGTGGCGGGGTGCGCCGCACTTCCAACATGGCCGGCTGGTTGATCGCGGCTCTGGGCTTCATCGTGATCGCGGTCGGCTTGGTGTTCAGCACCACGCTCTCGGTGTTCTTGCGCTGATGAGCGCGGCCGCTGCAGCCGAGCTCGCGCGGCTCGCGCAGCTGTGGGAGGCGGAGCGGCTGGCCGCGCGCGAACAAGCGCGCGAGGAGCGCCTGCGCCTGACGCTGGCCGAGCGCGTGGAGCGCGGCATCGCCTTGCGCTCCCTCGTGCTGGAGGACGCGGATGCAGCGCTCGGCGGCCGCGCGCTCTTGTGGTTCAAGCCGCAACC
>DATEOF010000055.1:0-14729 GCA_035274465.1 Polyangiales bacterium
CGCGGCGTCGACGAGCCGCAAGAGCGCGCGCGCCGAGCGCTGCAGCTGGCGTGCGGCGCGAGCGGCGGCGGACACTTGTATCTCGTCGGGCCGAGCGGTCTGACGCTGGTCGCCTCACAAGGCTCGCGCGCTGCAACCGGCGACATGGCTGCGCTCGCCAGCGAGTTCTTGACGCAAACGACGACCGCGACCGACGACGCGACCAAGGTCGAGACGACGACGGCGGAGAGTGCGGCCAGCGCGGACGCTGGTGTGCTGGCGGTGTTGCTCGGCTGTATGTCGCAGGGCAGCTACGTACACGCGGGGGTGCTGCTCTTGACCAGCGAGCCGAGCGTGCCGATCCACAACCTGCGCCCACTGCTGGAAGCGCTCGCCGAGCATTTGATCGCCGCGGGCGACGTGTCTCCGCAAATTCCAGAGACGCAGGCGCAGGCCTAGACCCGCGACGTCGGCGACGCCGCGGGTCGGCCCGTGCTCAGGTGTTGGGTTCCGGGTCCGGGCGGACCTTGACCGTGGTCACCACCGGGTAGAACTCCTCACCCGGCATGCCGACGCGGCGCGCGTGCTCGCGGATGGCTTCGCCGCTGGCGGCCTGGTAGATGCAGAACGTGCCGATCCGGCCGTCGGGCTCGTTCACGACGTAGCTGCGGATCCAGCGCACCTGGTCCGGCATCTCCTCGTTGCCGATGCGCGCGGACTTGGCGCCGGCCGCCTCCAATTCCGCGAGCGATTTCCAGGCGCTGGGGCGACGAATGACGTAGAGCTGCATGTTCAGTTTCCTCTCTCGGGTCGGCTCGATTGCCGAACGAACCTAGGTCTAGCCGAGGGCCCAGCTGACGGTCCTTATCGCCGGCTGACCGTTCGCTTATCCTTGGCCCGGCGCATGGCAGACGCAGGCCGCAGTCAGGCTTACCGGTTCGGGGAGTTCGAGCTCGATGAAGCGAGTCGTGCGCTGGCGTTGCGCGGGCAGCCGGTCAGCCTGCAGCCGAAGGTGTTCGACCTACTCGTGCACCTCGTGCGCCATGCCGGTCGCGTCGTGTCGAAGCAGGAGCTGCTGGAGGGCTTGTGGCCCGACGTGCAGGTGACCGAGGCGTCGCTGCAACGGGCGGTCAGCCTGCTCCGCAAGACGCTGCGCGACGGTGACTTCGAGCACGCGCTGAAGAGCTTCACCGGCCACGGCTATCGTTTCTCGCTCGATCAGCCCGACTTGAGAGCGCTGCTGCCGGCAGCTGCACCCGTTGCTTCCGCGCTGTCGGCCGAAGCTCGCGCGGCCGCGGCGGCGCGCGATTGGTCGACCGTCATCGCGCGCTTGAGCGCGTGTGCCGACGCCGAGCTCACCGGGCAGGACAGCGAGTTGTGGGCGCTCGCGCTCGAGTGTCAGGGGCAACCGGGGAACGCGTTGGCGCTGCTTCGAAGCGCCGTGGAGCGTTACGAGGCGGCGGCCAGCCGCGCGCCCGCCGCTCGCTGCGCGACGACGCTGGCGAAGATCCACCTGGAGCGAGCCGAGCCCGCGGTCGCTCGCGGCTGGTTGGCGCGCGCGTCGGCGTTGCTGCAGGTCGAGCCCAACGACGACGCGCTCGCGTACCTGCAGTGGATGCAAGCGCGCTTCGAGGCTTTCGAGGGGCGACCCGAGGCCGCGCTCGCGCGCGCAGAGAGCGCCCTCGCCACCGCGGAGACGAGCGGCTCGGTGCCGCTGCGCGCGCTCGCGCTGGTCTACACCGGCTTCTTCAACATCTCGCTCGGTCGCACCCAGCTCGGGCTCGAGCAGCAGGATCACGCCGCGGCACTGGCGATGTCGAGCACGGTGGATCCGGTGACCGGCAGCCTGGTCTACTGCAACATCCTCTGGTCGTGCCGTTGCTTCGCGGACTGGTCGCGCGGCCATCAATGGGCCGATGGCTTCGAAGCCTGGTGCCACGCGAACTTCGCGGGGACGACCGGCTCGTGCGAGCTGCATCGGGCCGAGGTCCTCGGCGCAAGGGGCTCGCTCACGGACGCGCTGGCTGCGGTCAACACGGCGCTGTCGAAGCTGCCGACCTCGGAGCCGTGGGCGCTCGGCGATGCCTACCGCGTGCGCGGTGATATCCGGCTGGCGATCGGTGACGTGGACGAGGCGAAGCAGGACTATCGCAGCGCGTACGCAGCAGACTGGGATGGCGAGCCGGGACACGCGCTGCTCCTCGCCGCAGAGGGCGACGTGGACGGCGCGATCTCCGCGCTCGACCGCGTGCTCGCGAGCGCAGGATGGTTCGGCTTGCAGCGGCGCGGTTGGGTGCTCGCACACAAGGCGTGCATCTGCGCGCGCGCCGGCCGGGTCGAGCAGGCGCGCGCTTGCATAAAGCAGCTCGCCTCGGAGTTCGACGGCTGGCCCAGTCCGGCGATCCGTGCGCTGGTCACCGAATCGGAGGGGTTGCTGGTGCCGCACGACGCGGCGGATCAGCCGAGCGCGATCCAGCTCTTGACCCTGGCACGCCAACTCTGGACGAGCATCGGCGTGGAACATCAAGCCGCGCGCGTGCGAGTCGAGCTGGCGAAGTTGCTCCTGGCAAAGGGCGATCGGTCGGGGGCGCGCGTGGAGCTGTCGTGTGCCGAAGATGGGGCGCAGCGAGTCGGCGCGAGAGTTCTGCAGCAGCAAGCGGCAGCGCTCGCAGCGAGTCTCTGACTTCGGTGCACTTGCTTCTCGTCGCTGGCAGTGCGAAGTCAAGCGCATGATGCTCCAGGGACCGATCACCGGTGGCAACCACGGCTGGGCCTTCGGCAGGCCGCTCCTCGATTTGACTGCGCGCGGCTACATCGCAGAGGAGTTCTTCCTCACGGGCACCGCCGTCACCTACCGCCCGGTTCCGGGTTTCGAGTGGGGCCGCGACGGCGTGTGGCACGCGGAGCCCAAAGGCTCCATGCCGTTCAAGACACGCTTCCTCGTGTATCGCCCAGCCGACGCCAGCGCGTTCAACGGCGTGGTGGTCACGTGTTGGAACAACGTCACGGCGGGATACGAGCTCTTCCACGGCGAAAGCCCGGAGATCCTCGGAGGCGGTTACGCATACGTCGGCGCGAGCGTGCAACGGGTTGGCGTCCATGGCTTCCCCGCTGATCCCCAGGGACTCGTGGCGTGGGACCCCGAGCGATACGGTGAGCTGAGCATCCCGAGCGACGAAGGCTCGTACGACATCTTCGCTCAGATCGGACGCGCCGTCGGACCGCAGCGGGATCGCTCCGGCATCGATCCGCTCGGCGGTTTGAACGTGAAGAAGGTCATTGCGATCGGCGCATCGCAATCCGCCGGTCGCCTCGCGACGTACGTGAACGCGATCCTCCCGCTCGGCCGTGTGTTCGACGCCTTCATGCTGCAGATCTACTTCGGCGCAGGAGCACAGCTCGAGGGTGACAGAATCCTCGTGCCTTCCGAGCGGCCTCGGCTCTTTCGCGGCACCAACCTGATGCGTGAGGTCGACGTTCCGGTGATGATCGTCAACTCCGAGCTCGAAGCGATCGCGTGTCATCGCGTACGCCAGCCGGACACCGATCGTTTCGTCAACTGGGAGTCAGCCGGGACGACCCACGTCCCAGTTCAGACTCAACTCGTTCGCAACAGGAAGTATGAGCGTGAGTTCGGCGTCGCGCCGGTACTCGCGGAAGGCCAGAACCGGATCGCCCTTACCCCCTACTACGACGCCGCGCTGCACGCGCTCACACCTTGGGTCGACGCCGGTATCCGCCCGCCCAGTCAGCCGCTGATCGAGTTCACGGGGGGCAACGAGCCCAAAGTCGTGCGCGATCAGCACGGCATCGCGAAGGGCGGCATTCGCCTGCCGCAAGTCGAGGTGCCGGTGGCAACGAACAGCTCGATCCCGATCAACGCCGACTACCCGGGCTCTCTGCGTGGCTCGAACGCGCCCTTCGGCGCGGCCAAGCTCACTGCCCTCTACGGCAACGAAGCAACGTACCTGGAACGCTTCGAGGCCGCTGCACACCGGGCTGTTCGCGCAGGCGCGATGCTCGCGCGCGACGTCGAGCCCGCGATGCAGGAGGCCGCACAGGAGTACAGACGCTCCTGGAGCGCTGGTGCCTAAAGCTCGCGCTCTGAATGAATCCGCCGCACACACCTTTACTCAGACTCATCGCTACTAGATGGACGGCTTAGTACATCCGACTAGTCCATCATTGTTCGATCTGACAGCTTCCTCCCGTGACATGCTGCGCGGTCTAACTCGAGTCGGCGGTCGACTCGACGGAGGTCGCGATGACGAAACACGCATGGAGGCGCGTCGCGATCGGCGCGTCGTCGCTGTTCTTGTTGCTGGGCGTGGGAACACGCTTGCTCGGACAGCAGGTCGCCGATCTGTTCGGAACCACCGATCTCAACGAGGACTCGTTCGCGGGCGCGACTTTCAACGCCCAGCGCGGCGCGAAGTGGCCCAGCGCCGGACACGACCTGCTGAACACGCGCAGCCAGCCGAACGAACGGCGCATCGGCCCGAGCAACGTCGGCACGCTGAGCGTGAAGTGGGTGTTCGTCACCGAAGGCGATGTCTCCGCGACTCCGGCCGTGGCCGACAACGCCGTCTACTTCCCGGATGCCGCAGGCAACCTGTTCGCCGTGGATCGCAGGAACGGGACGAAGCTCTGGTCGCGCAAGATCAGCGACTACACCGGCGTGGCCAACGACATGGCGCGTAGCACGCCGGCGATCACCGGCAACGTGCTGATCATGGGCGATCAGGGCGGACGCCAAGGCGCGGGCGCGTCGGTGTTCGCGGTCAACCGCTTGACCGGCGAGAAGCTCTGGTCGACCAAGGTGGAAGAACACATGGCCGCGGTGGTGACGCAGTCGGCGGTGGTGTTCCGCGACGCAGTGTACGTCGGCGTGTCCTCGCTCGAAGAGAACTTCGCCGCGGTCACTCCGAACTACCCGTGCTGTTCGTTCCGCGGCAGCATGCTCGCGCTGGATCGCCGCAGCGGCCGCGTGTTGTGGAAGACGTACATGCAGCCCGGGACCGAGGCACCGGGCTTCGCGGGTGCCGCCGTCTGGGGCAGCACGGCAGTGGTCGACTCGCGGCGCAACACGCTCTACATCGCGACCGGCAACAACTACACCGTGCCGCAAGCCGTGCTCGATTGTCAGTCCGCAGGCACGCCGGAGCAGGTGAAGACCTGCGTGGACGCGGTGCCCGGGTCGGCGAACAACCACTTCGATTCGCTCGTGTCGCTCGACATGAAGAACGGCCGCATCAAGTGGGCGCGTGCGATGGTGCCGTTCGACTCGTGGAACATCTCGTGCATCTTCGCGGTGGCCGGCAACGAGGACAACTGCACCGATCCGCGCGGGGAGGACTACGACTTCGGGCAAGGGCCCACGCTGTTCACGGTGCGCGACAGGAACCGCTCGCGCGAGCTGCTCGGAGCCGGGCAGAAGAGCGGCTGGTACTGGGCGCTCAACCCGGACAACGGCAACGTGGTGTGGTCCACGGAGGTCGGGCCGGGCGGCAGCCTCGGCGGCTTCGAGTGGGGTTCGGCCACCGACGGCACGCGCATCTACGGCGCCATCTCCAACAGCACGGCCAAGACCTGGAAGGCGATCCCCAGCGGAGAGGAGCTGCGCAACGGCTTCTGGAGCGCGCTCGACCCTGCGACCGGTCGCATCCTCTGGCAGACCGCCGGCAATCCGGCCGTGCGTACCACCAATCAAGGTCCGGTGACCGTTGCCAACGGGGTGGTGTACGCAGGCACGATCGATCGGGCGGGCACGATGTACGCGCTCGATGCGGCCACGGGCAACACGCTCTGGACCTACGCCGCGGGTGGCTCGATCAACTCGTCTCCGGCGATCGTCGACAGCACGCTGTATTGGGGCGTGGGCTACGGGGTGCGGGGCATCGGCTTGGCGCCCGGCAATCGCCTGTACGCCTTCGTGCTCGGCGCCGACTGCCAGAAACCCGGCAGTTGTCAGCCGCCTGCAGCCGGCAGCGGCGGCAGTGGGGGTAGCGGGGGCAGCGGGGGCGCCGGCGGTGCCGGGGGTAGCGGCGGGCCGTTGCCGACGACCTGGCAAGGAATCTACGACGCGTACCTCGGGCCGGGGACGATTGGACACTGCGGCGGGTGCCACAACGGCACGGGCCGCGTGGTGCCGCTGAATTCCGCGGATGTCGCGTACCGATCCTTGCTGCAGGTCGGGCAGATCAACGGAACGGACTCGCCGATCGCCAAGCGCGGAGCCTCGCGTCTGACGTGGTTCGGAGGCGACATGCCGCCGAACGGGCCGACGAGCGCACCGGATGCGGTGCAAGCGATCACGAACTGGGTGGCCGCCGGCGCGCTCAACGACTGACGCTCGATCTGGCACGTGGCTTGCTCGTATTGCAGGTCATGCAGCCGGCGCTTCAGGACCTCGAACCCACAGTCGTGCTGCCTGCGGTCGCCGATGCCGGCGATTGGCGGCAGACACGGCTGGGTTCGTGGCTCGGGGCCTCGCACCGCGTGCTCAAACCGTTGTCCAGCGGGGCATACGGACATGTCTACTTGGCCGAACATGTCGCGCTCGGGACGCTGGTCGCCGCAAAGTTTTCGCTGCCGAGCCAGCCGCTCGCCGCGAGTGTGCTGCGCCAAGAGGCCTCGGTGCTCGCACGCTTGGCACACTCCAACATCGTCGGGTACCGGAAGTTCGGCCTCGCTGACGAAGGTGGGGCATATCTGCTGATGGAGTATGCGCGCGGGATCGAGCTCGAGAGCTGGCTCGCGCAGCACGGCCCGATGCCCGCAGAGCGTGCGCTCGGGGTGCTCGAACAGCTTGCGGCCGCCGTCGACTACCTGCACGCACACGACCACGTGCACGCCGATCTCAAGCCGACCCACGTGATGCTCGACGAGGCGCGGGGCGATCGGATCAAGCTGCTGGACTTCGGCTGCGCGTTCGACTGTCGCGACAGCCGGCAGTCGCGCGATGTCGCAGGCACGCCCGGCTACATGGCACCCGAGCAAGCGCGCGGCGAACAGTGCGGGCCCGCGATCGATATCTACGCGCTGGCGGCCCTGGCTTCGGAGCTGCTCACGGGGTCCTTGCCGCACACGCACACCACGCGCAGCGTGATGCGCGCGGTGCTGTGCGAGCCCCCCACCCTGCCCAGCGCGCGCGGCCTGTCGCGGCCCGGTCTGGATGCCTGCTTCGCGCGCGCCCTGCACAAGAAGCCGCACGAACGCTTCGCGACTGCCGGAGAGTTCGTGGATGCGATCCGGCTGGCGTTTGCGAGCTGAGGTTCAGAGCTGGCCGCGGTAGTGCATGACCTCGAGGATGGTCGTGGCGCCCGCGGCCTGGAGCGCGCGGCACAACTCGACGTCGTCTTGCACCACGAGCGCGAGCCAGGCGGCGCCCGCCGCCAACGGCTGCAGCCAGTCGAGTAGCCCACGCGCGACCTCGCGGCTGCGCGCGGCGAACGGGAATGCGCCGGGGAAGTGCGGATCGAAGCAGCACAAGCCGAGCGTGCGAGGTCCCTCGCGTAGCACCAGGATACGCATCCCGGCGTGCCCGCGCCGAGCCGTGAGCAGGCCGCGATCGAGCGCGAACGTCGACTCGAGCTGGGCATCCTCGGCGGCCGGCGGCGACTCGATGACCCAGCCGGGCTCGGCGAGAGGCAGCTGCGAGACCGCGCTCCAGTGGAAGCGCAGGGCTTGCGAGCGATACGCCGGGCGCAGGCCGGCCCGTTCGTAGACGCGGATCGCGGCGGCGTTGTCGGGCTTGACGTTCAAACACCATTCCTTGCAGCCCGCAGCGGCAAAGCGCGCGTGCAGCTCTCGCATCACGCTGCCGGCCACGCCGCGCCCCCGAGCGCCGGGATCGACCACCATCTGGCGCAGGTAGCCCGTGTGCACCAGCACCTCGTAGTAAGCGTAGGCAGCGAAGCGGCCGTTCAGCTCGAAGATCAAGGTGGTCGGCAGGTTCTGTCGCTGCCAGCGCTCTCGATCCGGGGGCGTATCTTCGACGGCCAATTCGACGAATGACCGCAGGAATTGAGGATAGTCCTCGGGAGTGGCTGGGCGCACTCGTAGATCGGACATGACGCGTGGACTCTACCGCGCCTTGATCTGGCTCGCCATTCTTCTAGCTGGTCGCGTCAGTAGAATGCATGCGCGCGGAGGTTGCGATCGATCACACAATCTCGGGAAATTGACTTAGATCGATCATGGCGTCAGGGCTTATTGACTGTGCTGAGTGCTCGCGGGTAGTGGAGCCGAATGGCGAAGGTTGCAATCGCTCCGCTGATGTTGGCGTCGGTGATCGCTGCGTGTAGCGGCAGCGATGGCGGCGGGGACGGCGCTGCGGCCGGGGCGCAGGGGATGTCGGTCGCGGGGGAGCAGCCTGCCGAGGGGGGTGCCGGGAGTGGAGGAGTGGCTGCAGCTGGTAGCGGCGGGAGTGTCGGCGCGATCGGCGCCGTGGGCGGTGGTGCGGGGAGCTCGGGGCGCGTTGCGGGAGGTGCCGGGAGAGCTGCCGCTGGTAGCGGAGGGGGAGCGATGGCTGCCGCTCGGGCGAGCGCTGCGGCGGGGTCAGACTCGGCCGCTGGCTCGGGCGCGGGGATGAGTGGGGCGGGCGCTGCGCCCGCCAGTGCTGGGGCTTGTACTCGCGAAGCCCTCAAAGCCGCTGTCGATAACTATTTCAAGGCTCTCGCCGCCCACGATCCGGCCATGTTGCCTCGCGCGGATTCGCTCAAGTTCACCGAGAACGCCAAGGCGATGATGGTCGGCGAAGGCGTGGTCTGGAAGACTGCGGGTACGGTCAAGTTCACGCGGAGCCTGTACGACGCGGAGCGCTGCGGGACAGTCACCGAGGCCGTGTTTCCGAACTCCGGGGCCGATACGATCTACGGGCTGCGGCTGAAGGTCGTCGATCAGAAGCTGACCGAGATCGAGAGCATCGCCGTGGATCCCGAGAACGGCTTCTTTCCTACGCCGATGGGCATCTTGAACTCCAAGGCGGAGGTCTGGGAGGAAGTGCTGCCGCAGGATCAGCGCAGCACGCGCGAGGTGCTCGAGGCTGCCGGCAAGGCGTACTTCGATTCGTTCGCCGACCAGTCGGTCAAGCCGCCCTACTCCATGCCCTGCGATCGGCTGGAGAATGGCTTCAAGACCACCCAGGGCAGCTGCGGAAACCTGGGCGGTGCCATGGGCATCAAGCATCCAGCCCAGCGCTACCCGTTCAGCGATCTCGAGGCTGGCATCACGGCGGGCTGGGTGTTGTTCGCCGGCGCGGACATCGACTTCCACATGTTCAAGGTCGTGAGCGGGAAGATAAAACGCATCGACGCGGTCGTGGGTCCGGCAGTGCGCTCGTCCGGCTGGTAGCTGCAGGGGCCCCAGCTTGGGCTATGCTGCGCGGCATGGACGTGAATGGGGCCGACGCGCAGCCTGCAGCTGCGAGCAAGATCTTGCAGCGCATGCTGGAGCGCCTGCACGCCGCGATGGCCAACGGTCCGCTCTTGCAGTGCCGGCCGTACAGCAGCCGCCAGCGCATCGATCTACTGCAGCTCGGAACACTTCCCGGCGTGCCGCCTGCGCAGATGCTGGCGCTCCTGTTGTCCGGTGAGCGCTCGATCAAGCTGGGCGTGCCGCGAAACGACGCAACACAGGTTTCGCCCAGGGACGAGGCGCAGGCCTTGCTGGCCAAGCTGCGGACGATCGCGGAGGATGCCAGGACCTACGAGCAGGATACGGGTGTGCACGCGTTGTTCCTCGGCTACCCGATGCTGCACCTGCCGCCCGAGACGCGCTCCAAGGCGGGGCTGCCCGGCAAGCGCATCCTCGCACCGGTGGCGTTCATTCCAGTCCAGCTCACGGTGAAGACCACGCGGCCCGCCTCGGTCGTGATCGAGTGCACTACCGATGGCGCCGATCTGATCGTGCCGAACAGCGCGCTGTTCGCCTGGCTGTCGCAAGTGACCGGCCATGCCTTCGAAGAATTGTTCACCGACGAAGGGGGCGTGGATCCGTGGCGCGAGCTGAACGAGCTCACCGCCGCGGTCTGCCGCGCGCTCGA
Source organism: Polyangiales bacterium (assembly GCA_035274465.1). Lineage (GTDB taxonomy): Bacteria > Myxococcota_A > Polyangia > Polyangiales > JAFGIB01 > JADGRF01. Next base: position 10,025 of record DATEOF010000055.1, read on the forward strand.
GCTCGAACCGCCGCAGCCGCTAGCTGCAGACGGAGAGCTGTCGGCAACGCCGCGCTCGGACAGCGAGGATCCGCCGCGGCGCGCGGTGATCCCGGCCGCCGTGCTGGGCCTGTTCCCGGTGTCGAAGCAAGGCCTGCTGAGCGATCTGCAGGCGCTCTCGGCCGGCGAGCCGCTGGATGGGCCGATCCAGAGCTTCCTGCGCAGTGGAGAGGAGCTCGGCTTGCCCGAGAGCGAAGCCGTGCAGCAACGCATCGCCTCCGAGCGCTGCGTGGGCGCGGCCGATCCCTGCCAGCTGCGCGCCGTGCGCCTGGCGCGACGAGCGAGCGGCCTGGTGGTGCACGGCCCGCCCGGCACGGGCAAGTCGCAGACCATCACCAACATCATCGCGGATCACCTGGCCGCCGGCGAACGCGTGCTGTTCGTCTGCGACAAGCGCACGGCGCTGGACGTGGTCCACCACCGGCTCGATCACCTGGGCCTGCGCGACCTGTGCGCGGTGGTGCACGATGCGCGGCGCGATCCGCGCGAGTTGTATCGGGCCATGCGCGAGCAGCTGGACGCGTTGCCCGATCTGCCGCGCGATCCAGCCTGCGAGGCGGAGCTATCGGCTGCGGACCGCGAGCTGATCAGCTTGCACTCCGAGCTCGCAGCCTACAGCGGCGCGATCATGGATCGGCCGGAGGGCGGGCAGGTCGCGTCGCTGCACGAGCTCGCCGGCGAGTGGTTTGCGCTGGACGTGCCCGAGGCGTGGCAATGCGAGCTGCCCGAGCTGAGGCCGGCCGAGTTGCGCGAGCAGGAGCGCGATACGCGCGAGATGCTCGAGCGCGGTCGCAAGGTCGGCTTCGCGGCGAACCCCTGGACATCAACCAGCGCGCTCGGCATCGGGTTGCGCGACTACCTCGCACACGCCCCGGCGCACTGGCAAAGCGCGCTACGCGAGCTGGAGGACGCGGCACAAAAGCTGGACCTCGCCACCGGCAGCGAGCTGCTGCCGTTCGCGCCGGCTGCCGAGATCGCGGATCAAGCGCGCGCGCGTGCTGCGCTCCACGGGCTGCTTGCCGAGGCCCTCGAGCGCGGTCGAGGCGAAGCGCTGGCGACCTGGGCGGCGGCACAGAGCGAGCTGCAGGACCGTGGGGCGCTCGAGCACGAGGCCGTGTCCAGCGCTGCGGCCCTGGTGGCGCAGGAGCCGCTGGACCGCGAGCTCTCGTCTGCAGCTGGTGGCAGCGCGCTCGCGCTGCCGGAGCTCTCGCTGTGGCTCGGAAAGCTGGCGAGCTACCTGGAGATCGCGCGCAAGTGGTACCGCTTCTTCTACTTCGGCCGGCGCCGCGCGGCCCTGCCCGTCGTGCAGCGGTTCGGCCTCGCGCTCGGGTACGACGCGGCGCTGCGCGTTCAGAAGCTCGTCAGCGGAATGCGCGCGCGCCGCATCCTGTCGGACTGGTATGCCGGGCTGGGTCACGAGGCTCCGGAGCGGCAGCCGCCCGACGTGCTGCTCAGCAAGGCCTTCGCAGACTACGGCGTGATCTTCCGCATCCTCTCGCTGCTCCGCACCGACGCGCACCTCTCGTCGGTGTCCGCGCCGCTGTGGGCTGCGCTGCGCGATGCCGCGCGCCACGGCGAGCTGGTTGCGGCGCTCCAGGCGTCGCAGCGCCGCGCACAGCCACTGATCGCATTCGATACGGCCCTGCGCGGGAATGCGCTGCTCGAGCCGGCTGCCCGCGCGCGCATCTACGCCTCGGCCTGTGCGCACGAGGGCCTGCACGCCGAGGTGGTGAGCCTGGCGGCGAGGCAGTCGAGCATCGAGGACATCCTGCGCATCCGAGAGCGGCTCGCCCGCTTGCCCGACGGCGTGCGCGCCTTCCACGTGCGCATGCTGGAGCAGGGCGTGGATGGCAACACCGGTTGGGCGGCGCTGCAGAAGGCCGTGTTGTGCGCCGAGCTGGCGCGCCGCGCGGCGGCGACTCCACTGCTCCAGGAGCTGGACGCAGATCGCATCCGCGCCACCTACCAGCGCTATCGAGCGCTCGAAGTGCAACGCCGCGAGCTGGCACGGCGGACCATCCTGCGGCGCTGGACCGAGCTGCAGCGCAGTCGCTTGCTGGCCTCCACCGGCTCGCGGCTCAACGCTGCGGGCGCCGAGGTGCGCCGCAGGCTGGTCAGCCGCGGCGAGCGCGCGCTGCGCATGCGACAGGTGATCGCCACGGGTGCAGCCATCAGCGGCGGGGATCCACTGTTCGACCTGCGCCCGGTGTGGATGATGAGCCCGGAGGTCGTGGCGCAGATCCTGCCGCGCGAACCGCTGTTCGATCTGGTCGTGTTCGACGAGGCCTCGCAGTGCCGGCTGGAGGAAGCGCTACCCGTGCTGACGCGCGCGCGACGCGTGGTGATAGCCGGCGATCCCAAGCAGCTGCCGCCCACGCGCTTCTTCGAGCTGGCCGGTGTCCAGAGCCAGGCGGACGTCGAGCCCGAGACCGAGCAGGAGCTGTTCGAGGAGCAACAGGGCGAGGTCGAGGATCTGCTGGGCGCCGCGCTCAACCTGTCGATCGAGCAAGCGTACCTCGACGTCCACTACCGCTCGCAGAACGCGGACCTGATCGAGTTCTCGAATCGGCACTTCTACGACGCGCGCCTGCAGCCGATCCCGGCTCACCCTTCGCACGTCAGCCGGTTGCCGCCGCTGCGCCTGCACCACGTGGGCGGCGTCTACGACAAGCGGGCCAACCCCAAGGAGGCCGAACAGGTCGTGCGCATCGTACGCGAGCTGCTCGGCCGGGCAAAGCCGCCGTCGATCGGCGTCGCCTGCTTCAACCTCAGCCAGCGCGACGCGATCGTGGAGGCCCTGGAGCGCGCCGCCGCCGAAGATGCGGTTTTTGGCGCGCAGCTGTCGGCTGCACGTGCGCGCCGCGGAACAGCGTCGTTCGAGGGGCTGTTCGTCAAGAACCTCGAGAACGTGCAGGGCGACGAGCGCGATCAGATCATCATCAGCACCACCTACGGCCCGGACGCGGCCGGTCGCTTCTACCGGCGCTTCGGCCCGCTCGGCCAGCCGGGTGGAGGCAGGCGCCTGAACGTGCTGATCACGCGCGCGCGCGAGGCCGTGCACATCGTGACCAGCATCCCGCGCGACGTGTACGCATCGCTGCCGGCCCCCGAGTCCGGCCGGCAACCGAACGGCGCGTGGCTGTTGTTCGCGTACCTGAGCTACGCGGAGCAGCTGGCAGCAGCGTACGACTCGGAGTCGCGACGGCGTGTTGCACTGGAAGCAGCCAGGCCTGGCTGCCGTGTGCTCGAGAGCTCCGCACCCTCGCAGCTCGCAGCTTCAGTCGGGCGTGCGCTCGCGTCCGAGCACGACCTGTCCGGCGAGGTCCACTGGGGCAACGACGGCTTCGGAGTGGACGTGGCGGTCACCCATCCGAGCGCGCCCGAGGAAGTCACCGTCGGCGTGTTGTGCGACGCCACGCGCTTCGACAAGGCGCCCGACCGAGTGCAGTGGGACATCTTCCGCAGCGAGATCCTGGAGGCCCAGGGCTGGCGCTTCGTACGCCTCTGGACCCCGCAGTTCGTGCGCGAACCCGCAGCCGCGCTGGAGACGATCGCCGACGAAGCCGAGCGCCACGCAGCCGAGCTGCGGAGACAACGCAGCGGCGAGCACGAGCAGCCCGAGCAAGAGCCGCTGGCGAACTAGCTCAGAACGCGCCGCTCACTTGCAAGCTGCCGGGGCCGAGGTCGAGACGCGCTTGCGCTTCGGGTTTGTCCTCGGCGCTGTCGTCGCTCAGCGCGAAGTAGATCGTCAGACCTCCGGTGACGGCGGCTGCGGCGAACAGGATGTCGGCCGCCAGTGCCTTCGCAGCCGCGCGATCGTGCAGATCCTCGAGCTCGGCCGGCGTGGTCTTGCGCTCGAGCGTGTCGCGGTAATATGCGCCGTCTCGCGCCGCCAGCACCGACAACACTCCGGCCGACGCCACGAGCACTCCGGTGCTGATGCCGAGCCACAGCGCGGGGCCTGGGCCACGCTTCTCATCCGGTCGCATGCTCTCGGCGAGCGCAGCGGCTGGTGGTGGGGCCTCCGCGGCCTGCGCCAGCTCGATCGGACGCAACTCCAGCTCGACCTCGAGCGTCTCGCCACCGCCGACGTCGACCTGCTTGGCGGTACGCACGCGACCGGGCGCGCTTGCCGACACGCGGTGGCTACCCGCGCTCACCGTCACGGGCTCGTGGAGTGGACCCTTGCCCACGGAGACGTCGTCGACGAAGTACTCGGCGTCCGCGACCGAGCTCGTCAACACCAGCTCGGCGATGCGGGCGCGCACCTTGACCAGTGCGGCCGTGACCTCCTGTTTGCGCGCGGCATCCACTTGATCGGCGCCCTCGCGCAGGTAGCGCTCGTAGTAGCGCTTGGCATCCGGGTACTCGCGCAGCTCCTGGCTGACCTGACCCAGGTTGTAGAGCACGCGAAAGTTGGGCGCGATCATGTAGGCGCGCTTGAACTCCACCAGCGACGCGGACAGATCACCGTCGCGGTAGTAGTCCACGCCGGCGCGGAAATGCTGGCGGGCGAGCTCGACGTCGGACACTTTCTCGCTGCCGCTGACAGCTGCAGACGCGTCCTGCGCCCGGGCCGGGAGCGACGCGAGCACGAGACACGATACGATCCACCACCGCGCGCTCATTGGTACGGATCCTCGACGTCGATCCGCAGCTTCGGGGC
>DATEOF010000056.1:0-4612 GCA_035274465.1 Polyangiales bacterium
CCTACGTCGAAGGGCGCGCGCTGCGGACGTCGCTGGGCGCCGACATCGCGATCCTGGCACGGGCCGCGGAGCTGCTGCTGGCCGAACAGCACTGCGGGCTCGCGCTGGACCTGCTCGAGCCGCTCGCCCGCCGGCCGGATCAGGCCGAGCTGCGCTTGCGAGCGCTCCTGGCCTGCGCGGAGTTCGGCGCGGCCGAGCAGCTGCTCCACGAGACCGATCCCGAGCTCCTGGGCGGCACGCTGGCCGTCGCACGCGCGTATCTGAAGATCGGCCGCGCCGCGCAGGCCCTGGAGCTCGCGCAAGCCTTCCAGCTGGCCCATCCCGACGATCAAGCGGCGACGCTGCTGGTCGGCCAGGCACAGCTGAGCGCGGGCGCCTACGTCCAGGCAGCCGAGTCATTCGCGCGCGTGCCTGCAGCTGCCAGCGGCGGCACAGCGGCGCGCGAGGGTTTGGTTCGAGCGCTCACGGCGGCGGGCGCAACCGAGCTGGCCCGCAAGGTCGGCGAGCGTCAGTAGTCGCCGAACAGATCTTGAATCTTCACGTCGAGCGCGACCGCGATCTTGTACAGCGACGAGATCGACGCGCTCGACTCGGCGCGCTCGATCTGCGAGAGCAGCGACACCGACAGGCCCGTGCGTCGCGCCATCTGCTTCAAGGTCAGGTTCGCCTCTTTACGCAGGTTGCGCACGGTCTCGCCGATCACGCGGTGCAGGTTCTCTTCCGGCGAGCGCAGCAAGCCCTTCTTGCGCATCACGCGGTTGACCACCTCGCGAAACTCCTCCGGGTCGAAGGGCTTCTGCAGGTAGTCGACCGCATCGAGCTTCATCGACTGCACGGCCGTGTCGAGCGACGGGTAGCCGGTGAAGATCACCACGGCCACGTCCGAGTCCACCTTGCGGATGCGCGACAGCACTTCCACGCCGTCCAGCTTGGGCATCATCAGGTCCAGCACCACCAGGTGGTAGCCCCCGATCTTGACCTCGTCCGACGCAGCCTCGGGGTCGGAAACGGTTTTGACCTCCACGCCGTCTTTGGCCAGGAAGGTCTCCATGAAGTCGCAAATTTCGCGATCGTCGTCGACTACCAACACGCGCATGGGCGCTACAGCTTTGCTCATGGATTCCTCGTCGACCGTTTCCGAAACTGCGGTGCGGCCCCAATGCGGCCGCCCTCTCGAGAACTGGTCGGGGCGAGAGGATTTGAACCTCCGACTTCACGGTCCCGAACCGTGCGCGCTACCAGACTGCGCTACGCCCCGTGTATAAAATTCGGGCGGAACATATTTGGCGGCCGTGTACGTGTCAAGTGAACAAGAAACCTACCGCGAGATTATTCGCGAATGGGTCGCGAGGCCGCGTTTAGGGGCGTTTGGCGTCAGCGGGAACGCCGCCAGAGCACGATCTGGTAGCCATCCGGACACGCGATCGACCCTGCGGGGACTAGCCAAGGGCCGATGCGGGTGACTCCGTCCGCATCGGGTGGCGGCACACCATCGGCCTGTGCCTCGCGAACGCGCTCGAACTCGGAGCACTCGGCCTCGAACGCTCGCGCGACGCCGCCGCCCTCCGCAGCGCTCGGCGAGCACACCGCGTAGGCGAGCGTGCCCCCCGACCTCACGAGCCCGGAGGCACGCTGCAGGATCGCCAGCTGCAGCCGTGCGAGGCGCTCGGGATCGCTCGCGCCCACGCGCACCAGCAGCTCTGGGCGGCGGTGCATCGTGCCGAGGCCACTGCACGGGGCATCGACCAGCACGCGATCGAAGTTGGCCCGGAGACCCCCCAGGCCGACGGTCAGGTCCAGAGCCTGGCTGCTCACGCGCTCGCGCGGCAAGCCCAGGCGCGTGAGCTCGGGGGCGATCTGCTCGAGCTTGCGCTCGTCACGGTCGATCGCGAGGACGCTGCCGGCCTCGCCGACCTGGCGCGCGAACAGCGTAGTCTTGCCGCCATGGCCCGCACATACATCCGCAATACGCTCGCCCGGCCGCGCGCCCACGGCGAGCCCCACCAGCTGCGAGCCCTCTTCCTGCACCGAGAATAGGCCCTCGCGGTACCCCGGCAGCGAGCGCGGCGCGCCGGCGCGGCGCAGCGCGAGGCCGAAGGGCGAGAGCAGACAGTCCTGCAGCTCGGCGTCCGGTAACGTCTCCTGGATGCGCGCGCGCAACGCCGCGCGCTCGCCCTGTTCGACGCGCAGGCACAGCGGCGGCGGAAGGCTGCGCTGCTCGAGGAACTGTTCGGCGCGCGCCGCTCCCAGCGACGCCACCAGCAATTCGGCGATCGGCTGTGGCACGACCAGCGCGCGAGGCGGCTCGGGCGACGCGACACGCGCCGAGGCCAGCTTGCGCAGCACCGCGTTCACGAAGCCGGCCACGCGTGCACCGCGCTTGGCGCGCACGATGCTCACGGTCTCGTCGACGATCGCGTGTGCCGGCAGCCGGCCCAGGTGCGCGAGCTGGTAGGCGGCGCTGCGCAGTGCGGCGCGCGCAAACCCGTCCATGCGCTGCGGGTCCTGCGTGACGTGCGCCGCGATCGCCGCGTCCAGCGCGGGCAGCACGCGCAGCGCACCGTAGACGATCTCGGTGGCGAGCCCGGCATCGCGCGGCTCGAGCTTGGCGCGCGACAGCTCCGCGTCGAGCGCGCGAGAGGCGTAGGCGCCCTCAGAGGCCACACGCTCCAGCACGCGCGCGGCAACCCAGCGCGCGGATTGCACCACTACTACTGCTTGGTTCATGGCCCCGTCAGTTGCGTGACGATCTGTGGCCACTGCCGTTCGAGATCATTCTTCACTGCCAGCACCATGATCCCGATCAGAAACACCAGCCCCGCGATGTGCGCGTACTCGCGCACGCGCACGCTGATCGGCCGGCGCGAGACGGCCTCCAGCAAGAAGAACATCAGGTGTCCGCCGTCGAGCAACGGCACGGGTAACAAGTTGATCAAGCCCAAGTTGATGCTGATGAACGCCATCAGCGTCAAGTAATTCAGTGCGCCTTCCTGCGCCGCGGTGCCCGCCACCTCGAACACCGTCAGCGGGCCGCCGATCGACTTCATCGTCAGCCGGCCCTGGAACAGCCGCACCACCGAGAACAGCGTCAGCTCCACCACGTCCGAGGTCGCACGCACCGCCTCGCGAAATGCGTACGAGATCGGCTGCGGGTTGGGCACCGCGGCGTCCGCGCGCGCCGGCACCCAGTTGCGCATGCCCACCACGTAGCGGTCGTAGACCTGGCCTTCGTCCGTGACGCCGCGCTGGTGCGCGAGCGCGAACTGTCCGCTCAGCTCCTGGTCGCCGCGGCGCCAGGTGAGCGTGTGCTGCTTGCCGCGTTCGGCCTTCAGATCCTCGAGGAACGTCGCCCAGGCGCGCAGCGGGCGGCCATCCAGCGTCAGCAGCCGATCGCCGGGTTGCAGACCCATGCGCTGCTCGGGCGAGCCTGCCGTCACGCCGTTCACGTAGAGATCCGCGGCCTCGATGCCCGAGCGCACGAGCGCAGATCCGCGCCCCGGCTCGGGCGTGAGAGTGGTCACGCGCGGCTCATAGACGTCGAGGTCGATCAAGCCGCCGAGCGCCTGCGACACCGGCGTGGGCCGCAGGTACGAGATCGGTACCAGCGAACCCTGGTTGTTTCCGAGCGCGCTCTCGAGATCGATGAAGCGTCCGACCGGCCGGCCCGCCGCCGCGACGATGATGTCGAACGTGCGCAAGCCCGCGGCGCTCGCCGGGCTGCCGGGCGAGATCAAGCCGATCACGGCCACCGGATGCTGCGACATCACGCCGATGCGCCCGACCTCTTCGCTGCGCTCGAGCGGGACCTCCTTGATCGCGCGCACCGGCGTGACCGTCTGGTCGATCGACTTGTCGCCGCGCTTGACCGTGAACTTCAGCTCGCGACCGGGGCTCTGCTCGACGATCCGGCTCAGGTCGTAGAACGTGCTGATCGGCTTGCCGTCGATCGCGGTCACCACGTCGCCCGGCTCGAGCTTGCCGTCCGCGGGGCGATCCGGAAACACATTGCCGATCGTCGCCGGCGTCAGCATGTCGTCGCCGAGGAACACCACGAAGTACAGCAGGATCGGGAAACACAGGTTCATCAGCGGCCCGGCCACCACGATCACGCAACGACGCCACAGCCTGAGGTTCGCGAACGAGCGCTTCGCGTCGCGCACGCGCACATCGTCCCACGGGTTCTCGCCCAGCATGCGCACGTAACCGCCGAGCGGGATCGCCGAGATCACGTACTCGGTCTCACCGCGGCGAAAGCCGGCGATGCGCGGCCCAAAGCCGAGGCTGACCTTCAGCACGCGCACGCCGAAGTACTTCGCCCAGACCAGGTGCCCCAGCTCGTGCACGAAGACGAGCACGCCGACCAGCACGATGAAGTAGATCAGTGGCATGGCGGAGCCGCGGACCGATTCGAATACCACGAATACGGATCGCCGACCATAACGCGGCGCTCGTTTACGTGCTCTGCGCAGTCATTCGGAGCAGCGCGAAGCGCGCGACCCGGAAAGGGTGAATCGAAGGAAGGCACGCCCGCAGGGCGGGGCTTCTTCTCGAGAGCAGCGCTGCTCTAGAGCAGCGCTCGACGTGCAGAGGCGTGGAGTGCTTCGCCGTCGAG
>DATEOF010000057.1:0-12945 GCA_035274465.1 Polyangiales bacterium
CTGCCGTTTGGCTAGCGCTAGTGCTCCCCATCGTCGGCGGATGATCGCGCAGGACCGCGCCGTTCTGCGGTTTTGCGGGCACCGCCGACGGGGTCTTTCCCCCTTCAAGGTGACCGCGAAACCGCAGGGCGGCGCGGGACAAGCGAGGGCCGCCGAACGATTGGGAGCAGGAGTGCGAACCACGGGGCTTCATTTCGCGCCGCGCTTCCGGTTATGTTGCGCGCCGTGGAGATTGTTTTCGTCACGACCGAGCTCGCCCCGTACAGCCGTGCCAGCGAGCCTTCCGAGCTGGCCGAGGTGTCGGCCTCCTTACCCAAGGCGTTGCGCGGTTTGGGCCACAAGGTCACCGTCATCTCGCCGCTCTACCGCGACATCGATCCGACCGCGCGCTCGTTGGCCCGGCGGCTCTCGACGCTCAACGTCGAGCTGCGCGGCAAGACCTACGCGTGCACGCTCTACGACGGGCGTACGACCGGCGGGGTGGATCTGCTGTTCCTCGGCAACGCCGAGTTGTTCGGCTCGCGCACCGCATCCGAAGGGCCGGAGGAGTTGCTGGCGCGGGCGGCGATCGTGCTCGGCAGCGCCACGGCACAGCTGCTCGCCAAGCGTGAGCCGGCGGTCGACGTGGTGCACGCACACGGCGCCGGCGGTGCGCTCGCCCTGGCCTACGCCAAAGCCGCGCAGGGCAACGTGCCCGGCTGCCTCCTCTCGCTGTACGGCGCACAAGACGCGATCGCGCTCGACGCCGATCTCGCGGACAGGCACAGCGCGCAACTCTCGGAGTTCGGGCTGTCGCCGAGCGCGCTCGCGCTGGGCCTGTGCGCGGCCGACGGCGTGATCGTCGACGCCGAGTGCACGCTGCGCGAGCTGCTCGAGTCCTCGCCGCTGGCAGCTGCACTGCAGTCCAAGCGCCAGCTGCTGGCGGGCATCGTGAACGGCGTGGACGCCTCGCTCTGGAACCCGCTGATCGACTCGTACCTGTCGTCGCGCTTCGACGCGACCTACCCGGGCGGCAAGGCGCGCTGCAAGGCCTCGCTGCAGTACATGTTCGGTCTGGGCATCCAGCCCGACGTGCCGGTGATCAGCGCGATCGGCGATCTGTCGGACGATCGCGGCGGCGATCTGATCGCGCGCGCCGCGGAGGCCGCGCTGCGCAACGAGATCCAGCTGCTGGTGCTCGGCACGCAGGGCGGACCCGCCGACGCGCTCACGGCGCTCTCGGCGCAGTACCCCGAGCGACTCGCGCTGCGCACCAGCCACGACGACAAGGAACGCCACCTGGCACTCGGCGGCAGCGACTTTCTGCTGCTGCCGGCGCGCAAGCCGAAGTCCGTCGACATCGCGATCGCCGGCATGCGCTACGGCGCGCTGCCGATCGTGCGCGCGGTGGGCGCTCTGGCAGACCTGGTGGTCGATGTCGACTCGCAGCTCGAGACCGGCAACGGCTTCCTGATCGCCGATGCAGCCAGCAGCGACGTGCTGTCGAGCTTGCAGCGCGCGACCGCGGCGTACGCGCGCCGGCCCGCCTTCGAGGATCTGCGCAAGCGCGTGATGCAGCAGGATCTGTCCTGGGAGCGCAGCGCGCGCCGCTACGAGCACCTGTACAAGCGTGTGCGCCAGGGCCAGCAACAGCCCGCCGCGTAGACGCTACTCGCGAAAGTTCTCGTACTGCAGCTCGATGCCGAAGTCGTGGCCGCGCAGTGCCTGGATGCATTCCTGCAAGTCGTCGCGCTTCTTGCCGCTGACGCGCACCGCATCGCCCTGGATCGCCGCCTGCACCTTGATCCTTGTGTCCTTCAAGAACTTGACCACGTCCTTGGCCTTGTCCTTGTTGATGCCCTGGTTGAGCTTGATCAGCTGGCGGTAGGTGCTGCCGCCGGCCGGCTCGATCTTCTGTGCATCCAGCGTCTTGAGCGACACCTTGCGCTTGATCATTTTCTCCTGCAGCACGGTCAGCGCGGCTTCGACGCGCCCCTCGCTGTTGGCGCGCAGCATGATGCCCTCTTCGGTGCGCTCGATGGAGGTCTGCGTGTCGCGAAAGTCGTAGCGCGTGCCGACCTCTTTTTGCGCCTGCTGAATCGCGTTGTCGACCTCATGCATCGCGACTTTTGACACGACATCGAACGTGGGCATTCCGGGACGATACGCCGCGCACCGCGCTCGGCCAAGCCATCACACGCGCAGCGGCGCCTTGGGTAGCTGAGCATCGCTGCCGCGAACGTACAGAGGGGCGAGCCGCGCGAGATCCGACGGGCCTTCGCTCGAAAGCAACCTCCGCGCTTCGTGCGCGATGTGGCGCGCGCGCGGGGCGTCCCACTCGGTCGCCAGCACGCGCGCAGGCAACGCTCCGGCCATGCGCTCGGCGTAGCGCCGATAGCCGCTGCCCAGCACGTGTACCTCGCGGCCCGCCGCAGCCTCGGCCAATTGCGCCGCAGCCAGCTCGGGCGCGGCGTGCATGGGCGGCACGAGCAGCGAGCTATGCGCCGGTCCGATCGCATACAGCGCGCAAAAGACCTCGCCCTTGTAGGCATCCAGGATCGGCGCCACCAGGGCCTCGGATGGGGGCGAGAGCTCGAGCACGCTGGCGGCGAGCGCCGCGAGCGACACCACGCCTCGCACCGGCTTACCCGTCGCCAGCGCCAAGCCCTTGGCCGTGGCCACCCCGACGCGCACACCGGTGAACGAACCGGGGCCGATCCCGACCGCGAACACGTCGATGTCGCGTAACGCAACGCCCGCCTCCGCGAGGCAGTGTTCGATGCGCGGCAACAAGCTCTCGGCGTGCCGCTCGTCGCTCGGCGTGCTGTCCTCGACCAACACGCGCGAGTCCTCGACCAGCGCCACCGCGGTGACGCTCGACGACGTGTCGAGAGCGAGCATGCGCGTAGCCATGTGAGCGAAACTCCTGAGCTAGACCACGCCAACCTACGCTGGGGTCGCCAGAGGGTCCGGGCGACCAGCCTTGACCCACCCTCGCGATACCCCTAGCTTGCGCGTCACGGAGCGCGACTGTACACGCCGTCACCCAGAAGCCAAACACCCCAGGCCAGATCGACCGGGACGCGGCCTGCGCTCCAAGGCGCCGCGTGGTATTTGAAGCTGCCTTCGTAGGGCGCCGCCCTCTCCATCGAATGCTCTCTCTTTTGACGCCCACCGACCCGCACTGGCCCGAAGTCGCCGCGACGAACCTGCCGGCGCTCTTGGGCGATCACGCACACTGCGAGCTCAAGGCGGCCCAGAGCGCGATCAGCGTCGTGGCGCGCTATGCCGGCGAATTCCCGGCCCTGGTGGCTCCGCTGATGGCCCTGGCGCGCGAAGAAACCGAGCACTTCTCGCAGGTCCATGACCAGCTCGCCCAACGCGCGCTGCCCCTCACGCTGCCGCAGAGCGACAGCTACGTCACGCGGCTCACCGCGGCAGCGCGCAAGGATCGCGCCGAGGGCCATCCAGCGCTGCTCGACAAGCTGCTGGTGGCGGCGTTGATCGAAGGCCGCTCGTGCGAGCGTTTCCGCCTGCTCTCGGAGCAGCTGCCCGAGGCCGAGCTACGCACCTTCTACCGCGGGCTGATGGCCTCCGAAGCGCGCCACTTCAGCCTGTTTTCTTCGCTCGGCGCTGACTGCTTCGGCAGCGCGGCGAGCCGAGCCCGGCTCGCGACGCTGGCAGCGCGCGAGGCCGAGATCGTGCACACACTTCCCCTCGGCCCACAGGTACACGGATGAGCACAGCCCCCGAACCGCTGCCGAGCAGCACGCGCGCTCGCAACATCAACGAAGTCGACGAATCGCGCTGGGAACGCATCGCTGCGAACCTGAAGACCATCGGCGGCGCGGTCCTGCTGGCGCTGGTGATCCGCACCTGTCTGTTCGAGGCGTTCGAGATCGAAGGGCCCTCGATGGAGCCCACGCTGCTCAACGGTGATCGCGTGGTGGTGTCGAAGTTCGCGTTCGGCCTGTTCTTGCCGCTGCGGGACCACGCCGAATTCACCTGGGCAGGCCCGCACGTCGGCGACGTGGTGATCATCAAGAGTCCGGCCGACGGCGTGGACATCGTCAAGCGCGTGATCGGCGTGGGCGGCGACTTCATCGAGATGCGCGACGACCGCGTCTACCGCAACGGTCAGCCGCTGCCGCTGGCCGACATGGGTCCGTGCAAGGCCGGTATCGGCTCGCTGCAGCCCGAGTGTCGGGTGTACGAGTCGAAGGTCGGCGACCACGACTTCTTCATGAGCAAGGCGCGCGGCTCACCGGATCCGCTGCCGGTTCGGGTGCCCGACGGCCACATCTACGTGCTGGGCGATCACCGCGATCACAGCAACGACAGCCGCAACCCGATGGTCGGGGCGATCCCGATCAACCGCATCAAGGGCCGGGCGCTGTCGATCTACTGGTCGAGCGGGCCCGAGGGGTTCCGCTGGAACCGCATGCTCCACAACATCATCTGAGCGGTCGGTTGGCCCCTACGGCACAGACGTGACAGATTGGGTCGATGGCTGACCGGAGTGCGTGCTGTGACCGAGGGATTTTAACCCATTCTCGCTCGTCCCGGACGCGCATGGCTGCGTTGCTCCTCCTCAAAATAGCGCCCACTATTCCTCGTCGTCGCGCCTTGCCCTGCGCGCCCGGCCCTTCGCGATAATGGGTCAAAATCCCTCGGTCACAGCACTTGTGCGCAGCCGACTCGCGGACGAGCGAGGTACGCTGCGCAAGCAGGCGCCCGAGAGCGTGGCGCTGTGCTACCCGAGCCCGTATCGCACGGGGATGTCTTCGCTCGGCTTCCAGACGATCTACCGCGAGATCAACGCGCACCCGAGGCGCAGCGCCGAACGCGCGTTTCTGCCCGACGACGTGGCTGCATTCGCCGCCTCGCGCACGCCGCTGTTCACGTACGAAGGCGAGCGGCCGGTGAGCGACTTCCCCGTGGTCGCGCTGTCGGTCGCCTACGAGATCGAGCTGGCCGGCGTGATCCAGGTGCTCGAGCTCTCGAGCATCCCGCCGCTGGCCGAGGATCGCGACGATCGACACCCGTTCGTGCTGTGCGGTGGACCGCTGACCAACAGCAATCCGCTGCCGCTCGCGCCATTCGCGGATGCGATCCTGATGGGCGAGGCCGACGAGTCGATCCACCGTGCGCTCGACGTGATCTTCGACGCGCCGGATCGGGCCTCGGCGCTGGCCGCGCTCGCGCGCGAGGTGCCCGAGTGCTTCGTGCCGAGCATCCACGGCGATGCGCTGCCGCCGATCGGTCAGTCCGACGACGAGCGGTTGCCGGCCTGGGCGCCGATCCGCACGCCGCACACCGAGCTCTCCGACATGTTCTTGCTGGAAGCCGAACGCGGTTGCTCGCGTGGCTGTCAGTACTGCGTGATGCGGCGCTCGACCAACGGCGGCATGCGCATCGTGCCGGCGGAGCGCGTGCTGGCTCGCATCCCGGACGACGCGCGGCGCGTGGGTTTGGTCGGTGCAGCCGTCAGCGACCATCCGAAGATCGTACACATCATCGAGACGCTCGCGGCGCAGGGCCGGCAGGTGAGCTTGTCCTCGCTGCGACCGGATCGCTTGAACGACGCATTCATCGGCGCCTTGAAGAAGGCCGGCGCGCGCGCGCTGACCACGGCGCTGGACGCGCCCAGCCAGCGGCTGCGCGATCGCATCGATCGCAAGGCCAAGGAGAAGCACTTCCTGCGCATCTCCGAGCTGGTGAAGCAGCACGCGCTGCATCACCTGAAGGTGTACATGATGGTCGGTCTACCGGACGAGACCGACGCCGACATCGACGAGCTGATCGGCTTCGCGAGTGAACTGTCGCGCATCCATCCGCTGGCGATCGGCATCAGCCCGTTCGTGGCCAAGCGCAATACGCCCCTCGATGGCGCGGCGTTCGCGGGCATCAACGTGGTGGAGGCTCGCCTCGCGCGCCTGCGCCGCGGGCTCAAGGGCCGCGTGGATCTGCGGGCGACCAGCGCGCGCTGGGCGTGGGTGGAGTACGTGCTGGCGCAGGGCTCGTGGGCCGAGGGTCGCGCGGTGCTCGACGCGGTGCGCGCGGGCGGCAGCTTCCGCGACTACAAGCGCGCGTTCGATGCGCTACCCACCGAGCGCAAGCGGCGTAGCCTGCGCGTGGTCGCTTGACCCGAAACGTAGCGCGCGTGGCTACTGACCAGTAGGCGCTCTAGCAACGCGCCGCAAGCGAACACTCACCGAAGTATGGAATTGATGAGCCTCAGCGAGCGCATGACACGTCAGTATTTCATCGACCGATTGTGCACGTGTGTGATCCTTGCAACGTTGCTGTCGTCTGCATGCGCGTCGGAAGAGCCTGCAACGGCAGCGTCGAACGCGGGCGATCGCGGTGCGACTGGACTGGACAACCCGACGGGGTTGGCAGGCTCGGGCTCGAACAGCGCGGACGAAGTACCCGGCTCGGGCCCGCCGCCCGCGGTCGGATCATCGTCCGAGGTCTGCGACGGCGTGGACAACGACAGCAACGGCATCATCGATGACGTCGACGCCGAGGGAGACGGCGTGTGCGACTGCTTGAACATCGCGACCATCGGCCAGATCGGTCCGTGGAGCAATGGCGGCAACGTCTTCAAGAGCTGGCTCGACGCGCGCAGCCCGCAGCGCGCAGTCGAGCTCGGCGATCAGGTGCTGACCGACGAGCTCTTGAGCAAGCTGCAAGTGATCGTCGTGCTGTACGCAGCCACGTTCGAGGTGAACGGCAACAACAACCAGGCCGTGCCCGCGCACCACGCGTTCTCGGACGCCGAGGTCGCCGCGTTCCAGCGCTGGGTCGAGCGCGGCGGCGGCGTGATGACGACGACCGGCTACACCAGCGACGAAGCGCGCGAGAACATGAACGTCAACCGTTTGCTCGCTCCGTTCGGCATCGGCTACAGCGACACGAAGCTGGACGTCGACGGCTACATCCGGAACTGGAGCAGCCACCCGCTCTCGAGCGGCGTGATGAACATCAACACCATGAACGGCGTCGAGCCCACGACCACCACCGGTGTGACGGTCGCTCGCGACCAAGCGAACCACGTCGCGCTGCAGGCCAGCGAAGCCAAGCTGGGCCACGTGGTGGTGTGGGGCGACGAGTGGATCACGTACGACAGTCAGTGGACGATGGTGCAAGACCAACAGGTCGAACGACTCTGGCTCAACATCTTCAAGTGGTTGAGTCCCGCCAAGGTGTGTCAGGTGCCCATCAAGGGTCCGCAATAGCGCACTAGAACATGGTGTTGGTGTTGGCGGCCTTTTCCGGGATGTCCTGCACCACGTCCCAGTGCTCCACGACCTTGCCCTTCTCCACGCGGAAGATGTCGACGATCGCGCGGCCTCGATCGGTTGCGTTCTTCTTGGAGTGCACGTGCAGCCAGACGAGGTCTCCCTCGGCCACGGCGCGTTTGATCTCGCTGCGCGCATCGGGGTTGGCCTGGAAGAACGGGGTGAAGAAGTTGATCACCGCGTCCTTGCCGTCCGGCACGTTGGGGTTGTGCTGGATGTACTTGTCGCCGCCGTAGCGCGCGAAGGCTTCCGCCGGTTTGTGGTCGCGGAAGATCAAGTTGTAGAAGGCGGTGACGGTCTGCTTGTTCTTGCCCGTCGCATCGTTGTTGTGCGCAGCCGCGGGCAACGCGATGCAAGCGATGATCACTGCGAGGCAAATCCATGGGCGTAGTTGGGACACGGCGGGGCTCCTGGTCGGAAGGGAGCTTCGGAATAACAGCCGGACGCGTCGCGGGAAAGTGGTGTATAAGGCCGCGGTGCGGGGAATTCTTTGGGGCGCAATCGGATTACTGCTGCTCGGTGCATGCCGGCTCACCGATCATCCCGTCGAGCAATCGAAGCTGGGTGTAATACGTTCGTCGGACGCGCTGCTCGAGGTGCTGGACCAGCCCGAGAACTGGAGCGTCGAGACGGTGGTCTCGGCGGATTGGTCAGTCGATCGCAGCGGGTTGATCAACCTCGACAACCCCAAGGCCAAGGCGGCGAAGCTCGTCGACGGGCTCGAGCCGATCCAGGTCTTCTTCCACGCGCTGCATCATCCCAAGCACGGCTCGTTCATCGTCGACACCGGCGTCGAGCGCGCGCTGCGCGATGACCCGCAGCACGCCGCGCTCAGCGGCTGGGCAGCCAACGCCTTCGGCGTCGAGCGCATGAAAGTGCGCATGCCGCTCGCCGACTACTTGAGCGCGGCCCCCTCCCCGCTCCGCGGCGTGCTGCTCACGCACATGCACGCCGACCACATCTCCGGCGCGCCGGACGTGCCGCACACGGTGCCGTTCTACGGGGGCCGCGGCGAAGCACACGAGCGCAATTTCTTGAACGTCGTCGTGCAGCCGCTGACCAATCGCTTCCTCGAAGGTCAACTGGCGCTGCGCGAGATGGCCTTCGCGCCGGACAAAGCCAACCGCTTCAAGGGCCTGATCGATCTGTTCGGAGACCGCTCGCTCTGGGCCATCTACGTCCCGGGCCATACCATCGGCAGCGTCGCCTATCTGGCGCGCACCACGCGAGGCCCGGTGCTGATGACTGGCGACACCTGTCACACGGTCTGGGGCTGGCAAAACGAGGTCGAGCCCGGCTCGTTTACCGCAGACCGCGAAGCCAATCGCGACAGCCTGGCCCGCCTGAAGAAGCTGGTTGCCGAGCACCCGAGTATCTCGGTCCGCCTCGGCCACCAATCTCTCCCCCAGTAGCTTCTGCGCGCCTCAAAACGCCGGCGCCGCCAGCTCGTTCAAGTACTCCTCCAGATTCGTGTACCCATCCGAATCATCATCCCCGTTGCGGTCCGAGTCCTTCTTCGGATCCAACCCCCGCGCCGCCTCCCACGCATCCGGCATCCCATCCCGGTCCTCGTCCGGCGGCGCCTTCCCGGCCGCCAGGGTGCCATACCCATCCGCGCCCACCATCAGGTCGTGTTCGTCCTGAATCTTCGTCCCACCCTGCGCGCGGATCTGCTTCACCAACAACGCATCCACCTCATCGCGCGCCGGGATCGTCGCTCCCACGCGATCCATCACGCGCTCGAATGCCATCGCCGCCGGGTCCGTGCACACCTGCGGCGCTGCCAGCCGCTTCTCCAGCCTGGTAGCGGTCCCCACCATGCTCCAGTCGTCCTTCGACACGTCGAGCTTGCCGTTGCCGTTTCCGTCCAGCAGGTTGCCGTCGAAGAACAGGTTGAACGTGGGCTGCCCTGCCTCGTTCTTCGCCCCGGACCCAAACGCCTGCGTCGCCTGCTGCGTTCCGTGGCTCACGAAGTAGTTGCCCACCGCGTTCGCGAAGTGCATGCCGTTGCTGGTGTCCGCCAGCAGAAACGCCTGCTTGCTGATGCTCCAGCCCTGGGCCTCGCCGACTGGATCCGGCGCATTCCAGCCGTAGATCACGTTGTTGACGAAGTCGAGCACGCGCTCCATCTCCGAGCGCGCCTTGGGGTTGCGCGTGCCGTTGAAGGCGTAGAGCGAGTGATGGATGGTGGTGTTGCTCGCGGTGAGCAGTGAGCCGGCGGAGTGGTTGTTGCGCTGCAGGCCCCAGGCGATCACGCTCCACTGCAGCGTGAAGTCGCGCGGACCCACGCCCTCGTCGCCCGGCATCGACAGGTTTTCATCGGTACCGAAGCCGACCGAGCAGTGGTCGATGATGATCTGGCTGGCGCTCGAGCTCACCGCCATGGCGTCGTTGCGATCCGACGTCTTCAGGATGCCGCGACGCACGCGCACGAAGCGCAGGATGATGTTCTTGCCACCGATCGAGAGCTTGGTGCCGCGGATACCGACGCCTCCGCCCGGGGCAGTTTGACCGGCGATCGTCAGGTTGTTGGCCGTGATGCCCAGGTTGCCCGAGAGCGTGATCCAGCCGCCGACGTCGAACACCACCGTGCGGTCGCCCGCGCTCACGCAGTCGCGCAGCGAGCCTGCGCCCGAATCCTCCAGCGTCGTGACGTGACACACGCTGCCGCCGCGCCCGCCGCGCGCAAAGCGACCGAAGCCTTCGGCGCCGGGGAACGCGAGCTGCTGGCCCGCAGGCACGGGCTCGCAGCTCTTCGCGACGTCTGGAGCTCCCCCCGCGCCTCCGCCGCTGCCCGCTGCGCCGCCGCTGCCTCCACTCGGAGCTGGAGCACCGGCTCCTCCAGCCGCCGGAGCGGATCCACCGGCACCCGCACCTGCCCGGCCGGCGCCCCCACTACCCGACGGCGCAGCCGCGGACTTGCCGCCCTCAGCTGCAGGCGCGCCAGCACCACCGCGGCCGCTCGCCCCACTGCTTCCGGCTCCAGCACCGGCAGGCTCGGCGCTCGATGGAGCAGCACCCGCGGTACCCTCGGAAGATCCACGCGGTGAGCTCGAGCACGCCCCCGCCAACAACAACGCGGCGACCCAACGGCGACTGACACGGACGGACCTGAACATCGGCTGCCCGGCCATAGAAGACCCAACCGACCCGTTTGTACAACCCAAATCTCCGGCCCGGGCCGGAAAACCGCGGATTGTCGCCAGCTTGGAACGGACCGGCGCAACCAGTTCGCCGCCCACAGCTGCGCCGCACGCCGACCCGACCGGATGACCCGCTGCGGCTACGCGACGGCCGCGGCCAGGCACGCGCGCGCCTTGAAGCTGATGGCTGCAAGCAGGTGAGTGCGTGTGCTTGTGGCACGCAACCTCGCAAGCGCAACGCGACGTGCTAGCGTTGCTTCGGGGTTCGGGTGTCGTTCGTGTCAGAAGCAGCTTTGCCACGCGCGGGGGCCGTGATCGGCGGCAAGTACCGCGTCGAGCGCGCGCTCGGCGCCGGCGCGATGGGCGCGGTGTTCGAAGTGAGCCACCGCGTGACCGGCAAGCGCTTCGCGATCAAGTGGCTGATGCCGCAGCTGGTGGCGACCGACGGAGCAGTGAAGCGGTTCATCCGCGAGGCCCAGGTGGCCGGGCGCTTCGAGCATCCACACGTAGTCGAGGTGTACGACATTGGCCAGGAGTCCGAGTCGCTATACATCGTGATGGAGCTGCTCGAAGGCGAGTCGCTCGCCGATCGCTTGAAGCGCACGCCGCGCATGACGCCCGCACACGCCTGCGAGGTCGTGATCCCGTGCCTCGAAGGCGTGGCTGCGGCGCACCAGGCGGGCGTGATCCATCGCGACATCAAGCCCGGCAACATCTTCCTGTGCCGCGTGCCGGAAGGCAGGCCGGAGCTGCCCAAGGTGCTGGACTTCGGCGTCTCCAAGCTCACCACCACGAGCGACCAAGGCGACGCGACGATGACGCGCCCCGGCATGGTGCTCGGCACGCCGCAGTACATGGCACCCGAGCAGATGCGCGGCGAGCGCGTGGACGCCCGCGCGGACGTCTACGCCTTCGGCGTGATCCTGTACGAGCTGCTCTCGGGCCGCCGCCCATTCAACGCGCAGAATTTCGCGGACCTGGTGCTGCGCGTGATGACCGAGACGCCGACCCCGCTCGATCGCCTCGTGCCCGGTGTGCCGGCCGAGCTATCGGCGATCGTCTGGCGCGCGATGGCGCGTGAGCCACAAGCGCGCTTCGCGAGCCTCGGCGAGTTGATCGCCGCGCTCGAGCCGTTTCGCTCACCCGGGCAGCAGGTGCCGTTGGCGAGCGTCGCGCCCG
This sequence comes from Polyangiales bacterium, assembly GCA_035274465.1. Taxonomy (GTDB): domain Bacteria; phylum Myxococcota_A; class Polyangia; order Polyangiales; family JAFGIB01; genus JADGRF01. The sequence goes on from DATEOF010000057.1 coordinate 11,606, forward strand.
CGCTGCCACAGCCGTCGCCACCCAGCGAATCCCTGCGCGCAGTCGAGCGCGCCACGATTCCACCACAACCGCGCTCGAACCGCGCACTCTTGGCAGCCGTCGGCGGCGCGCTGCTGTTCGCGCTGGTCGCCGCCTGGATGGCCAAGCCCGAACCCCCACTGGCCGTCAGCCCGAACAGCGTCCTGCGCAGCGCGGCGGCGGTGCCCGCCCCGGAAGTTCTGCCGAACGTCGTGGCGGTGCCCGAAGAAGCGCCCGTCCCAACCGTCAGTCCCGCAGCGCCGGACGCGGCCGTGCCGCACGAGGCGCCGGCGAAGCCGAAGCTCACGCCGGCCACGAACCGCCGACCGAAGCGCGGCCGGGCTCAGCCGCGCCCGGACCGCATGGACGAAGCGCTCCGCGACGACGTGCTCATCGACCCGTTCGCGAAGTGAGCTAGAGCTAAAGGCGCGACGCCTTGATCCAGTCGCCGATGCTCTTCACCACCTCGGCGTCCATGAACGTCGCGTGCTCCTTGCCGAGCATGTAGTAGTTGGCGTGAGCGTAGCCGGGCATGCAGCCGGGCCAGGAGGTATAGTTGTTCATCAAGATCATCTCGCTCTTGGCCGCCATGCAGCCGTGCGAGGTGGCGACGGTGGTCTGATCGGGCGGCATGCGTCCGTCGCCTTCGGCCGTCGTGATGATCTGGGCGATCTTGCTCTGGCAGGTGGCAGCGCCGCCGCCGCTCATCAAGATCAGGCCTTTCACCTTGTCGGCGAGCTCGGCCTTACAGCCGAAGCGTGCCGTGTACGCCGCGCCCCACGAATGTCCGCCGACCCACATGGCGCGAATGTCGAAGTCCTTGAAAGTGTCGTAGGTCCACTGGATGACCTCCATCAGGTGCGGCTCATCCTTGCCCATGTCGCTGTTGCCCCACTGCGAACCGATGGCCTTGGGCGCGACCGTGATGAAGTTGTGCGAGGTGACGAGGTTGTGCGCGGAGAAATACCCCACCTGATACAGCTTGACGTCCTCGGTCGGCATGGTGCCGTGCAAGTTGAGGATGAAGGTTGCCGGCGCGCCCTTGTGTTTGTTGCAAGGATACGCCACGTGCACGCCGCGGCCGCCGATCATCACGTTGACTGAACCGGTGCCGAGCAGTCGCCCGGGACCACAGGCCAGGTTCGGAATCGCGATCACCGGCGCGTTCGGATCGCCGTCGTCCGGACCCGGAGGCGTCGCGGGCGGCGTCATCGGCATCGCGGGCGCAGGCGGCATCGTCGCAGGCGCACCGGCCCTGCCCATGCCAGCGGGCGGCGGCGGCGGAGTCACGGGCATGGAGGGCGCAGCCGAACCCGCCATCC
>DATEOF010000058.1:0-24312 GCA_035274465.1 Polyangiales bacterium
AGCGGTGGTGCGAGCGCAGCAGGCCAGAGTGCAGCGTCGGGCGGCAGCGGTGGCAGTGCTCCGGCGGCTGGCAGCGGCGGCGGCTCGGCAGCCGCAGCTGGCGGCTGCACGCGCGAGTCGTTGAAGGAGACCGTCGACAAGTACTACGTCGCGCTCGCCGCGCACGACCCGGCCATGTTGTCGAAGGCCGACAACGTGAAGTTCACCGAGAATGGCAAGGCGATGATGCTGGGCGAAGGCGGGCTATGGAAGACCGCCGGCATGCTCAAGTACAAACACACCGCGCTCGACACCCAGCTGTGTTCGAGCGTGAGCGAGTCGGTCGTGCCGGACGGCAGCATGGACGTGCCGGTCGGCTTGCGGCTCAAGGTTCAAGACCAGAAGATCACCGAGATCGAGACGATCGTGGTGCGCCCGGGCGACTACAAGGTGTTTGGCTCGACTTTCCCCTCGAACACCAATGCGATCGCCGCGAGCAAGGACCGCGTCAAGTGGGAAGAGGTCGTGCCGATGGACAAGCGCAACACGCGTGAAGAGATCCAGGGCTGGCTCGACAAGTACTTCAAGGTATTCCCGAAGAACGGTTGCCACCTCGCCGACGACTGCCAGCGTCTGGAGAACGGCGGAGGCTCGTTCGAATGCAGCGCAGCTCTCAGCTGCGACGAGAACGCGATGCCGTCGGGTCGCGGCACGCTGGTCCCGCGCACGTTCGTCGTCGACACCGAGCTCGGGATCGGCGTGGGCTTCACCATGTTCATGGGCAACACCGACTTCCACATGATCAAGATGTACGGCGGCGAGATCCACGCCGTGCACGCCATCCTGGGTGCTGCCAGCAGCTCGGGTTGGGACTAGTCCAGAGGCTCGCCGCGTAAGCGCGTTCAGCGCTTTCGTTGCGGCTCGCGAACAGCCTGTCGCAGTGCCACGATCGACGGACCTGAAGGGCACGGTTAGGGGCCAGGGTCGCCTCCAGTTTCACGCCGTTGGATACTGGCAAGGGTCACGGAAAGCGGGCAAGCGCAAGGGAGGTTCAAGGGCACGGATTGCTGCACGGGAATGGGTGTGCCTTCGACTCGTCTGAGGACCACGCCGATTGATCGGACGCGGCCCAGCGTGGTTGCGCCGATCGAGCGCCTCCAATTTCACGCCGCCCCCCCGGCATCTGCCGGCCGTGTAGAGTCACCTGTGTGGCTCGGGTCAGCGCTTCCAGACGGCGTGTCCGAACACCACGCCCAGCACGATCACCACGCCGAAGTAAAAACTCGGCAGTAGCTCGCGCTGCTCACCGAGCAAGAGCACGGCCAAGCTCACCGCGTACACGGGCTCGAGGTTCACCGCCAATGCGGCGCTGAACGCGCTGAGCCTTCGCAGCACCACGAGTGACAGCGTGAAGGGCAAGAGCGTGCAGCCGACTGCCAGCGTGATCAGCAACACCGCGTCGCGCGCGTTCGGCACAACCCACGGCGTGTGTGCCGCGGGCAGGAACGCGCCCGCCGCGCCCAGCGCCAGCGCTCCGCTGCCGAGCTCGATGCCGGTGACGCTGAGGGCTGCAGCGCCGAGCGCGTAGCGTACGTTGAGCACGGTGAACAGGGCGGCGAGCAACGCCGAGCTCACTCCGACCAGCACGCCCAGGCGCATGTCGGGCGGCGTGCCTCCCACGACCAGATACACGCCCGGCGTGACCGCGAGACCGAACAGCAGCTCGCGCGGATCGAAGGGTCGCCGCTGCAGCACGGGCTCGAGCAGCGCCACGAACACGGAGACCAGCGCCATGCACGTCGCCGCGATCGAGGCGTTGGCCAGCTTGATCGCGGCGTAGAACGTGACCCAGTGCAGGGCGATCACCAGGCCGATGCAGCTGTAAGCGGCGAGCGCGCGCACCGGCAGCCCGCGCACGCCGCGCCAGAAGCCCGGCCAAAGCAACAACAGACCAGACACCGCCAGCATGCGCCAGAACACCAGCGCGATCGCCGGCAGGCTGATCAGCTTGCCGAGGATCGCGGTGAAGCCCCAGAGCAGGACGCAGAAGTGGAGCTGGAGCCAGGCCTTGCGTTCGGGCTGCATGAGCGCGCGAGCATACGCGCGCCCATGCCAGCCGCGAACCTCAGGCCAGCTGATCGCGGCTGTAGCCGAAGATGCGGCGCGCCACGACGAGCTTCTGAATGTTCTGCGTGCCCTCGTAGATGTCGCCGATCTTACTGTCGCGCATCCACTTCTCGACCAGGTGCTGGCGCGAGTAGCCCTCGGGGCCGAGCAGCTCGACCGCCTTCTGGCACACCCACACCATGTCGCGGCCCGCCTTGCACTTGCAGATGCTGGCCTCGAGGTTGTTCGGCTCGCCCATGTCGCTCATCCAGGCAGCCTTGAGCGTGAGCAGCCACGAAGCCTTGACCTTGGCTTCCATGAGCATCAAGTCGCGCTCGACCGCGGTCAGCTTGTTGCGCGCGATGCCGTAGCGCGGCTGGACGCCCTGCTTGTCCAGGTACTCCTGCGTGTACTCGAGCGAAGCACGCCCCACGCCGACCGCGCTTGCAGCTACTGGCGGCCGGGTCGCGTCGAACGTGGCCATCACGCCTTTGAAGCCGGTGGCGTCGGCGCTGGCCTTGACCTCGGCCGAACCGAGCAGGTTCTCCTTGGGGATGCGGCAGTTCTCGAACACGATCGCCGCGGTGTCCGAGCAGCGGATGCCGTGCTTCTTCTCGAGCTTGACGACCTTCATGCCCGGCGTGTGGTGATCGACCAGGAACGGCTTGATGCCCGCGCGGCCGGCCTTGCGGTCGACCGTCGCCCACACCACCACGAAGCCTTCGGATTCCTCGACCGCGCGCTTGCCCGCGGTGACGAAGATCTTCTCGCCGTTGATCACCCAGTGATCGCCGTCGAGCTCGGCCGTGGTCTGGATCGAGCCGGAGTCCGAGCCCGAACCCGGTTCGGTGATCGCCATCGCGGCCCACTTGGGCTCGCCTTCCTGGAAGCGCTTCAAGAAGCGCTGCTTCTGCTCGGGCGTGCCGGCTGCACCGACCGCCGCGCCGCCGAGCAGCGGCATCGGAGTCGCGAGGTACATGCCGCAATCGCCCCAGGCGAGCTTCTCGATGAAGACCACCGAGGTCACGTTGCCGGTGCGGCGCTTCTTCTCGCCGCCTTCCTTCGCGCCCATGACCGGCGAGTTCATCGCGCCGCCGGTCATCTTCAGCACCTCGTACATCGTCTTGACGTACTGCTCGGGGTTGCTGTGCTCGTGCTCGTCCACTTCGCGCGTGAACGGACGCATGTGGTCCTTGGCGATCTGCTCCACCGCCCCGGCCAGGTTCCGCAACATTTCGTGATGTTCGAAATCGATCATGAGACTTCTCCCTGGAAACTCGTGGGTGGAATCAAACCATCGCCAGGCCTTCGAACACGGCGAAGCCGCGTCCGTTGCGCAACCAGCGCTCGACCGGGTTCTCGCGGATGAAGCCGTGGCCACCCATGACCATCACCGCTTCGTCGGTCACCTTCAGCACCATCTCGTCGGCCGTGAGCTTGGCCAGGTACGACTCCCGGGTCGCCATGTTGCCGCGATCGAGCTGCCACGCCGCTTCCCAGACCAGGAGGCGCGCGGCGTCCAGCTCCATGCGCATGTCGGCGACCGAGAAGGCGACCGACTGACGCGTGGCGATCGGCTGGCCCCAGGTCTTGCGCTCGAGCGCGTAGGCCACCGAGTGCTCGTAGGCGCGGCGCGCGACGCCGACTGCCAGAGCGGACAGCGCGATGCGCGAGTAGCTCATGATGCGCTCGAAGTCACAGCCGCGGTCGCCGCCCAGCCGCGCATCGGGCGGCAGGTGCACGTCCTTCAGCGTGATCGTGGCCGAGTCGAGCGCGTGCACGCCCAGGTTCTTCTCCTTGTCACCGATGCTGAGCCCGGGCGTGTTGCGCGGCACGAAGAAGGCCGAGACGGCGCCGAAGCCCTCGGCCGTGCCCTCGCGGGCGTAGACCAGGAAGGTCTCGGCCGTGCTGGCGTTCGGCACGCGACACTTCACGCCGTTCAGCACGTAGCCCTTGGCGTCCTTGCTGGCCGTGGTGCGCAGCGCGGTCGGATCGAAGTCGTAGTCGGGCTCCATCAGCGCCGCCGTCAGCTTCGGGAACTCCGCCGCGGTGCAGGCGCGCAGGTAGCGATCTTTTTGCGACTCGGTGCCGTAGTCGAGCACCGGGTAGGCGACGCTCGCGGGCGCCAGCAGGGCGAGCGCCATCGACAGATCACCGGCGCCGAGCTCTTCCAGGATCAGCGCGCCGGTCACCGCCGAGCGCTCCATCGCGGCGCCCTCGTATTGTTCGGGGATGGCCGGGCAGGCGATGCCGAGCTCCCAGGATTTCGCGAGGAAACCTGTGGGCAGGGCAGCCGCCTCGTCGGCGTCGTGCGCCTTCGGATCCATCTCGTTCTTCGCCAACTCGCGGGCCGTCTGCACCATGAGCTGCTGCTCTTCGGTGGGCTCCAGATTGAACATCGCGTCTCCGTCCGTTGAAATCGCGCCTGAGCGCGCTCGCAGTCCTCGTTTCGACCATGGTCGAGGCTGGTATACACAGACGTATACTGCGGTGTCCGACCTTGCAAGGGGACTGTCGCGGCGTACGTGCAGGACCGAACTGTGCCTGTGCCGCCCCGCGGAACACTGTGTTTTCGCAGGTTTTTGTGAATAGCCCCAACACGCCAGAACTTGGCGGAATCAAACCGGAGCAAACGTGCCGCATACTGGGTATCCGGAAAGGCTCGCGCCTCAGGGCGCGACCCCTTCCGATGACTATCGGTCGCCGGCGCTTCGCGGCGGCTCCAACCCCAGCGAACTAGGGAGCATAGGCATGGCACAGGCGGTCAATCGGTATAAGGCGGACCTCCGCGAGATCGAATTCGTGTTGTTCGAGCAGCTGAAGCTGCAAGAGCTGCTGGGCAAGGCGCCGTTCGAGGCCTGGGGTGTGGACGAGGTCAAGATGGTGCTGCCGGAGGTGTACCGCTTCGCCTGTGAAGTCAGCGGCCCGCTCAACCAGATCGGCGACCAGGTCGGCTGCAAGTTGGTGGATGGCCACGTCAAGACGCCCACCGGGTTTCAGGAAGCCTGGAAGCGCCTGCACGAGGCCGGCTGGAACACGCTGAGCGCCGCGACCGAGCACGGCGGGCAGGGCGCGCCGACCACGCTGGGGTCGCTCGTGAACGAGCTGATCAGCGGCTCGAACACCAGCTTCCAGATGTACAGCGGGCTGACGCTGGGAGCGGCGGAGCTGATCATGAGCTTCGGCACCGACGAGCAGAAGCACCTGTTCGTCTCGCGCATGCTGGACGGAACGTTCGGCGGCACGATGTGCTTGACCGAGCCGCACGCGGGCAGCGACGTGGGCGATTGCAGCACGTCGGCCGTGAAGAACGCCGACGGCAGCTACAGCATCAAGGGCACCAAGATCTTCATCAGCGGTGGAGACCACGATCTGGCCGGCAACATCGTGCACATGGTGCTGGCGCGCATCCAGGGCGCGCCCAAGGGCACCAAGGGCCTGAGCCTGTTCATCGTGCCCAAGCATTGGGTGAACGCCGATGGCTCGGTCGGCAAGTTCAACGACGTGGTCACGGCCTCGATCGAGCACAAGATGGGCATCGTGGGCTCGTCGACGTGCGTGCTCAGCTTCGGCGAGAGCGACGCGTGCCGCGGTTTTCTGTGCGGCACGGTCGAGCACCAGGGCATCGCGCAGATGTTCCAGATGATGAACGGCGCGCGCATCCTGGTCGGTGTGCAGGGCGTGGCTGCCGCGTCGAGCGCGTACTTGAACGCGCTGCAATACGCCAAGGAGCGCAAGCAGGGCTCTTCGGCGGCTGCGATGAAGGATCCGAACGCTCCGCGCGTACCGATCATCGAGCACCCCGACATTCGCCGCATGCTGCTCGACATGAAGGCGCGCGTGGAAGGCATCCGCCTGCTGGGCCTCACGTTGACCAGCCACATCGACCGCGCTGAAGTCGCTGCCAAGAGCGATCCGGATCGCGCGACATACCACCGCGGGCAGGTCGATCTGTTGACGCCGATCTTCAAGTCGTACGCCACCGATCAAGGCTTTCAGGTCGCGGCCACCGCCATCCAGACCTACGGCGGCGCAGGCTTCTTGAAGGATCATCCGGTCGAGCAGTACTGCCGCGACGCCAAGATCTTCTCGATCTACGAAGGCACGAACCACATCCAGGCGCTCGATCTGGTCGGCCGCAAGCTGAGACAGGCCGGCGGCAAGCCCGCGCTCGACTTCCTGGGGGACGTGGGGCGATTCGTCGAGCAGAACGCCTCGCATCCGCGGCTGGCCAGCGGAGTCGCCGAGCTGAAGAAGGTCCACGGCGCGGCGATGGGCGTGCTGGGCAAGCTGATGGAGTGGGGCAAGGCAGGCAAGATCGACATCACTTCGCTCTCGGCCAACCGCATCCTCGAGATCATGGCCGAGCTCAGCGTCGGCTGGTTGCTGCTGGAAGGCGCGGCGATCGCGCACGAGAAGTTGGGTGCGCTAGCCGAGGGCCAACCGGATTACGCGTTCTACCTCGGCAAGTGCCACGCGGCGCTGTACTACGCGCTGAACGTCATGCCCGGCGCGCTGAGCAAGGCGGAGATCGTGGCCAAGGAAGATCGCAGCGCGCTGGATATCCCGGAAGCGGCTTTTGCGACCGTCTAGACAGTAACTTGCTCGTGCTCGTACTCGTGCTCGATCTGCCGGCGGCGTCGGCGAGGGAGAGAGATCGAGCACGAACACGAATGATACGCGTGTTCATCAGCGGTCTTGACTGTGGTGGCCTCGATTGGTATCGATACGCGAATGACTCGCAAGTTCAATTGGAGCGTTGCGCGTGCATCGGCTTGGAATGCGGCAGTCTCACGCGCGATCAATCGTCCTCTGCGGTCTGCTCCTCGGTGTCGGCTGGCGAGCGCACGCCCAAGACGCCTCGGCCCCTGAGCCGCCGCCGACGGCTGCAAGTCAGGGCCGGGTCGAGCCGCCGGTAGTACTGGAGCCCGTCGAGCCGGTGGTTCCCGAGGCGTTGCGTTCGCAGCAGGGCCTGGTCGTGCTGCGCGTGCTCGTGGACGTCGATGGGAGCGTGCGCGCCGCGGAGGTAGCCGAGTCACTCGAGCCCACGCTCGATGCGGCCGCGGTCGAAGCCGCGCTGCGCACGCGCTTCAGCCCCGCGCGACGCGATGGGCAAGCGCTGGCAGCGCGAATCCTCATGCGTTTCGAGTTCCCTCGACCCGAACCGGAGCCCGCGCCGCTGCCCACCGCTGCGCCGGCGAACGTGGCCAGCGCCTGGCCCAGCGGACCCAACGCGGCATCGCTCGAGGAGCCACTGACGCCCGTGCCCGCGCCGTCGCCAGCTGCAGCAGCGCCAGCTGCACTCGAGGTCCAGGTTTCGGGCCAGCGCTCCGATGAGCAGAAGCTGCGTGAGTCCGCGGAGGCCGTGACGGTCATCCATCTGACCGACGACCACCACCGCTCGGCCGACATGGGCGACGTCATGGCGCGCACGGCCGGCGTGGTGGTGCGGCGCGCGGGGGGGCTCGGCAGCTACGAACGCTTCTCGCTCAACGGCCTGTACGACGAGCAGATCCGCTTCTTCATGGATGGAATTCCGCTCGAGTTCGCAGGCCTTCCGTTCGGCATGTCGAACATCCCCGTGGGCGTGATCCAGCGCATCGAGATCTACCGCGGCGTCGTGCCGGTGCGCTTCGGCACGGACGCGCTCGGCGGCGCGGTGAACTTCATCACGGACGATCGTAAGGACGACTTCGCCAACGTCGGGCTGGAGATGGGCTCGTACGGCATGCGGCGTCTGGCGGCCTCGGGCCGCTTGATCGACGACGCGACCGGCTTGATCGTGCTCGGACATGCGTACTTCGACGTCGCCGACAACGACTACGACGTCGACGTGGAGGTGACCGACGATCGCGGACGCCTCAGCCCCGCGACCGTGCCGCGTTTCCACGACTGGTATCGTGCCTTCGGCGGCGCGCTCGAGGCGGGCGTGGTCGACAAGCCGTGGGCCAAGCGGCTGACGCTGCGCGGCTTCTACGGGCGCTACGACAAGGAGCTGCAGCACAACCTGGTCATGTCGGTACCCTACGGCGAGGTGCAGTACGCCGAGACCATCTCGGGGCTCACCTTGCGCTACGAGCAGCCGCTCGCGCGCAACCTCGACCTCGAGCTGGTCGGCAACTACGGCTACCGAACCATCTGGTTCCTCGACGACTCGGACTGGGTCTACGACTGGTATGGCGAGCAAGTGCGCGAGCGCCGCAAGCCGGGTGAGATCGATGGCGACGCGACCGATCTCAAGCAGTGGCAGCACGGCGCCTACGCGCGTCTCAACCTGAATTACCGTCCGCACCCGCTGCACGCGCTGCGGCTGAGCGCGGCGCCGACGTACGTCACGCGCACCGGCGACGAGCGCCTGCAGCTCGATCCGGACGCGCGCGACCCCGAGAACGCCGTGCGCTCGCTGATGACGCTGGTGGGCGGCCTGGAGTGGGAGTGGAACGCCTGGGCCATGCCGGACGTCTCGCCCGAGCTGCAGGAGCGCGAGCCCGATCGCAGCCATCGGCTGCAGAACATCCTGATGGCCAAGGTCTACTTCTACCGGGCCGACAGTGACGAGATCGTGCCCGGCGGAGCGCTGCGCCAGCGTGACGTCAGCACCAACATGCTGGGCGCCGGCGACGCGCTGCGAGTGCGCCTGACGCGTTGGCTGATGCTCAAGGCGTCGTACGAGTTCACGCTGCGCTTTCCGCGCCCAGACGAGGTCTTCGGCGACGGCCGGCTGGTCCAGCCCAACCTCGAGCTCGAGCCCGAGATCAGCCACAACGTCAACGTCGGCCCGCGCGTCGAGCTCGAGCGCTCGGCCATCGGCGGCCTGATCTTCGACACCAGTGCCTTCCTGCGCGAGGTCGATCAGATGATCGTCATGCTCGGCAACGAGCGCTTCTTCCGCTACCAAAACGTGTTCGCGGCGCGCGCGCTCGGCGTGCAGGCCGAGCTGGAGTGGATCGCGCCGGGCCGCTACCTGCACGTCAAGGGCAGCACCAGCTACGAGAGCACGCGCAACACCTCGGACGACGGCCCGTTCGCCGACTTCGAAGGCGATCGCATCCCGAACCGCCCGTACTTCCTGGCGAGCTACGAGCTCAAGGGCCGCATCCCGAAGCTGTTCGATGAGCACGACGCGCTCGAGCCGTTCTACCAGGGCCGCTACGTGCACGAGTTCTTCCGCGGCTGGGAGAGCCAGGGCCTGCGCGAGTTCAAGCAGGTCATCCCGTCTCAGTTCGTCCAGGCCGTCGGCATCGACTACGGGGTTGAGGTGGATCGGCTGGACCTCTGGCTCTCGCTCGAGGTGGACAACTTGTTCGACGCCCTGGCCTACGACCTGTACGGCGTGCAGCGCCCGGGACGCGCGTTCTACGCCAAGCTCTTCGGTCAGTTCGAGTAGGGCCGCCTCCCGGATTGACAGATGACGGTCATAATATTATGGTCGTAATCATGGTCCGGAAGAGCGAGCAGCGAGAGCGTACGCACGCCGAGATCCTGCGTTCTGCGGCGAGCGTGCTCCGCCAGCGCGGCATAGCAGCCGCGTCGGTGGCCAACGTGATGGGCAAGTTGGGTCTGACGGTGGGCGGCTTCTATGCCCACTTCCCCAGCAAGGACGCGCTGATCGCGCAAGCGCTCGACGAGGTGATGAGCGAGAGCTGGCAGGCGCTGATCGAGCGGCATCGATCGAAGCCGCGCCACCTGCAGCTGGGCGCGATCATCGACGGCTATCTCTCCCAGTCGCATCGCGACGCGGAGGACTCGGGTTGTCCGATGCCGGCGATCGTCTCGGAGATGCCGGCGCAGGATGGCTCGGTGCGCAAGGCGTTTCGACAGGGCTTCTCGCGCAACGTGCAGCTGTTGCGCGATGTCGGCGGCATCGGCGAAGACGAGGCGCTGGCCGCCGTTTCGCTGATGGTGGGAGCGCTGGTGCTGGCACGGGCCACGCGCGGGGCGGACCTATCGGAGAGCATCCTCGCCGCTGCACGCCGGGCCGCGCGGCGCTTGGTGGGAGGCAAGTCGTGAATCGCTCGGCCTGGTCCGTGCTCGCCGTCTGCTCGATCGCGGTGTTCCTCGCGGCGATCGACGCCACCGTGCTCTACGTCGCGTTCCAGGACATCCGCCGCAGCTTCCCGCGGGCGTCCTCGGCGGATCTGTCCTGGGTCATCAACGGCTACACCATCGCGTACGCAGCGTTGCTCGTACCGGCCGGACGCCTCGCGGATCGCTACGGTCGCAAGCGCTTCTTCCTGTGGGGCATCGGCTCGTTCACGCTTGCCTCGCTGCTGTGCGGCCTCGCGCCCAACGCGCCGCTGCTGGTCATTGCGCGGGTGCTACAGGCCGCCGGTGCGGCTGCGCTCTTGCCGGCGTCGCTCGCGCTGGTGCTCGACGCCTTCCCGCCGGAGCGCCGCGCGTCTGCCGTCGGGCTGTGGGGGGCGGTCGGCGGGCTCGCTGCTGCCATCGGTCCGAGCCTGGGCGCGCTGGTGGTCGAGCAGCTCGGCTGGGAGTGGGTGTTCTTCATCAACCTGCCGCTCGGCGTGTTTGCGGTGTTGCGCGGCCACCGCCTGCTCCACGAATCGCGCGCGACCGACCGCGGTGGTCTGCCCGATCCAGTCGGCATCGTGCTGCTGAGTGCTGCCATGGCGTGCGCCGCCTGCGCGATCGTGAAGGGCGAAGACTGGGGCTACGCCACGCCGAACACCGGGGCGCTCCTGCTGGCGGCGGTCGCGCTGGGCGTCGGCTTCGTGCGGCGCTCGCGACGCGTGGCCGATCCCGCGATCGACCTGCGGTTGTTCGGCGATCGACACTTCGTGTTCGCCAACGCGGCCATGCTGGTGTTCGCGATCGTTTTCGTGGTGATGTTCTTCGGCAACATCTTCTTCCTGACGCGCCACTGGCACTACACGCTGCAGCAAGCCGGGCTGGCCATCACGCCCGGACCCGCGACGGTGATCCCGTTCGCGATGCTGGCGGGCCGCATCGCAGACAAGCGCGGCCACCGCGCGGTGTTGATTCTGGGTAGCGCTCTCTTCGCGCTGGCAGGTTGCTGGTTCGTCGCCAGCGTCGATCACGCGCCGAACTTCCTCGGCGAGTGGCTGCCGCGTTCGTTGATGACCGGCGCGGCGGTGGGCTTGGTGCTGCCGTCGCTCAGCGGCGCGGCGGTCGCCAATTTGCCACGCGCCGACTTCGCGCTCGGCAGCGCGGTGAGCCAGGCCACGCGCCAGTTTGGTTCGGTACTGGGCGTCGCGGTCGCGATCGCGATCCTCGGTGAGTCCGGTGCGTCGGGTGAGGCGCTGGCGTTCACGCAGGCCTACGCGCTGCTGGTGGTCGGCGGCATCGCGACCGCATTGCTGTGTCTCCCTCTGGCGCGTTCGCGCAGCAGCGCGGCGGCACCAGTGCCCGTGACGGCCGACGCCTGAGCGCTTGACGCTCGCGCGCCGCAGCCGGAATATCGCGCGCATGACCAAGGCGCTGGCGAACCAACGGGACTATCGCATCGGGGGTGAGCTGGCCGTCCAGCGGCTCGGGTTCGGTGCGATGCGCATCACCGGGCCGGGCATCTGGGGGCCGCCGGCCGACCGCGAGAACGCCAAGGCGGTGGTGCGGCGGGCGCTCGAGCTCGGTGTGAACTTGATCGACACCGCGGACGCCTACGGTCCCGCGGTGAGCGAAGAGCTGATCGCCGAGGCGCTGCACCCGTATCCCGCGGGGTTGTTGATCGCGACCAAGGGCGGATTGACGCGGCCCGGTGCGGGTCAATGGGTCAGCAACGGCCGGCCGGACTATCTGCGCGGAGCGCTCGACGCGAGCTTGAAGCGGCTGCGGCTGGAGCGCATCGATCTCTACCAGCTGCACGCGCCGGATCCGAACGTGCCGTTCTCGGACTCGGTCGGCGCGCTGGCCGAGCAGCAGCGCAAGGGCAAGATCCGCTACATCGGGCTCTCGAACGTGAGCGTCGCGCAGCTGGCGGCGGCGCAGAAGATCACGCCGATCGTCAGCGTGCAGAATCGCTACAACCTGAGCGACCGCGCCTCGGAGAAGGTGCTGGATGCTTGCGAGAAATCCGGCATCGGGTTCATCCCGTGGTTTCCGCTCTCGACCGGCGAGCTGGCGCGCGCCGGGAATAAACTGGACAAGGTCGCGCGTGAGCTCGGCGCCACCACGGGGCAGGTGGCGCTCGCCTGGCTGCTGCAGCGCTCGCCCGTGATGTTGCCGATCCCCGGCACCGGCTCGCTCGCGCACCTGGAAGAGAACTGCGGTGCGGCGCGCGTCGAGCTCAGCCCCGAGCAGTGGCGCAGCCTCGAGCGGAGTTGAGCCATGCCCACCTGGGACGAGCGCCAATACGCGATGTTCCTGGACGCGCGCACGCGCCCCTCGCGCGAGCTCCTGGAGCGCTTGCCGCTGACGGCGGCGGAGCGCGTGGTCGATCTGGGGTGCGGCCCGGGTAACTCCACCGAGCTGCTGCGCGCGCGCTGGCCGGCGGCGCGCATCACGGGCGTGGACAGCTCGCCCGAGATGCTGCGCAGCGCGCGCGCCGCGCATCAGGACATCGAGTGGGTAGAGGAGGATCTACGCGACTATCGGCCCGACGCGCCGCTCGACGTATTGTTCGCCAACGCGGTGTTGCACTGGCTGCCCGAGCACGAGCGCCTGATCCCCGCGCTGTTCGATCAGGTGCGCCCGGGCGGCGGGTTGGCCTTTCAAATGCCGTACAACAGCGAGGAACCGAGCCACCGCTGGATGCGCGAGCTACCTGGCTCGTGGCGCTCGCGCCTGTCAGGCGTACGTCCGGACGCCCCCGTCGGCACGCCGGCGTACTACTACGACCTGCTGGCATCGCGCGCGACCACGGTCGACATCTGGCAGACGCGCTACGAGCACGTGATGCCGGACGCCGACGCGATCGTGGAGTGGGTGAAGGGCACCGGCCTGCGGCCCTACCTCGAAGCATTGCCGGAAGCGGAGCGGCCCGAGTATCTCGCCGCCTACCGCGAAGCCATCGCCTCCGCCTACCCGGAACGCAGCGACGGCCGCCGCCTGTTCTCGTTCCCACGCCTGTTCGTGGTCGCTTTGCGGAAGTGATCTTGGGATCACAGGAAGCCGGGAAGCCGGGAAGAGAGAAATCGCCAGGGAGCCGCCAAGGCGCCGAAGAACGCCACGAGAGAGATTTGTGCTCCGCGGACTCGCGCTGGCGTGTTCTGTACACCCGCGGAGCATCCACTCTGATTCTTGTAGTTTGGCGGTCTTCGGATCTTCCGTGCCGCTCAGGCGGCGCGCGCGGTGAGCAGGCCGTGGGCTTCGAGGATTTCGCGGACGGCTTGTTCGATCGGTGTGGGCTCGAAGCCGAAAGCTTTGCGGAAGCGTGAGTCGTCGAGCGCGAACTGGCTCTCCCACTGGTGCAGCATCTCGGGCACGCCGCGCACCTCGGGATCCCACAGCCCGAGCACCGGCCACAGCCAGCTGGGCACGCGCCAGGGGCTGACCGGCTTGCCCGACAGCGTTGCGAACACGTCGAACAGGCCGCGCACGCTGCCGTTCCAGGTGACCGGGCCGAGCCAGGGCTGTGTCGACGCGATCGGCTTCGTGCCGAGGGCGAGCAGCGCGCGTGCGACGTCGGGCACGTAGGCGTGGGCATGCGTGAGATCCGCGGGGCCGAGCACGGGTGAGGTCTTGCCGCGCGCCAGCCGCGAGAAGAACATCGGGTGGAAGATCGACGAGCGCGAGGTGTGTGCGCCGAAGAAGTCGGGCGCGCGCAGGACGCTGAGCTCGAAGGCGCCTACCGCTGCTGCCGCAGCGAGCTTCTCGTGCAGCTCGGCGCGCAGCCGACCCTTGCGGCTGTGCGGCTGCTCGGGCGTGGAGTCGTCGATCACGCCGCTCTCGGGCGCGCCGTACATGTACAGGTTGTCGAGCACGACCAGTCGCGCTCCGCTGCCGCTCACGCCTTCCTGCACGGCGGCAGCGAGGGGCGGCAGCAGCGCCTCCCACTGGTCGTAGCGCATCGGGTTGGCGCAGTTGTAGACGACCGTGGCGCCGCGCACGACCTCGCGGGTGAACGCGACGTCGGTCAGGTCGCCGCCGACCCAGCGCACCCCGGCGGGACGCTCCGCCGGGGTGCGGCGACTGACCATGCGGACATCGTGGCCGAGGGCGGCCAGGTGGCTTGCCAGGACCGGGCCGACCTGCCCGGCGCCCAATACGACGTGGATTTCAGGAGTTTGGAGCGTTTTCATGCCTTGAGCATGGCCGTTGCGTTTTCGCAGTACAAGCGGCAAAAATCGAACACATGGCTGCGAAAACGCAACAGTTCGACTGGGACGACGCGCGCGTGCTCTTGGCATTGTTTCGCGAGCGCACGCTGCGGGGCGCGGGCGAGAAGCTGGGCGTAAACGCGTCGACCATCGGCCGTCGCCTCGACGGGTTGGAGCAGGCGCTGGCAGCGCGCCTGTTCGACCGCACGCTCGACGGTGTGCTGCCCACGGCTGCGGCCGAACGTTTGCTCGCGCACGCAGAGCAGCTCGAGCAAGCGGCGCTGGGCCTCTGCGCCGCGGCGGAAGGTTTCGAGCGCGAGCCGGAAGGTGTGGTGCGCGTGAGCGCCATGCCGGGCATCGCGGACCACTTCATCGCGCCTTCGCTGTTGCGCATCCACGAGCGCTACCCGCGCCTGCGACTCGAGCTCGACTCGAGCATCGGCTACGCAGATCTCACGCGCCGCGAGGCCGACATCGCGCTGCGCATCATGCGTCCGACCACCGGCGATCTGGTCGCGCAGAAGCTCACCGAAGATCGCGACACCGTCCTCGGCTCTTCCGCATACGTCCGCGAGCTCGGAACCCTGAAGCACCTCGCCGACGCTCGCTGGCTCGACTGGGGCCACGACCTCGCGCTCTTGCCATCCTCTCAGTGGTTGCGCGCGCGTGTGCCCGAGGAGCGAATCGTCATGCGCTCGAGCAGCATCAACGCGCTGCTCAGCGCCGCCGAGCACGGAGTCGGCCTGGTCCTGCTCACCGACGCCTTCCGTCGCGTGCGCCCCCTCGTCCAGGCCAAGCTCTCGCCGCAGCTCGCCGCCCAAACCGGCGATCTCACGAAGCTCGAGCTCTGGCTGGTAGGCCACCGCGCGCTGCGCGACATACCGCGCGTCGCGGTGGTGTGGGACTTCATCATCGAAGAGCTCGCGCGAATCCTGAAATCCTGATCGCCAATGCCTGTGCGGGGCCGAGAGAAGAGGCAGAGGGATTGTGGCGGCTTGGCGGCTAAATCATCTTCGGACCGCGTCAGTGGAGCGATCCACGTGCGTGCTCGGCGAGGCCCAGGATGACTGAGTGGAAGTTTTGGAACTGGGTGAGCTTGGACGCGCCGAAGCGCTGGGCGAGCGCGGTCTCGACTGCGGGGAGGCGTGCGGTACCGCCGGTGCAGCAGACGATGTCGATGTCTGCCGCCGTCAGCTGCGCGCGCGCGAGCGTGGCGTCGAGCTCGGCGACGATGCGTTCGGTGGCTGCGGCGCTGCTGGTCTCGAAGGCGCTGCGTTCGATCGGTTCGTCGATCTCCACGGTAGGGTAGCGGTAGTGGAAGATCGCTTGCGAGTGCGCGGAGAGCTCGCGCTTGGTGCCCTCGATGGCCTCGAAGACCTGGAAGCCGAGGCGGTCCTCGACGAAGGTCAGCAGCTGGTCGATCGCGCGGCGATCGACCGGGCCTAGCGACCAGTCTTTCAGGTTGCGCAGGAAGGTCATGGCCTGGTCGGTCTGTAGCAGCGAGGCGTCGGCGGGCGTGCAGATCTTCTCCATCAAGCCCGGAGGCATCTGCAGCACGTTGTTGCCGAAGGGCACGCGGTAGCGCACCTCGGTGCCGAAGTGTTTGCCGACGTGCCGGCGCATGATCGCCGAGTCGAACGCGTCGCCCGCGACCGAGACGCCGCCGATCGCCAGCACGTCCGAGGGCTGAAATGGACCGTCGTGCATCTGCAGCACGGTGAAGTCGGAGGTGCCGCCCCCGAAGTCGCCCACCAGCACGCGCTTTTGTTCGCTTAACGTGCTGCGAAACTCGCGCGCCGCTGCGATCGGCTCGGGGCAGAAGCTCACGCTCTCGAAGCCGGCCGTGCGCGCCGCGCGCTCGAGGCGGTACTCGGCGTGAGAATCGTCGGCGTCGTCGATCGAGAAGCGGGCCGGGCGGCCCAGCACCACGCGCTTCACGTCGGCGCCGAAGTGTCGGTTGGCTCGCGCGCGCATCTCGCCGAGGAAGGCGCCGATCAAGTCTTCCAGGTTCATCGGGCGCTCGTCGATGAACGTGCCCACGAAGCTGCGGCTCGGCAGGTGCTTCTTGATCGAGCGGATCAGCCGGCCCTGGCCACCCGCGGCCGTGTACTCCGAGAGCGCCTCGCTGCCGTAGAAGCAGCGCGTGGCGTTCGGGAAATACAGCACGCTGCGCAGGATCGTGGGATCGCGCGCGCTCGGATCGAGCGCGATCGGCGCGACCACGCGTCGTGCATCGGCGGCCGCGAGGAGCGAGTTGGTGGTGCCGAAATCGATCGCGTAAACCTCGGGGACGAAACTGGACGACATGCGAACCTCCGCGTGAAACAGACGAGCATGCTGCCGGGATCGGGGAGGAATTTACGAGCTGTTATCTTTGTGGCAGACTCCCCGAGCCTGCTCGGATGGGCGGGTTTCAGCGGCCCGTATGCCCGAGCGAGCTCCAGCGACCAGCCGCCTGTTCATCGCGGCGTCGCCGGCGGGTGTGACGCAAGAGGCGTTTGCTGCGGCCCTCGAGCCGCTACGCGATGGCCCGAACTTGCGCTGGCTGAGCCCCGAGAAGCGGCACTTCACGCTGCGCTTCCTGGGTCAGGTGCCGGACAGCCAGCGCTCGGCGATCAGCCAGGCGTGTGCCGCGACGGCGGCCGAGAGCCCGGCGTTCGATCTGGTGCTGGCAGGGGCCGGTGCCTTCCCGCGCAAGAGCCGCGCCACGGTGCTGTGGATCGGCGTGAGCCAGGGCGAAGCCGAGCTCGTGCGCCTGGCTGCCGGGCTCGACGCAGGTCTCGTGGCCCTCGGCTTTCAGCCCGAAGGCCGGCCCTTCGTCCCACACCTGACCGTCGCGCGCAGCCGACAGCCTCAGCAGCTGACGGCGGCGGTCGATGCGCTGGCCTCGCTGCGCCTCAGCGGCTGCGTGCGCAGCATCGAGCTGATCCGCTCGCACCTGGGCGGCCGCGAGTCCAGCTACGAAACGCTCGGCAGCTTCGTCTTGCAGCGCGTGAGCTGAGACTGGCGGCCGCGGCGCGCGGCGCTACGCTTGCCGGATGCCTGCAGCGCAACTCGGCCTGTTCGGCGGCGAGCCTCCGGCATTCGATGCCGGCTTCAGCGGGCTCGCGCGCACGGAGCTCGGCAGCGGCGCCTGGGTGGACTATCAGCCGGGCTGGGTCAGCGGTCACGCCGCGCTATTCGATGCACTCCAAACCGGCACGAACTGGCGCATCGGCGAGGAGCAGATCTACGAGCGCACGCTGCCCACGCCGCGCATGATCGCGGTGCTGCCCGAGGACGGCCCCGGACACCCATTGCTCGAGCAGCTGCGAGCGGCACTCTCCATGCGCTACCGGCAAGCCTTCGAGCGCATCAGCCTGGCGCTCTACCGCGACGGCCGCGACAGCGTGGCGTTTCACGGCGACCGCATCGCGCGCGAGCTACCCGAAGCCCTGGTCGCGACCGTCTCGCTCGGCGCGCCGCGGCGCTTCCTGATGCGCCCGCGCGGCGGCGGCACCTCGCGAGGCTGGAAGCTCGGCTGGGGCGACTTGCTCGTCATGGGCGGCAGCAGCCAGCGCACCTGGCAACACTCGATCCCAAAAGTCGCGCACGCCCAGCCACGCATCGCACTCATGTTCCGCCCGCGCTGGTCTTACTAGGGCGTGAGCGCGAAGCAGTAGATGCCGCCGTAGCCGCCGCCCGAGCCCACTGTGGGGTTGTTGGGGTTGGGTGGGCCCATCTCGATCAGCGATGCGCCGGGGGCGCAGCCGGCTTCGTTGAGCGAGGAGATCCAGTGCACGCCGTCAACGTCGCGGAAGATGCTCGGATCGAAGCCCGCCGGGAAGCCTCCCTCCGGGAAGCCTCCGCCCGGGAACGGGAAGCCTCCGCCCATGCCGCCGAGCGGGAAGGGCGGCATGCCGCCGTCGCGGAACAAGGCGCTGAAGTCGCGCGGCCAGGAGTGGCCGACGCGCGGCCTGCCGTCGCTGCCTGTGCTGCTGGTCCAGTCGTGGCAGGTGGCACCCCAATCTTCGCCGTAGAGCTTTCCGTCTGCGCCGGTGCCCGTCAGGATGTCGTGGTTGTCGACCTCGCTGCCGTCGGGCGCGTGGTTGGGCACACCGTCTTCGTTCGGGAGGTCGTCTACGATCGCCGGATCTGCGCCGATCGGCCGATCGTTCATCAAGTCGGCCTTGCTCTGGGCCACCAGCCGCCCGCGCCGGTCGTACCACGGGCCCTCGCCGATGCGATCGATCGCGTGCACGGGCTCGTCCTTGGGTCCCCTGGTCACGCTCAGGAATGCTCGCCACTTCTTCTTGCCCGAGCTGGCCAGCGAGTCTTCGGCGATCTCGCGACAGATCTTGTCTGCGCCCGACAGGCCGTCGGCCTCGCCGTAGCGCAGGTCGCCGCCGAAGCCGCTCTGCGAGCCCGACAGCCGCTGGAGCGCCGCGTACGAGGTCACGAAGAAGCTGAAGTGTTCGGCACTCTGGCCGCGCGGGGTGTCCTTGGTATCCGCTTCCTTTGCACTACCGGCGTCCGCGCAGCCGCACAACGCCCACAGCGCACTCGCGCACAACGTACTCTTACGCATTCGCTTCCTCTTCGAGACTGACAGTCAGATCTCAGTTCGGTTGACAAGTCAGGTTCGTCGCGCACTTCTGTCCGGCTGCGCATTGCCCGTTGGCTGTGCAGGACACGACGCCCGGGACTTCGACCGGGCGCTCCACGGTCTCGAGCACGCTCAGGCTCACACCTTGCGGCTCGGCATCCCTACTGCTTCGTGCACGCCGCGTGAGCGCGATCGTCGGAAAGCCCGCCACGCCCAGGTCGACCAGCCGATCGACCAGCCCGCCCGGGATCGTCAGCTCGCCGTCGTCGGAGGTGTTGCACTCGAGCTTGCCCTTGGCGCCACCGTGGTGGCTGATGTCCAGCTTGACCTCGATGCGCGCCAGCTCCGTATCGTTCGGCGCGGACCAGCGCAACGTCAGATCGCGCTCGCGCTCCAGCTTGATCGAGCCGTCGAACTCGAGCGGCGCGATGCAGTGCGTGCGCAGCTTGAACGGCGCGTAGCGATCGCCCGAGGCCGCGAGCCGGACATCGTCACCCTCGTCGCAGGGCGGATACGGCAACAGGCCCTTGTCCGGCATGTAGTTGCCCGAGACTGGGATCATTCGCAGCTGTTGGCTGCCTAGGCCACTGAGCTCGACCGTGCCGACCGGTCTGGCGTTTGGATACGCCGTGCACTCGTCGTCCGCGGTGCACACCGAACGTCCGCCGCACGGAGTCTCGCAGAAGGGTGCCTCGGGCTCGAACAGCGTGCAGTCGCCGCTCTCGTCCAGCACGTGCCAGGCGATCGGCGCAGGTTCGGGGCCGTCTTTCACCACGCCGAATACGTTGCTGCGAGCCGCGGCGCCAGTCGCCGGATTCGCTGCCGTCAGCCGCACGGCGAACTCTCCGACGAGCGGGCTCGAATCGCCGCGCGCGGTGTGGGAGTCGCCTTCCGACGCGCCTTCCGCGCAGCCACCGATTGCGAACAGAGAGCCGAGAGTGAGGATGGAGGTGCGCGCGAGCATGTGACGAACGCGTGACGATAACGCGACGGACGCAGCTCGCAAGACTACTTTGCGCTGCGAGGTAGCCGCGTGTGTCGCGCGCTGCGCGAATCACTCGTTTCAGCCGCGATCCAGCCGCCAGTAGATGCGCAACAACGTGCGAGGTGGGCAGTTCGCGGCGCGCACCAGGATCTCGCCGGGCTGACTACCTCGCTCGATCGGCTCGGGCCGCTCGAGGCCCGTGCCGAGATCGGTCGCGCTGGCGAATGCGTCTGCGGCTGCATCGCCGAGGCCGCGGAGCGTGAGCTGGGCGAGCTCGCTGCTGTAGCGATTCAGCAGCGCGACGTACGCGAAGGGCGACAGGCGATCGCCGTGGACGCGCTTGGCTTCGGCGAGCGTGCGCAGCACCCCGCCGAGCACTCGGTAGTGCGTCTTGCCGCCGAGCGGAAGGTGCACCGAGAGCGGCAACGCGGAAGGCGCGCCGTGACCGTTCGCGACGCCCTTGCCATCCGAGAGGCCTTCGACCTCCTCGACGTAGCGATGCAGCTGCACGTCGGGC
Organism: Polyangiales bacterium; assembly: GCA_035274465.1. GTDB lineage: Bacteria > Myxococcota_A > Polyangia > Polyangiales > JAFGIB01 > JADGRF01. The sequence continues at coordinate 20,406 of DATEOF010000058.1, forward strand.
GCCGTGTGCACCTCGCGCTCGCAGTGATAGTCCCAGCGGCCCGGTTGCGAGCTCGACGGCTGCAGCTGACAGCGGGCAGCGTTCAAGAGCAGGCGTGGACCGGCATCTTCGATGCTCACCTGACGCAGCGGCGCGACCTGCCACTGCGAACCCACGCGCCGCGCCCGCACCAGCGCGCGCCGCGAGCGCTTGGCGCTGCCTTCTTCTTTCCAGGCGAACGAGAGCGTGTCGATCGCCAGCTCGTCGCCCTCCAGCTCGATCACGTTGAACGAGGGCCACAGCCGCGCGCTGTCGGACGCGCTCTGATCGTGCCAGCGCTGCGCCAGGCCTGCGCTCGCCGCCGACACCAGCAGCACGTCGCCGTGGCCCTCGCTCATGCCCTCGAGCATGCGCGCGGTGGCGTAGTGCTTGTGGCCGTGCAGCGCCAGCACGCTGCGGCCCATGGTGTGTAGCGTGGAGAGCGCGGTCCCAGCGCCCAGCGCGGTCATCGTCAGCTCCTCGCGATCGGCGTTGGCGATCAGCTCGGGCAGCACGCGCTGCACGCCCCAGCGCACGAACAGCGGCGCGTGATCGATCTCGACCGGGCCGAGGTCGGTGAGCGGCGTCGGCACCAGGTGATGGTGCAGCAAGAACAACACCGGCCAGTCGGGCTGCTTGCCCGCGAGCTGCGCCGCTGCGTAGAGCAGATCCTCCTGCCGCAACGCGCCTCCGGCGCTCACCAGCCCGCGCGGCAAGTACGTCGAGTCGTAGGCGACGACCCACAGCGGCAAGCCGTGGTGCTCGGACGGAACGATCTCGGAGAGGAACGGTGTGTTGCAGCCTGCAACCCAGGCGCGCTTGGCGAGCACCTTGCGCAGCGCCGCGAACAGCTCGCCGCGGTGCGGGCCGAACAAGCCGAGACGTCTGCGGTCGTGATTGCCGGGCACGATCACCGTCGGCACGTCGCGCGCGAGCGCGCGGCACATCTCCTTGTGCAGCTCCTCGAAGCGATGCGCGGCCATGTCCACGTCGACCGCCGCGCTGTCGAACAGGTCGCCGGTGATCGCGAGCAGGCCGATCGGACTCGCTGCGTGCTCGCGGACGTGCTGCAGCGCCGAGACCAGCTCGTCGAAGATGATCTCCTGCTCACGCGGACTCGCGAACAGGTGCAGATCGGACAGGTGCAGGATGGTGGTCATGAGCGCGGCCAGCCCGCCGCTGGTCGAGGTTTAGAACGTGTCCCAGGCGCGTGACGCCCTCCGCGCTCGCTTGTTTCCGAGATGTCACTCGGCCCACCCAACGCGCATGTACGACGACGTGCGCGCCGAGCGGGGTCGGCTTGGTGTGCTCGATCGCCTGGCCGACGCCGACCGAGCGTTCGCCGCTGCCCAGCAGCGGCTCGAGGCAGCGGGCAGCGGCGAGCTCCATCAGCGCGATCATGCGCGCGCTGGCGAGCACCGGCGGAAACACGCCGCGCGTCTCCGGACTGATGCTACTCGCGAGGTCTTGCTCGCAAGTGAGGAGTGCGACTTGGGCACTTGGCTGAGGCGAGTGATCGCTGTGAGACATGAAGCGCCTCGTTCGAATGGGCTTGCGCGTGACACAACTGCACGGCTCGTGCCGCTGCGAGCGGCAGCGGTTTGTAGGCGTTTTCTTGGCGAATTATCGAAGCTGCGGCAGATCGCCGGAGAATCGACAGGTCTGTAAGCGGTGCTAGCGAGCGCTCGCATCTGCCGTCGCGTCGCGTGACGCAAAGCGTTTGAAAACAGCGCGCATCTCGCAGCGGCGGACGAGTCGCGCCTCTGGAATTGGTTGGCGTAACGTGCGACTAAAGAGCAGCGCGGAGGTCAGCGCCCATGCAGCACTCGGAGCGCCCGCGGATGGGTTGGTTACGCGAGCGAATGCCCGTGAAACACCGCCACCTCGATCAGAAAGCCATCAGCGAAAGCATGTCTCGCAGCCTAACCTGGGTATGGTGCGCAGCTGTGTGCTGCAGCGCGTTGGCGTGCAGCCAGCAGCAAGAACCCACGCGTCGCGAGCCGGTCAGCATGATGCAACCGGGGCCGCCACCGGCGTTACCTACGCCGACTGGGGGCAATCGCAGCGTGATGATCGACAACCCCCAACCGGGCGACGGTGGGGTGGTGCCGATCATGGATGCGATGGTCTATGACGCCGCCAGCTGCACCAAATGCGAGCCAGCCGGCGGCCAGTACTGCGGCACCATTGGCGACGGCTGCGGAGGCGAGCTCGACTGCGGCGAGTGCAAGCTGCCGGGCTTCAAGTGCGGCGAACGCGGCGTCGAGCACGTGTGTGGCGCCAAGCCCGATTCCGGCGCCTGCTCCCCGCTGATCTGTCAGGAGCTCACGGGCAAGTACTGCGGCAAGGTCGGGGACAACTGCGGAGGCGAGATCGACTGCGGTGGCTGCCCGGGTAGCCAGACCTGCGGCGGTCGCGGCCTGCCCAACCTGTGCGGTACCCCGGCCAGCTCGCCCGACTGCACACCGTACACCTGCACCAAAGACACGGCGGTGTACTGCAGCGAGATCGGCGATGGTTGCGGCGGCAAGCTCGACTGTGGCGTGTGTGCGGTGGGCCAGGAATGCGGCGCGCGCGTGCCGCGACTGTGCGGCGTGCACTGCCCGCTCTGCCCGCATGTCCCGACCACGTGCGCGAACAACGGCACCACCACGCTCAAGGGCACGGCGTTCACGGGCGCGCTGATGAATCCCGACCCGCTGTACAACGCCCAGGTCTTCATCCCCAACATCGACTTCGGCGCGAAGCTCCCGCCGCTGCCCGACGGACCGAGCTGCGATCGCTGCGAGCCGCTCAATCAAGACAACTCGATCGCCAGCGCCATCACCGGGCCCGACGGCAGCTTCGTGTTGAAAGACGTTCCGGCCGGCATGGGCGTTCCGATCGTCTTGCAGCTCGGCCGCTGGCGGATGCAGACCACGGTCGACATCATGCCGTGCACCGAGAACGTGATCCCGCCCGGCAACCTGCGCTTGCCGCGCAATCGCATGGAGGGCGACATCCCGCTCACGGCGATCGCCACGGGCAACGTCGACCGCTTGCAGTGCCTGTTACGCAAGCTCGGCATCGAAGACAGCGAGTTCGGCAACCCCGGCACCGGGCAACGCATCCACTTCTACAGGGCCAACGGTTCGAAAATAAACGACAGCACGCCGACCATCCTCGATCTGGCGGGCGATACGGTCGGCGGCGGCACGTGGTCGAAGTACACGCAGATCCTGTTCCCCTGCGAGGGCGGCGAGTTGATCAAGCCGGACCCCGCGCTCGCGAACATGCTCGACTACGTGAACAAGGGCGGGCGCGTGTTCGCGACGCACTTCAGCTACACGTGGATGTTCCAGAACGGCGCGCTCGGTGCCACCGGCACGTGGATGCCGATGCGCAACGCCGGCATGAACATGGACATGTTGACCGGCACGATCGACACCTCGTTTCAGAAGGGTGCCGACTTCGCCAAGTGGCTCGAGATCGTGGGCGCGCTCAGCAGCCCCATGCCGCCGCAGATCCAGATCTCCGAGCCGCGCCAGGACCTGGCGATGGTTCCGGCGATGATGGGCGGCCAGCGCTGGATCTACTCGGACATGCCCGCGAGCGTGCAGCAGTACACGGTGGATACGCCCGTCCTCGCGCCGCCGGACAAGACCTGCGGCCGCGTGGTGTTCAGCGACTTCCACGTGCTGAACGCGAACACGTTGACCGCAACGTTCCCTGCGGAGTGCGACGCAATGCCGTTGACCCCGCAGGAAAAAGTCCTGGCGTTCATGCTGTTCGACCTGGCGTCGTGCATCGGACCCAACAACCCGCCTCCGCCCCCGCCTCCGCCGCCCCCGCCGCCACCAGCTGCACCCCCACCGCCGCTGCCGCCGCCGCCTGTGATCTGAGCTGGTTA
>DATEOF010000059.1:0-2825 GCA_035274465.1 Polyangiales bacterium
CGTCGAGCACGGCGCGAATCATCATGGCGCGTTGAGTGGAGGCGTCGATCGTCGCGCGTCGATCGCCTGGTTGAAAGCCGTACCATCCAAACTGCGAGTGATTACCGCCCTCGATCCAGACCCAGTGCGTGGACAGCGGGAGCTTCCCACGATTCGCCTCGACGTCGGTGCGCCTCGCGAGACCGTCGCGCGTGCCCACGATCTTCGTCACCGCGACCGTCAGGCCGCCGAGATCGACGTCGCGAGGGTGGGTGCTACCGATCACGATGAGACCGGCCAATCCTGGCCGTCGCTCGGCGGCAACCTGGCATGCGACGACCGCTCCACGGGAGTGGCCGGCCACCAGCCATTGCTTCGACATGGACGGCGATGCGAGCACGCGGTCCAACCGTTGCTCGCGTGCCGGATCGTCCGCTCCGCCGAGCGCTCCACGTCGGGGCAGTTCGACGAGGTAGGCGGGGAATCCAGCGGCGGCGACTGCGCGCAAGAGCGGCGCGTATGCCACCGGATCGACCAACGCGCCGGGAAAGAAGACGAGCGCCGGCATGGTCTGGGCAGCCCTCGCTACGGGAAGGAAGGACCAGATTCCCTCGTCATGTCGAACTACGACGGTTGCGTCGGAGCGAGCTGCCGTGCGTGCCAAGGCGGACGCGCGATAGGCAATGAGTGACCAACCGACGAAGATGACGACGAAGGCGAGGCCGAGCGTGATCCATACTCGGCGGATTTTTCGCCAGCGCTCTCGTCGATCCATGCGCTACGTCAGACCGCTCGGCGCGCGATGATGACCTGTTGGCCGGCCAACCAAAGTCGTATGAGCAGCCAAGCGACCGTAAAGGCCAGCACGAGCAGCATGATCGTCAGGCTGAACGCCTCGAAGGGACGCTGATTCCACAGTCCGAGCCACATGCTGCCCAGCACGCGCGCCAAGGCGAGAGGACTCGTCCCTTCGACCGGGATCAACCAGAAGAACCTCGAGCCTCGTGGCATCAGGGCCGCGCTCATCAATTGTGCGACCACGATCAAGGCGAGCGCAGCAAGCCACGCATAAAGGAGCGCGCGAACAGACGAGAGGCGGACGATCATTGGTTCCGTTTACCTGGCGTAGACGTGGCTACGCGGTCTAACACCCTCTCCAACTTCGGGCGATCCAACTCCAGGAGCGTGTGGACTTCAAGTCTATAAGCACACTTGCTCGGTGGCTCATTCGGCGAACAGCAATCTCATGCCGATGTCCCTATACGCGTCGGTGATGAGCGCCTCGAGCGCTGATTTTTCGAAGGCAACGCCCGGCTTGAGCTTGACATGCCGCATGTGCCGGCCACGGCCTTCCAGTAGTCTCGCGGTGTCGGGGAGACTGACGCCGTGAAAGAAGCCGATGTTGACGTGGCTGGAAAAGACGCCGACGTAAGCAAACGGGACGTCGCCAACGCATACCGTGGCCAGGCCGTCGTGCATGAGCTCCCGAACGTCGTCACCGCAACGGCGCATTCGGGCGAACCAAGGTTTCGCCAGGGACTGCAGCTCGGCTGGCTGCGCAGCGAACCACGCCGCAATCGCCGGATCGCGCTTGACAGCTCCGGTGAACCGCAGGAGTTCTGGCACGATAAACGTCTTCGCCGACGAGGTGTGTGTTCGGCCTTGTATCTAGCTCTCGCGAGAAGTTGGACGCATTCTGATCGGGGCGCCAGCTCGATGCGGCCTGGGTGGTGAACACCGTGCGTTAGCCAGAGCGGCGTGCCCGAGTTCTCGTCGCACAGAGCCCGAACAGTTGCGGGGGCCGACCGCGGGTCGAGCCCGAATTCTCACAAGGACGGGCGACGCGACACTCCTCATCGTGGTGGAGGGCGCATGTTCGTGGGCATCGATGTCGCGAAGGCGGAGCTGGTGGTCAGTCTCCTCCCGTCAGGCGAACGGTTCACCGTGGCGAACGACGAGCGTGGGGTCCGCACGCTCGTGGAGCGACTGCGGAGTGTCACGCCGACGCTGATCGTGCTGGAAGCGACGGGCGGCTACGAGCTGCTCGGCGTGGCGGCGCTCGCGGCCGCCGCGTTGCCCGTCGTCGTGGTCAATCCGCGCCAGGTGCGCGACTTCGCCAAGGCCACGGGCCAGCTCGCGAAGACGGACCGCATCGATGCGGATGTCCTGGCGCGCTTCGCCGACGTCGTGCGGCCCGCGGTGCGCCCCCTCGTCGACGACGCGGCGCAGGAGCTCGAGGCACTCCTCACGCGCCGTCGCCAACTGCTGGAGATGCTGCAGGCCGAGCGGAATCGCACAGGGCAGGTCTTCGGCAAAGGCAAGCGGGGGGTGAAGAAGAGTCTCAAGAATCATATCAGCTATCTCGAGCGCGAGCTCCGGATGACGGACACAGATCTCGGGGCGATGATCAAGGCGAGTCCGGTCTGGCGTGAGCGCGACGAACTGCTGCAGAGCGTGCCCGGTGTCGGGCCCGTGCTCGCACGCACGCTGCTCGCGGACTTGCCCGAGCTGGGCCAGCTCTCGCGCCGCGCGATCGCGAAGCTCGTCGGCGTCGCCCCCGTGAGCCGCGACTCGGGTACCATGCGCGGCCGGCGCTTCGTGCAGGGCGGCCGCGCCACGGTGCGCGCCGTGCTCTACATGGCGGCGCTCGTCGCGACGAAACGCAACGCGGTGATTTGCGCGTTCTACCGGCGCTTGGTCGCCGCGGGGAAGCCGAAGAAGCTCGCGCTCGTCGCCTGCATGCGGAAGCTGCTCACGATCCTCAACGTCATGGTCCGGACCTCGCAGCCGTGGACCATCAATGCCGCGCTCATTCCTGCTTGACTTCCAAGACAGTTGCTAACGCC
>DATEOF010000060.1:0-6071 GCA_035274465.1 Polyangiales bacterium
TGACGCTTCCGGCCGTCCCGGAGTAACCGGCTCCGCCGCTGCCAGCCGCGGCTCCGGTCTGTGCTTGGCCCGCCGTCCCCGCCGCTGCGCGCGGCCGGACCGCGGTGGAACATCCGCCACCGAGCTGGATGAGCAGCGCGAACGCGGCAACTCGCCTTCGAGCGCGGATCTGGTGCGACGCAGTCATGCTCAAGGCGGCCGGGCTCGGTTGCCTCCGGGAGCATAGGAGCCTGGGCCTCGTGCTGCAACGCGGCCAGGTCGATCCGCGACTCGGGTCCCCTCTCGCAGGCGTCCTCGCAGCTCTCGTGGCACGCTTGCGCGCATGAGTGACCTGAGAGACCACTTCCACGCGCAAGCCTGCAACAACGCGTGGTCCAACCTGCGGCTCCTGCGGGCGTGCGCCGCGCTGAATGACGCGGAGTTTGCTGCAACGCGCACCGGCTTCTTCCCGTCGCTCAAGGACACGCTGAACCACATCGTCACGGTCGACTGGCTGTACGTCGACGCGCTCGAGCGCGCCGTCGCCGGGCGGCCGGTGAACTCCGACGCGGCGCGCTACTTCGAGCCGCCCGCGCCGTTCGCCACCTGTTCCACGCTCGCGCCGGCGCAGCTCGCCGTCGACCGGCGGCTGATCTCGCTCTGCGCCGGCCTCACCGATCTCTCGAAAGTCGTGTCGATCCAGCGCGACGACCACGTGCAGCGCGAGCCGCTCGTGCGCGTGCTCGCCCACCTGTTCCAGCACCAGATCCACCACCGCGGCCAGGCCCACGCGATGCTCGCCGGCACGGCGGTGAAGCCGCCGCAGCTCGACGAGTTCTTCCTCGCGGAAGAGGCGCCGTTGCGGGCCGAGGAGCTCGCAGCGCTCGGCCTGCGCGAGGCCGACATCTGGCCGGCGCGCTGAGTCAATTCTGCGTCGCCGCGGCGCGCTTCAGCAGCAGGGCGCGTTCGCGATCGTTCTTCGTGAGCGAGGCGGCGCGTTCCAGCTCGGCGCGTGCTTCGTCGAGGCGGCCGAGCCGTGACAGGAAGTCGGCGCGGACAGCGGGCACGAGGTGGTAGCCCTCGAGCGCAGGCAGGTTCGCGAGCTCGTCGACGATCGCGAGGCCCGCCGCGGGACCGTCCGCGAACGCGATCGCGACCGCGCGATTCAGCTCGATGATCGGCGATGGCGCCGTCGCAGCGAGCTGGTCGTAGATCGCGACGATGCGCCGCCAGTCGGTGTCCTCCGGCGTGCGCGCGCGGGCGTGACACGCGGCGATCCCGGCTTGCAGCAGGTACGTCCCGGGCGCGCCGCCGAGCGCTTCGCCGCGCTTCAACGCGACCAAACCACGCTCGATGAGGAAGCGATCCCAGCGCGCGCGGTTCTGCTCGAAGAGCGGAATCGGCGTGCCGTCCGGCAACGTGCGCGCGCCGATGCGTGATGCCTGAATCTCCATCAGCGCGGCGAGGCCGTGAACTTCGGCCTCGTTCGGCACGAGCTCCGCGAGGATGCGGCCGAGGCGAAGCGCGTCTTCGCACAGTGCAGGCTTCATCCAGTCGCCGCCGGCCGTCGCGACGTAGCCTTCGTTGAACACGAAGTAGATGACCTCGAGCACGGAGCTCAGCCGCTCTGCGAGCTCCTTGCCTCGCGGCACCTCGAACGCGGCACCCGATTCGGCGAGCGTCTTCTTCGCGCGCACGATGCGCTGCGCGGCCGTCGTCTCCGGGATGACGAACGCGCACGCGATCTCTTCCGTCGTCAGGCCCGAGACGACCCGAAGCGTCAAGGCCACGCGGCTCTCGGCGCTGAGCAACGGGTGGCAGGACGCGAAGATGAGTCGCAGGAGATCGTCGCCCACGTCGTCGTCGGCCGCCTCCTCGATCGCATCTGCTGCACGTTCCTGCCGGTCTTCCATGGCCTGCGTGATCTCGGGTGCGTTCTTTTCCCAGCGCTTCTGGCGATCGATGCGCTTCAGCGCGCGATTCTTCGCGACCTGCATGAGCCATGCGCCGGGCTCACGCGGGATGCCGTCTTCTCGCCAGGTCTCGAGCGCAGCGACGAGTGCGTCCTGGGCGAGCTCCTCGGCCGTGCCGAGGTCGCCGCGAACGAATCGAGCAAGCCCGGCCACGAGCCGTGCCCGCTCGATTCGAAAGACTGCTTCGATTCGTCGCTGCGTTTCGTCCATCATTCGGAAGCCGCGTCAGCTCTTGCTGTGTTGCTTGTCGGCTCGCTCGCGGCGATCGGCGTCCTGCTCGCGGAGCTCGCCCGTCGGGTCGACCGAGGCAAAGTCGTCGTCCGTGTAGAGCTGGCGAATCTCGAGTGTCGTGCCCTCGGGGGAAGGCGAGCGGCTCATCCATGCGATCGCCTCGTCGAGCGACTTCACCTGGATGATGGAGAAGCCCGCGATGAGCTCCTTCGACTCGGTAAACGGACCGTTCTTGATCGAGGCCTTGCCGGCGCTCCCGAACGTGATGCGCGCGCCCTTCGCCGACGGCTGAAGCCCTTCGCCGGCGACCATCACGCCCGCCTTGACGAGCTCTTCCTGGAACTTGCCCATCTCCACGAACTCGTCGCTGCTCGGAAGCACGCCGGATTCGTAGCGCTCGTACTCGGCTGCAGCGAGCTTGTTGTCCTTGTTCGCGAGGGCAAGAATTATGAACTTCATCGGGGGGTATCTCCTTCTGTTGGAACGACCGATTCGAGGCCCCAGGATCGACACGGCCCCTCGAAATTTGTGCGATTTTCGTAACTGCACGGAATCGTTCGACTCTGCAGCACGCCCGCGCCGTTGGGTCGCCGCCCGTTGGTGCCGCCTCCGCACCCTGTCCGGCGAGACCGCCGCTGGCGGGTTGTCATGAGGGCGCGTCAAAGAAGCGTCATAGAACCCGACCCAGTTGCGTCAAAGAACGGCCGTGCGACGAGATTCTGTGCAGCTAGTAGCGGCGGAGCTCGATCGATAGCTCGAGTCGCCGCGCTGTGGATCTAGTTTGGACAACCTCGCGACTCGAGCTGGATCTGACGTGGCTCTGACGATTCGCTGACAGCGCGGCGCCTAGCGTCGGACCCAGGAACACTGGCGCCGCATACGCGGTGGAAACGCGAGGTTCGAGATGAAGACGGATGAGAATATGAGGTTGGAATCACTTCGCCGTCGTCGCGCGCGCGGCGTGCAACACGCATGGGGGGGATTCGCATCGGCGGTTTGCTTGTGCTTCGGCGCATGCGGATCCGGGCCGAGTGCGAGCGATCCGAATGCGGTCGCACCGCCGCCGGCACTCACGGCTCCAACGGCGGGCTCCTCGACGACGGCGCCCAGCGCCGCCCCGCCTCCGCGTCCGACCGCAGCTGCCGCTGCCGGCAGCGCGGCACCTGCGATGCCGCAGAAGCCGGTCACTCCCGCGCCGGGTCAGGCTACGCCGGCCATTCCGTCCGAAGGCGGTCAGCCCGCCAGCACGACTGCGCTGAGTGGAGGTGCGATGCCGTGCGGCGTCTCCCAGGCGCTCGCGATCAACTGCCAGAGCTGCCACGCGGCGACGCCGATCGCGGGAGCTCCAATGCCGCTCATCACCCAAGCCGACTTTCACAAGCCGGCCGTGTCACAGCCCTCGAAGAAGGTGTTCGAGCTCGCCAAGGTGCGCATCCACGACACGGGCGCGAAGCGCATGCCTCCCAGCATCCGCCTGGCGACGGCAGACCTAAAAGCGCTCGACGACTGGTTCGATGCGGGCGCGCAAGTGAGCACGTCGCCGTCGGATGCAGGCTGCACGATCAAGGGCCCGATCACGGACGCCGCCGGTAACAAGGACGGAACGTTTGGTCGCCTCGTGCCAGGGCCCGGGGAGACCTGCTACGAGTTCAAGGTGCACCAGTCCACGGCCAAGGTGGACGACCAGGCCTACGAGATCGCGCCTGGCGAGCACTACGAGCAGTTCTACTACAAGGTGCCGTGGGCGAAGGACTCTGTGTCCACGAGCTTCGCCACGGTCGCCGACAACCTGCAAGTGCTGCATCACTGGCTGATGTTCGGAACCGACGAAGGCGAGAGCGACGGTTTCCACAAGACGGTGCCGCTGCCCACACTGATCGGAACGAACCCGGTGCTCATCACGGGTTGGGCGGCGGGTGCACCGAATCTCGTCACCCCGCCTGACGTGGGTTTCGAGCTTCCTGGTCCAGGCAAGGTGCTCAACGTGCAGTGGCACTTCTACAACAGCACGTCTCAGCCGCTGCGCGATGCCTCGGCCATCCAGATTTGCACCGCGCCAGCGGGCGCACGCAAGAACATAGGCGCCGTCACGTGGTTGGGCACCGAAGACCTCAACGGCAATGTGTGGTTCGGCGGTCAGGGCATGCCGCCGCACAAAGAGAGCACGTTCACGGCGACTTGCGTCCCGGGCCGGATTGGCATGGGAGCGCAAACCCCGATCACGATCATGGGCTTCGAGCCGCACATGCACCGCATCGGCACGCGCATGAACACCGTGGTCAACAAGAAGGACGGCACCCAGCAGACCCTGTTCGACGAACCATTCACCTTCGGCAGCCAGCGGCACTACCTCACGGAGTACAGCCTGCTGCCCGGTGAAACACTGACCACGAGCTGCTCGTTCAACAACACGAACGACTTCGGTGTGCCCTTCGGTGAATCGACTGACAGCGAGATGTGCTACCAGTTCGTGCTCTCCTATCCGGCCCACGCGCTGTCGAATCGTGCACCGAGCATCCTCGGTGTGACCGACACCTGCTGGTGATCAGCGAGTCGACTCGGCAAGCAGCCCTCGGTCGCGGTTCGCGTTCGAGGGCTGTTTCTTTTTCGGTTGCGCGGAGCCGAACGCCGCGCTTCGAGTGTTGGCTCGGCGCTCCAGGCGCACTGGCATACAGGGTGCATCGACTGCCATATCACCTGACCGTGTACGCGGATGACGGTTCGTCCCAGCTGTACCACGCAACTATCCCCGATTGCTCGACCAATCCCTTCTTGCAGTTCGAGGACTTCGACGCCTGGGCGCGCAGCACCGCTTGTTCGATGCAACTGCTCAATCCGAAGTGATTAGTCGCAGTCGGTTGGGCTTGCGAGCTTTGCGCCAGCCTTGGCCTGCACCAGTGCCTTGACCTTCTCGGCAGGCACCAACAGCGATGCGTATTCGTACGGCGGCATGAACGAGGTGCCGTAGCCCTTGGTGTTCCCGGTGGTTCCCTCGAAGATGTTGCCGCGCACTTCATTCGCGGAGCTGCCCGCCTGGTGGCTCGTGTAGATCGGGCTGCCGATGTCGATGAAGTGGTTGTTCTCGGTGATGACCTTGCAGTCTTTGCCGGCGGAGACTCCGTAGTCGGACTTGAGGCCATCTCTGGTGTACAGGTTGTTGACCACGTGGATGTTCCCGTAGCGGCAGCGAGGCGCGCGCTGGGCCACGCCGCGGAAGTGGTTGAACATCAGCGTGATGTTCAGCTTGCCTTCGCTCACGGGCTCATCGTCGGACGATGCGACCAGGTTGGAGAAGTTGTGCTCGCCTGATTGTTTGTAGCCGAAGATGTTCCAGGTGAACGTGACGGTGTCTGCGCCTTTCACCACGTCTGCATTGCCGTCTTGACCGTCCCAGAACTCACAGTGGTCGACCCAGATGTTCTTCGAGCCACCCTCGATATTCAGGTTATCCCAGGCCTGATCCGAGTTGGAACCAGGCCCATTGATCACGATGTTGCGAACGATGACGTTGCTCGCGTCCTTGATGTGGATCGGGGCCTTGAGCTCGGTGCCGGGCCGCATACCGACGATCGTCTTGTTCGACTTGATCTCCAGCCGATCACCGCTCGTGCCGCTCCATCCGGAGCCCACGGTCCCGTCGATGTAGATCACGCGCGCCTGGCCGTCCGCCGCATACATCGCAAGCTCGGCGAAGGTCTTCACCGTGACAGGCGTGGCGCTCCCTCCACCCGTCACCTCCACGGCGCCGCCCGTGCGGCCGGACCGGGTCGCAAATCCCATCGGTTTGCACACGACTCCATCTCCGGTGCCCGTGGAGCCAGCCGCCCCGGAGCTGCCCGCCGACCCCGCTGCTCCCGCGCCGCCCGCCGAGCCGCCGGCCCCCGAGCG
>DATEOF010000061.1:0-11238 GCA_035274465.1 Polyangiales bacterium
GCTCGCGCGCCCGGACGGCTGACGCGCTGCTCAGCTGCTCGCGCGCAGCGATCTTCTCGGTCGGCTCAGGTGCGCGCGGCACGCTCGGCGCGGGTTCGGCTACCGCTTGCGGCGGCGCCGCGGTGGGCTGCGGCTCGGCAGCCATCGGCTGCGAGGCTGCGCTGCTCGAGACGGGCGCCACCACGCTCGGCGCGGGCAGCGGCGCGTTGACCTCATCGACTGCAGACCAACGCGACGACAGCCAGGCGATCAAGCACACGCCCAGGAAACCCGACGAGACCAGCACCACGGGATGCCGCAGGACCGAACGCTGCGGAGGCGACCAGGCCTCGCCACTCGTGACCGATGGCGTCAAGGTCGGCAGCGGCGTGAGCGACGGCGTCGGACGCGTCTGACGCGGCGGCGACTGCTCGGCCTTGCGTTGCTTCACCTGCAGCATCTTCGACAGCTCGTCGAGGCTGTTCGTGGCTGCCTTCTCGCCGTCGCGCAGGAACGGCAGCTTGGCGACGATCGACGGGGTCGCACCATCGGCACGCATCGCGCGCTCGATCACCTGGTGCACGAGCCGGCGCTCGTTCGCGAACACCTCGCGCATCAACTGCGCGACTTGGTTCGACTCGACACGCGAGCGCGTCAGGATCTGATAGTCGACCAGGTCGTTGTAGAACTCTTCCGCCGAGCCCAGCCGATCCTCCGGGTGCACGGCCAGCGCGCTGTCGCAGATGTCGGCGAGCAGCGGATCGACGTCCGGGACGACCTCGGAGATGCGCGGCTCGGCACCGACGGCCCGCGCGTGAAACGACTCGGCCGTCGGCGTGGGCTCGGCGAAGCGCCGCCCGGCGATGGCTTGCCAGAGCATCACGCCGACCGAGAACACGTCCGCGCGCGCGTCGACCGGCCCACCCAGGATCTGCTCGGGCGCGGCGTAGCCGAACTTGCCCTTGAACACGCCGGGGTGTGTCAGTGCACTGGCGTTCGCGGCCTTGGCCACGCCGAAGTCCACGATCTTGATCTGCCCGTGGTAGGTGATGAACACGTTGTGCGGACTGATGTCGCGGTGCACCACCTTGAGTGGTGTGCCGTCGTAGTCGCAGAGCTCGTGCGCATACTGCAGTCCGGACAGCACCTCGGACAGGATCTGCAGGTGCACCGCCAGCGGCACCCCACCCTGCTCGCGCGTGCGCTCCAACAACGCGCTCAGCGGCTGACCATCCAGATATTCCATGGCCAGGAAGTACCGGCCGTCGTCGTTGCCGACCTCGAATGTCTGCACCACGTTCGGATGATCGAGCCGCGCGGCCAGGCGCGCCTCGTCCAGGAACATCTCGATGAAGCCGGCCTTGCGCGTGAGCTCGGGCAGCAGCTCCTTCACGACCAGCAGCTTGCGAAACTGACCCACGCCTTGCGCGAACGCGAGGTACACCGAACCCATGCCGCCCTGCCCGAGCAACGCCACGCGGCGGTACTTACCGAGCTGCTGGTTCACGGGTGTTCGGTCGTCGATCGGGCTTGTTTCCATCGCAGCGCCTCTTTAGTCCAGGCTCCTCACGAACGCCCCACGGCTCAAAAATACATATCCACGTACGTGATCGTGCTCTCCCGGATGTGCGCGTTGAATACGCCGAGCATCGGCCCCCCCTCGCCCCAACGGGCAGTGAACTTGACGAAACCCGTCTCGACGTTGATGAAGCCGCCGTCCGCGACATCGTGGATCTCGTCGTAGACGCTGACTGTCGCATCCGAATTGGGCGTGTTGTCGATGATGTAGAACGGCTTCGAGGTGCCCTTGCTCTCCTCGAAGTGCACGCCGCCCGCGGGCTTGCCGGTGCAATCGAAGGCCTCGACCAGCGCGATGCCCTTGTCGGGCTCGAACACAGTCTTGTCGACCTTGGCCAGGAGGTCCACGGTGGTTTGCGCCGAGACCTGCAGGTCGCGGTCGCGCGTGTCGCGCGTCAGCGGCTTCGTCAGATACGACAGCGCCAGTAGCGCGTCGCTGTGCACCTCGAAGAAACCGCTGAAGCCTCGCGGCAGCGTGAGCTCGACCAACCCGTCGCCCTTCTGGTCTTCGAAGCGGTCGACCGGATTCATGCAGCTGACGTCGTTGGTCCGACATGCGAGCGCCACCACGTGGCCCGGAGACTTGCGCGAGATGAACTCCAACACCTGAAAGCTGTAGTGAACGATCGGCGACTGCTCCGCCTCGTCGTCTTCTTCCTCCGGCGCCGAGCACAACCAGCGCTCGGCCAGCGCCTGACTCACGCAGCTGCCACGCATGCAGCGCGGCGCGTCGCCTGCCGTGCACTGCGAGTCGCGCAGGCAGCCACCTTTCGCGTCAGTTGGCTCACTGCTGCTCGCGTCGTCGCGCGAGGAGGTCACGCTGCCCGTGCACACGTGCTGCACGCAGCGGCTACCGAGCCGCGAGGACACGCAGTCGGCGTTCGAGTCGCACTGCGGATCATTGGCGTCGACCAGGAACGAGCAACCTGCCGTCCCCAACGCGAACCCAATTGTGATCCGTACAGCAAGCAACGCGCGCATTCGCCAGCACCTGCGCATGCGATGTGTAACGCATGACGGACATCGGCGCCAGTTGTGTTTGGCCAATCATTGCACACCCTGGGCAAACAGTGTGGCAGTGTAAGGTGGCGTAGCATTTCGTTTCACATCTGAGGACTGAACAGGGCCAGGATCGGGATCAGCATCAGCTCGAGTTTGCAGGACTTTAGTCGCTGGGCTAAAGCCGAAGCCATGAGACGCGTGGTCGTCACGGGGATGGGCTTGGTCAGCCCAGTCGGCATCCGCGTGCAGGAAGCGTGGACTAACCTGCTCGCCGGCCGTTCCGGCATCGCTCGGATCGAGCGCTTCGAGACCAAGGATCTGGCCTGCCGCATCGCAGGGCTCGTCCCGCGCGGACCGGGCGGGTTCGATCCGCTGAGCGTGGTCGACGGCGCCAGAGAGCTGCGCCGCATGGACGAGTTCATCGTGTTCGCGCTCGCGGCTTCGGACCAAGCATTGACCAATGCAGGCCTGACCGGGCTCAGCGAGGCCGAGCAGGAGCGCTGTGGGGTGCTGATCGGCTCCGGCATCGGCGGACTGCCGATGATCGCCGAGAACGCCGTCACGCTCCACGAGCGTGGGCCGCGCCGGGTGTCGCCGTTCTTCATCGCCGGCAGCGTGATCAACGAAGCCGCGGGCATCGTGTCCATCCGCCATCAGCTGCGCGGACCCAACCACGCGGTGGTCACGGCCTGCGCCACCGGCTCGCACGCCATCGGCGACGCGGCGCGCCTGATCGCGCTCGGGGAAGCCGATGCGATGCTGGCCGGAGGCGTGGAGGCGGCCATGCACCGGCTGACCATTGCGGGCTTCGCCATCATGCGTGCGCTCAGCACAGGCTACAACGACAGCCCCGCGCGCGCTTCGCGGCCGTGGGACCGCCAGCGCGACGGCTTCGTGCTGGCCGAGGGCGCCGGCTTGCTGGTGCTCGAGGAGCTCGAGCACGCCAAGCGCCGCGGCGCGACCATCCACGCCGAGCTGCTCGGCTACGGCCTGGCGGGCGACGCGTACCACGTGAGCGCGCCCGATCCGAGCGGCAGCGGCGCACGGCGGGCGATGCAAGCCGCGCTACGCAACGCGCGGCTCGATCCATCACAGATCGACTACATCAACGCCCACGCCACGTCGACCGACCTCGGCGACCCGGTGGAGGTCGCGGCGGTCAAGGCAGTATTCGGCGAGCACGCGCGGTCGCTCTCGATGTCGTCGACCAAGTCCGCGACCGGCCACCTGCTGGGCGCTGCCGGAGCAGTCGAAGCCATCATCAGCATCCTTGCGATGCGCGATGGCGTGGCTCCAGCCACCTTGAACCTCGACGATCCCGACGACGGCTGCGACCTGGATCTCGTGCCGCACCAGCCCAAGCAGCGCCGCATCCGCCACGTGCTGTCCAACTCGTTCGGCTTCGGCGGCACCAACGCTGCGCTCGTGTTCGGCCCGCCGCCCTGACTATCGGTCGCCGGCGCTGCGCGGCGGCTCCCAATCACTTGCGTCGCCAGTGCAGCGGGATGCGAAACGTCGTGGGCTGATCTTGCGCGGGAAAGCTCATGCTGAGCACGGCCTGCGTCACGCAGCCTCCGACGCGCTTGCTCGACATCGACTCGGGTAGCAGCTGCACGTTGCTGGCCGCGCCGCTGCCGCCCACCGTCACGCGCACGGTGAGCTCCGGCGCGTCGTCGTGCATGTCCTCGGGGTGCTGATCGAGGCAGTTGATGACCTTGGACTTCTGGCGCGAGAACGCGGCCGCGACATCGGACGCCATCAGCTGCAGCGAATCCGGGGCCTCGGGCTTGCCCTTGCGCGGCTTCGCGCCGGGCCGCTTGGCGCGAGGCTCGGCGCTCGCTTGCTCGGTCTGCACCACGGGCGGAAGCGTATTGGCCGGCAGTGCGCCGCGCGCCGCGCTGGCCGTGTCCGCGGGCTGTGCCTCGGGCGTAGCGGCCTGCACCACGATGAAGCCCGGTTCACCCTGGGACGGGCGATCGAGCAGCGCGATCGTCACGAGCACCGTGACCACGAGCAGGGTTGCGGCGCCGAGCCCCAGCATCAGCCAGCGCCTGCCGCCGCCGGGAGCAGCAGCCGGTGTGCTCGGCGGGTCGGAGCTCGCCGACCTCGACCGACCCGGCGGTCGCGACGAACGGCGCACCGCCTTGGTGACGTGCACGGTGGCCTCGGTGCCCGACGGCGTGTTGGGTCCGATCGCTGCCCCGCCCTGCAGCCACTCGGCCTCCTTGCTGGGGGCCGAGCGATTGGCGCGCGCGCGCCGGCGGACCCCGGCGGCGGGCGAAAACACCTCCGCGCGCTCGATCTCCGGGGGGATCTGGGCGACGGCAGCGAGCAGAGCCTCGTGCATCTCCGCAGCATCGGCGTAGCGCTGCGTGCGCTCGTTCTGCAGCGCCTTGTCCACGACGGCACACAGCTCCTCTCCGAGCTGCGGCGCGATCTCGAGCATCGAGGGTGCGGGACCGCGGATCACCTGCATCAACAGATCGCCGAGGTTCGGCGAGTCGAAGGGCACGAAGCCCGTAATGGCTTCGAACAGGATCACGCCGATGCTGTAGATGTCCGTGGTCTTGTCGATGTCGGCCAGGCCGCGCGCCTGCTCCGGCGACATGTACTGCGGCGTGCCGACGATCATGCCGTCGTGCGTCGTGACCGCCGAGCGCCGCGTCTCCGGATCGAGGCTGCGCGAGATGCCGAAGTCGAGCAGCTTCGGCGCCAGGCGATCCCCGCGTTCCTTCACCAGGAAGATGTTCTCGGGCTTGATGTCGCGATGCACGATGCCCGCCTGGTGCACCACAGCCAGCCCGGCCAACACCTCGGACATGATGCGCAGCAGCGCCTCGAGCGTGAACTCGCGGTTGTCGTCGAACGCATCACCCAGCGTGAAGCCGGTCAACGCCTCCATCACGATGTACGGGACGTTGGACTCGTGTACCCCGAAGTCGAAGATCTGCACCACGCTGTGGTGTTGGATCGAAGCTGCGATCTTCGCCTCGAGCGCCACGCGCCGCGCCAGGCGCTCCTGCTGCGCGGACGTGCGCGCGAACAGGAATTTGATCGCGACCTGGCGCTCCAGCCGCGCATCTTGAGCCAACCAGATGCTGCCGGTGCCACCCTGGCCGATCTTGCGGTCCAGCCGATAACGGCTGCCGATGATGTCTGTCGGCTCCACGAAGTCCGATCCGATCTAACAATCTACACGAGTCCGGCCTGACGCCGTGAGCGGCACAACCCTTACGGCGCGCGCACATGTCGGACGTAGTAGTGGATGCCGGCGGATGGATGCTGGACTCGCACTGCCAAACCCTGCCCTGCCGCGGGCGCGGGGATGTCGGCGGAGAAGCGACCCTGCGAGTCGAGCTTCAAGGGCGTGCCCGACACGCTCACGCTGGAACCGACCATGCTGCCGCCCGCGAGCCGCGTGCTGCCTTCCTGCGGCGGCTGGTTGTCGGCCGGACTGGTCAGGTACGCCGTGCGCGCGCGGTAGTCGAAGCTCACGCTCAGGAGGCCCTGCTCGGAGCGCGCGCGACCCGACTCGAACTCGAAGCGGTGCACCCCGTCGCCGAGCCGCCCTGCCGGCAGCGTCACGCTGGGTTGCTTCGAGCTCAGGCTGAACGCCTCGGCGCGCTCGGGCTCGACCTTCAGCGTGTACTCGTTCGCCTTGGGCGCCTCGGGCCAACGTAACGTGATGATCGGCAAGCGATTCTGATAGCTCACCGTGTACCTGCGGCCGTCCGCGTCGGCCGTGATGCGCGCCGAGCTGGCCGGTAGCGGGCGCGTGGCGGCGTCTCGCGTCACGTTCAGGCGCCCGCTGCCGGCCGACGCGAGCTCGACGCGGCCGTTGCGCACGCAGCGCACGCGGTACCGATAGTTTCCGGCCGGCAGGCGCACCTGCAGCTGTGAGCTGCCGCGCACGCGCTGGGCATCGAAGCGGCCGTTGCCCCGGTCGAACTCGAGCACGGCCACACCCGGACAACGAGTCTCGACCACGGCGACGTCGGTGGGCGGCGCCGGATCGTGGATCGTCGCGGTCTCACCGGCCGGCAAGCTGAAGGTGACGCTCGGCGGCGAATCGCGAAACTCCAGATCGCGCAGCAGCGGACCGTCCTTGGCGCTGCCGCGCTCGGCGGCGGGTTCGACCACGGCGGCATCGGGCGCCGCGGGCGCAGGCTCGGGGTTCGCCGCGACCACCGCTGCGGGTTCCACGCTCGCCTTCAGCAGCTCGATCTCGAAGCCTCCGCCGGCAGCGGCCTGCTGAGGCGCACCCTCGTGGGCGTACTCCACGCGACCGACCAGCACGTCGAAGCGAATCTTGCTCGGCTCGGCGCGGACCCGCAGCGCAGAGTTCGGCGACACGCGCACCACGCCTCGCGAAGTACCGATCCCGACGTCGTGCGTCTCGGTCTCGACCGTGAGCTCGCCGGACACGATCTCGAACAGACCCGCCGGCTGAATCGTGCCGAGCTTGCTCAGAAAGCGCAGCACCGTATCGCTCTTCATCAACACGCGACCGCCGCTGCGCAACGCGAGCTTCGCGCTCGCCTGCGGCCCTGTACGCAGACCATCACCCATCTCGAAGCGAGCGCCGACGGCTGCGGGGCTCCAGGTGTTGACCGCGCGCGCGAAGTCGCGATCGACGAGCTTGTCGATGCTCATCAGCTCGGCGACATGGCTTTCCTTCGAGCAGCCGATCGACGCCAACGTCCAGAGCAGCGCCAGCCATGACCGCGCGCGCATCATCGGCCGTCGGGTTGGAGCTCCACGATCAAGATCGCCACGCCATTTTGCTCCACACGCGCGCGTCGCGTCTGGCTCTTGTAGCCTTTGGCCTTGACCGTGATGGCGTATTCGCCCGGCGCGACGTCGACCTCGAAGGTGCCGTCTGCGCGCGCGGACTGTTCGATCTTCAGCGCCGGGATCTGGATCGATGCCGCCAGCGGCGCGCCATCGAAGCTGCGCACGGTGCCGCGGACCTGTCCCTGCGGCAGGTCGCGCTTGAGCGTGAGCTCGAACGCCGGGTTCTCCCCCGCCTTCAGCTCTACCGGGGCCTCGTGCGCGGCATAGCCTGGCGCCGCAACCGACACCTGGTAGCGGCCCGCAGGCAGGTCGGCGATCGTGAACTCGCCAGTGGCGTCCGTGGTCACCTCGCGCACCAGTTCACTGTCGCGACGGAACTGCAGGGTCACGCCTCCGATGCCGCTGGCACCCGGCGTCTGCACGCGGCCACGCACGGCAGCCATGGGCGGCGGCGGCGGTTCGGCCGTGTGCTCCGGCTCGTGCTGTTCGAGCACCGGCTCGGCTTGCTCGACTTCCCAGGGCAAGGCCAGCGAGGCCGCGAGCCCCGCGCTGAAGCGCGGCTCGACCACCTGGATCGGGGCGCTCGCCTCGAGCGAGGGCCGCGGGGTCGGGCTCACGCCGACCAGCGCTTCCAGCTGCCACAGGCGCGAAGCGCGAAGGCGCACGCCCGCGCGCAGCCACATCGGCGACTCCGCGACGTAGCTGAAGTAGAGCTTCCACGCCCACTCGGCCAGCAGGTCCACCGAGCCGACGCGGTACGTGACACCCACCCCGAAGCGACCGGCTGGCATCGAGTGGCTGACGCCGAGGGCGAGTCGATCGGCGGCGCTGTACATGCTGAAGTCGCCGCCGGAATACCTCGAGCGGTCGATGCGCAGGCCAGCCGAGAAACCCAGGCTGAGCGGCGAGCGCGAAGGCAGATACGTCAACATGCCCTGCAGATCACCGCTCAACGCGCGCAGCGAGTCCGCGACGGTCTCGGCACCGGGAAACCACAGCGCGAGCTCCGCGCCGCCGCGCAGCTCCGGACCGATATTCGTCGCTGCACGCGCGGTCAGATGAGCTTCGGTGATGACGCCGTCGTCCGAGTCGAACTTCGGGGCCATGTGGCCGTCGTAGCGGCCGAGCAAGCGCAGCGACGTCGCGAACCAGTCCAGCGGCCTCCAGCTGCCGGCGGCGCTGAGCTGCGCTCGATGATGCGTGTCGTCCTCCTTGAGCACGGACTCGGTCAAGCCGTAGTCGAGCCCGAAGCGCGCACCGAATCCGAGTGGAGTGGGCGCGGCGAACGGCACCTCGTACACTGCAGGCAAGGCGTCGGGTCCGCCCCCGACACGCTCGGGTTCCGCGTGCACGGCAGCCGGCGCGAGCAGCAGCGCTATCAATGGATAGAGGAGCGCGCCTCGAAGTACGGTCGTCGGACTGCGCGGGCTGGGAGTCGCAGTCATGGCTCCAATGTGCGCTAGAAGGGCTCACGAGGGTACACTGGCTCGGAGCCACCGATCTACATCATGTTCACGAAGTTCTTCGAAGCATTCAAGGACACAACCGGGCTGCTGATGCTCTGCGTTGCGATCCTGGTGAGCGGATGCCGGCGCTATCACTACGATGTCGTCGTCCAGGATGCCGGCGAAGACGCCGCCCGGGATGCCGGCCCGCGCGACGATGGCGGCGCAGGTAGCTCGGGCTCGCACATGCAGCCCTGTGAGCAGACTCGCCTCGCGATCGCGAAGAAGAAGGTGGTGGGTGGGCCCCACGCCGATTTCCCGGTGCTGGTCGCGATCGACGCGGAGTGGTTGCGCAGCTCTGCCGAGATCAGCTTCGCCGAGGATGCCGAAGGCGACGCGCTGCTCGCACACGAGATCGAGAGCTACGACGCGGAGAGCGGAACGCTGCGGGCCTGGGTACGCGTACCGATGTTACGCGAATCGAGCGTCCTGTACCTGCGCCAGTGTGCCGACGGCAGCTCGCCGCCGTCAGCTGCAAGTGTCTGGCAGCACTACGCGGGGGTCTGGCACCTGCAGGACCTGCGCGATGCGACCGGCGGCGGTGCCGACTGTGCGGCCGAGGGTCAGATCGACACGGTGGCGGCGAAGATCGTGGATGGCCGCCGCTTCGGCAGCGCGGGTGCGCTCGACGCAGGCTCGCGCAGCGCACTCGACGACGTGTTCCTCGCGGGCGGCTTCGTGTCTGCATGGATCAAGGCCGACGGCGCGGGG
Source organism: Polyangiales bacterium (assembly GCA_035274465.1). Lineage (GTDB taxonomy): Bacteria > Myxococcota_A > Polyangia > Polyangiales > JAFGIB01 > JADGRF01. Next base: position 9,570 of record DATEOF010000061.1, read on the forward strand.
ACGATCCTCGAAAAGACGCGCTGGAACTTGTCCTTCTCGCCTGACGATCCGGGCGCGTTGTTCTTCGAGCACTCGTACAGCGGAAGCGGGGGTCACTGGACCGCCAAGCTCGACGTCACGACAGGAGACCAGTGGCATGCCGTGGTCGTGCAAGCTCGCTCGGGCTCCGACGACGACGACGAGGACGACGCCGATCGCGACGCGCCGCAGTTCTTCCTGGATGGACACGCTTACAACAGCGGCAAAGATCAGACGAAACCCAGCGGAACACCGGACTCCGACGCCGAATCGAACCTGCGCTTCGGCAACTTCGACGGCGTCATCGATGAAGTGCGCGTGTCTCGTGAGCCGCATGGCGCAGAGTGGTTCGCCACCGAATACAACAATCAGAGCGATCCCGCAGGCTTCTACGAGCTTTCTCGATAGCCGATGTTAAGCTGCGCGCATGTCGTTCGCGCTTCATCGCTACTGGGTATTCTTGCTGGCGATCGCAACCGCTTGCGCCGATGACGATGCGGTCGAAGAGGGGCCACAGAAGCACCTCGCCAGCAGTCCGACGCACACCTGCGCGATCCGCGAAGCGGGGCTGTACTGCTGGGGCGGAAACGGCATGGGCGAGCTCGGCAATCAGCTGAAGGAAGACTCGGAACAAGCAGTCGCCGCGACGGTGGCCGGGTCCGATGTGGTCGAGGTCGCTGCGGCGACGGGGCGGACTTGTGTACGCCGCAGCTCGGGCCAGGTCGCCTGCTGGGGCGCGAACGAACGCGGCCAGATCGGCGACGGAACGCGCAATGACACGCTGACGCCAGTGGCTGCATCCGGCATCGCCGATGCAAGACAGATCGCGCTCGACGACGGCTCGACTTGTGTGGTGCGCGGCAGCGAGGGCCAGGTCGCCTGCTGGGGCAACTCGCCCAGCGACGCGCCGGACGAGGGAGCGCTCACCGCGCAACTGATCCCCGGCATCACGGGCGCCGTCGAGGTGAGCTCCGGAGCGATGGGCAGCTATTGCGCGCGCGGCGCCGAAGGTTGGGTGAAGTGCTGGGTGTTCGACCCCGACCATCACGAGTGGAACCCGCCGGTGGATGTGCCTGCACTCAGCGGAGCGCGCGCGATCGGCATGACCGGCTTCGACGAGGTCTGCGCGATCGTCGCGTCCGGACAGGTGCAGTGCCACAATCTTCCGCTCGCTCAGACGGCGACGTTGGAGTCGTCCGAGGACACCGTGGAGCTCGTCACGGCCGGCTCGCTATCCGCGTGCGCGCAGGATTCGCAGGGCGCCTGGCACATCTGGAATGTGCTGCCTGTGATGCTGCACAACATCGGCTCGCCTCGGATCGAGATCCCCAGCGACCAGCCGGTGCTCGAGCTCGTGCTCGCGGGCTTCCGCGCCTGCGCACTGCGTTCGGATCACAGCGTGGTCTGCGCCAATGCCAACGACGTCGGCCTCACCGGCACCCCGAACGTCGCAAACTTTCCCGCGGTGGCGGGCTTGCCGAACTAGCGGCGGCGGCGGACAGCGAGGCCCAACACGAGCAACGCGACGAGCCAGGCGCCGGTCGCTCGCCGCGACGGGGTTTGCCCCAGGCGGCAGCCGCAGCCTTCGCTCGCCGTCGCCGGGCTCCCGCCGCCGCTACCAGCTGCAGCGCCGGCCGCCGCGGATGTGCCG
>DATEOF010000062.1:0-2891 GCA_035274465.1 Polyangiales bacterium
CGGCTGGCGGTCGACATCGGCGGCTCACACGGCCAGCGCGACCGCAGCGTGACGCTCGACGACGCCGGCGCGAGCACGCTCTCGCTCCAGGCCGGACACATCTACGAGATCGCGCTGTTCCACGCCGAGCGCCACACGCCCGCATCGAACTTCAACCTGACGCTCGACGGCTTCGTCTCGGCCAAGAGCAAGTGCGAGGCCAAGTGCGGTGACGGCATCGTGACGGGACGCGAGGCCTGCGACGATGGCAAGAACGACGGCAGCTACGGCTCGTGCACGGCCGACTGCAAGCGCGCGGGCTACTGCGGCGACGGCAAGCGCGACGCACGTTACGAAGACTGTGACGACGGCATCAACCTGATGAACTACGCGGCAAGCGGCAAGCGCGGCTGCGCCCCGGGCTGCAAGCTGAGCGCGTACTGCGGCGACAAGCGCGTGGACAGCCTGGCAGGCGAACAGTGCGACGACGGCGAGAACCCCGGCGGCTACGGCCGCTGCTCGCCGGATTGCCACCTCGGCCCACGCTGCGGCGACGGCAAGCTGCAGCGAGACGACGGCGAAGAGTGCGACGACGGCAACTTGATAGGCAACGACGGCTGCTCGAGCGACTGCAAGGGCGAAGGTCCGCAGTGAGTGAGCCGCGCCCCGCAATCCTGTAAGCTGCGGGGATGAGCTCGAACACGCGGACCGTACTGCTCGTGACCTTCGGCCTCGGTGCGATACTCTGGTCGCTCGTGGATGTCGCCAGCCTCGCTGTCGACGGCTTCGACTGCTCTGCATCGCTCGTGGAGCATGTCCGTGCTCGCTAACCTCCTGGAAGGCCTCTGGGAGCTGGGATGGCCCACTCGCACTGCACTCGCTGCGCATGCGCTGGCACTGGCATCCTGCATCACGACGTGGGTCATCGCCCGCTCCAGTCGAGCCACGGCTGAGGCGCGGAGCGGAAACGCATTCGCCTGCGTTTCCTGCGTCGCGATCGCATGGATGAACCTGGCCACCGCGCAGTATTCGAACGCGCGCGGCCTGGAGCTCGCCTGTCAGTTGCGCGATGCGACGGCGCAACCGCTCCTGTCCAAGTGGCTGAGCGGCGTGATTTACACGAGTGTGTTCAGCCAGCTCAGCATCGCAGCCTTTGCGATCGCAGGCGTCGTCCTCGCATTCGTGTTCAGATCGCGCAGCGCGGGCCCCGCGGCAGACGCCATCGGCGTTGGGATCCGCGCCGCCATCCCGCTGCTGATCACGCTGCTCGTCACATTCTTCGTCGTCATGGGCGCGAACTCGTTCGCGTTGCACGGCTTTGCCGACACGGCGTTCTCGCCGCCCAGCGAAAAACACGGCGTCCTCGATCAAGCGGCGCGTGCAGTGACACAAACCCTCGGCCTCGCACGCATCGTGCTCGGCGCCGGCCTGATCATCACGGTCCCAAGCGGGCTCTGGGCGGCGCGGCGAATGCATCAGCTGGGAATCAGCGCCGGCAAGCCGCAGCTGCGCATGGCGAACCTGCTGGCAGCCATGGGTGTGCTGGCACTGGTGGCCACCCAGGTGGCCCACGCGCACGGCGCGGCTGCGCTCGTGCGACATTAGCGGCGACCGGCGAACCCCGGAGGTGGCCCAGCGTGGCAGGGTGTAAGTACCCGCAACGGGAATCGCATTGACGTACCCCAGCGCCTATCCTTCGAGAACAGATGCAGCGCAACTCGCTCTCGGTTCTGGTGTTCGGCTTGTTGATCCTCAATGGTTGCAGCTCTTCCGAGCGACCTCGCGACGCCGGTACCAGCGACGCTGGGAAGCGCGACGCCGCGGACAAACTGCCCATCACGCGCGTGTTCTCACGTGAGCAGTACGTTGCAGATCTGACCTTCATCGCGCGCGAGCGAGTTCCGGGCTCGAGCCACTGGCAAGCCGTTCAAGAACTGTGTGCCGAACGACTCGATACACTCGGCTACGAGGTTCAACGCATGAGCTACGGCTCGGGGACGAACGTGATCGGGACTCGTACCGGGAGCCTAACACCGCCGGAGCTCGTGATCGTCGGAGCTCACTATGACCACATCGCAGGTTGCAGCGGGGCCGACGACAACGCGACCGGCGTTTCAGGTGCGCTCGAGGTAGCGCGCTTGCTCAAGGGGCGTGACTACGCACGCACGCTGGTGATCGCTTGCTGGGATGAGGAAGAGCGGGGCTTGATCGGCTCCGATCATCACGCGGCAGAGATCGCGCAAGCTGGTATGGCGGTCGCACTGGCGGTGTCGCTCGAGATGATCGGGTATGCGAGCGATCAACCTGACACACAAAAGATTCCGCCTGGCTTCGAGCTGGCGTTCCCCAGCCAGGTCGCCACGGTCAAAGCCAATGGTCTGCGTGGTGACTTCATCACGGTCATAGGCAATACGTCGAGCGCGAGCAGCATGGCTGTATTCGAAACCGCGGCAAGGGAGCGTGGGCTCCGAAGCGTGGTGCTCGAAGCAACCGAGGCCTACGCCGGAGTGATCGCGACGCTGGTGCGCTCCGATCACGCGAGCTTCTGGTCGCGCAAGATGCCGGGGATCATGGTCACGGACAGCGCCAACTATCGCAATCCCGCCTATCACTGTCAGTCTGGAGACGACCGTGTGGAGACGCTCGACCACAACTTCGCCGGCAAGGTGATCAGCACAGCCGTCGCGACGCTCGAGGCAGCGCTCCAGCATCCCTGACGCGAATTGCACGTCGCCAGACTTCGTGGCTTAACTCAGACGTGTCGGCGCGGGAGGAATCGACCGGTGCGCGCGCCAGCTTGACGCTGCTGGCTGCGTTGATCGCACTGGAAGTCGCGTCGTGTTCGCGCGCACGGCCGACGGGCAACCACGCAGGCGATGGCGCTGCAGCCGTGCGCGGCGAGGCCGGTGCTC
>DATEOF010000063.1:0-23223 GCA_035274465.1 Polyangiales bacterium
CGGCGCCTCGACGACGGGCGGCGGCTCACTCGGCGCTTGCAGCGGGATCTCCGGCTCGGGCGCGGGTGAAGGGTCCGCGCGCGTGGGCAGCGCGTTGGGGTCATACGGGTTCGCCTGTGCACCGGCGTTGCGGGGCACGACCGCGATCGAAAGCGCCACGCAGACACGCAGTGCACGGTACGCAAGCATCCAGGGGTACTCGCAACGATCAGTGAGGCGGTCAAGGTAGCGAACGTGAGCCCGGCGTCGGTCGTGGACATCGATCCAGCTCCTGTGAACGAAGTCCGCGCGACTCTCGGTACCGTTCCCTTGTTCCTTGTCCCTTGTTTTTTGTTCCTTGTTGCAGTCGGGGCAACGAATAGCGCACGTCGAACTGCAACAAGGAACAAGGAACAAGGAACAGAGAACTACGCCTTTGACCACCACTAGCGTTTCTGCTCCTCCGAAACACCCAGTGCGATCGCGACCTCCCACGTCCCTTCTGCCTGTTCCGGCTTCAACTGGTTCAGCCACAGCTCTTGGCGATTCGGACGCTTCCAGATCAAGCTCGGCATGCTGCCTTGCTGGCGCACACTCTTGGGCGAACCGAAGTGTTTTCGCAGTTGCCTCTCGGCGTCGCGGTACGCCGCATCCGAGTCTGTCCGTTCAGCGGGACGCAGCACCAGTTGCGCCGAGGCGAAACGCCACGAGCCATTGGGTTCGAGCGAATACGCGATCGTGAGCTTCTGCGCGGGCATGCTGCCCTCGAGCAACAAGCTCTCCGGAAACGTCGCGCGCTCCAGCGTCGTGAAGCTCGCGAAGTGTCCGGAGGCCTCGTCTGGCGACATGCGACTGAGGTCTTGGCGCGCGAATAAACCGACCAGGTCACTGCCCGAGAGGGCCGCGGCGGCTGGTTCGTCGGACGCCGCACCTTGCCGCGGCGGGGCCGTGGCGACTGTGCTCGGAAAGAGCTTGGGGCTGGCGAGCGTGGGTGGGGCTGCTGCCTGGGCGGAGTCCTGTGAACCTCCGCGACAGGCTGCGAGCAGAATGAAAACGCTGAATCGCGCCAGGTGGCGGCTTGAACGGCGAGAGAGCGGCACGATGGTGGGTTCCCCCTTCGCTCTACCGGTAGTCCAGTCGAGCGAAGGGGACAACCCGCGATTTTGTCGGGAGCTCAGCTGCGGAGCCGCCGCGGAGCGCTGGCGACCGATGGTCATCGGTAGCGTCGCGCCCATGAGGCGCGAGCCTACCGGTGGAGCCCGTCACTGATCTGCTTGCGTACCAGCTCGGCCGCCGCGCCGCGTGGCGCCTGCGCGCCGTTCGTATCCGCGCCGAGCTTGTCGCTCAGCAACATGGCCAACAGCGCCTCCATCAGGTTGCCGCCGGACCCACTGCCGGCGTCGCCGTCGCTCGCGCCGCGGCCGCCGATCATGATCTTCGGAACCACGTCCACACCCGCGGTCTCGATGGCCTGCGCGAAGCGAGCCATGACCTGTTGTGTCAGCTGGAACTTCGGTCCGCCGTACGCCCTCACCTGTTCATCGATCGCCATGGCCTGCGCCACACCGACGCGCGCGGTGCGCTCGGCTTCGGCGCGTGCCAGAGCTTCGATCTTCTTCGCCTCGCCCTCGCCCACGATGCGCAGCTTCTCGGCTTCCGCCTGAGCCAGCGTCTGGATCTGGGTGGCCTGCTGCTGAGCGCGCGCAAGGTCCGCCTTACCCTGGTTGGTCTGCGCGACGATCGACAGCTCGGACTCGGTCAGATAGGTCTGCTGCTTGGCGCGCGCCTCGGCCTCGCGCAGCTCGCGCTCCTGGACGGCAGCCTTCTGCTGCCGCGTGTACGTCTCGACCTGCTCCTCGGCGATCTGTCGCGCGCGCAGCTGAGTCAAGATCTGTTCGATCTGCTGGCCACCGCTGCTGCCCGCAGTCGGTGTTCCGATCAGCACCTCCTGTAGCTCGAGGTTGTAGCGCACGAACTTCTCCTTCATCTGATCGCCCGCCAGCTCCTGGATCTCGCTGCGCTCCTGGATCAGCTGGATCAGCGTGCGCGTCTGGCCGACGTTCTTGAAGTAAGCCGAGACCATCGGGTCCAGGGTCTGTTCGACCAGGCGCTTGATGTCACCGAAGCGCTGGATGACCAGCGGCGCCTTGCGGTAATCGATGTGCACGACCACGGACAGCGGCAGGGACGGCTCGAACGCGTCCTTGGTGATCAGCGACACCTCGGCCAGGTTCTCGTCGAAGCGGTGCGCACCGGACTCCTGCCGGTTCCACTTCAAGATGAAGTTGGTGGTCGGCACGATGAACACCCTACCCGCGTACAGGTTGAAGGCGTACTTGCCGGGCAAGAGCGGTTCGCTCCACACGCCGCGCGAGCCCTTGCTGACAAGCTCACCGTGTTTGTACTCGGAGCCGGACAGGTCCTGACCCGTGTCACCAGTATAACTCACGACTACACCCACCGAGCCGACGTCGATCACGGTCTTGGGGATCATCTCCACGGTCGCGAACAAGCGATTGATGTAGTAGGTGCCCTCGACCAGCGCCTGCAGCTGTCGGCCGCGGCGGCCGCCTGCGCGCAGGAAGTGATCCGGATCCTGGAAGCTGTTGTGATAGGTGTCCGGCTGCGAGGCGTCCTCACCGACGCTGCCAGCGATGATCTGCCCATCGGCCAGCGACGGTCCGTCGTGCACGGTAACGACACCGAGCGCGTCGTCGGCGTCCTTGATCACCACCGGCTCGAAGCCCTCGCGCTCGTCGATCAGCTGTGCCATGCGGGCGAACGTGGCCTCCTCGGTGGACTCGAGCGGCAAGAACAGCGCTCTTTCGTTGGTGATCACGCAGAATTCGGCGAGGTTGATCGCGTACGTACCCTCGCGCAGAATCTTGCGCTGCGGGCCCTTCTGGCCGCCGCGTTGCAGGAAGGCGCGCACGTCCTGGAAGTTCGATGCGGCCTCATTGCTGGCGAGCGTCTGCCCGTTGGGCAACGCCACACCATCGCGCGCGAACACGTAGCCGATCTTGCCTTGCGCGATCGTGACGAGGGGTACGCGATGCACGCGGTACTGAAACGGCATCAGCACGTGCCAACCACCGCGCAGCAACTCGGGCTGGAAGCCCGCTTCACCACGCAGAGCGATCAAACCCGACTGCAGCGAACCCGAGAAACTCCAGAGCTTCTCGACGACACCTACCTTGTTATTGGGGATGTAGCGAAAGGTGCTGTACAGCGTGATGACAACCAGCGCGAACAACACCAACTCGAGCAACCATGTAAATGCGACAACTAAAGGCATGATGACAACCTCCTTGCCACCAACTGCCGCGAGCATACTCCTCGCCAGTGTCGCGCGGTACACGAAGCATACGTACGCAACCGCCGCCGTTGGCGCATGTCGCGTTAGATCCACGATAGCAATCACGAACCAACCGCTGCACGGAGCTTGCACACGTCGCCGCGGTTAGCAGCGGGTCACTGGCTGGCCGCCTCGCACGCGCGCCCCCGTCCCCAAACTACAGCTCTTTCCAGCGCCGCAAACGCGCCCGCACAGTCCGCAGTTCGAGTTGTCCGACAACGTATCGATGCAGGTCCCACGACAATCCGTGTAACCGGTGGAGCATCGATACGAACAGCGCCCGTTGTCGCAGATGTCCGTCGCGCGTGCGACGCCGGAGCGGCAGACCTGGCAGCTGCTACCGCACTGCGTGGCTGAATCGTCTCTCGCGCACGTACCGTTGCAGTCGTGCGTGCCGGCCGGACAAACGCACCGACCGCTGCTGCACGTCATCGCAGCCGAACAGGCTTGATTGCACCCGCCGCAGCTCGCTTTGTCCGTGGTCGTGTCCACACACGCGTCGCCGCACTTCGTGAAACCCGTCATGCATTTGAAGCCGCACTGGGAGCGCAGCCTTCTGGACCTGCCGGCCGCCAGCCTCCCGCACCGGAACTGGCGCTCATGCTGCTCATCGAGCTCATGTTCGCACCACTGGCAGGAGCCGGCGAGCTCGAGTTGCTCCCGACGCTTGCACCAGCGCCCGTATTGCCGCTACCAGCTGCCGCGAAACCAGTGCCCGGCACTGCGCCGCCCGGGTCGACCGTCGCGGCGGCGCCGAGCATCGTCGCATCGCCTGGATTCACGGCGCCCGATCACGAACCAACCGCTGCGCGGAGCGTGCACGTGCTGCAGCCATTAGCGGCGGCATGGGCGCGACCGATTTCGCTGGCGCGCGCGGGTCAGCGGGGGTATGCAGCCCCTACGCGCAGCTCGGCTGCTGTCGAGGCAGTGCGGAGCATGTTGCGTGGCAGCAAAGAACAACTCGTGTTTGCGTGCTGCCACATAGCGATGTGCATGCAGCCGCGCGGGTCCTTGTGATCCGATTCGCAGGCCACGACAAAATGTATTGCTGACTCAGCCAATATGGCGTGCACAGCCTCGTACGCGCGCGCGGCGACTCGGACACCGTTGCACAAGGTGTACGCTACTTGTATGCCTGCCGTGCTGTCTGAACAGGCTCGAGGGTTGGTTTTCCGCTCGGAAAGTTAGTTGTGTCCACTGGCAATCGACTGTGTCGCGGGCGGCTCGCCGCATCACACACGTTGACTGCCACGGCGGATTTGCGCCGGCAGCCAGGTGTCATCGACGGCAATTGGGCTTCGAGTACGTGTCCAGGTTGAGGAGGAATCTCATGCGTCTTTTCAATAGTGCGATATCCAGGAGTTGGCTCGCAGCAGCAGGTGCAACCCTGAGCGTCGCCATTGGCTGCGGGGCCGATCCGCATCCGATCACGAGCGGCCAGACCCCGGCGGGAGGCGCCGGCACGGTGAGCCAGCCGCCCGCGAGCATGACACCCACGGCAGGCTCCACCCCCACCGGGACCGGAACCGGCACTGCGGGTTCCACCACTCCGTCGGGCGGGACCGCCGGTGCTCGAAGCTCCGCAGCGGGCATGACAGCCACCAACACGCCACCCAAGGGCGGGAACACCGGGAACGGCGAGTTCGGTGAAACCGGAGGAGCGGGCAAGCCCGCGATGACCACCGAGACCGGAGGTACGGGTGGCACGCCAGCGATGCCGACGGCCGGTGCAGGAACGCCCCCGGCCGGTGGAAAGTGTGACACGGCCAGCTTCATGCCGCTCTGCAAGCAGGGCGGGAGCAATTGGGGTACGCCGGCTCAGAAAGGTCCCTGCGCGGCGGGAGAGACGATCTACGGCGTGAAGCAAGACTTTGGGCCCTACGGCGTCCGGTCGGTCTACAACGTCGGGGAAGCGTTCAACACGGGCAATGGCCCCGGAGACTTCTCGATCTGCTCGGTGTTCATCGATTCGTTCGGCGCAGACCCGAAGGGCAGCGCCGACCTGAAGATGACCCACGATCTCAACTTCGGGCTGTTCAGCGTGTTCTACCCGGGCTGCATGCCCGAGGGAGAGAAGTTCCCGGTCATCACCTGGGGTAACGGCACCTGCGCGATGCCCGAAGGCTACGGGCCGCTCCTGCGCTACGTCGCGTCCTTCGGCTACATCGTCGTTGCAGCCAACAGCGTCCAGACCGGCGGCGGCACGCAGATGCGCAAGGCGATCGACTTCATCTTCGCCGAGGGCAAGGACTCGAAGAGCGAGTTCTTCGGCCACGTCGACGAGGAGAAGGTCGGCGCCATGGGTCACTCGCAGGGCGGTATGGGCACGGTCGCTGCCGCGTCGGACCCGCGCATCAAGTCCGTCATCCTCTGGAACGGCGGCTCGCAAGCATCCAAGCCGTTCCTGGCCGTGTCGGGTGACCGCGACATCGGCGGCACACCGGCCAGCTTGAAGAACGCTGCGAATGCAGCGCCACGCCCCGCGGCTTGGTTGTTCTACCACCAAGTCCCCGCGGACGTGAACGGCTCGACGACCGGCACGACTGCACCGGGCCATCTGACGCTGATGATGGAACCGGAGCGCGTCCAGCAGGTCGCGGTCAAGTGGTGGGACATGATGCTCAAGGGCGACGCCGAGGCGAAGAAGATGTTCGTCGGCGCGGACTGCGGCATCTGCAAGGGCACCGAGCTGCAGAGCATGTGGATCACCGGTTCGGAGAAGGGCGGCGCCTCGCACGAGTACGGCGCCAACTCGATGCTGCAGTAGTCGCTCCGCAAGCGACACACAGGCTGTGCGCGGGCAGCGGGTTGAGACCCCGCTGCCCCGTGCAGCAGGTTATTGCCTGGTAAACCAATGAGGAATCTCGAGATGTCGAATCATCGTGTGCTCGCTGTATTGCTGACGCTGGCGTCGGCCACCGCATGCTCATCCGAACAACTCCAGGCGACCGGAGGCGCGGGCGCGCCTGCCACGGGTGTTGGCATGACCGCGGCCACGGGAGCACCGAGCATGGGCACTCCCGGCACCGCGGGAACGGGCACCACGACGGGCGGCGTCGGCATGAGCACGAAGCCCGGCGAGTGCATCAACCGAGGCGAGACGAACTTCGACTGCCCGTTCAACCTGCCGCCCATCACCGGCAGCTGCGCACCCGCCGACGTCTGCTGCCACCGCACGTCCAACGCGGCGAAGATCGAGAAGTTGACTCCGGATGCACCGGCGCAGCTCGAGTACCGACTCAACTACGTCGACATCTACAACCATCCGCAGAGCGTCGGGCTGCCCGACTTGCAGCGCAGCGCCGGCCAGCGCGCCGATGTTTGCTCCGGCGAACAATGCCTGCTGTGGCGCTTCACGGCACCGCGCGCCGGCGGCCAGTACGTGGCCGGCAAGGGCGAGGTCGAAATTGGCGTGGGCGCCTATAACTGCGACGGGACCTACAGCTTCTACGGACCGAGCGCAGCGCCCAACCGCATGCAAGAGTCCGGGGAGAGCGCGCCGGATCGCTGGCAGTCGGTCAAGGTGCCCGCGGACGTCGATCCGACGAAGACCAACGTCGACCGCTTTCACATCCCCTGGACGACGAACCGGAACCGCGAGATCGCGCGCAGCATCTTCTTGTTCCCCTCCGACAACAGCATCGACTGGGAGCTGGCGAGCTCTGGGTTCACGATCACGCAGATCGAGTGGTCCCCTGCGGCGCAGGATTGCATCGGTAGCCGCAACGGGTTCGTCGGCTGGAACACGGTCGCCGGCTTCGAGTCGTTCTCACCCATCGCAGGCAACGACCGGGACATCAGCAACCAGGTCAACCAGACCTACTGTGCCTTGCTCGCGTTCGGCCTGCTGCCCGAGGGCATGAAGCAGAAGGACTGCGCCAAGACACAACGTTGCGTGCCGGACGGAGGTTCCTACGGCGACGGTGGCTGCGACTGGGTCAAGCTGCCTGACTCCTTGTGCCCGAGCTCGGAGGCCGAGCGCGGGTTGTTCGGTTGCCATCTCGGCGCCGAGGGCAATGTCAACAAGGAGGACGGTTATCCCGCAGCCCTCAACTGCACGCCGACGGCGCCGACCGCGGCCCAGAACCCCGACATGGGCGTGACCACGCTCGGTCAGTGCTGCGATCCGCTCGGGAAGTCCACCACGCTGCCGCCGTGCAACGCGTATCGAACGGTGGGTAAGTTCGTCGCGGCTGCCGCCGAGATCACCGACCAGCCGCGCAACTCGCTGCCTCCGGTCTGCCAGTAGGCGAAGCGCCAGCTCGGTCGCTGATCGAAGGCTTCGATGAATCGCAGCAAGTTGCTTTGGCGTCTGCTCGTCGTTCTTGCGCTGGTCGAACCGGCTGTCGTGCCGTGGTCCGCACGCGCCGGTGGACCCGAGTTCCCCACCGGCGGCGCGCTGGGCCTGGGGCGCGGCGGTGCACGCGCGGCGCGCCCCGACGATCCGTCGATCATGACTCGCAACCCCGCCGGGCTCGCGCTGCTGTGGGGCAGCCAGGCCACGGCGGGCATCCACATCGGGCTCGTGGACTCCTGCTTCCTGCCCACGGGCGGCTTCGCGTGGGGCCTGCAGAGCATGGGCAGGACGGCGTACGATCTCGGCCAGGGCCCCGTGTACCCGTTCGCCCAACCGGGCGACACGTACCTCGACGGCAGGCCTCTGGAAGGCTTCGCCAACGAGCCCTACCCGATGGTCTGCTACCAGGGTCCGGCGCCGCTGCTGCCGTACGTGTCGCTCAGCACGAAGCTCACGGACGATCTCGGTATCGGCGTGGGGTTCTTCCCGCCCGACTCTGCTTCGCTCTTCCAGTGGGGTAACCGCGACGGGACCGTCAACACGCCGAAGGGCTTGCGGCCGAATCCGCTGCGCTACCTGCGCTCGCACCAGAATGTCAGCTACTTCAGCGCGCTCGGAAGCGTGGGCTACCGATGGCTGCCCTGGCTGTCGGTCGGCGCCGGCTTTCAATGGTCCGTCCTGGCGTTCAATGCCAGCAACTGGACCACTCCCGTGTCCGCGCTCGATCCCGAGAGCGACGTGCGTGGCGACCTGTTCGGTCGAGATCTGTTCGTGCCGGGTCTGATCGCCTCCGTCCACATGCAGCCGTGGGAGGCGTTGGACGTCGTGGTCGGCTTCAAGTGGTCCGATCGGCTCGAGTCCAAGGCCAAGCTCGACGTCACCACGGGTGCGTTCGGCGCGGGCGGGACGTTTAGCTTCAACCGCGCGAGCACCGGCCAGGTGGCCACCGTCGGAAGCTCGATCGCCACGACCACGAACAACCTGCAGGGCGACGTCAGCGCGCCGCCGATCTGGGTGCCGCAGCTGACCGTGGGCCTGCGCTACTCGGACTTGTTCGCGCCGCGCTCCAAGAAGAGTGGACACCTGCCGCCGCGCAGCGAACCCGTCGGGGACCCGATGTCGACCGAGCGCTTCGACGTGGAAGTCGACTTCGTCTACTACTTCAACTCGTTCTATGACCAGGCGAAGTTCACCACACACGGCGATCAGCAGCTCAAGCTGATCACGGTCGATCCGAACGGCGTGATGGGCACCATCCCTGCTTCACCGGGCGACTGCACGCTGCGCGATCCGGTCACCAACAACTGTATCGGCGATCGGGTGGTCAAGACCGACTACAACGGCAAGGATCAGTTCACCGTGCGCGCCGGCGGTGACTACAACATCTTCCCGGGGCTGTTCTCGGTCCGAGCTGGCTGGTCCTACGAGACGCGCGGGCAAAACCCGGGCGACCTCAACGTGCAGAACTACATGCTGGGCCGCATGGGTCTCCACGCGGGGGCGACGTTACGCGTCGCGAAGCGGACCGACATCACGATCGCGTACGCCCACTTCATCCACGAAAACATTCGACTGCAGGTATTCGACGGTGAGGCCACCAGCCGTCTTCCGGTTCGTTACCGGACGCCCGAGTACAACTTCCAACCGGGCGCGGGTGTGCCCGACGCCATGGGCAATGGGGCCAACAACGCTGGCTTCGACGGCACCGCAAACGTCGAGATCCAGAACGCCGACCAGGCATACGCGAAGGGTCCGTTCTACGTGAACGCGGGCAGCTTCTACTACCACCTCGACATGCTGTCGTTCGCGCTAACGCAGCACTTTTAGTCCTAGGTCTCGATCTGCGGCGCCTGGCCGCGCAGTACCGAGTTGCCTTCGAACAGTTGGCTCTGGTCGATCTTCGGGCGTGCGAGGTCCAGCCTGCCGCTCTGGCTGAAGAACGCGACCGGGTTGTCCCAGACGATCTGCTCGATCGTGCCGTCGCTGATCCCGTGCTCGCGCATGACCGCGACGGTCTTGGGCACCTTGAGCGCATCCGACACGCCCCAGTCGGCCGAGCTGTTGATCAGGATGCGATCCGGGCCGTACTTCTTGACCAGCGCCGCCATCCGCTGCTCGTCCATCTTGGTCGCCGGATAGATGGTGTGGCCAGCCCAGCACTGCGTGGCCAGCACGATCGGCAACGTCTCTTCGTTGTTGTGATCGATCAGCACGCGCTCTTCGGGGAACTTCAGCTCGCGGATCAAGGCGATGGTGAACTCGGTGCCACGCTTCTTGTCGCGGTGCGGCGTGTGGATGAGCAGCGGCAGCTCGAACGTCTTCGCCAGCTCGACCTGCTGCCGGAAGCAATCCTCTTCCGCTTCGCTCATCTCGTCGAAGCCAATCTCACCCACCGCCACCACGCCGTCTTTCTCGAGGTAGCGCGGCAACAGATCGATCACGCCCTGCGCGACGTCGGTGTTGTTCGCTTCCTTGGGGTTCAGCGCCATCGTGCAGAAGTGGCGAATCCCGAACTGGCTGGCGCGGAAGCGCTCCCAGCCGAGCAGCGACAGGAAGTAGTCCTCGAACGTGCCGACGTGCGTGCGCGGCTGGCCGAGCCAGAACGACGGTTCGACCACGGCGCGAATCCCTGCAGCAGCCATGGCCGCGTAGTCGTCGGTGGTGCGCGAGGTCATGTGCACGTGGGGGTCGAACATCTTCATGTTTCATTCTCCAGGGCGTGAGCCACGTAGGCCAGGTCGGCTGTCACGGTGCGAGATGCGGCGCGACGCTCGGCTTCGTAGTCGCGGGCCATGCGGTAGAGCTCGGCGTTCTTGCGCGCCTGAAGACCCTGCAACCGAGACAACGAGACCTCGGTGAAAAGCGCCTTGATCACCAGCTGATTGTAGCTTTGGTCAGGGAAGTAGTGTTCGGGGTACGGGTTGTCGCAACAGATGGCCTCGAACACGTCCTGGACGTGGGTTCGACACGCCTCGGTCGCGATGTCCGTGAAGCGACGCGGGTCGGGCAACAGCGACAGGGCACGCAGGACCGCGATGCGCTCGCCGTTGTCGCCCTTGGCATACGCCTCCTTGAGCAGGCCGTGGTGCTCGCGCGCATCGAGCGCCGCGCAGGCGAAGGCCAGCAGCGCCACGCGGGCGGTGCACGCCAGGGTCCACGCCTCCGGCACCGTCACGCCGGCAGCGACCAGCTGGCTGCGCTCGGAGGGTGTGAGCGCGAAGCCGAGCTCGCGCGTGCGGCGGCCCACGCCAGCGAAGTAACCGAAGAACAGGCTGCGCTGGAATTGCTTGGAGGAATCCGGCACGCCTTGCGTCACGAACTGCAGCACCTCGGGCGGGACGTGCCGCGCACAGACGTCCAGCAATGCCTGGCCCACGCTCTTGGGATCACGCATGACTGCTGTCTAGCATGCCTTAGTAGCGCGCGACCAACACGGCGCAATTTGCGCCACGGCTGGGGAGCCGCCGCGCAGCGCCGGCGACCGGTCTCAGCTCAGAGCTTCCAGATGGGCGCGGTCGCTTCTTGGGCCGGGCGGCCCAGCACGTAGCCCTGGCCGAAGTGGCAGCCGCAGTCGCGAACCGCCCGGACTTCGTCCCAGGTCTCGAGGCCTTCCGCGACGACCCGCGCGCCGAGGTCGACGCACATGCGCACGACCGCCTGCACCAGCACGCGCTGGCGCCGGTTCAAGTTGATGTTGGTGACCAGCTCGCGGTCGAGCTTGACGATCGAGGGCTCGAGGTCCGCGATGCGCCGCAGGTTCGAGTAACCTGCGCCGAGGTCGTCGACGACCAGGTGCACGCCGCCGCGCTCGCGCATCTCGCGCAGCATCGAGGCGCACAGGTCGTAGTGCGAGAACGGCACCGACTCGGTGATCTCCACGTAGACGTCGTCGTCGTGTGAGTACATCGGGTCGTCGAGCTGGATCACGAAGCGATCGCTGAGCTCGGCCGGATGCACGTTCAAAAACAGCGGCACGCCGCGGCAACTCTCCGAGCCCAGCTTGCGCAGCGTGCGGCCCAGCAGGCCGCAGAAGCGCTCGGCGGCGGCGCGTTTGAACAGGATCGAAGGGTTCGTCAGTCCGGGGGTACGGCAGCGCGCCAGCACCTCGTAGGCGAAAGCCTTGCCGTTCTGCAGGTCGACGATCGGCTGATAGACACAACTCAAGTCCGCGAGCGTGACGCAACCGACCATGATTTGGCCGGACGCGTCCTGGATCTCTTCCGCCGACCAACGCGAAGTGGTGTTGGGCCTGGCCCGGACCTCGTCCCGAACGCCGACACCACTAGAGCGAGGAGCCCACACGCCCTCGACGGCTTGAAATTGGGTTTTGGACGACATCCCGAACTGCGTACTGTTAGTTAGTCTACCTTGGCCTCGCCCCGGGGCAATCGCAAGTTGGCCTGACCAGCCGAGGTTGTACCTACGTTGTGCGACACGCGCGCCCGCGTCGCGAACTGGCTGGTTTTCGCCTGCCGCTACTAGCGGCCACAGGCGGCTCGAGCTCGCGCAGCGCTATCCCCCTGCGGCGCGCGATATCCGGGCATCCAGGGCGCCAGGTCATCGGTGATCTGGTAGGGCTCTTCGTGCTGCTCCAGCAGCTGACAGCTGCGCGTGTGCAACGCGCCCACGATCAGCGGAAACGCCGCCACGCTCCAGGCGTGGATGTCGTGCATCAAGACGATGCCGCCGCGCTGTCCGTGCTCGCGGTCCGCGCGCTCCAGCCGGCGCATGAAGCTGTCGGCCAGCTCCTGCGGCGGACGCTCCACCCAATCCGCCATTCCCAGGTTCCACATCACGAGTGTGTCGGAGCGTGCGGAGAGCTTCTGGTCGAGTAGCGGCGAGTGCGACCCCCAGGGCGGACGAAACAGGTAGGTGCGCTGGCCAAAGACCTCCTGGAACAATCGGTCGCTCTCGTTCAGTTGCGCATCGAGCTCGTCGGCGCGCATCGGGCGCATGCGTTCGTGATCGACCGAGTGCGAGCCGATGTTGTGGCCTCGGCTGCGAACCTCGAGCGCCAGCTGTCGCGCGCGCTGCGCGGCGCTGCCGTTGCCTCGAAAGCGGCTGGCAGAGAAGAAGAACGTCGCCTTCACACCTGCCGCATCCAGTGCGTCCAACATCCTCGGCGTGGTGCGCGGATCCGGTCCGTCGTCGAACGTGAAGTGGATCAGGCGCTCGGCGGTCTCGCCCGAGAGGATCTGCCCGGGAGCACACGCGCGTCCCAGCCCCAGCGGTGCGGTGTCGCCGCGCACGACCGTGCTCGCGCCGGCGAGCAGAACGGTCGTGATCAGCGCGCGTAACGCCGCACTACCACGGGACACACTTCAAAGCGTATCAGTGGGCTCGCTGCCGGCTTTGGACTTTTTGATCGGCAACTGCGCTGCTGCCATGCGCGGGACGCCGCGCTGTTCCAGAAACGCCCCACGGCGCACATGCACGTCGCGCAACCTACGCTCGAACGGGTGCAAGCCGCGCGAGTCTTCCTGCGGAGGTGCATAGCCCTTCATGACCAACGCGTGCACGCGTGGGCGGGACTGCTTGAGGTGCGCCATGAACGCTTCCGGCGTGTAGAAGGTCTGGCCGTCGCCGTCGCCCGTGTTCACCTCACACTCTTGCTCGCTGAACTCGCGGCAGATGTGCGGGCGCGTGGCATACACGCCACAGCGACGATCCTCGGTCAGGAAGCGGCAGGTCGTCTCGAACTGCACCATCCACGAGTCGTCGTTCTCGTAGAGGCTCACGCCCTGGTGGTACAGGTACCACAGCAGCTCGGTCGCACGCTTGGCGCTGGTCGGTCCGTCGATCTCGATCGCCACGTAGGTGCAGCACAGACCGCACTGCGCACAGTCGAAGTTGCTGGCCGGTTTCGCCGCGGCCACGATCGGCAGCCGCAGCTTGGGCGGCGGCTGGCTGCGCGGCGAACGCTTGGCCGGTTTTGTGGCGCGCGGTCGTTCTGCGCCGCCTGCCGGCGCGGCGCGCTTGTTGCGATGCTTGGAGGACGGCTTGTGGTTACGAAGCACGGCCGCACGCGGGTCAGACGGCGTTTTCATGCAGAGCGAGTTCTATCACTGCTCACGGCGATCGTGCGCGCCGAAATGCAACTCAAGTCTGTGTCGTTCGTAACAACGCGTGCATGAACGCGCGCGTCTTCTCGTAGTCCGGGGTGTGACCGGCTTCCACGAGCGCGATGAAACCGATGGATGCTGCCACCAACAGCAGCCCGAGCGGCGCCGGCTCCAGGTCGCGCTTCACGCTTCCGTCGCCCTGCCCTTGCTCGGCGGCGCTCGACAGCCGCCCGATCGCCTGCTCGATCAATGCCCGGTACGGCTGGCCGGCGTTGCCGTCGCGCTTGGTGCCGCGGGCCACCAGCTGAACCAGCAGTCGATTCCGATCGTTGAACGGCACCTTGCTGTCGCGCACGACGTCGATGAAACGATCGACCACATCGCTCAGGCTCCCGCCCGTGCCTCCGGCCGAGAGCACCCAGTCGACGAAGTCCTGCAAGACCTTCTCGACCACGGCGCCGAAGAAGTCTTCGCGATCCTTGAAGTGAACGTAGAACGCACCGCGGGTGAAGCCGGCCCGCGCGCAGATGGCGTCCAGGCTCGGCAGATCGACACCCTCCTCCGAGAAGGCGACCATGCCAGCCTGGATCAGCGCTTCGCGCGTCTCCTGCTTCGCCAGGTCCCTGGATTTGGGTTTGCTGTTCATGCCACTGCAGCCAGCGGCTTCCACCCATCCGCTAGCGCAGCCACGCGTAACAGCAGATCGCCCGACCTACAAGGCTGGGGCGGCATTTCTCAGCCTCGCAGGCGCTTGAGCACGCTCTGCGCGGCGTGATATCCGCACATTCCGTGCACGCCGCCGGCAGGTGGCGTGGATGCTCCGCACAAAAATATCCGTGGATTGGGGGTGGAGTATGGATCCACCCGCATCACCGGGCGGGTGAAGAGCTGGGTGACGTCCGCCGCGCCGCCGGCGATCACACCGCCCACGTGGCTCGGGTTGTCGCGTTCGATCTCGGCCGGGCCGCGCGCGACGCGGGCCAGCACCAGATCGCGAAAGCCCGGCGCGAAGCGCTCGATCTGACGCTCGATGCGCTCCGTCATGTCCACGTTCGACCCGAAAGGGACATGGCAATAGGCGTAACCGGTATGTTTGCCTCGTGGCGCGCGCGTGGAGTCGAAGTGGCTCTGCTGACAGACCAGCACGTAGGGCGCGTCGCTGTGCTCGCCGTTCCATGCCGCGTGCTCGGACGCAGCGATCTCTTCCAGTGTGCCACCGAGGTGCACCGTCGACGCTTGGCCGCAAGCAGCTGCGCGCCACGGGATGGGGCCCGAGAGCGCATAGTCGATCTTGAACGCCGCTGGCCCGTAGTTGTAGCGCAGCAAGCGCGCGCGATAGCCGGCGGGCAGCTCGTGCTCGGCGATGCTCGCGACTTGCTGGGGCGCGAGGTCGAACACGTAGGCGCGCGCCGGTGGAAGTTGTGAAAGCGACTCGACCTTCGTGCCGGTGCGCAGCTGGCCACCGAGCTGCGCGAAGTAGCTGCTGAGCGCTGCGGCGATCGCCTGCGAACCGCCGCGCGCCACTGCCCAGTCGGTCACGTGGCCGGCGAACAGGAACATCAAGCCGACCGCGCCGGAGAAGAAGTTCTCGAGCGGCATGATCGCGTGCGCCGCACAGCCGGCGAACAGCGCGCGCGCGAGCGGACGCTTGAACAGGCCGCGGCTCAGGCCCATCGCGGAGCGCATGCCGTGCAGGCCGAAGCGCGTGAAGCCGATGGGACGCGTGGGGACGCGCAGCGGTCCGAGCAGATCGGCGAGCAGCGCCTCGGGCTCGCGCAGCAGCGGCTCGAGCAGGCCGCGGTACGCGGGACCATCGATGCCCAGCCGATCCGCGGTGGCCGCGACCGAGCGCTGCAGCAGCGCGACCTGGCCATCGGGCAGCGGGTGTGCAGCCGAGAACGGCGGATGGATGAAGTGGAGGCCGTGCTCGGCGAGCGGCAGCGTCCGCATGAACGGCGAGAGCTCTCCGAGGGGATGCACGGCCGAGCACACGTCGTGCAGAAAGCCGGGCAACGTCAGCTCTTCACTGCGCAAACCGCCGCCGGCAGCCGCATGGGCCTCCACCAGCAGCACCGACTGACCCTCTCGAGCGAGCGCGATGGCCGCGCACAACCCGTTCGGCCCAGCACCCACGACCACGACATCGTATTCGTACTCCATGACGGCGGCGCGGAGTGTGGCACACTTTGCCGCGAGCAGAACCCATCATGGAACCAGCAGAGGCAGTGCTTCGTTTTTTGGCAGGAGTCGGCAAGGGCTCCGAGGCTGAATTCTATCTTCGCTTGTTTCGAGGTCGCGCCCGCGAGAGCTTCGCTGCGCTGGTCGTCGACGCCGAAACCATGCGTGAAAACGCCGACGGCGTGGCGCTGGACTTGAGGCTCTTACACACCCTGTCCCTGACCCCGGTCGTGGTGCTGGGCTTCTACGCGGACGCAGATGCGCAGCGTTCAGCCGCGCAACTGCACGCACGCCTGCAGACCATGGGCACGCCGAGCGTCGCCATCCCCCTGGCCGGACGCGGCCCGGCGATCGTCCACGCCGCCGCCAGCGGCACGATTCCGGTGGTGTGCCTGGAGGCAGCGGATCTGGATGGGCGGTTGCGTGAGCTGGCGGAGATGCTGACCGAGCTGAAGACGCACAAGCTGATCTTCCTGCGCAGCGAGGGCGGGCTATCGCTGGACGGGCAGGCGCTGTCGGTGATCAACCTGAGCGACGAGTTCGGTACGGTGTTCGCGCGGCCGGAGTGGAGCGATGCGCAGCGAGAGCTGCTGACGTGCTCGCGCAAGATCGTGCTCGACCTGGTGCCGCACGAATTGCTGGTGACTTTGGCCGCGCCGCTCAGCCTGCTGCACGAGCTGTTCACCGTGAAGGGTGCCGGCACGCTGCTGCGCCGCGGCGCGCGCGTGGTGCGGCACGAGGGGCTAGAAGGCGTAGACATCGAGCGCTTGCGCGCGCTGCTAGAGTCCAGCTTCGGCAAGCCACCGCGCGAGAGCACGCTGTCGCGCGGCTACGCGGTGAGCTACGTCGAGAGTCGCTATCGCGGCGCAGCCTTGGTGACGAGCACGCGCCTGGGGAGTTACCTGTCCAAGTTCGCCGTGACTCGGGAAGCCCAGGGCGAAGGCATCGGCCGAGATCTATGGCAAGCATTGATCGCCGAGCATCCGGTGCTTTTTTGGCGGGCGCGCTCGTACAACGCGATCCGCAGCTGGTACGAGAAGCAGTGCGATGGAATGGTGCGCGTGAAAGAGTGGACGGTGTTCTTCAAGGGCATTGCGCCGGAGAGGATCCCGGAGGCGATCGGGTACGCACTGTCGCAGCCGCTCGATTTCTAGACCGGGCACCTTCTCGCTCTGGCGGTCCCCGCGGGCGAAGGGCGAGAACCAACGCTTGCTCGACCACGACGTGTCACCGCCGGCCGCTAAAGCATGGGACTGAAGAAGGCCCAGATGAGCAGACTCGAGGAGTCGTACATCGGTGGGTACGCCCAGGTGTGATCCATGCCGAAGAACGTGCAGAGCACGACGGGAGCATCCGCGGGGCAGCCGCGGTGGAACTGGCACTGTCCGCCCATGAAGTCCCAGGTGTCGTATTGCGGGCTGCAGCCGTTCCGATCCAACCAGTAGTCGCGCGCCTGCGTGCCGCAGCGATAGTTGATCAGCGAGTCGGCGTCGCCGTGTAACAGCAGCACCGGCAGCGGTTTGCCCGGGCAGGTGCCGCTGTGCGTGCCGCCGCTGTGCGGGGCGATCGCGCGCAGCTTGTCTCGACCGAGCTGGCAGCCGACCTGGTTGGTGAAATAGCCGCCCATCGAGAAGCCGGTCGCGAACACGCGGCCGCGATCCAGGCATTGATCGTGCTCGATGTCGTCGAGCATGCCGTCGATGTAGCTGAGATCGTCGGCGCCGGTGCTCACGAAGTTGCCGGGCGGACAGACGTTGCGCCCCACATTCCAGGGCGCGTTGCCCGCCTGGCCGTCGGGGTAGACCATGATCGCGTGTTGCATGTCCGCGAGCGCGTCGAAGTTGGTCGCGAACTGCATGTCGGCGCCCTTGCCGCCCGCGCCGTGGAACACGAGGATGACCGGCAGCGCCGCGTTGGGGTCGGCTTGCGGTGGGATGTGCACGATGTACTGGCGATCGCCGTGGCTGCGCGTGGTGTTGCCCGGCGCTCCGGGCTTGCCGCTGCAGCTCGGGCGCGGCGGCGGCGGCGGCGGGACGCCCGCGTCGTCGTCGTCCGTGCCGGCGTCGTCGAGCGGCGTTTGCGGCCAGCGGGCACGCGGGTCGGAGGGCGAAAGCCCGGGGTCGGTGCCACCCGTTCCACCTGCAGCTGCCGGCGGCGCGCCCATGCCCGCTGCAGCTGATGGCGGCGGTTCGGCGGGCTGCTGCTTGGCGGCATCCTCGGCGCTGCCGGTGTCAGCGGCCGGGGCAGCGGCGTCTTTCCGCGTGGCCGTGGGCTCACCGGCCTCTTGCGGCGCTGCGTCGTGTGCGTCCGAGCTGGACGAGGCATCGCCCGCGTCGGGGGTGACGACCGGTAGCTTGCGCATGGGTTCGCCGTCTGCGCTGCAGGCGCACAGCACGCACGCGGCGATCCAGAGCGTTCGCATCTGTACCTCGCAGGCTGTAGCAGGCTTCCGCGGCGTTCTCTAGCCGTGCGGCAGCGGTGAAGCCGGAGGCGGAACGGAGGTGCGCAGTGGGGGTAGATACGTCTCGGCGACCAGGTACAGCGGTCGCGCTTTCGTTTCTTCCAGAACCTGCCCCAGGTATTCGCCCAGCACGCCGAGGGTCAGGAGCTGCACGCCCGACAAGAAGGAGACCAGAACTGCCAGCGAAGTCCAGCCAGGGACCACGCGGTGAAACACCACGTTCACCACCACCGCGTAGATGCCGTAGATGAACGCCAGGGTCGAGACGCACAGACCGAGGTACGTCGCGAGCCGCAGCGGCAGGTGTGAGAAGCTCAGCACCGCGCGCAGCGCGAAGAACAGCATGTCGAAGGTGCTGTAGTGCGTGACACCGCCCGCGCGCTCGGCTTCGTCGTACGCCAGTTGGACCTGACGAAACCCCACCCAGGCGTAGATGCCGCGCAAAAACCGGCTTTGTTCGCGCACGCGACGGATGGCGTGGACCACCTTGGCGTCGAACAGTCGGAAGTCGGGCGAGTCGGGCGTGATGGCGTACGGCGAGATCGAGTTGAGCACGCGATAAAACGCCGAAGAGGTCAGGCGCTTCCAGGCGGAGCTCGCGGCGCTTTCGCGCACGCCCGAGACGATCTCGGCACCCTGTTCCCAGGCTTGGATGAACTCTGGCAGCTTTTCGGGCGGGTGTTGGAGGTCCGCGTCCAGGGTAATCACAGCATCGCCATCGGCCGCGTCGAGGCCCGCGGTGAGCGCCGCCTGGTGGCCGAAGTTGCGCGAGAAGCGCAACAGGCCGACGCGCGGGTCCACGCGCGAGAGCGCAAGACACAGCTCGGCGGTGCGATCGCGCGAGCCGTCGTCGATGAACAGGATTCGAAAGGCGTAAGGCAGGCCGGCGATGGCAGCGCGCGTCCGCTCGTAGAAAGCCTGGATGCACGCCTCTTCGTTGAACACGGGCACGACGATGTCGATCGACCGGAGAAGCGTCGCGGGCATCGCCCAGCGGGATAACACGATGGCCGCATGCGCGAAAGCAGGCCGGAAGGCTCGCGCCTCATGGCGCGACCCTTCCGGATGATTGTCGGTCGCCGGCGCTGCGCGGCGGCTCCCCGGGCGCGGCCAGCCCGGATCGGAAGGCTCGCGCCTCATGGCGCGACCCTTACGATGACTATCAGTCGCCGGCGCTGCGCGGCGGCTCCGGGTCGCTCTCCATGCAGCTCAGCCGACGGCGGCGCGGCCGCGGACCTGCTCACAGATCTGCAGCAGCTCGTCGTCCTGAACCTCGCTGCGTTCGTCGGCGACCCGCTGGAACGCGGCATAGACGGTAGCCAACTCCGCCCCACGCAACTCGAGTCCGAGCGCCTTGGCGCGCGCCGCGACGCCCGCCCGGCCAGAGAGCTTGCCCAGCACGATGCGCGTGCCCTCGGGATGTCCGACCCAGGCCGGGTCGATCACCTCGTACGTGTCGCGATGCTTGAGCACGCCGTCCTGGTGGATGCCCGAGGCGTGACGGAACGCATTGCGTCCGACGACCGCCTTGTTGGCCGGCACAGCCAGGCCGCTCTTGTCCTCCACCAACTTGGACAGGGCGTAGATCTCCTCGGTGTGCAAGCCGGTGTGCACGCCGAGCCGCTCGCCGTGCACGCGCAGCGCGATCACGACTTCCTCGAGCGAGGTGTTGCCCGCGCGCTCGCCGATGCCATTCACCGTGACCTCGACCTGGCGCGCGCCTTCGCTGATCGCAGTGAGCGCGTTGGCCGTGGCGAGGCCGAGATCATCCTGGCCGTGAAACGACAACGTACGCGCGCGCAGCTCGGGCACGCGGGCGTAGAGCGAGCGAATCAACTCCGCGAGCTGCTGGGGCATGATGTAGCCGACGGTATCCGGAATGTTGATCACGTCCGCACCGGCGCCGAGCGCCTCGCGTACCAGGCTGGCCAGGAACTCGGGATCGGCGCGCGTGGCGTCCATCGCGCTGAACTCCACCGACGCCGCGTGCCGCCGCGCGAGCGCGACGCTGTGGCGTGCGATCTCGAGCACCTGGTCGCGACTCTTGTTGAGCTGCTGCGCGAGCTGCATGTCGCTCGAATTCACGAACACGTGCACGCGCGGCGCCTCGGCGTCGGCCAATGCTTCGCACGCGGCCATCACGTCCGCCTCGACCGCCCGCGCCAGGCCACACGCCGCCACACCGCGCAGATCGCGCGCGATGCTGCGGACGGCGGCGAACTCGGCCGGTGAGGCCGCGGGGAAGCCGAGCTCGATCACGTCGACACCGAGCGCGCACAGGCGCTCGGCGATCTCGCGCTTGTCGTGCTCACGGAACAGCACGCCGGCGGATTGCTCGCCGTCACGCAACGTGGTGTCGAAGATCTGGACTTTATCGGACATGGCTCTCTCACTCGGTTGCCGTAGCAGCCGGGTCGCCATGTCTCGTTGAACACGCACCCACCCGGCCGGTTACGGCGGGATGGGGGTTCTCTGACTCACGCTCGAGCGCAGCGACCCCGTCCCGCCCCGCGCAGCAGCAGGGCGATCGACAGCAGGCGCAGGCTCGAAACGCGTCGCATAGAGTGACGCACTCTAGTGACTTTGCAGGTTCTGTCAAATGCGGGCCGAATTCCGCATGATCGTGACTGTAGAATGCTGCGGGCGGCCTTTGCGTCCGTGCGGAGCCGCCGCGGAGCGCCGGCGACTGACTATCATCGGAAGGAGTGAGGTCCATGGGTAAACCTTTGTGCTTCCGCGGAGTTCTCGCCTTGCTCGCGGGCTTGTGGCTGGCGCTGCCCGCCGCGCACGCCGACGAGGCCGAGGCCCACTACCGCATGGGCCTCGGTCACAAGAAGAAGGGCGAGATCCCTCAGGCGATCAAGGAGATCGAGATCGCCGTGAAGCTCCGGCCGGATCACGCCGCCGCGCAGATGAGCCTGGGCGGCCTGTACGCGGATCAGAGCCTGTATGCGGAAGCGCTCAAGTGTTACGACAAGGTGATCCAGCTCTCACCGGCGCACGCACAGGCGTACGCGATGTCCGGCGCGACGCTGCTCCGCATGAAGCGCTACCCGGAGGCAGTGCCGCGGCTGCGCAAGGCCGTCGAGCTGGACAAGAAGGACTCGCTGAGCCTGAGCAACCTGGGCCTCGCGCTGCGGCAGACAGGGCAAAACGCCGAGGCCATCAAGGTGATGATGGACGCGGTCGAGAAGAACCCGCACGACGCCGCGCTGTTGAACAACCTCGGCGTCGCGCTGCGTAAAGAACGCCGCTACGAAGAGGCGATCGTCTACTTCGAGAGAGCACTCGAAGAGTCGCCCAAGGACGTCGGGTTCGCGCGCAACCTCGCGATCGCGCTGCGCGGCGTGGAGCGCTACGCGGAAGCGATCAAGTACTACGAGCAGGTGATCGCGCAGATGCCGAGCGACGCCGGTTCCATCTATGACCTTGCAAACTGCTACGAGAAAATGGGCCAGACGGACAAGGCTGTACGCGCGTACGCACGTTACGCCGAGCTAGTTCGCGGCAAGGATCCCGAAGGTGCGAAACGCGCGCAGGAACGCGCGACGTCGCTGCAGAATCCCTGACACGCGGCGCAAAGTGCTCACGCGACAGGTGCGGCAGGTTGCCGCGGCGCGTTGGTTGCCGCCGCAGCGCAGGGCGGCGCGCGAAGCGACGTAGTGCGTCGACGCGCAGGCACGCGAGATGCAATACGCGCGGGCAGGACTGTCGGAGGAGACACCAGCCCCATGCCGCCTACACGAGAGGTCAGAGTCGGAACGACTGACCGTGATGCCGAGCTTGCTTTGATTCGTGCTTACCAACGCGGCGACATCCGCGCCGGAGACCTGCTGGTGCGCAACCACCTGGGCTCGATCCGAGCGATCGCCCGCGGCTATCGGTTGTGGGGGATCGGCGTCGACGATCTCGTGCAGCAGGGCTGTCTGGGTCTGCTCAAGGCCGTGCAGCGCTTCGACCCCGAGCGCGCGCCGAGCCTGCAGGCCTACGCCACGTACTGGGTGCGGGCCGAGATCCGCGACTACGTGGTGCGCGGCTACCGCATCGTGCGGCTGGGCACGACCCGGACCGAGCGCAAGGCGCTGCGGATGTACCGGGTGCGCGAGATCAACGACGCGAGCGAGTTGGCCGAGCAGAGCGGCATGCCCCTGTCGCGCTGCGAACAGCTCTGGCCCCTGCTGACGCAGCGGGACAGTCACATCGACGATACCCGCAAGCATCCGGCACCGCTGGATCGCATGGTGCACGAGACGCAAACCCCCGAGAGCTTGGCGCTCTCGCGCGAGGTCAGCGACAGCATGCGCGCGTCGGTGGGCGAGGCGCTGTCGGCGCTGAGCGCCCGCGAGCGGCGCATCGTGGAGGCGCGGATGATGACCGACGAGCCGAGCACGCTGGAAGCGCTCGGCGTCGAGCTCGGCCTGTCGCGCGAGCGGGTGCGGCAGCTGGAAGCGGCCGCCAAGGCCAAGGTCAAAGACCGCCTGACGTCGGCAGCAGCAGCCGCCGCGGCCTGAACCCAGGACTTAGCCCGCCTCCCGGCTTCCGACCCGAGAGGCGGGCCGCTTTTTTTGCCTGGAGCGCGACATTCGTACAGTGTCTTGGCCCATGCGGCCGGGGTTGTACGCGGGCATGTTGCTTGTGCTGTGCGCCTGCGCGAAGAGCGCGAGCGATTCGGACCAGAGCAATGGCCGCAGCAGCGCGCGCGGATCCAGTGGCAGCCGCACCGGGTCCAGCAGCAGCGGCACCAGCTCGACGCGAGCCCGGACGACCCGGACCCGGAGCGCAGGCAGCGCTGCGGATGTACCGAGGGCCGGGCGGATCGCGGCTCCGGCGGGCGAAGGCGGCAGCGGGCCCGTCGCGGGAGACACCGCCCGCACGCCGGGCGCGAGCAGCC
>DATEOF010000064.1:0-44538 GCA_035274465.1 Polyangiales bacterium
CTTCTACCTCGGGCTCGCGTCGCGCGCACCCGAGCCGCCGGCGGGCGACTGGCGCTTTCCGATCGGCCGCGATCCGCGCGATGCGCGCAAGCGAGTGGCGTTGCCTGCCGGCACGGCGGTGCGCGAGCGCACAGGCGCCACAGCCAAGGCAGCCAAGCCGGGCGCGGCATGTCTGGCCGACGCCGCATGGTCGCGTTACTCCACGCTATTCGACAACGCGCAGCTCGCTCTGCTGCTGTTGCGACCCGAGACCGGCCGCACGCACCAGCTCCGCGTCCACGCCGCGCACGCGGGAGCGCCGCTCTGGGGTGACAAGCACTACGGCGGGCCCACGCGCGCCGTGCAGCCCGATGGCCGCGTCGTCGCCGCGCGCCGCGTCATGCTGCACTGCACGCAGCTGATTTTGCCCGGTATTTCTGCAACCGAGCCGCTGGTGCTTCACGCCGCGCCGCCCGAGGACATGCAGCGTTTCTTCGAGCAGCTGGGCGGGGACCTCGGCCTGCTGGCGCCGGCGGAGAGCTGGACGTAACGCCATCTGCGGCTACGATCGCTCCATGGCGGAGTCTGGGAGCAAATCGGGCGGAATCGGGCGGGCGATCGGCGGTCTCGCGCTGCACGGGCTGCGCGAGGCGTTGAAGGCCGGCACGACTGCGAAGTCGGGCCAGGTGCCGGTGGCGCACAACGAGCCGCCGGTGGTCGCGCAGCTGATGATCGAGATCCGGTCCGACGGCTCGCGCACCATCGCGCGCGGTGCGATGCACGACCTGCGGGCCAACGAGAGCGCGCACGTCCACGCCGAGGGCGATACCCCGGCGCAGCTGATAGCGTCATTGCTGCAATCGCTCCTCAGTCTGCCGTCGGGCGTGCTGCAGCGTCTGAAGCCCAAGCCCACGGTCGAAGGCGAGGCCAAGGTCTTGCCGAAGACTAAGCCTTGAAGCGCTCGAGCACGTCGTCCGCGCCGATCTCCTCGCACAGCTCGGCCAGGGCGTCGCGCTGTACGCCGCGATGGCGCAGGTCCTCGACGGTCTCGGGTAGCGGTACGTCCAGGCGCAGCGTGGCCAGCACCTCGTAGAGCAGCGCGGCCTCGCGTGCGCCGGCCAGTTCACTTGCCAGCGCCGCGGCACCGCGAATCTGCAGGCCCCAGCGGCCGGGGTCGTCGGGGATCTCGGCGACGTTCTTGAACTGCTGCAAGACCTTCGCCGCGCTCTTCTCGCCCCAGCGCGGGATGCCGGGGATGCCATCGGCCGTATCGCCAACGAGCGCCAGGAGCGAGGGCACTTGCTCCGGTGCGACCCCCAGACGTTCGCGCACACCATCGACGTCGCACGGCTTGCGCTGGCGCCGATCGTAGAGCACGACCCGCGCGCCCCGCACGCACTGACACAAGTCCTTGTCCGGGGAGCAGATGCGGACCTGCGCAACGCTGGGGTCGTCGGCGGCGCGGGCGGCGAACGTGGCCAGCGCGTCGTCGGCCTCGAATTCGATCATCGACCACGTGACCATGCCGAGCGCGCGGGAAGCGCGTTCGGCGAGGGGGAATTGCGCCCAGAGGTCGGGATCGATACCTGCTCCGGTCTTGTAGCCGGGGAAGAGATCGTTGCGAAACGACTCGATCACGGTGTCGTAGGCGACTGCGACGTGCGTGCACTCGGGGTCCAGCAACAACCCCGAGAACGACCGCAGCATCGCGCGGGTGGCGCCGACTTCACGCCCATTCTTTCGGCTGCTCGGCGCGCCGTAAAATGCTCGGAACAATTCATAGGTCCCATCGACCAGATACACGAACGACATGCCGCGCACTGTACACCGGAAGGGT
The DNA here is from genome assembly GCA_035274465.1 of Polyangiales bacterium. Taxonomy (GTDB): domain Bacteria; phylum Myxococcota_A; class Polyangia; order Polyangiales; family JAFGIB01; genus JADGRF01. The sequence continues at coordinate 1,817 of DATEOF010000064.1, forward strand.
CGCGCCCCACGGCGCGACCCTTCCGGATGACTATCGGTCGCCGGCGCTGCGCGGCGGCTCCCGGCTAGCGGCGAGCCGTGAGCGTGCGTACATTCGCGGGGTGGGGGGGTCAACAGGCGAGGACTTCATGGCGATCGAATGCGGCCACCTGGACCAGATCAAGCTCACGCGCGTAACCAAGGACGTCTGCGAGGACTGCGTGAAGACCGGCTCGGAGTGGATGCACCTGCGCATGTGCCTGACCTGCGGGCACGTCGCGTGCTGTGATCAATCGCCCAACAAGCACGCCACGGCGCATTTCCACCGCACTGAGCACCCGTTGATCCGGTCGGCGGAGCCCGGCGAGACCTGGACCTGGTGCTACGTGGACGAGATCGAGCCCGGTGAGTTGGACGGCTGACCGCGCTCCACGGGCTTGCCATTGCCGCCATCAGCGGCAAGCAGCCGCGGCGCGGGTAGCGAGAACCGGCGCAGCAAATTCTCCGGCAGCGGCCCCGTGATCAGGCGCGCGCCGCGCTCGAACGTGATGTACGACCACGCCCACTCGAACAGCACGGCGACGCGGTTGCGAAAGCCGACCAGGAACATGATGTGCACGACCAACCAGAGCAGCCAGGCCAGCGCGCCACCGAAGTGGAAGCGCCCGAAGTCGGCGACCGCGGCTGCGCGACCGATCGTCGCCAGCGATCCCTTGTCGTGATACTTGAACGGCTCGACGCTCTCGCCGCGCAACTGCGCCGCGATCCGCCGCGCCGCGTACACGCCGCCCTGGATCGCGCCCTGCGCGACACCGGGCACGAAGCCGTCGCCCTGGGGCACGATCGCGAGATCCCCGACCACGTACACCGCGTCGTTGCCCGGCAGCGTGAGGTACGGCGTCACCTTCACGCGGCCCTGCTTGTCGACCGGCGCGCCCAGTGCTTTTCCCAGCGGGGATGCCGCGACGCCTGCCGCCCACAGCGCCGTGCGCGAGTCGAAGCGCTTGTCGCCTGCGGTCACGCCGAGGTCGTCGATCTGGGTCACCGCGTGCGAGGTCAATACCTCGACGCCGATGCGCTCGAGCTGCCGCTGCGCGCTCGCCGAGACCTCCGGCGGGTAGCTGGGCAGCACGCGCGGCCCCGCCTCGACGAGCACCACGCGCGAGCTGCGCGGATCGATGCGGCGGAAGTCGCTGGCCAGCGTCGTGCGCGAGATCTCGGCCAGCGCGCCCGCCAGCTCGACGCCGGTGGGCCCGGCGCCGACGACGACGAACGTGGTCCAGCGCGCGCGTTCCGCTGGATCGGTCTCGCGCTCGGCGAATTCGTACGCCAGCAGCACGCGTCGCCGAATGTCGACCGCGTCCTCGATGCTCTTCAACCCGGGCGCGAGCGGCGCCCACTCGCCGTGCCCGAAGTACGAGTGCGTCGCACCCGTGGCGACGATCAGCCGATCGAAGCCGATGTGGCCCTGGTCGAGCTCGACGCACTTGTTCGCCAGATCGACCCCGCGCACCTCGGCCAGGAACACCTCGGCGTTCTTCTGCCGGCGCAGCACGCGCCGCACCGGCGCCGCGATGTCACTCGGGTTCAGCGCGGCCGTGGCGACCTGGTACAGCAACGGCTGGAACAAGTGGTGGTTGTGTCGATCCAGTACGGTCACGCGCACGGGTTCGCGGCGCAGGGCCTTGGCGGCGTTGAGGCCGGCAAAGCCTGCTCCGATGATGACCACGTGGAGCGGCGAGCCGGCGTTCAGCGCCGGCGACTGATGATCAAAGCTGGGTCCGCGCTCTTCCGGCTCGCTCTGCATCATCCACCTCGACACCCTTCACATAGGGCCCGATCGGCGATTGTGCCAGCAGCTACCGCATCGAGGCGACGCGCGTCCCCAACTGGCGTGCCAGCCGGTAGAAATCGCTCTGCCGATCGATGTAGCGCACCAGCGGCGTCAGCGACTTCTGGTCGACCAGCTTCTCGAACGCGACGTAGTGTAGGTCGAGCTGACCCGCCACGCTCACCATGTGCCCGTCGAGGTCCTCCTCGGTCAGCGCACGGAAGGCCCCGAAGCCCAGCTGTGTGCCGAGCAGCACGTCGAACGCATGCGGTGCCGCACAGCGCGACTCGTAGCCGAGCTGCACACCCGTGATCTTGATCGAGCGGCCCGTCTTGTCGCGGTAGCGCTTGGCCGCGCGCCCCGACACGTGGCGACTCAGATCGAACGTCCCGAACGATACGTGTCCGTACGCATCGCGGCCCGCGCCCTCGAGCACGCTCTCAGGCAGCAGCTCGGCCAGGCCTTCGGCCAGGAGCACCACCCCGTAGCGTTTGCCGCGCGCCGCGCGCGCCGCGATCAGCTCCACGATCAGCTCCGAGAGTCGATCGAGATCCAGCTTACCATCGGCGTCGAGCATCGCGCCCTGCGCGTCCTCCATGCCCAGCACGAGGTGCGCTTCGCCTGCGATCGCCACGCCGTACGCGAGCCAGCCCGCGCGCCGGCCCATGGTGGAGACCACGTAGTAGCTCTGCGTGGCCAGGGCATCGGCCCGCAAGTTGAGCAGCTCCTTGGCCATGACGTCGACCGCGGTGAAGAAGCCGAACGTGAAGTCGATACCTGCGTAGTCGTTGTCGATGGTCTTGGGCACATGCACGATACGCACGCGCTGCGCGCTCTCGGGCAAGCGCCGTTGATACTCGTACAGCAGGTTCGCCGTGCGCAGCGTCCCGTCACCGCCGATCGAGATCAGCGCGTCCAGCTCGAGCTCACGCAGCGCGGCCACCGTGGCGGCGAGCCCTGCACTCTTGACCGGGTCCTCGAAATCCTGGGGCGAGTTCACCTCCCGTCCCGGGTTGGCCCTCGCAGTCCCGAGAAACACGCCGCGCGCGTTGCGCAGGCCGCGCAGGTCGGCGTCCGTGATCGTGCGGTAGTGCGTGCCCTCGTGGAGCGCGCTCTGCCCGGGCTTGAAGCTCTCGAGATGTGTGTAGCCTTGCAGTATGCCGATGACCTCGCAGCCCGCGCGCCGGAACGCGCTGGCGGCGGCGGCGATCACCGCGTTGGCACCGGGCGCGGGTCCGCCCGAAAACAGCAAGCCGACACGTTGGATCTCCTGCATGGAAAGCGCTCCCGTTTTGGAATTGGGCAGTGCCTAGCACGGGCGAGGCGGGTCGTACTAGCGATCCCGAGCCTCGTTGCACGCCCGCAACAAAGCTGAAAACATGCGGAGATAGCGTCTGAGGCAGCGTCACCGGGACGGTCACTCATGCACGACGCCGCTATCCCCGAAGCCAAGCGCCGCACGGCCAGTCCACCTGCCCATGCGCCCGCGCGAATCGAACCCGAAGAGTTCCGCCAGCAGGTCATCGATCACCTGCTCTTCACCTGCGTCAAGGACCATCGCGACGCCACGCCCGCCGATTTGTACCGAGCGATGGCGCACTCGGTCCGTGATCGCCTGGTGCAGCAGTACCTGGCGACGCAGCGCACGTACGCCGAACGCGACGTGAAGCGCGCGTACTACCTGTCGGCGGAGTTTCTCACCGGCCGCAGCCTGGGCCTGTGCCTGGTGAACCTCGGCATGTACGGCGTGGCCGAGAAGCTCGCGGCAGTGGCCGGCTTCGACCTGGTCGAGGTGATCGAATCCGAGGGCGACCCCGGCCTGGGCAACGGCGGCCTCGGGCGGCTCGCCGCCTGCTTCATGGACTCGCTCGCCACGCTCGAGCTGCCTGCGGTGGGCTACGGCATTCGCTACGAGTACGGCATCTTCGAGCAGCGCATCGAGAACGGCCAGCAGGTCGAGCACCGCGACAACTGGCTCGAGTACGGCAACCCCTGGGAAGTGCCGCGCCACGACCGCACGCAGACGGTCAAGTTCTACGGCCACACCGAGACCCGCCGGGACGAGAACGGCCGGCTGTGGGTCGACTGGGTCGACTCGCACCAGGTGATCGGCCTGCCGTTCGACTCGTTCATCGTCGGCCACGAGACCGACAACGTGAACACGTTGCGGCTCTGGTCGGCTCGCGCGTCGCGCGACTTCGATCTACAGCTGTTCAACAGCGGCGATCACCGGCGCGCCGTGCAGGAGAAGGTCGAGGTCGAGAGCATCTCCAAGCTGCTCTATCCGAACGACCACACCGAGGAAGGCAAGGAGCTGCGGCTCAAGCAGCAGTACTTCTTCGTGGCCTGTTCGATCGCGGACATCATCGCGCGCTTCAAGCGCCGTCACCGCGACTTCCGGCTCTTACCCGATCGCGCGGCCATCCAGCTCAACGACACGCACCCTGCGGTGGCCGTGGCCGAGTTGATGCGCGTGCTCGTGGATCAGGAGCACCTGGACTGGGACGTCGCCTGGGAGATCACGCAGCGCTCGATCGCCTACACCAATCACACGCTGCTGCCCGAGGCGCTCGAGAAGTGGCCTGTGCAGATGTTCGAGCGTCTGCTCCCGCGCCACCTGATGATCATCTACGAGATCAACCGGCGTTTCATGCGCGACGTGAGCATCCGCTACACCAACGACACCGCGCGCATGGCGCGCATGTCGATCATCGAGGAGGGCGCCGTCAAGCAGGTGCGCATGGCGAACCTGGCGACGCTCGGTTCGCACAGCGTCAACGGCGTGGCCGCGCTGCACACCGAGTTGGTGAAGCACGAGTTGTTGGTCGACTTCCACGACATGTTCCCCGAGCGCTTCAACAACAAGACCAACGGCGTCACGCCGCGGCGCTGGTTGCTGTTCGCGAACCCGGGCCTGTCCGCGCTGCTGGCCGAGAAGCTGGGCAGCGGCTTCATCCACGACGACCTGCGGGCGCTGACGCGCCTGCGCGAGCTAGCCGAAGAGCAGCCGGTGCTGGATGCGCTGACGCAGATCAAGCGCGACAACAAGCTGGCGCTCGCCACCAGCGTCTCGCGGCTGATGCACCAGGATCTCAACCTCGACTCGATGGTGATCGTCCAGATCAAGCGCATCCACGAGTACAAGCGCCAGCTGCTGGCGTGCCTCGAGCTGATCACGCACTACCTGCGGCTGAAGGATCACCCGCATGCGGACGTGGTGCCGCGCACGTACATCTTCGCGGGCAAGGCGGCTCCTGGCTACCACATGGCCAAACAGCACATCCGGCTGATCAACGACGTGGCCGCAGTGCTCAACCAGGATCCGATGACGCGCGACAAGCTGCGCGTACTGTTCGTGCCCAACTACGGCGTGTCGCTGGCGCAGAGCATCATCCCTGCCGCGGACGTGTCGCTGCAGATCTCGCAGGCCGGCAAGGAGGCCTCGGGCACCAGCAACATGAAGCTGGCGCTGAACGGTGCGTTGACGGTCGGCACGCTCGACGGCGCCAACGTGGAGCTGCGCGATGCGGTCGGCCCCGAGAACTTCTTCCTGTTCGGCCGCACGGTCGAGCAGGTCCAGGAGTCGTACCGCCAGGGCTACCACGCGAGCGCGTTCATCGAACAAAACTTCGAGCTGGCGCGGGCCATTTCACTCATCGACTCCGACTTCTTCTGCCTGGGCGATCCGACGCGCTACGCCAGCGTGGTGCACGCGCTGCGCGAGTTCGATCACTACATGGTCTGTGCGGACTACGCCGAGTACGTGCAAGCCATGAGCAGCGCGGCGGCGCTGTACGTGCACCCGCGCGAGTGGTCGCGGCGCGCGCTGTTCAACATCGCCGGCTCGAGCCGCTTCTCGAGCGACGCGACCATCCGCGCCTACGCACAGGAGATCTGGAACCTGTCGCCCGTCAAGGTCGACATGCGCGAGCGCAACGCCGAGAAGGTCTACGCGCTGGGGCACAACGGTTAGTCGGCCGCTTCGTCCTCGCCCCGCACGGCATGCGGGGCGAGCTCGGGAAAGGTCGCGCACAGCTCGTCTTCGAGCACGGCGTAGAGCTCGTCGTTGAGCTCGGAGAGTTCTTCGGCGGCGCGCTCGACGTTGCGCTGGTAGATGAAGACACGGCTGGCCTTGGCCACCGGCAGGCTACCCGCGACCCGGGCCGCGCTGTCGAGCAGCACGCAACTGCGCGGGTCCACGCCGTCGGCCACGACCTCGGCTCCGGGCAGCTCTGCGACGACCAAGGTCGCGTCTTCCAGGGCCGCGAAGAGTGGCTTCGGCAGGCGCGTCAGGCTCTCGCGGACGCGCTCCTCGAAGGCGTCGCGCGTCAGCGCCCAGAACACCGGCGCCTGGGCCAGATCGGCCTCGCGCGTGCGCAAGAACGCCAGCACCATTGCGGGGCCGTCGCCGAGCGACTCGTATGCGAGTGCGAGCGTGTGGTGGGCGTCGCCGTACGTCGGCTCGCGCGAGACCGCGCTCTTGAGCAAGTCCAGGCCACCCGCGGCGTCGCCAATCTCGAAATGTGCTCGCCCGACCAGGAAGTCCAGGCGCGGGCTCTCGAACGGGCCCTTGGGCAACGAGGCCACCACGCGGCTGGCGTTGTCCTTGTCCCCCTGGTGCATGTAGGCGTCGTATTTGAGCAACAGCGCGTCGGCGATCTCGTCGTCGTTCTCGGCGAAGTCGAGCGCTTCTTCGACCATGCCCAGCGCGCCGTCGAAGTCGTGCAGCGGATGGATCAGGACCTCGGCCGCGTTCAGCATCGCCTCGACGAAGGTGTCGTCGAGCGCGATCGCCTGGCGGTAATGCTCGATGGCGTCTTCGGCGTTGCCTTGCGCCGCTTTGACGTAGCCGAGCAAGTTGTGGGCTTCGGGCGATTGCGCGTCGAGCTCGAGGCTCTTCTCGGCGGACAGCTCTGCGCCACGCAAGTCACCGCGGTGGAGGAGATCCCAACCGCGGTCCAGGTGTGCAGTGAACTGATCCATCGGGCCGCGCGCCGAGGTGTCGGTCAGGTTCGAGTCGCTTTCAGCCATCGTCGTTCGAAGCACCGGGCGGGTGGGGAGGCAGCCCCCCGGCGCCTATAGTGCATTGTGCCACGAGAATCCACTGCCGGGTCACCGAGAGCTCCGTCAGTGCGTGCCAGAACCTAGCCTGCAGTCAAGCGGCGGCGCACGCCTTCTGCGAAACAATTTGACCTGCGCGGCGATCGATCGCGGACTGTATGGAATTGATACGTGCGGCCGACCGATCCGCGAGCCGCGGGGTGCATCATGCAGCCCGCATGCCGGTACGGTGCGGGGTGACCGCCGCAGGATGTGGAACGCGGCGGTTCTGCAGCTGTCAGCTGCAATTCCGGGAGCCGCCGCATGGCGCCGGCGACCGATGGTCCGGGTTCTACGACCTGGGCAGGCCAGCGTGTTACAAGGTGGCGTGGCGAAGACCTCGGCATGGTGGCGCACGCTCTGGATCGTGCTCGCGCTCGTGGCCTTCGCCTGGCTGCTGGTGCAGCTGCGCTCCGTGCTATCGCCGGTGCTGCTGGCGTTGCTGCTGGCCTACATGCTGGATCCGCTGGTGGATCGCTTCGAGACCTGGCACCTGCCGCGCTCGGTCGGCATCGTGATCCTGCTGTTCGCCGCCTTGCTCGGTATCACGCTGTTCGTGGTGCTGGTGATCCCCACGCTGATACGTGACGTCATGGAGCTGGCGCGCTCGCTGTTCGCCGCCGTGTTGCACCTGGCCACGGTCATCCGGCCCTGGCTCATGCAGCACCACATTCCGGTGCCGGACAGCGTCTCGTCCGCGCTCGATCAGCTGGGCGACAACACCGTGGGCATCGCGTCCTCGGCGCTGGCGCCGGTGCGCGACGTATTGCTTGCAGCCATTGGCGGCACTGCCACTGCGCTCGGCTCGCTGTCGACCGCGCTGTTCGTGCCGGTGTTCGCGTTCTACTTCCTGCACGACTTCGACCTGATCGTGGCGCGCACGCGTGAGCTCCTGCCGGCCAGCCTGCGGCCGACCGTGGTGGCGACGGCCACGCAGGTGAACTACGTGCTCGAGCAGTTCGTGCGCGGTCAGTTGACCGTGATGGGCATCCTGGCCGTGCTGTACGGCTTCGGCTACTGGGTGATCGGCGTGCCGCTCGCCGTGCCGATCGGCGTCCTGGCCGGCCTGCTGTCGTTCATCCCGTACGTCGGCAGCACGCTGGCGCTGGTGTTCGGGCTGCTGATGGTCGTGCTGCACTTCACGGGCTGGGGGCAGGTGTTCGGCGTGGTGGCGGTCTACGCGGTGATCCAGATGCTGGAGGGCCTGGTGATCACGCCACGCATCGTCGGGGGCAAGCTCGGCCTGTCGCCGGTCTGGGTGCTCTTCGCCTTGCTGGCGTTCGGGAACCTGTTCGGATTCGTGGGCGTCATGCTGGCCTTGCCGGCCAGCGCGGTGATCAAGGTCTTCGTGGTGAGCGCCCTGGCGCAGTACCGAGCCAGCTCGCTGTATCTCGGCGAGGCGACCGCGGGTACACTGGTGGCCCAACCCGGCCGCCTGCGGCTGCGGCGCGTGCGGCGTGTGCGGGCAGTTCGAAGGGCGGCTCGGTGAATGATGGCAGACGAGGGCAGCGAGCTCGAACGTGCAGTGACCTGTCTGCGAGAGCACCCGCGCGGGACCGCACTGGGCGGCTTCGCGTACGCAGTGCTGTCGGGGCAGGCTGAGCGCCGGCTCTCGCCCGCGTCGCCGAACGTGCTGCAGAGCGCGGCCAAGGAGTTCGGCGTCGAGCGCGAGCAAGCGGCCACGGCTGCCGGCAACGTCTTCACGATCCTCGAGCAGGGTCCGAGCAACACGCTGGAAGCCGCGCTGGTCGGCGCCTGTGCGGTGGTGGGTTTCGGCGAGCTCTGCCTGGCAGCGCGCGGTGGCGACCGGCGTTCGGTGGCCTGGACGTTCGTCGGCCACCTGAGCTGGGTCGAGCTGGCGACGCCGTACCGCATCACGCCGTTTCTGGGCGTGCTCTTGCCGGGCGAGGTGCGCGGCATGGTCGAGGACGCGCTGCTGGCCGCGATCCTGAGCGAGGACGAGAGCACCAACCCCGACCAGGACGGTGCGGCTCGCGCGCGCAATGCGGCGCGTATCACCAGCCTCGCGCGCGCGCAGAGCGACGCAGCGCGCACCGGCCTCCTGCGCGTGCGCGATCTGGTCAAGGACCAAACCACTCGCGCGGTCGCGGTCGCGCTGCTGGGCGAACAGGAGCGCGTGGATACGGGACAGCCGCTGCGCGTGCAGGGGCTCGCGCATGCACCGACGCGCAAGTGGCCGCTGGCCGTGTTGCGCTGGCTGACCGGCATCGCGCTGCTCTCGGCGCTGTACCGCGGCCTGTGCTTCGTCGTGGCGTTGCGCCGCGAGGCGGAGATCGAGCTCGAAGGCGGGCTGCTCCGCGTGCGCGGGCGCACGACCTTCCTGGGCCGCACGGTACGCAGCACCGAGGCCTGCTACACGCTCGATCGCATCAGCGGCGCCTTCCGGCGCGCGCGCTACGCGTTGCTCGGGAGCGCGGTCGGTGTGATCTCGCTGGCGTTCGGCATCCTGCTGGGCGGCCACCTGCTGTTCGATGGCGCACGGGGCGGCGCGCCTTTCCTGTTGATCGCCGGCGCGCTCGCGGTGCTGATCGGCACCGCGGTCGATCTGGGGCTCGAGATCCTGCTGCCGGCGCGCGCGGGACAGGTCGAGGTGCAAGTAGACGTCCTGGGTGCTCACTCGGTCCGTGTCTCGCGGGTCCCGCTGTCCGATGCGGATCGGCTGCTGGCCGCGCTGGCGGAACGCGTGGGCGTGCAGCCCTGAGCTTGTGCTACACCCCACGTTCGCATGCCCTGGAAGCCCATGTTGTTGCGCGGCACGCGCGTGTTCGCGCGCGTGGATGAGCACGGTGAGCCCGTCGCCGGGTCGGATGGTCGAGTCGAAGTCCGCTACAAGGCGCAGGACACGCGCGCCTACCGCGCCGGCAAACGCAACCTCGAGTCGATCGCCGGCGAGGCGCTGCTCCCCGACAGCGCTTGTGCCGAGACGGTCGATGCCCCGGTGCGGGGCAAGGCCGAGCGCGCGCAGCAGGTGAACTCGCAGAAGCACCCGGAGGGCACGATCATCGTCTACGCCGACGGGGCGTGCTCGGGCAATCCCGGGCCCGCGGGGATCGGCGTGGTGATCCAGGACGAAAGTGGTCGGCGGGAGCTGTCGATGTTTCTCGGCGTGGCAACGAACAACATCGCCGAGCTGACCGCGGTGCTCGAGGCGGCACGGGCGATCGAAGATCGCGCGCGGCCGGTGCGCGTGCACACGGACAGCAAGTACTCGATCGGAGTGCTGTCGCTCGGCTGGAAGGCCAAGGCGAATACCGAGCTGGTGGCGCAGGTGAGGGCGGAGCTGAAGCCGTTCGAAGACCTGCAGCTGATCCACGTGCCGGGACACGCGGGCGTGTTGTTGAACGAGCGCGCGGATGCGCTGGCAGTGCAAGCGGTGAAGAGCGGCGAGTCGAGCGGCTGGAAGCGCTACTAGTTCTGTGCGCCGAAGACGCGCGCCGCGTCGCGCAGGGTGACGAACTCGTAGCCGGCGTCGCGCAGCGTGGTCAGCGCGCTCTCCAGGCTGGCGAGCTTGTCACTGGCGCTGCGGTGGAGGTCGGGTTGTTGCGGTATTCGCAGGGCCTGCAGTCCATCGCTGTCGGCGTCCGCTGCGTCGATGCCGTGGAGCTCGAGGTTGACGAGGCTGCGGCCCGCGATCAGGTGCGTGAGGGCGCGGGCGGCGGTGGGGCCGGCGAGGGCCACGTACGTGCCGATGTACGGCAGCCGGCCCGTCCAGTCGCGGGTCACGCCGATCGGAAACTCCAACAAGCCGCTGCCCCGGCGGTAGTACGGTTGGCCGGTGCGGTAGGGCTCGGCCGGGGCACTCAGCACGCGCGGGTCGTCGATCACGCTGTGCGTGCGGCGGCCGCGCGCTCGGTAGTGCCCGATGGTTGCGGTTTTGCCTGCGTAGTAGAGCGGGCACGGAAACACGCTCGAGTCGTAGCCGACGCCGAGCTCTCCGAGCACAGAGAAGAGCTCGTCGTTGATCGTATAACCCGGGGCGCGGAAGCCGATCGGTGTCTGGCCGGTGGCGCGCTCGATGCTGCGAATTCCTTCCAGCACTTGCTCGCGCATCTCCGCGCGCGGGCGGTGCGTCAGATCGTAGAGGTGGTCCTGGGAATGGTTGCCGATCTCGTAGCCGCTGCTGGCGGCAGCACGCAGGCAGCTGGCCGCCGTGGCATCGGCCATGTCGCGACCGCAAGCGAAGAGCGTGGCCGGGATCGCCAGCCTCTCGAACAGCTCGAGCAACCGTGGCAGTGCGCGCCGGTAGACCGCGTGCGCGGCTTCGCCCGGCAGATCGGGCAGGCCGTGGATCGCGCTGTAGCAACCGATCTCGTCCAGATCGACCGAGACCGCGCACAAGCGCAATGCCGACAGGCCGGACATCAGCGCTTGAACCGGATCGCCACGACGAGCTTGGCGAGGTTGCCGAGCACGTTGGGCACGCGCTTGAACAGGTGGATCGAGGGCTCGCGCTTCTCCTTCACCCGCACGGGGATCTCGCGGATGGCGATGCCGGCGCGCTCGGCGCGGATCACGAACTCGCTCGCGAACAGGTCCTTGTCGACGATGCACGCGCGCGCGACCGAGTCGAGTGCGCTGCGCCGGAAGGCCTTGAGGCCGTGGGTATCCGTGCCCTTGAAGCCGAGCGCGATGCGCAGCATGCCGTTGATCACCAGGCTGCCGGCGTGGCGCAGCGCGGGTCGCTCGTCGCGTGCGCCTGCGGCCAGCTTCGAGCCGATCACCAGGTCCGCACCGCGGCTGTCGAGGACCTCGAGAGCGCGCGCGTAGAAATCGGTGTCGCACAGATCGATCTCGTCGCAGAACACGTACTCGCCGCGAGCATCCAGGATGCCTTGACGCAGCGCCAGGCCGTAGTTGCCGTGACCGGGCGAGCCGACGGAGAAGAAACGCAGCTGCGGGAAGCGCTGGGCCAGCTCTTCACAGATGGCGAGCGTGGCGTCGACCGAGCCGTTCTCGGCCAGCAGCAGCTCGTAGCGGAAGTCGAAGGCGCGCAGGCGATCTATCAGATCGACCACCGACGAGCGCAGGATGCCCTCTTCGTTGTAGATCGGGATGACGATTGTGACTTTCGGAGCTTCGCTCATCGGGGAGCCGCAATCTTCATCAGGGGGGATTGTGCGTCAAGTACGCCTCAGCCGGCGATGACGCTGCTCACGAGCGCATGGCCGCGGCTGACGTCGCAGTCGATCACGCCCAACCCGGCGGGCAGTGCTGCCGTGCGCCCGCGCGCGACGCGTAGACTCCCGAATGCGCCCCGCAGCTCGAGCTCGCCGTCGATCACGGTCAGGGCGCGCAGCGTGTGCCAGTCCGGGAGCTGGACGCGTCCCGATCCGAACACGCGCGCTGCGCGCAGATACTGCGAGCGCACCGGCGCACCATGCGCGCTGTCACACAGCGTCTCGCAGCGGGCGGCGGCATCGAGCGCGAGGCCTGGCAGCCTGCAGCGCTGAGCGACGAGCCAGCCGGGGTCGGACGTGTTGATCCAGTCGGTGACTTCCAGCGCGCGATCGACGTGCAGCTCACGGCCGCGGCCGAGGGCATCGGGCTTGCCGTGCTCGTCGTAGCGACGGTTCCAGTCCCAGTAGCGCAGCGTCACGCCGCGCCGCCCGGGCGCGACGTACTGCGGCTCGACCAAGGTCACGCCGGGGCCGACCGCGTGCGGCATGCCCGGTTGCAGCAGGTAGAAGTCACCTGCTTCGACCGGCACGAAGGTGAGCAGCTGCGAGACGTCGGCGCCGCCGTCGAGCGCTTCGCGCATGCGCGCGGCCGTGACGCCGGGGCGCAGGCCCAGATACAGGCCGGCGCCTTCGCTGCGCGCCACGATGTACCAGCACTCCGGCTTGCCGGTCTCGCTCGACGCGAGCTTGGGATCATCGGGCGCGGGATGGATCTGCACCGACAGTGGTTCGTCTGCGTCGAGCCACTTCACCAGCAGGGCGCTCGAGCCCGCTCCAGCCTCGTCGCCCAGGTAGCCCTGCGGATCCGCGGCGACCAGCTCGTGGAGCCAGCGGCCGTCTTCAGTGCGGCTCGGCAGCTCGGGGCCCAGCGACAGCTCCCAGGCCTCGCCCACCGCTTGCTCGCGCAACGCCGGCGCAAGACCCAGCGCAGCCTTGTACGTGCCCACGATGCGGCGACCACCCCATGGGGTCCGCGCCGGAGAGGTGAAGTTGTCGGGCTGGAGCAGAAGCGGGGCCGGCGATGCAGAAAGTTTGGCCATGTCCTACGTGTCGGTAAAACTCGGGCGACATGAGCATCGCCAGGAGAGCAAACATGCCATACGAGGGCCCGGAGCGCAGGATCCACAAGGTGTTCGTCACGCGCAACAGCGAGTACCACGTGAAGGGCTCGACCTGCGTGGGCGTGCGCGATCGAGAGTCGGGCGAGTGGCTGCACGGGCATTTCGCACTCACGCGACCCGTGGTCGGTGCGATCAAGTTCTTCGACAGCGGGGCGATGAGCGCGACGCCGGGCCTGCCACGGGTCGGCGAATCGATGTACTTCGAGGACTTGGGCCGCGATCTGGTGACGAGTTGCGTGGTGTCCGTCGAGCGACCGCGGCCCGAGATCATCGCCGAGTACGCGGGTCCGAGCTGAAGCCCCCGTACCGGACAGTCGACCGCCAATCGTGATATAGCGCAGGCATATGTCCGAGCGTACGGTGCGAGTGGTCGCGGCAGTCATCGCCGTCGGGGGGAAGTACTTGATCACGCAGCGCCGCCAGACCGCGGTTCTAGCCAACTTGTGGGAGTTTCCCGGCGGCCGCGTCGAGGTCGGTGAGCGCGACTCGGACGCACTGGCGCGCGAGCTCAAAGAGCGTCTGGGTGCAGCGATCGAAGTCGGACAGATGATCTCGTACGTGCGTCATCGTTACGACCATTACACGGTGGACCTTCACTTGTACGAGTGTCGGCTGATCACACCCGAGCTAACTACGCGCGCGGTGCAGGCGTTCCGCTGGATCAGCTCCGAAGAATTCGACGACTATGAGTTTGCGCCGGCTGATGAGGCCTCGATGAGCAAATTGCTCGGGGAAACCTGACGTCGATAATCTGACTGTTGGGACCGTCCTCGCTATCGTGCGCCGGTGTTCGTAGAACCTTGTGCCCTGCCTCCCGTCCCCGACTATGCGCGGGTCGACGATGACATCCTGAACAACGTGCGCGCGCGCCTGATCGGCGGAGCCGGCACCGTTCGCTCCGCGCTGGATCGAGCCTTTCGCGCGATGGAGCGCAGGCAGCCCGCGATCGCGAGCTTCGTGGCGCACGATCTCGCGGACATCGAGGGGCCCGCCGCGCAGGGTGTCGGCTACTACCTGGCGGTGCTTGTGGTGGACGCGTTCGAGGAAGCCTTCGGTGGGCGACTGGGTTGTGTCGAGCTCAGCGATCTACATGGCGCACTCGACTGTCTGATCGCGGACGGCGAAGTCCGCGTCAGCAGCGCGAGCTTCTACAGCGAAGATGCGCTGGCGCTCGGCCAACCGGCGCTGATGAAGCTGCTGCGCGCCGAGATCGAGCGCACGCTGCCTGCAGCTGACGGCGGCAAGGAAGACCCGAGCCAGCTCGACACGTTCTACGAGACGTTACTCGTGCTGATCGTGGCGCTCACGCAGGCCGTCGTGCCGAGTAGATGAATTCTCACTCGTTTATTGCCGCGGGAACGTCGCCGTTCCCCCGCGGCGGCCGAACGCCGCCGGCCCCCCCCGACTGGCGACACGAGGTTCGCTCGCTCACGGGATGCACGCACACGCCGAACCCCAAGAACGCAGCACCAGCGCAGCTCCTACTCGTCGTAGAACAGAGGCGGGCGCTTGCGGATGAAGCGCAGCACCAGGTCGCGCTGCTCGGCGGTCAGCTTCTCGAAGCGCACGCCCACGCCAGGCTCGGACTCCATGTCCATCGGGTCGCGAACGAAGCGCACCGTGCCGGGGAACGTGGACTCGTAGCCTCCCGGCAGCGTGACCAGGACTTCGACCGGCGTGCCGAGCGGGAAGGTGGCGTAGGTCGCGATGAACACACCGCCCTCGCCGATTTCGCCGGAGAAGCCGACGAAGAAGTTGGATTCGGTGGTGGCGCCGACGTTGGCTTCGAGCTTCTCGCGCGGGCCAGTCGCGACCGGGACTGCCGGAGGCGCGGGTCTGGCTGCCGGCGGCTTGGCGGCCTTGGCAGCGGACGCACCGGGCAGCGGCGCGGCCGCGATCTGCGTGGCTGCCACGCCCACCGCGGTAGCCGAAGGAACAGGCGCCGCACTGGGCCGCAGGGTCGGCACGCTCGCCAGTGGGTAGAGCTTGGACATGACCTGCGCCAGGGCGCGGGTGGCGATCTGGATGCCGTTGTGGTCGGACTTGACGTCCTGCAACAGCGCCATGGTCTGGCTCAACGAGCCCATCGCGTGCTTCACGCTGGACTTCCCGTCGAGGTCCGAAGTGGCCTTCTCGGCCTCGAACAGGGCGCCGACCGCGCCCGCGATGTTCTCTGCGACCGCGAGGACCTCCCGCGGAATCTTTGGATCTTTCTGCAGAGCTTCCAGCGCTGTCCCGAGTAGCGCTCGGCTTTCGGCGGCCTGAGCCGCGCCCGAGTAAGTCATGCTGGGTGCCTCTCTCGCACGGTGCGGAGCCGCCGCGCAGCGCCGGCGACCGATGGTCATCGGAAGAGTAGCGCCCATCAGGCGCGAGTCTTCCGGTAGGGGAACATGATACTGCGGCTCGGCGCGCACTGCTACAGGCTTCGGCAGTGCAGCCCAGGCGGCACGGCCGCCTGTCAACCATGTGGGCGGTCATCCCCGCAGCGATCACTGAGCGCTACTGCAGGGTGGGGCCAGCGTCGATCTTGCCGAAGCGCTCTTCGTGTTTTGCGATGGTTTCGGCCAGTGCGACGGCGAGGCGCTTGGCGTGTTGCGGCGACAACATGATCCGCGACAACAGCCAGCCCGCCGGCCCCTGCACGAACGAGAAGTCGAGCACGAACGCATCCGGCGTGCTGCCGACCTGGGCAAAGTTGCTGAACCGCCCCTTCGCGATGTCATCGTCCGCTTTGATGACGAAGGCGTTCTCGTCGGACTTGTTGTTTCTATCCATCGGTGCTGCAAGGATGCGCTGGCGCGCCGCGGCGCGCAATGGGCGGCCCCGCAACCCGAGCGAGCACGCGTGAACGACAGCCGCGTTCTGTTCTGTCCGTTCTGCGCCGAGCCATTCGAAGGTATCGAGCGCTGCCCGAGCCACGATCTCGAGCTCGTGCCCTTCAGTGAACTGTCGCGGCTGCGCGAGCAGAACGATCAGGCCCGCGTGCCGCTGCGTTCGCTGCGCTTCGGGCGCGGTGCGCTGCTCGGGGGCGCGGCGCTCACGCTGATCGGCTTCTTCTGTCCGCTGGTGAGGCTCTCGGGTCAGGTCCAGATCAGCAATAGCTTGAGAGACCTGGCGAGCGGCCGCGCACCGCGGCTGTGGCTGGTGCCCGCGGTGGCGCTCGCGGTGATCTCGGTGGTACTGCGCAGGCGCACGCCTCAGGGCATGCGCGGGGCGCGACTGGCGCTGTGCCTCCTGGTGCTGATCCCGAGCGCCCTGGTGGCCACGACGCTGTCAGGCGCGCGCGACGCTGCGCAGCTCATGACCGAGCGGCTGGGCGCGGAGGTGCACCTGCACTGGGGCACCGGCGCGTGGCTCACGTGGCTCGCCGCGCTGCCCTTGCTCTGGGGCAGCATCCAGTTCGGCGTGCCCGCGGCGCGCCGTGTCCGCTGACGGGCCGATCAGCTGCCGGTCGGGCGGTTGGACTCCGGGCGATAGATGTAGCCCTGGTGCTGGAACACGCAGATGCGATCGCGGCCTTCGTGCTTGGCCTGGTAGAGCGCCTTGTCCGCCGCCTTGATCAGCTGATCCTTCGACTTGATGTCGCGGCTCGGGAACACGGCCACGCCGACCGAGATCGAGACGCGTTCGCCGCCGCCTGGGAGCGGGAATGGATCGCCGCCCACCGTCCGCCAGACGCGATCGGCCACCGCCAGCGCGCCCGAGAAGTTCGTGCTGGGCAACACGAGCAAGAACTCTTCGCCGCCGTAGCGTGTGACCACGTCGATCTCGCGGACCGCCTTGCGCACGCGCGCCGAAGTCTCGCGCAGCACCGTGTCGCCGACGTCGTGCCCGAAGCGGTCGTTGACGCGCTTGAAGTGGTCGATGTCCAGCATCACGCAGGCCAGCGGATCACGGTAGCGTTCCGAGCGCTTGAACTCCTCGCTCAGGCGCGTGTGCAGGTAGCGATAGTTGTAGAGGCCGGTCAGGTCGTCCTGCACCGCGAGCTGCTCGAGCCGGGCGCGCGCATCGTTGATCTGATCGTGCATGCGCTTGAGGCGGATCAGGTTGCTGACGCGGGCCAGGAGCTCGCGGTCGTCGAACGGCTTGCATACGTAGTCGTCCGCGCCGATGCGCAGGCCGCTGACTCGGCTGTCCGTGTCGGCGCGTGCGGTCAGCAGGATCACAGGCAAGAACGCGTCCTGAGTGATGCCCTTGATCAAGCGGCAACAATCCAACCCATCCAGGCCAGGCATCATGATATCGAGCAAGACCAGGTCGACGCCCTGCTCGCGGGCGCGCGCGACCGCCCGTGGTCCGTCCTGCGCGAACTCCACGTTGATGCCGTGCTTCTTCAGCAGCGTCGCGACGTACTGACGTGCTGAATGATCATCGTCGGCCACCAACACGGTTGGGGTAGCCGTCATCACGGGAATCGGCGCCATGGAATCCAAGATCGAGCCCTCCAAGGGTCCAGCCTCGAATCGCGAGTACATGCAGCGCGCTTCGCGGCGACCTTACTCGAAGAAAATTATCACAGCCGTTCGGACACCAGAATGCGCGTGCTGGTAGGCTCGAACGTGCTTTGGTGCGCTGAACGTGCTTTGGTGGGGCAAAGCTCGCCGAAGGGCCGGAGCGCGCTTATTTGAGGAACAGTGCGCCCTCGGCAGCGCAAGCGCTACATTAATCACATGCCCCACGTTCCACCCGGACTGCGCCAGATTTCGCCGGGCTGTCTTGTGGGAGCAACCACCGTATACTACGTAGTTCGGGGCGCAGCGGGGCTTTTGGCCTCGCCCACGCTCAAGTGAAAGGTAGGGGTTTTGGAGCTCAAGCAGCAGCTCAAGATGTCTCAACAGCTGGTCATGACGCCCCAGCTGCAGCAAGCGATCAAGCTGCTGCAGATGTCGCGCATGGAGCTGGTGGAGACCGTGCATCAGGAGCTCCTGGAAAACCCGGTGCTGGAAGATGTGCGCGAGGTGGCCGAGGGCGCCAGCGGCGCCAACGGCGCCAACGGCGTGGAAGTGCCCGTGGCCAGCCTCGAACAGGCCATCGCAGCGGACGAGAAAAAGTCGGTCGAGGGCAGTCGCGAGGCGGACAAGAAGGCCTCCGAGATCGACTGGGACCGCTACATCGAGAACCACGCCATGCAGGCCCCCATGCCCGGCGGTGTCTACCGCGGCAGTGGCGAGGAGCTGCCGTCGCTCGAAGCGACGCTGACCAAGACCGAGGATCTGGTCGATCACCTCGAGTGGCAGATCCGCATGAGCGACCTCGTCGAGGACGAGCGGCGCTTCGCGGCGCTGGTCGTCGGCAACCTGGACGACCGCGGCTACCTGACCGTCGAGGGGCTAGAGCCTTCAGACGTCGTGCCGCGGTTGGCTGCGGAGGCCGAGCTCGATCCCGAGGACGCCGAAGAGGTCCTCAAGGTCCTGCAGAATTTCGATCCGATCGGCGTCTGCACGCGCAGCCTGTCTGAGTGCCTGTTGGTGCAGGCGCGCCACTTCGGCATGGACGCGCTGGTGATCAAGGTGCTGGAAGAGCACATCTCCGATCTAGAGCGCCGCAACTATCAGGCGGTCGCCAAGAAGCTCAACGTCGAGGTCGAGGAGATCTACGACATCGCGCAGGTGATCGCCGAGCTCGAGCCGCGGCCCGCGCGCAACTTCATCACTGCCGAGCCGCAGTACATCGTGCCCGACGTGTGGGTGCACAAGGTCGGCGACAAGTACTTCGTCGTGGCCAACGACGACGGCATGCCAAAGCTGAAAATCAGCGGTTTTTACCGCTCCGCGATGAAGGGCGACGCCGAGGCCAAGGAGTACATCCAGAACAAGCTGCGCTCGGCGCAGTGGCTGATCCGCAGCATCGATCAGCGGCGCAAGACGATCGAGCGGGTCACCGAGTGCATCGTCGACAAGCAGCGCGAGTTCTTCGAGCGCGGCATCGAGTTCCTGAAGCCGATGATCCTGCGTGACGTGGCCGAAGAGGTCGGCATGCACGAGAGCACCATCTCGCGCGTGACCAGCAACAAGTACGTCGCCACGCCGCGCGGTGTGTTCGAGCTGAAGTTCTTCTTCAACAGCGCCATCAAGCGTGACGCGGAAGACGACATCGCCTCCGAGAGTGTGAAGCAGGCGATCAAGCGCATCTGCGACATCGAGGACCCAAAGCACCCCCACAGCGACCAAAAGATCGTCGAGCTCCTGGCCAAGGAGAAGATCGTGATCGCCCGGCGCACCGTGGCCAAGTACCGAGAAATGCTCGGTATTTTGAGTTCCTCCAAGCGTAAGAAATATTTTTAGCTACACTCCGAGTTAACGGAGTGAATGGCGCTCGTAGGTTCGTCGACCGCCCCGTCCCGCAGTCTGGGTGCCCCGAATTGGGGGTGCTCTTGGCCCTGGGTCTTCCGGGCCGGACCTGGTTTACACTCCGCTACACGAGCCCCTGCTCGGGGTTCGACACGCAGTTTTCCATCCGCGCGCGTTCGCGCACGGGTGGCGCTTGCTTACGCCTCGTTCGCTTGGTTCTCGCCGACGCGCACAAAGGAGCAGCATGAAAATCGCGTTCACGTTCCGTAATTTCGAGTCCTCGGACTCGCTCAAGAGCCATGCAACCGACAAGGTGGCCAAGCTGCAGAAGTATCTGCATGCGCCGCTGTCGGCGACGCTGACGTTCTCGGTCGAGCGCCACCTGCACTGCGTGGATCTGCTGCTCCACGTCGATGGTGAGACCTATCTCGCGCGCGAGGAGCGCGAAGACATGTACGCGTCGATCGACGTGGTGGTCGACAAGATTCGCAGTCAGCTCGGGCGCGCCAAGGGTGCGCACGTGCAGTGGCGGCGCGCCGCCAGCATGGCCTGAAGTACTCGCGACTCCCTGGGGGGTTTGCACGAGTTCACGCGAACGCTCACCGCGCCGGCGATGGCCGCGATCGATCGGGTGTAACCTGTACGTATGGCGTTGCACCTGGTCGTCGTCACGGGCATGTCCGGCGCGGGGCGTAGTACGGCGCTGCGTGCGCTCGAAGACCTCGGCCACTTCTGCGTCGACAACATCCCGCCGGCGCTGATCCCGCAGCTGATCGAGCTGCTGGCGAAGGACGGCCAGCTGCCGCGCGCGGCGTTCGGCGTCGACGTGCGCACGGTCGGGTTCCTGGAGGGCGTCGATGCGCTGGTGGATGCGCTGAGCGCAGGTGGTCACGGAGTCGAGATCCTCTTTCTCGAGTGCCAGGACGCCGAGCTGGTCCGGCGCTTCAGCGAGACACGCCGCGCGCACCCGCTGGCTCCCGGCGGCAACCTTCTGGACGCCATCGCGCGCGAGCGCGAACGTCTGGCACCCCTGCGCGCGCGCGCGGGCCTCATCATCGACACCACGGGCCTGACCCCGCACGACCTGCGTCGAGCCTTGGTCGACTACATCGCGCGAGGCGGCCAGCGCTCGCACATGGTCACGCGGGTCGTGTCCTTCGGCTTCAAGTACGGAGTGCCGGTGGATGCCGATCTGGTGTTCGATCTCCGGTATCTCTCCAATCCGCACTTCGTGCCGCAGCTGCGCCCCAAGACCGGCCTGGATCGCGAGGTCGCGGAATTCGTGCTGGCGGCGCCGGAGGCGGCGGAGCTCTTGGCCGATCTGTCGGCGTTATTGAACAAGCTGCTGCCGCGCTTCGAGCGCGAGGGCAAGGCGTATCTGACGATCGCGTTGGGCTGCACGGGCGGCAAGCACAGGTCGGTCGCGCTCGCCGAGGCGCTCGGCGCCGAGCTGCGAGGGGCGGGCGAGATCGTGGTCGACCACCGCGACATCGCCAAGCACCGCTGACGGCCGAGCACGGTCAGCTTCGGGCCGTCGGGAAGACGTCGCGCGCACTCACGCCTGGGCAGCCAAAAGGGCGCTTTGGTCGCGCGCACCGTTCTCGCAGCTGGACCCGGCGAGCACGAGCACGAGCACGAGAAGATCGTGGTTGCGACGGGTGGGTGCGCGCGAGGCCTCCCCGGGCGCTACCGCGCTTACTCGGCGCTGTCGATCAGCGCTTCCAGGTCCTTCGCCTTGGCGACGCCGTAGAACGTGCCGTGGACGTATCCTTCGGCATCCACCGCGATGTACAGCGGAACGCCCGGCAGCGCGCCCAGCTTGGTCTTGCCGTGCAGCAGCGCCCCGCTGCCGTCGTAGTAGAGCGCGAACGGCACCTCGAGCGCCTTGGCGAAGGGTCCGAGGAATTCCCGCGCGTCGGGCTGGACCGCGACGCCGATGATGGTCACGCGCGACTCGGACTTGCCTGCAGCCAACAGCGGCGTCAGCGCAATCTGCGAGATCGGGTCGTAGGTCGCGAACAGGAACAGCAGTACCGGCTTCCCGCGCAGCGCGGACAGCTCCAGGTTGCGCCCGTCGAGGCCATTCAGCGTCAGATCCAGCACGGGCGTGCTCGGCGAGACCTGCGTGCCTGCACAGCCCGCGCTCATCAAACACGCGAGCAGGATCAGTCGAAGGAAGCGTCCAGCGTGACCGGCTTGCCCGCTTCCACCACCACGTCGCCGAGATCCTTCTCCTGCGCCCGGTAGCGCGCGGTCACCCGATACACGCCGGCGCTCAGGTGGGCGGCCACGCCGCTGCCCAGCGTGCCGATCTGCTGGCCGTTCTGCTTGATGATCGCCATGCCCGCCGCGCGCTTGCCCTGGCTCGCGATGCGGATCTCGAGCGTGCCGGTCAGGAAGTTCACCTTGAGCGAGCTCTTGGAGTTGAGCTCGAGCGTGAGCGGCTTGGTCTGCGACGGCCCATCCAGCGCACCGTCCAGGCGAACCACCGCCGTGTACGAGCCCGCGGCCAGCGTCAGCTCCTTGCCACATGCGCCGCTCGCGACCTCTTTGCCCTCGCGCTGGACCGACATCGTGCCCGACGCGGGGTCCCCATTTTCCGTGATCTCGCAAGTTACCCGGGCCGAACCCGCCTGGGAGTCGGCCGTGCCACCGTAGCTGCCCCAGGCGATCAGGCCGAAAGCCATCGCAAAGTGGCGGGAAACGCGGACCATGTGTTCCTCCTCCAGCGCTCGATCGCGCAGGCGATCGCAGACTCGGCGGACCCGAACTGGCACACCACCCGTGAGGGAATGGTCGCCGACAACTCGGGTCGATTACAAATGCCGGGTATAAAGGCTGGTTTCGAGGCATGAGACGCGGTCGCGGCGGTCGGTTATTCAAGTGGCCAGGGTAGGGCGATTGCCACCTACGCTGTAGGATTAGTCGCGACTCCTTGACACGCTCCCAGCCCACGGCTAGAAATCCGCTCCCCTGAAAGCCCGCCGTCGGGGTGACCATCGGGTCGCCGGCGCTTCGCGGCGGCTCCCGAAGAAAGCTAGAAAGGCGTGGGTATGCAGACGGTTAGCGCAAAGGCCGACGAAGTTGAACGCCACTGGTTCGTGGTCGATGCGACGGATCTGCCCCTGGGCCGCCTGGCTTCCAACGTGGCCAGCGTGATTCGCGGCAAGCACAAGCCGGTGTTCACGCCGCACGTCGACACGGGCGACTTCGTGATCGTCGTGAACGCGGACAAGGTCAAGCTCACGGGCAACAAGCGTGAGACCAAGCTGCGTCACTGGCACTCGCAGTATCCCGGCGGTCACGGCATGGAGACTTACGGCGCCTTGCTGGCGCGTAAGCCCGAGCTCGCGATCGAGCAGGCGGTCTTCGGCATGCTGCCCAAGAATCGCCTGGGCCGCACGCTGCGCTCGAAGCTCAAGGTCTACCGCGGTCCCACGCACCCGCACGCCGCGCAGAAGCCCGAGCCCCTCACCGTCCGCACCTGAGTCAGAGAGCACCATGATCAACGGCACAATGCACGGCAAGGCCTACGGTACCGGCAAGCGCAAGAACGCCATCGCGCGCGTGCTGCTCAAGCCCGGCACCGGGGTCATCACGGTCAACGGGCGTCCACTCGAGCAATACTTCCCGCGCCCGACCTCGGTGATGGTCGTGAAGCAAGCGCTCGAGGCCGTCGAGAAGCAGTCGGAGTTCGACGTGACGGTCAACGTGTGCGGTGGCGGCGAGTCCGGCCAGGCCGGCGCGGTGCGTCACGGCATCTCGCGCGCGCTCCTGGTGGTCGATCCCGCGCTGCGCGGTACGCTCAAGAAGGCGGGCTTCCTGACCCGCGACGCTCGCAAGAAAGAGCGCAAGAAGCCCGGTCAGCCCGGTCCGCGTAAGCGCTTCCAGTACTCGAAGCGTTGAAGCTTTCATGCGCGTGCTGCATGTGAGCGACGTGCACGTCACCGTGTCGGTCGCCGACATGCCGTGGCGGGAGATGCTCAACAAGCGCTTGCTCGGCGCGGTGAACTACAAGCTGCGCCGGCGGCGGCAATTCGCTCACGCGGCCGACAAGCTGCAAGAGCTGGCGCAGTTCGCGCAGCGCGAGCAGGTCGACCTGGTGATCTGCACCGGCGACTACACCGCGCTCGGCACCGAGCCGGAGTTCGCCGCGGCCCGCGCCGCGATCGAGGGCCTGGCGACGGCCAAGTTCGGGTACATCACGGTTCCCGGCAACCACGACGTCTACATCCGCGACCTCGACTATCGCCGCTTCGAGCGGCACTTCGCGAGCTTCCTGCAGGGCGATCCGCTGCCCGGCGCCGCCGTGGACGGCCCCTGGCCGGTGGTGCGCCTGATCGGCGACGAGCTGGCGGTGATCGCGGTCAACAGCGCCCGGCCGAACCCGCAGGTGTGGCGCTCCAGCGGCCGCATCCCGGAGCGGCAGCTGCAGGCCCTCCAGCAGCTCCTGGCAGCCCCGGAGATCGCCGGCCGCTTCGTGTTCGTCGTGACGCACTACGCGCCCCGCAGACCGGACGGCACGCAGGACCACTGGACCCACTGCCTCGAGAACGCGGACGCCTTCCTGGAGGCCTGCCGGGGCATGCGTCGCGGAGCCATCCTGCACGGGCACATCCACCACCGTTTCCGGCTCACGCAGGCCATCGGCCCGGAGATCTTCGGCGCGGGCAGCACCACGTGCGAGCGGCGCGAGAGCCTGTGGCTGTTCGACGTCACGCGCGACTCGCTGACGGCCACGCCGGGTAGGTTCAGCGGCGGTCGCTACGAGCTCTGAGCCCGCACTCTACATCGTGCTCGTGCTCGTGCTCCTGCTCGCGGGTCAGAGCAAGACGAGTACGAGTACGAGCCGGAATGGCCCGAATGGCCATCGACAGACGTCTTGAGGCCGATTCGCCGAAATCTTGGAGGCCTGCCGGGCGCTTTTTAGACTGTCCGGCATGGATGGTTCCGGCGCACTGGTCGAGTCGCAGCACCGCCGTCGATCGCTCCGGCGCTCGGTCCGGCTCGAGACCGAGGTCATGAGCGAGTACTGGGATGGATCGGTCCCGTTGCTCACCACGGACCTCTCTCCGCACGGCTCGTGGATCGAAGCGGACTATCCGCTCCCGGCCGGCAGCGAGCTGCTCATCTCGTTCATCCCACCGCGCTGGTCGCACTCCGCGCCGTTCCAGGCTCGCGCCCAAGTCGTGCGCGTCGGCCTGCTGCGGCGGCGCAACGATCGCGGGAGCGCAGGCATGGGGCTCTACTTCAAAGATCTGCGCGACGATCAGATCGAGCGGCTCAGCCGCGCGCTGCACGGCGTGCCGCCTCCGCTGCCCTCGCGCGAGATCGAGCTCGAGCTGCCGCGACTGCCCGCCGAGGCCTGCCTGCGCCTCGACGACGGCTCGCGCCAGTGGCTGTGCGCCGAGGCGCCGCTCCTGACTGGCGGCCGACCGCGTCTGCCGCCGACAGCTGCAATGACGCGCATCTTGCGCGTTCAAGCCTGGGCGTCGGTCTCGTCCGCGTCGTCGTGCAGATAAGCCACGGTCCGCACCAGGCTGACGACTTGTTCGCGCTTGTCGGGCGAGAGCTCCATGAAGCGCACGCCCATGCCCGGGTTCAAGTTGTCGCCGCTGGCGCGCAGCGGGTTGATCCAGGTGACTTCGCCGTCGAGCGTCAGCGGCTCTTCCTCTGCGTCCACGTGGAAGCGTAGGCGCAGGCGCGTCCCGATCGACGAGGGGTGGTCGGTGCGGATGAAGATCCCCATCTCGCTGATGTTTTGTAGATAGGCGAACAGGAACGTCTCGCCGCTCGCGTAGTCGACCGCTATCGCGGTGTCGAAGCGCTGATGTTCGCGCCGTTCGGCACCCGATGGTTCTTGTGATCTGCGATCCGCGGTCATCTGATCTTCAACCGGTTTGTCGCTCTTATTGGCCATCCGCAGCTCGTTTCGTGTTTCTTGCACGCGCGCTACTGAATACGCAATACCCCGGCCGTAGCGCGATCCGAACCATCGTTCGGGCCGCTCTCGATCTTCAGGCGCGACTCACCGCTATAGAAGCCCATGTAGATGGTGTAGTCGCCTGCGCGAAAGTTCGCAGGTACGTCCAGCTTCTGTTCGTCCACGATTACGTCACCGGGGTCCCATAGCCGGAGCGGATATTTTCCGTCCACGGGCTCGTGATCACCGTGGATCCGTTGGCCTTGTCCGTCGACGTGGACGAACACCTTGTACCCTGGAACGCCGGCTTGCAGCACACGGAAATACCAGCGCAGCGTGAAGGACTCGCCCGCACCGACGTAGCCGTCGTGAGGTAGGTCGAGGTCGTATCCCAAGAGCTCGATACGCTTCTCGAAGTTGATCGGGTTGGCGTGTTGGATGCGCTCGGGTGCTGCGCTGCGCACCAGGTCCCGCAGGAAATTCTCGTCGCGCCGACCCTCGACGGGACGATTGGTGGCCAGCAAGACGCGCGCGCTGCGCGCGTCTGCGACGAACAGGTGCTGGTGCGTGCGCTGGCGAAAGCCGCGATCGATCTCGGGCAGCTCGTCGGCGGGAAAGGCCGCCCAGCGGCGCGTCGGACCCGTCAGGTGGTCCAGCAAGCGTCCCATGCTGTCGAGCTCGATGACGCTGCCCTTGGCGTAGTATGCGGCCGCACGCCCGCCCACGTTGTATTCGCCCAGCTCCTCGCCGGTGGCGGCGAGGGCGTTGTAGGTGGTGTAGATCTCGCGCGGCGAGAAGTGCTCGGAGAGCGCGGGCAGGAAGCCGTGCGCTGCGTAGATGCCGATCGCGAGGCCGCTGCCGAGCAGCGGCGCGAAGCGATAGCTTCCGAGCTTACCGAACAGCCAGAGCAGTAGCTGCGCGAGCGCGACCAGCGCGGCGATCACCAGCGGCAAGAACACCAGGCGCTTCACCCAGCGCAGCGCGACGGTCGGCATGCGCAGCTTGTCCGGCATCGCGTAGGCGAGCACGCCGAGCACCACCAGACCCACGAGCACGAGCGCGAGCGCGATCAGCCAGCCGCGGAACGCCCAGCCTCGCCGCCACTGAGCGCGCAGGAAGCGATAGGGCGCCGCGAGCGCGAGCGCGCCTGCGCTCTCTCGGGTCACGCCCAGGCCGAAGAACGCGCTGAGCGCGAACACGCCCAACAGCACGGCCCAGACGCGCTTGGGGTTGAAGACCGCGGGGACCTCGAAGGTCGACAGCGGCATGCCGTTGACCGGTCCACTCGGATAGAGCGCGTAGTCGCGCAGGATCAAGCCCGTCAGGAACACGGCCGCCAGGGCGAGCGCCCACGAAGGCTGGCCTTCGCGCTCGACGCCGCGCAGGAACAGCGCGACCAGCAAGGCCAGCGCGACCAGCGGCAGATACGCGACCTCGCTGCCGTAGCGCGACAGGAAGAACGTCTGCGTGCCGTAGCCCGCCGCCGCCCAGGCCAGCGCGAACAGTCCGAGCTGCAACTCCCTGCGATCCGTCGATTCGGTGTCGGCGTTGCGCAGCCAGAGCTGGCCGACCGCCAGCGGCAGGAGCGCGCTCCAGGGCGCGAAGGCGTGGAAGATCTCCTCGAAGACCTTGTCGAACGTGGGCGGGACGCCGCTCGTCACGTGGCCGCCGAGCCACAGGCTGTGATCGCCGCTGTCGCGCAGCACGTCGCGGGCGATCAGGCCCGTGAGCACCAGGAGCACCAGGCTGCTCGCCCAGGCCACGGCGCGCGGGCGGCTGTCGGCGGGGGCCAGCGGGCTGATCAGCACTGCAGCCAGCAGCGGCGGGAGCGCGCCGAGCAGCGCGCCCTGGATCCAGATCGTCAACGCCGTGGCGACCAGCGTCGCCCCGAACCACAGCCAGGCGCTGCGGCGGGCGGGCGGCTCGCCGCCGGGAGCAGCCACGGGACAGAGCGCCCGCAGTGCGCACAGGCCGAGCAGCGCCGAGAGGCCGAACGCCGGCGCTTCGCCGAGCATGGCGCGCGAGTTGAACACGAACAGCGGGCTGGTGCCCGCGATCAGCGCCGCGTACACGCCGCCGCGCGTGTCCAGCCAGCGCGCTCCGAGTGCAAAGGCGATCAGCGCGGTCAACACGCCGCACAGCGCGATCGGCAGCCGGCCGGCCCACTCGTGGATGCCGAACAGCGCGAAGCCGCGGCTGACCAGCCACACCGACGCGCCGAACTTCTCATCGCCGCCCTGACCGCTCGCCAGCTTGCGCGCGGCGTCCGCCGTGCCGAGCTCCCACGGATCCCAGATGCCGAACGCCGAGATGCGGACGAGCAACAGCAGCGCCACGCAGCTACCAGCGGCGAGACCCCACAGCGCCACGCGCCGTCTCTGCATCAGACCTTCCATGCGGACGTGTCTAGTCGCGCTACGACTACAAGTCGAGGTCTTCGTCGTCCGGCGGGTCGTCGGCCTTCGGCAGGTCCTCGGTGCTGGGGGCCGGGGCCACCGGGACCTGCTCCAGCTCCTCGCGCAGGCGCTGGATGTAGGCCTTGAAGCGGGGCAGCTGCGATGCAGGCAGCATCTCACCGCCGCTGTTCAGCTGGGTGTTGGGGTCGAGGAACTTCCCGCCACGTTTGAGCGCGAAATGCAGGTGCGGCCCGGTCGAGCGCCCGGTCGATCCGACGAAGCCGATGCTCTGGCGCTGCACCACCTTCACGCCCGGCTTGATGCCCGGGGCGATGCGCCAGAGGTGGGCGTAGTGGCTCTCGTAGCCGCTGTCGTGCTTGATCGATACCAGGTTGCCGTTGGGGCCGCGCGGGCCGGCGAAGCTGATCGTGCCGTTGGCCGCCGCGAACACGGGCGTGCCCACCGAGGCCGAGTAGTCGATGCCCAGGTGCGGCATGATGCGCTTCAGGATCGGGTGCCTGCGCTTCAGGTTGAAGGGCGAGGACACGTGGTCGTAGCGCAGGGGAGTGCGGAGCCAGCCACCGTGCACCGCCCGGCCGGTGGGGTCGAAGAACTCGCCGTCGCCCTTCTCGGGCTCGTAGAAGAACGCTTGCAGCTTGCCGATGCGCTCGCCCGAGTACTCGACCGCTTGCACGGGCGTGTAGCGCAGGAAGTTACCGTCGACGTACTCCTCGTTGACGATCAGCTTCACGCTGTCGCCGGCGCGCGTATCGCGCGTGAAGGTGACCTTGGTGTCGAAGGCCTCGATCACCGAGCTGGCGAGCGACGGGCCGAGCCCGAGCGCGCTCAGCGAGTGGCCGAGCGTACCCGCGATGAACGTGCCCTTGGCGATGCGCCGCGACTCGATCGGCACCTGCACCTTCACGCCGCGCAGCCCGCCGGTCTCGCCGCGGATGGCGCGGTAGATCTCGGTGACGCTGGCGCGGTACTCGAACGTGTGCAGCTGCTTGTTCTCGCCGTCGCGCTCGAAGATGAACAGGTCGTCCGGCTTGCCGCGGCGGAAGTCGACCAGCTTCTGGAGCGCGGCGATGATCTCGTCGGCCTCCGCGCCCGAAGCTCCGCCGCGCACCAGCGCGTCGCGCCAGCTCTTGGCGTTGCCGAACTTGTGCTCGATGCGCGCCAGCGGCCCGAAGGCCCCGCTGGATATGCTGGGGCGTCCGACCTGCGCGGTGGCGTGGATGGCCGGCACGGTCTGGGCGAGGGCCGAGCCCGCGACTGCACCGCGCAGCGAGATCGCCGAGGCGTTGGGCCCGCGCGCGGTCTCGGGATCGCTCGCGGCGTCGACGTCCGAGGCCTTGTCGTCGCCGCGCCGCAGGTTCGCGACCCAGGAGCGCCCGTATGCCAACCCGAATACAAGCGCCAACAGCGCGATCGCGCCGCCGCCGACCGCCAAGCGCTGCATGCGCAGGGCGCGGAGCTCGTGAGGCAACAGCGCGATGTCGACCGAGGGGAGCGGACGGAGCCGCTGGGGTACGTCCTCCTCGTCGGGAGTACGAAGCATTGAACGAGTAGGGATATCAACGCGACGGGGCGCCTGCAAATGGTGCGATTTCGCTCACCCCGACACCTCAGGTGTGGCACCCAGCACGGATCCGGCGCGCATACAGCGAAAGTAGCCGGCGAAAGCCGAGGCTTGACACTCGCCGCAACTACGCGCTACATGCCCGCTCCTGCTCGGGATTTCCGAGTTGTTAGGCACGTAGCTCAGTGGGAGAGCACTACCTTGACACGGTAGGGGTCGGCGGTTCAATCCCGCCCGTGCCTACTGGGTCGAGCCATTCGGCACCCCCTCCGCACACCGTCCGGATGCGCTCGCAGCCCGAGAGCCTTAGGCAGTGTGTGAGGGCAAGACAAACGCATGGGTGCTAGCGCTACTGACCCCGGAAACCAGCGGACTCCCCACGACCTGCTCCAGGCGGCAGGCAAGCTGACGCCGAACGTGATCGCGGTCCGGGCTGGCGGCCGAGTCGTCGACCTGCACACGCCGGTGCCGGAAGGCACGCCGATCGTGCCGATCGACGTCAACGAGCCCGACGCCTTGGCCGTGATTCGTCACAGCACGGCGCACGTGCTGGCCGACGCGGTCCAGCGCCTGTACCCGGGCACGAAGATCACTTTCGGCCCGGCCATCGAAAACGGCTTTTACTACGACTTCGATCGTCAGGACGGCCAGTTCACCGAGGCCGACTTCGAGGTGATCGAGGCCAAGATGCGCGAGATCATCAAGGCCGACCTGCCGTTTCGGCGCGAGGCCGTGACCCGCGACTCCGCGCGCGACCTACTCAACGGCATGGGCGAGGCCTACAAGGTCGAGCACCTCGAGCGCTTGCAGGGCGAGATTTCACTCTACCGCCACGGAAACTGGGTCGACCTGTGCGAAGGACCGCACGTGCCGTCCACGGGGTATCTGCGCGCGGTCAAGCTGACCTCGGTCGCCGGCGCGTACTGGCGCGGCGACGAGCGCAACCCGATGCTGCAGCGCATCTACGGCACGGCCTTCCCCTCGCAGAAGGAGCTCGATGCCCACCTGCGCAGCATCGAGGAGGCCAAGAAGCGCGACCACCGCAAGCTGGGCAAGGAGCTGGAGCTGATCGGCTTCCACAAGCTCGCGCCGGCCTCGCCGTTCTTCCTGCCGCGCGGCGCCCAGATCTACCGCCGGCTGATCGACTACGTGCGCGAGTTGTACGACCGAACGGGATACCACGAGGTGGTCACGCCCCAGGTCTACGACCTCGAGCTGTTCCAGGTCTCGGGCCACCTGCCGAGCTACTCCGAGAACATGTTCCTCGCCGCGTCGATCGAGAACATCGAGCACGCGGCGGCAGCTTTGAGCAAGGGCGGCACCCAGGACGAGCTCCAGGCCGCGCTGGTGGCCCAGCTGCGCTTCGGTATCAAGCCGATGAACTGCCCTGGCCACTGCCTGATGTTCGGCATGACCCGGCGCTCCTACCGCGAGCTGCCCATGCGCATCGCCGATTTCGGGCGGCTCCACCGCTTTGAGCGCAGCGGGGTGACGCAGGGGCTCACTCGCGTGCGTACGTTCTGTCAGGACGATGCCCACATCTTCTGCGCGCTCGATCAGATGCAGTCGGAGATCGCCGGCTTCATCGACATGGTTTACCGCGTGTACCAGGACTTCGCGTTCTCGAGCGTGCGCGTCGTGATCGCCACCCGGCCGGACAACCGCCTGGGCGACGACTCGGTCTGGGACCGGGCGGAGCAGGCGCTGATCACCTCGGTGGAGGCGAAGCAACTACCGTACGAAATCGCCCCGGGCGAGGGCGCGTTTTACGGGCCCAAGATCGAGTTTCATCTCAAGGATGCGCTCGGTCGTCCGTGGCAGTTGGGGACGATCCAGGTGGACTTCAACCTCCCGGAGCGTTTCGACCTGACGTACATCGGCGACGACAACTCCACGCACCGACCGGTCATGCTGCACCGGGCGATTTTGGGCTCGATCGAGCGCTTCTTCGGCGTGTTGGTGGAGCACGTGGGTGGCGCGTTTCCGACCTGGCTAGCTCCGGAGCAGGTCGCCGTCCTGACCGTCAGCGAAAAAGTGAACGATTACGCCGCCGAGGTGGTGAAGGTGCTGAATGCCGCCGGCATACGCACGATCGCCGATACCTCTGCGGATAAGCTCGGGGCCAAGATCCGCAACGCACGAAACCTCCGCGTGCCCTACCTGGCCGTCGTCGGTCAGAAAGAAGCCGAGGAGCGAGGCGTTTCAGTTCGGTCGCGAGACGAGAACAAAGACATCGGACTGCTTAAGCTAGAAGACCTGGTCGCCCGCGTGCAGGCTGAAGCCCTGGCTCCGTCGTTGCGCCCAGGACAATCTGTGGAAAGAAAAGACTCGTAGATCACTAAAGAGGGCAGGGAGACAACATCCCGCCATTGGAGGACTGTGCCAATCAACAAGCCACGTTTTGAGAACCGAGAACGGAGTTCGCAATCAGGGCCTCGCGTCAACCATCGCATCCGCGTTCCGCAGGTGCGGGTGATCGGGGCAGACGGCTCGATGGTCGGGGTGCTCGACACCCATGAAGCCCAGCGCATGGCGCGCGAGTCGGGGTTCGACCTGGTCGAGGTCAATCCCAAAGCCTATCCACCGGTCTGCAAGATCATGGATTTCGGCAAGTTCAAGTACGAGGAGAAGAAGCGCACCAACGAGGCCAAGAAGCGCCAGGCCATCGTGGAGCTGAAAGAGATCAAGCTGCGGCCGAAGACCGACGTGCATGATCTCGAGGTCAAGATCAACCACGCCCGCCGCTTCCTGGAAGAGGGCAACAAGGTCAAGATCACCTGCCGTTTCCGCGGCCGTGAGATCACCCACCCCGAGGCTGCCGAGAAGCAGCTGATGGCCGTGGTGGAGCGGACCAAGGACCTGGCGATCGTGGAACTGACGCCCCGCATGGAAGGCCGCAACATGACCCTGGTCATGGCGCCGACTGCGAAGACGATGGGAGCACGGGTCAAGGTTCGGCCGAGCCTACAGCCGGACGATTCCCTGAGCTGAGTCCTACGGCTCGCCCCAAGCGTCACCCCGCGCCGCGCGCGGGCTGGAGCTTGACTTTCCTGCCTGGGGACCCTACAAGTCGCCCCTCTCCACGCCGCGCCGCGGGTACCCGCTGGTTCGGCGTTTTCGTCTGAAAGATCGAGAAGATGCCCAAGATGAAGACAAAGCGCGCCGCCGCCAAGCGCGTGCGCGCGACCGGTTCCGGCAAGCTCCGCCGCGGCAGCGCTCGCCTCAGCCACATGATGCGCGGCAAGCCCGCTCGCCGCCTGCGCAAGCTGCGCAAGCATCAGATCGTGGACGCCTCGGACGAGAAGCGTTTCAAGCGCTTGCTCCCTTACATCTACTGAGGAGGGAGCCCAGCCATGCCCCGCGTAAAAAGAGGCTTCAAGGCCCGTCGCCGTCGCAACCGCATTCTCGCCCACTCGAGCGGCTACTACGCCGCCCGCGGCAACCAGTACGCCTCGGCCGTCGAGCAGGTGCACAACGCCTGGGAAGACGCCTTCGCGCATCGCCGTGAGAAGAAGGGCGACTTCCGCAAGCTCTGGATCGCGCGCATCGGCGCAGCGGCCCGGACGCACGGGCTCAGCTACAGCAAGCTGATGTTCGCGCTGAAGCAGAAGGGCATCGGTCTGGACCGCAAGGTGCTGGCCGACCTCGCCGTTGCCGACCCCGGTGGCTTCAAGGCCGTCGTGGACGCCACTAGATAAGTGGCGCTGACACCGAGGACACATGAGCGTGGTGGCCGCATTCGAGGACGGGCTCGCTGAGGCGGCCCGCGGATACGAAGCGGCCTACGCGGCCGCAACGGACGAGCCTGGGCTGCGCGCGGCACACGCGCGCTTCGCCGGGCCGTCGGGCATTCTGACCAAGCTGCTCAAGCTCATGCCCGAGCTGCCCAAGGAGCAGCGGCGCGAGCTCGGGCAGCGCGCCAACCAGCTCAAGCTGCAGATCGAGCAGGCGTTCGAGGTGCGGCTGGCCGGGCTCGCCCATGCGGCGCGCGACGCCGAATTGAGCGGTCCACCGCTGGACGTGAGCTTGCCGGGCTACGGCGGGCGGCACGGGCGGCTGCACCCGCTGAACCGCGTGAAGCACGAGCTGCTGGATTTGTTCGTCGCGCTGGGCTTCGACGTGGCCGATGGGCCCGAGGTCGACCTGCACGAGAACAACTTCGATCGGCTGGGCTTTCCTCCCGATCATCCTGCCACGGACATGCAGGATACGTTCTTCGTCGCGCAGCCGGCCGGCAAGAACCCGCGGGCCACGCTGCTGCGCACGCATACCTCGACCGTACAGGTGCGGGAGATGCTGCAGCGCAAGCCGCCGTTGGCCGTGGTCTCGGCAGGCGCGGTCTACCGCCGCGACGACGACGCCACGCACTCGCCGATGTTCATGCAGCTCGAGGGCTTCATGGTCGACGAGGGCGTGCGCCTGACGCACCTGAAGGGCGTGCTGACGCACTTCTTGAAGCGCCTGTTCGGCCAGGACGTGCCCGTGCGCTTTCGTCCAAGCTACTTCCCGTTCGTCGAGCCGGGTGGCGAGATCGACGTGGGCTGCACGCTCTGCCACGGCTACGTGCGCGGTCCGAGCGGCTGTCGGGCCTGCAAGGACACCGGCTTCATCGAGATCCTCGGCTGCGGGATGATCCACCCGGTGGTCTTCGAGCACGTCGGTTACGACCCCGAGCGCTACACCGGCTTCGCCTTCGGCATGGGTTTGGATCGCGTGGCGATGATGCGCTACGGCGTGCCCGAGGTGAGCTTGTTGTACGGCAACGACCCGCGCTTTCTCTCTCAACTTTGATCGGAGCGCAGCATGCTCGCATCGCACAAGTGGCTCATGGAGCTGACTGGGCTCTCACTGGCGCCGAGTGACGTCGCGAAGCGCCTGACGCTGGCGGGCCTCGAGGTCGAGTCGCTGCGCGAGTTCGGTGACAAGCTCGAGGGCGTGGTGGTCGCCGAGGTGCGCGCGCTGCGCCCGCACCCGCAGCGCGACAAGCTGCGCCTGGTCACGGTCTTCGACGGCGTGAGCGCGCAGGAAGTGGTATGCGGCGCGCCGAACGTGCCCGAGCCCGGCGGCCGCGTGGCCTTCGCGCGGCTCGGCGCGAGCCTGCCGAACGGCATGAAGATCGAGCCGCGCAAGCTGGGCGGCGTGCTCTCGAGCGGCATGATCTGCAGCGAAGTCGAGCTCGACCTGGGCACGGACGAGGACGGTATCTTGATCCTGGATGCGGGCCTCACGCCCGGCACGCCGCTGTCGGCTGCGCTCGGCCTGCGCGATACGATCTACGAGATCGGCCTGACGCCGAATCGGCCGGACGGGTTGGGGCACGTCGGCATCGCGCGCGAGCTGTGCGCGCTGTACGAGAAGCCGTTCGCGTTGCCCTACGTCGCCGCGCCGCCGCGCCTGGGCACGGGCGCGCTCGTGCGCGAGGACGCAGCGACATTCGCGTTGTTCGAAGGCACGCAGCTGACGGCTGCGAGCAGTGGCAAACAGCCCGTGAGCGTCGAGATCGAGGCGCCCGCGCGCTGTCCGCGCTACGGCGCGGCCGTGGTCAGCGGCGTGACGATCGCTCCGTCGCCGTTCTGGCTCCGCTATCGGCTGCACACGCTCGGCCTGCGCGCGATCAGCAACGTGGTCGACGTCACCAACCTGATCATGTTGGGTTGGGGCCAGCCGATCCACGCGTTCGATCTCGCCAAGCTCAATGGCCCTCGCATTCTGGTGCGCCTG
Source organism: Polyangiales bacterium (assembly GCA_035274465.1). Classification (GTDB taxonomy): domain Bacteria; phylum Myxococcota_A; class Polyangia; order Polyangiales; family JAFGIB01; genus JADGRF01. Next base: position 36,957 of record DATEOF010000064.1, read on the forward strand.
GCGCGCGCCGGCGAGCGCATGCACACGCTGGACGGCCAGGAGCGGAACCTCACCGAAGACGACCTGCTGATCTGCGACGCCGCGGGTCCGGTCGCTCTCGCCGGTGTGATGGGTGGCGCCAACTCGGAGATCAGCGACAGCACGCGCGACGTGCTGATCGAGTGCGCGTACTTCGATCCGCGCTCGGTGCGCCGCACGAGCAAGCGCCTCGGCCTGCACACCGACAGCAGCCATCGCTTCGAGCGCGGCGTCGATCCGCTGGCCACGCGCTCGGTGCTGGCGCACGCTGCAGCGCTGATCGGCGAGCTGGGCGGCGGCGTGGTCGCTGCTCGCGCGCTGGACGTGCGCGCCCAGCCGATCGAGCACAAGCGCGTGCAGTTTCGCGCGGCACGGGCCGAAGCGCTGCTCGGTGCACCGGTGCCAGTGGCCGCCGCCGAGGCGGTATTTCGCCGGCTGGGCTGCGAGGTCAGCGGCAGTGGCGAGACGCTCGAGGTGGTGCTGCCGACCCACCGGCCGGATCTGAGCCGCGAGGTCGATCTGATCGAAGAGTTCGCGCGCGTCCAGGGCTACCAGTCGATCCCGACCGAGCTGCCTGCGTTGCGGCCCAGCGAGGGCTCCTCGTCGAGCGAGGTGGCATTCGTGCGCCGGATGCGCGAGGCGGCTGTCGCGCAGGGCCTGTTCGAGGCGGTGAACTACGCGTTCGTCGCGCCGAGCGCGTTGACCCGCGCGCGATCGCCCGAGGCTGCGCGCGCGATCAAGCTCAGCAACCCGATGTCCGAGGAGCGCTCGGTGCTGCGCACGGCGGTGCTGCCGGGGTTGCTGGCGAACCTGCTCGGCGCCCAGCGCCACCAGCAAAAGCGCTTCGCCGGCTTCGAGCTGGCGCGCGTGTTCATGCCGCAGGAGCAGGGCGAGTTGCCCGCGGAGCGCTACGAGTTCGCGGCGCTGCTCTGGGGCCTGCGTCAGAGCTGGTACGAGGAGCGCGAGGAGCTCGACTTCTACGATGCCAAGGGGCTGATGGAGAGCTTGACGCACGCGCTGCTCGGCGAGCGCGGTCGCACGCAGTTGGACGGCGCAATCGCCGAGCGTGCGCCGTTTCTGCACCCGAAGCGCGCCGCAGTCGTGATGTACGGCGGTGCAGAGAGCGCTGCGCCGATCGGCGTGCTCGGCGAGCTGCATCCCGATGTCGTGCGCGACTGGGATCTGGCGGGCCGGCCGGTGGTGCTGGTGCTCGACGTGCCCTTGCTGCTCGCAGCGGCGGCTCAGGGGGCCGCACGTGCGGGGGTGAGCCTGCCCCGCTTCCCGGCCGCCACGCGCGACCTGGCGGTCCTGGTGGCCGAGGGCGTGCCGGCAGGCGAGGTAGCTGACCTGCTCGGCTCGGCGGCGCAAGGTCTGGCAGAAAGTGTGAGACTCTTCGACATCTATCGCGGCGCCCCGGTCCCCCCCGGACACAAGAGCTTGGCGTTCCATGTCACGTATCGCGATGTTTCGGCCACGCTGACCGACAAACGAGTCGATGAAGTACATGCCAAAGTCAGCGCCCAGGCCGAGGCTCGGTTCGGGGCCGCCGTGCGCAAGTGACCGTTGCTATTGAGTTTTGCCCGGCGCTGTGGTTCGATTGAAACAGCTTGTTGGGCGGGCTCTCAGATGACCAAGGCTGAAATCATCGATAGCGTCTACGAGAAGGTGGGCGGCTTTTCCAAGAAGGAATCTGCCGAAGTCGTCGAAGCAGTGTTCGAGACGATGAAGGACGTCCTCTCGCACGGGGACAAGGTCAAGATCTCGGGCTTCGGCAACTTCGTGGTGCGCGAGAAGAAAGAGCGCATCGGGCGCAATCCGCAGACCGGGGATCCGATCCCCATCAGCGCGCGGCGCGTGCTGACCTTCAAGCCCAGCCAGGTGCTCAAGAACGTGCTGAACCCTGAAAAGGCGGCGGCACGGCGCGGGCAAGACCCATCGGCGCTGCACGATGACCAGACTTGAGCAGCCGGTGGAGCGCCTCGGTGTCCAGCAGCGAGCTACCAGATAAGCTGTTCTTCAAGATTGGCGAAGTCGCTCAGCTAGTCGGAGTACGTCCCCACGTGCTGCGCTACTGGGAGAACGAGTTCGCCGCGCTGCGCCCGCTCAAGACGCGGGGCGCACATCGCGTCTATCGCCGGCGTGACGTCGAGCTGGCCGTGCTGCTGCGCCGATTGCTGCACGAAGAAGGTTTGACCGTCTCGGGCGCGAAGAAGCGCCTGCGCGAATCGGGTCACGATCGCGTCTCGAGCCCTTCCGATCCCGAAGCAGTGCGTGAGGTCGCGACGCGTGCCGACCTGCTCGCGGTTCGCGCCGAGCTGGCCGAGCTTTTGACGCGTTTGGATCGGGTGCTGGACGCAGAGCCCGTCTCCGCGACGCGCGACGTGCACGCGACGGTCACCGCCTCGGTGCCCAACAGCGTGCCGGTCCCTGTCAGGCGCCGTCCGCTGGCTTGATTCGCGCTCGTTTACTAAGTCCTTGCCTGAGCGGGCGAAGCGTGTACATTCGCCAGCCCCCGGGGTAACCCGGGGCATGGTCGGGGCGTGGCGCAGCCTGGTTAGCGCACCAGACTGGGGGTCTGGGGGTCGCTGGTTCGAATCCAGTCGCCCCGACCAACTTTTCCAAGCGACAGCCGAGCGGCCTCCGGGCCGCCGGCCCCGCGCTTTTCCGCAGGTTCAGCGCGGCGCCACAGGGTGCGCGAATTTGCGCGTTGCTAGCGCGCGGCAACACCTACTGTGAGTTGTGTCCAGTGCGCCGCGCTTCTGTGCGCGAATCGTCCAGCAAAGCACTACAGTCGCGCTGCCCGCCTCGGTGTTCTATAAGCGTTGCACTTTGCGAGGAGCCAGCCATGAGTGATGCCGTACGTGAGGTACTCGAACGCTGTATCCGGGACGTTCCGGACTTCCCCAAGCCTGGGATCCTGTTCAAGGACATAACGCCCATCTTGTCCGATCCTCGTGCCTTCAACCTATGCTTGGACACGATGGCCGAAACTTACGACGGCGTAGCGTTCGATGCGATCGTCGGCATCGAGGCGCGAGGTTTCATCTTCGGTGCCGCGCTGGCTTCGCGCATGCGCAAGGCGTTCGTTCCCGCGCGCAAACCCGGCAAATTGCCCTATGCGAGCCAGCGCGTCGAATATCAGTTGGAATACGGCAGCGACGCGATCGAGATGCACTCAGATGCGATCCACCCGGGCCAACGCGTGTTGGTGGTGGATGATTTGTTGGCCACGGGAGGCACGGCTTCAGCGACCTGTGAGCTGGTGCGAAAGCTCGGTGGTGAGGTGGTCGGTGCGTGCTTCGTGATCGAGTTGACGTTTCTTCCAGGGCGCAATCGTCTGCGTCCCATCGCGGTGTCGTCTTTGGTGCAGTATTGATCGCTGATGCAGTGTGACCGGATCGGATCGCAGATCGTGTGACGCGTTCAGGTTTGCGTTCAGGGTCGACTCACAAGCACAGCCACAAAGCTTGGTATAGGGCCTATCGGGCCTGACATGTGTTGGTGTACTTCACGGCTTGGCGTGGTATAGCGCCAGCGCTTACTGTTCCCCTGGCTTTGCCCCCGTAGCTCAGATGGACAGAGCAGCGGCTTCCTAAGCCGTTGGTCGGCCGTTCGAATCGGCCCGGGGGTGCTCGCGAATGGCACAAGAGGCTGCACGGCAGCGTGCAACCATGTTCGTTGTGAATGCGCCGGAAGCGCTGGAGGAGTTTACGGTTATGGCTGCAAAGAAACTCAAGAAGGCCTCGTCCAAGCCCGTCTCGAAGTCTGCGTTCGTGCGCGGCCTGTCGACCTCGTTGCCCGCGAAGGAAGTGGTTGCCAAGGCCAAGTCAGCGGGGCTGAAGATCAGCGATCGTTACGTGCATGTGATCCGTTCGATCGCCAAGCGTGCTGCAAAACAAGGCAATGGCTCGTCGACCGGCGCGCGCCGCGGGGGTCGCCCGATCTCGTCCAAGCGCACCTTCGTGTTGAGCTTGCCCGCCAGCATGGCCGCCAGTGAGGTCATCGATCGCGCCAAGGCGCAGGGCATGACACTTACCACCAACTATGTTTACAAGATCAGGAGCCGTGGTGCGGCTGCAGGCGTACGCCCGCCCACCAATGGGACACCGATCGTCGTAGCTCCGAAGCTCGGACGCGGCCGTCACGTCGCCGTTCCGGCCGCGAGGGGCAATCAGGAAGAGCGCTTCGTCGCGCTGGTTCTGGACGTCGGCCTCTCGCGCGCGACCGCGCTGCTGGATCAGCTGCGTGACCGTGTGCAAGGTTTGGCCGTCAACTGACGACTGACGTTAGCTCGATCGGTCAGCTCGGCAAGAGTGATGACACGCGCCGGGCGATCGCCTCGCTGGCCGTGAGCCCTGGTGACTCGATGCCTAGCAGCTGCACGAAACCCGGCAGTCCGTGGGCAGAGCTTTCTTCGATGACGAAATCGCGGAAGGCCTGCCCTGGACCCTGCAACTTGGGTCGCAGCCCCGCATAGTCAGGTTCGAGATCGTCGTCTTGCACGTGGGGGAAATAGTGTCGAATCGCGGCACCGAAGGCGTGCCGCTTGTCGGGATCGACATCGTAGTTGGCAGTGTCGATGTACTGCGTGTCCGGGCCTGCGCGGACCTGGCCCTGCAGATCCAGCGTCAGGTGGACACCAAGGCCGGCGTGCACCGGCAGCGGATAGATCAGATGCGACAGGCCGCGCGTAGCCGAGCTGCGCACGCTAAAGTAGTCGCCCTTGCACAATCGTTGCTGGTAGCCCAACTCGTCGACGGGTAGCCCTGCCAGGGCTGCGACTCGCGAAGCGCCGAGCCCCGCGGCATTGATCACGCGCCTGGCGCGCACGGTTTCGCGCTCGCGCTGGCTGCCGACTTCCAGCACCAGGTCATAGCCCGCATTCACGGGCTCGATGGCCACCAGCTCGGCGACCATCAGCAAGTCCGCACCGTGACGCTTCGCCTCGAGTCGATAACTGTCCATCAGGCCATGCGCGTCGACGATGCCGGTCTCCGGTGACCAGAGCGCGATCGTCACATTCAGGCGCGGCTCGAGGGCGCGGGCTTCGGCCGCCGTGAGCAGGCGCACGGCGCCAGCGTCGTTCTGTGCAGCGACCGCGGCCAGCTGTTCGAGGCGCCCGCGTTCGGCTTCGTCCGCTGCGACCACCAGCTTGCCGCACTTCTTGTGATCGACGTTGTCGCGCGCGGCGCGTGCGTACAAGAGCTCCCGGCCCTCCACGCACAGCTTCGCCTTGAGCGAACCCGTCGGGTAGTAGAGCCCGGCGTGGATCACGCCGCTGTTGCGACTCGAGGTCTCCTGCCCGACGCGATTGTGACGTTCGATCACGAGCACGCCGTCGCCGCGCGCGGCGAGCGTGGCCGCACAGGCGAGCCCGACCGCACCCGCGCCGATGATCACGACATCCACTTCGTCCATGCGGCATGAGTTAGCACGGAGTAGGCGCGTGTCTATCCTGGGTTTGACAGCTCCCGGCTCATGCGTTCAAGTTCCAGCCGATGACACGCACGCGCAGTCGCCCGGACGAGTCCAAACGCCCCAGCTACATCACGCGCGAGGGCTACCGCAAGCTCGAGGAAGAAGCGCATCGCTTGTGGACGATCGAGCGGCCGAAGCTGACCAAGGCCGTGGCCATCGCTGCAGCCGAAGGCGACCGATCCGAAAACGCCGAGTACATCTACGGCAAGCGCAAGCTGTTCGAGATCGATCGGCGCCTCACTTTCCTGGGCAAGCGCCTCGAGGTCCTGAAGATCGTGGACGGCAAGCCCGCCGACGCGGAGCGCGTCTACTTCGGCGCCTGGGTGACACTCGAGACCGAGTCCGGAGAGCGTGTCGTCTATCGTATCGTCGGCCCCGACGAGACCGACGCTCCTGGCTGCATCAGCTGCGAGTCTCCGATGGGCAAGGCGTTGTTGGGTCGTGAACTCGGCGACGAGGTGGACGTGCCGCGACCCAAGGGCACTGCCACGTTCGTGATCGAAGCGATCGACAGCGAAGCGCGCGAGTAGGCAGCACTGACACCTGGCGCGTAGATCGAAGTCTTGCCCGCCGCGTGTAAGCAGCTATGCGAGCCCGCCCCCGTGCCGGCACCGCCGAGCTTTGCGCTATGCTGGCTAGGTATGCTGCGCTCGATTGTCGGGGAGCGTCGCCTTGCTGCCGTCTTATGAGTTCGTCCGCAACGCTGCAAGCTAGATCGCGCGGTGCGCGAGTGCGCGCTTTCCGGCTCGCCAGTTGGCTGTGCCTGCTGCTGATGGCGGCGGGGCCCGGCGGCGTCCGTGCCCAGGGCGGAGATGCGAGCGTGGCGACCGCCCGCGCGTTGTTCGAGGAGGGCCTGCGTCACGTCGACGCGGAGCGCTGGACCCAGGCGGCCGACTGTTTCGCGCGCTTGCTCGAGCTGCGCTACTCGCCCGTGGCCGCCTACAACCTGGCGCTGGCCCGGGCGCGGCTGGGCGAGAACGTGCGCGCGCTGAACAGCTTGCGGGAGTTGCTCGCCCAGCCCGGGCTCGAGGCCACGGTGCGCGAGGCCGCGCAGTCGCTCCAGCACGAGGCCGAGGCCAATGTCGGCTGGGTGACCGTGCACGTGCGAGGTTCGTGCGCCAGTTGCGGGGTGCAGCTCGACGGCCAACCCTGGCCCGCTGCCACGCCCGGCGTTCCGGTGCCCGTGGATCCCGGCCACCACGCGCTCGGTCTGGTGCGCGACGACGACGTGATCTCCTCGACCGATCTCACCGTGGCACCGGGCGCACGCCTCGAAGCCAGCCTGGTGGCCGAAGGGGAGCGCGAGCCGGCCACGGAGCTACTGCCTCAGACGACGGCAACGCAACAGGTCTCCGCGTCGACCAGCGCGTCGGCCAACATCGTCTTCGGCCAGCCCAGCGCACCCCAGGAGCAATCCTCGTCGCTGTTCGCGAGCCCGTGGTTCTGGGGTGGAGTCGGCGTGCTCGCGGCGGGCATGGTGACGCTCGGTGTGGTGTTGAGCTCGGGCGGAACGCAAGAAGCCTCGCCGGTGCCCGGCGACTTCAAGCCGGGCGTGATCTCGGGTGTGGTCCCATGAAGCAGCTCTGGCGCGCGCTGTATTGCGCGGGGCTCTCTCTCGCAGCCGTAAGCTGCAGCTCCGACCCGACGCCGGCCACGCAGCTGATGGTGGTCGTGGACAGCGACGTGTCCGGCATCGACTCCGTACGCGTGACCGTGCAAGGCATGGACGACGGCGACAAGGTCGCTATCGCTGGTGATCTCACCAAGCAGCCCTTGCCACGCACGGTCGCGGTCGTGCACGGCGGCGGCAAGCTCGGGCCGATCACCGTCGTCGCGCAGGCCTATCGAGGCAGGTTTCCGGTGGTGACGCAGCGCGCGCGCGTCAGCTTCGTGTCCAAACACAACATGATGCTTCGCTTCGATCTCGATGAGATCTGCCTGGCGAAGACTTGCGGCAGCGAGGATACCTGCGACAGCGAGACCGGTGAATGCGTCGACTCCGCGGTCCCGGAGGACGAGCTGCGCGACTGGCCGGGCATGGTGCCGGAGAGCGACGCCGGGACGCTCGTCGCGGGTAGAGGTGGCG
>DATEOF010000065.1:0-83144 GCA_035274465.1 Polyangiales bacterium
AGCCCGAGCACCCCCAGCGCCGCGACGCGCGCCGGCTCAGCCAGCCCCGAAAGCCCGCCGGCGGACGGTACCGGTGCGGCCAAAGCCCCGAGCAGCTGCGACCAGAGGGCTCGTTCCACCTGGACGAACTGCGCCACCATCCACGGCAGCCCGAGCCAGAGCACACCCAGCAGGCACGCCGCAGTCAGCTCCGCGCTGCGAGGCGCGCCAAAGCGTTGCACGGCGCGCGCCAAGCGCCTTGGGGTGGCTTCCTGCGTGGAACTGTCCGACACGGGCGGAGCCTCGCATTTTTTTTCATCCTAGGCGCCGGCTCGCGACACTGGGATTAATCGGACCTGCGTATGCGATCCACGACCTTGTGCTTATCACTCTTGGTGCTGGGGCTCTGGAGTACCTCCGCAGCAGCCCAAATCCGCAGCCCAGGTTCTCATCCGCGCTACGGCGTCGAGCTCGAACCGCATTTGGTGATCCAGTGGTCCAACGAGCCGTACTGGAACGACGCAGGCATCGGCGTGGGCCTGCGCGCGTCGATCCCGCTCATCCAGCAGGGTCCGGTGACCACGATCAACAACAGCCTGGCCCTGGGCTTCGGTTTCGACTGGGCGCACTTCGACTGCGGTCCCTACGACACCTGTGACTCGAGCGACCTGTGGTTCCCGGTGGTGGTGCAGTGGAACTTCTTCATCACGCCGGCGATCTCACTCTTCCCGGAGCTCGGGCTGGGGATTCAGTACTCGTGGCTCGACTGGGACGGGCGCGTGCCGAACGACTGCGTGCGCATCCAGGGCACCAACATCTGCGATGACGACGTCGACGATGTCGATGTGCACCTGGTGTTCTGGTTCGGCGCGCGCTTCCAGCTCAGCAAAGACATCGCGCTGGTCCTACGGCTGGGCATCCCCTCTCTTCTCTTCGGCCCGTCGTTCTTCCTTTAGGTCGCCTTCCAACGTCGCACTGGGGCATCGCGCGCACTCACGTCCGTGCACCCGGCAGCGCCTGGGTCGCGCGCACTGTCCTCGTCGGGTCGGTGACGCTTGAGGCACGCTTACGGCTCGGCCTCGGGGATGTTTCCTACGAGACCCCGGCGCGCGTTCGCGCCGGGTCAGGCTAAAGACACCCTGGCGTTTCTCAAACCGGCGCGAACGCGTGCCTGTCGCAGCGGGCAAATCGGGGTTCAGCCGCGCGACTTCGCGCGCGGACACGCTTCCCAAGTCGCAGGTACTTCGTAGCTTCGAACGCAATCGCTGCGCTACCGCGAGTGACGATCGACGCGAGAGCAGTATAAGTCCTCGCCGTAGCCCGTCGTGACGAGCGGGCGGCGCCTGGCCTGACCAACCGCGAATGACGCGCGCGAAGCGACGCGGCTTCGCGCCCACGCGCCAGACGTCGAAGGTGCTTCGTGTCTGCGAAAGTAACTGCTGCGCTACCGCGAGTGACGCGAGCGTAGCGACGCGACAACGCGCGCAGTGGTAGGTCCGCGGGGTAGTTTCCGCGGACCTGCCCGAGCACGTTGTACATGGCTATAAAGAGCTTCGACGACGCCTTAAGGTGAGGCTCTGCCTCGGGGATGTTTTCCGTAGAGACCATGAGCAGCGTGAAAATCGCGCGCGCTTCAACCCCGATTTTCACGCTGCGACAGGCACGCGTTCGCGCCGGTTTGAGAAACGCCGGGGTATCTTTAGCCTGACCCGGCGCGAACGCGCGCCGAGGTCTCGTAGGAAAACATCCCCGAGGCAGAGCCGTAAGCGTGCTTGGAGCCGCGCCAACTGCGCCGAGGATGGTGCGCGCGACCCAGGCGCTGCCGGGTGTGCAGGCGTGAGTGCGCGCGACGCCCCGCGCGACGCCGGAAGACGCCGAGCGGTGCGTTAGGTGATGGTAGCGCCGCCGTCGATCACGAGCGACTGGCCGGTGATAAAACTGCCGGCGCGAGAGGCGAGAAAGACTGCGGCACCTGCGATCTCGTCCGGCTCGCCAATGCGGCGCAGCGGATAGCGCTCCACGGCGGCTTGGTAGGTCGAGGGGTTCTCCCACAGAGCCTTGGCAAAATCCGTCTTCACCAGCCCGGGCGCAATGCAGTTCACACGCACATTGCGCGGCCCCCACTCCACGGCCAGGTTACGCGCCAGCGCCATGTCCGCCGCCTTGCTCAGGCCGTACGTGCCGAGCGATGAGCTACCCTTCAAGCCGCCGATCGACGACACGATCAACACCACGCCGTCGCCGCGCTCGGCCATCTCCGGGATCGCCAGCTGACACAACCAGTGGTTGCTGCGGATGTTGCAGTCGAGCACCTTCTGGAACGCGCTGTCCGGAATCTCTTGCGTGGTGCCGTAGTGCGGATTGACCGCGGCGTTGCAGACCAGGATGTCGATCTTGCCGTACAGCTGGCGCGTACGCTCGACGAGCTGCTGTAGCTCGGGCTTGTTGGATATGTTGCAGGCCACGGCGCTCGCCTCGCCGCCGGCCTTCTTGATCGCGGACACGACCTCTTCACACGCGTCGAGCTTGCGACTCGAGACCACCACGCGCGCGCCGGCCTCCGCCATGCGCTCGGCGATCGCGCGGCCGATGCCGCGTGAAGAACCCGTGATCAGCGCGGTGCGCCCCTTGAGATCGAACAATCCGGTCATGCTCACTCCTCGCTTCAAGCCAGTGTCTGCTTCAACAACTCGATCAACTTGCCGAACGCGCGCTCGGCCTGCGGTTCGTTCCAAACCGGCGAGTCCGCCATGGTCCAGCCGTGGAACGCGCCTTCATAGAGCTCGCTCTCGTGCTTGCCGCCCCAAGCGGCGAGCGCGGTGCCCAGCTTGTCGATGCTCTCCTGCGACATGCTGCGATCCTGCGAGGCATGCCCGAAGTACAGCCGAGCGCGCACGCGCGGCAATACCAGGTGCGGGCTGGTCGGCGCGTCGGTGCACAGGCCGCCGCCGTGGAACGACGCGACCGCCGCGAAGCGCTCGGGCTGAGCCGCAGCCATGCGCAGCGCGACCCCGCCGGTGAAGCAATAGCCCACGACCGCGAGCGGCCCTTGCCGAACGCCCGGTTGCGCCGCCAGGAAATCCGCGTACGCCTGCGCGTCGCGCTCGACCGCCGGCTGCTGCAGCGGGCCCGCGAGCTCCGCAAAGCGCTTGGCGGTGCGCTCATCGCCGAAGTTCGGACGGAAGCTCCAGAGCGGAGAACGGCCGGTGCGGTAGAACACGTTCGGCGACAGCACTACGAAGCCCTGATCGGCCACGCGCTGCGCGAGCTGCTTGGTGACCTCACGGATCCCACCGATGTCGGTCAGCATGATCACGCCCGGTGCGGGACTTCCCGCGGCAGGCCGGTTCAAGAACCCATCCGCAATGCCGTCCGGCGTACGGACCTCGATCGTCTCTTCAGTCATGGCGCCTCGCGAGGATCGAAATGGATCGCCGTCATCGCCGACCTAAGACGCCACGTCAAGCCCGTGTTCGGACAGCGAACCTCACTCGGCGCGTTCCGCTGCGACGTCTGGCGCGGGCGGTGGATGACTGATGGGCGCGTGCTCGGGCGCGAGGTACTCGCGGAACTTGGGTAAGAGCCGCGCCAGCGCCAAGACGCCCCCCAAGCCCACCAAGCTGGAGAGCGTAATCGCCCGCTGGATACCCAGCGTCCCCGCCAGGAAACCGAGCTGCGTATTGCCCAACATCGGGCCACTCAAATACGAAATCATCTCGATGCCCGCGAGCCGGCCGCGCAGCTCGCTGGGAATGGTCTGGTTCCAGATGGTCAAGCGGAAGACGCCGCTCACCATGTCCGCGTAGCCCGCGAGCACGAGGAACACCATCGCCACCGGAAAGCTGGTCGACATGCCGAAGCCGACCATGCACACCGACCACGCGCCCGCCGCGATCAGGATCATTTGCCCGTGCCGCCGGGTCGCGAGCAATCGCTGCGAGCTCAAGGTCGCGAGCAGCGCGCCGATCGCGATGCCGGAGTGCAACCAACCGAGGTAGAGCGGACTGCCGAACGCGTCCGCGACCGCGGGGAACAGCAGGTTGGGCATCGAGAACGTCATGGCCACGATGTCGACCAGGTACGTGCCCACCAGGTCCTGCCGGCTCACCGCGTAGGCGAAGCCTTCGCGCACCGAGAGCAGCGTGAGCTCGCTCTTGTGATCCGGCTGGGGAACCTCTCGCAGCGCGAGCACGCAGCCGACGGCCACCGCGAACGACACCGCGTCCAGGTAGAACGCGACGTCCGCCCCACCCACGCCGATCAGCATGCCCGCGACCGCAGGCCCACCGATCATGCAGGCGTTGAAGCGAAACGAGTTCAGCACTGCCGCGGACGGCTGCAGGCGCTTGCTGATCAAGAGCGGCGTCAGCGCCTCGAGCGCAGGCCGATGGATGCCGTTGAGCACGGCCAGAAGCGCCGCCGCGAGCAAGAGCCACGGGGCGTCGGGATAGCCCGGAGCGTACACGCTGAGCCCGATCCCCACGGCGACCATCACCGCGGCCATCCCGACTTCGCAGGCCACGATCAGCCGCCGCCGGTCGACCGCATCCGCCAGCGCGCCGCCGAACAGGCCACCGAACACCGAGGGCAGCAGCTGGATCACGCCCAACAGGCCCGTGAGCAAGGTGGACTTGGTCGACTGGTAGATGGCGTACGGCAGGGCCACGTAGCTCAGCATCGAGCCGAACTGACTGACGAATTGGCCGACATACAGGAGCCGGAAGTTGCGCTGTCGCAGGGGTGCCAGGTCCACGGGGCCGGGAGTGTAGCTCGCAGCCGAGCCTCACCCTCCCGCCCGGTTCGTCCGAAACCGGTTCAGGCCCTGAATGAACCAACCTGCTAGCTCCCTGACCACCTGGTTCCGCCGCCTCTTCTCCTCCAGCAACAAGAGCGGCGTTCGCCCGAGCCCCGCGGCCAGCAAGGCCGTCCAACCCCGCGAAACCCCAGCACCTGCGGCAGCGGCGGCGGCGGCGCAAGACGCCTGGCTCGACTACGCGCCCGACTTCGGCCCCTACGCCCAGGCGCTGGGCATGGACTTCCAGCTCCCACCGCAGCTCACAGCAGCCCAGTCCGAGCAAGTCGCGCAGCTGGCAGCGGCGGTGATGGAAGCCGCTGCCCAGGACGACGGCGGCCCGCAATCGCTGCCCACCGCCTCGCTGCGCATCCTCAACCTGGTCGCCAAGAGCGACGTGGAGATCACCGAGCTCGCGAGCGCGATCTCTCAGGACCCGGCGCTCACCGCGGCCACCCTGCGCGTGGCGAACTCCGCGGCCCTCGGCCCGATCTCCGGCGAGATCACGACGGTGCGCGAAGCCATCGTGCGCATGGGCATCGCCGAGAGCGGTCGCGTCGCCGGCGCCGTCGCCGCCAAGACCCTGTTCAGCGCGCGCTCCAAGTCGGCGCACGCGCTCTTCACGCGCGAGTACACCGAGCTGCACCTGGCTGCGGCGGGTGCGGCCGGCGGCGCCGCGTACCTGGCGATGGAGCGCGGCACCGGCCGCTCGGACATGGCGTACCTCGGCGGCATGCTGCACGACGTCGGCAAGTCGCTCGCGCTGGGGGCGCTGGCCACCCTCGTGCTCGACAAGCGAGCGCCGCGCGAGCTCGAGCCGGTGGTGCTGCAAGCGATCCTCGAGACCACCCACCTCGAGCTCGGCTCACAAGCGCACGAGCGCTGGGCCCTGCCCGGCTACCTCACCGCGCTCTGCGCCTCGCACCACGACGCCAGCGTCTCCGATCACCCGAGCCAGCTCGAGCTGCACTTCGTGCGCGTGGTCTCCGGCCTGCAGGCGTTGCGCGCCACGCCACAGCCACTCGAGCGCGTCTCGGAGCTTACGCAGAGCATCAGCGTGCTGGGCCTGCGCCCGCTGCAGGTTCGCGCGCTGGATGCCGAGCAACGTCGCCGCGGTCAGCGGCTGCGAGAGGCGTTGACCTGAGCGCCACGAGCGTGCCGCATCCTCCATTGGATTCGAGCCTGGCCTGCGAGCTCATCGACACGCGCAGACCGGCCGCGGACAACTGCGCGTACACGGCCTCGTAGCGTTCGCGACTGGCGCCGCGAAAACCGCCTTCCGGCAGCTGGTTGTAGTCGTAGAGGTGCACGCGCAGACCGAGCGGCACGGCGCGCGCACAGAACTCGTCCAGCTCCTCGGGCGCGTCGTTCTCGCCGGCCATCAGCAGGTACGCCAGCGCGGTCTTGCGCCGCCTGCGCTGGGTCATGCGCGGCAGCTCCTCTCGCAAGACCTCGAACAGTGCAGCCAAGGGCGGCGCGTGCGGCAGCAGCCGTGAGCGGCAGGCCTCGCTGCCGGCGTGGATCGACAGCGTCAGGCCGTTGTGCGGCGCATGCAGCCACTCGCGCAACCGCGGCAGCGGTCCGCCCGAGCTGGTCAGGCTGAGCGCCAGCCGCTGCGAGCGGCAGTAGCTCAAGAACTCGCAGACGGCCGCGTGGTTGTGCAGCGGCTCGCCGACGCCCGACACGGTCACGCGCGCGGGTGCGTGGCCGAGCGCGCGCACGGCCTCGAGCTGGCCGATCAGCTCGTCCGGCGACAGGCCGCGCCCCAGGCCCTCGCGGCCCGAGGCGCAGAAGGCGCAGCGTACCGCGCAGCCGACCTGGCTCGACACGCACAGCGTATCTCCGCGATACAACACGCACTCGACCCGCGAGCCATCGCGGAGCTCCACCAGCCAGCGCTCATTCCAACGGCCGCTGCCGGCGTGTATCAGGCTGGTCGCTTCGGACACGGCGCGCAGCCTCGCCCGCTCGGGGCTGCCGTGCAAGGGCCGGCTGCGACCCGGTACGACACCAGCCGCGCAGGCGCACATTCGATGCCGTCACTGCCCCACATATCGCTTCGCGTATCATGAGACAAAACGCAACAGCCCGCGCAGCTGGAGCACAACGCGAACTTGGAACCCGCCGCGCCTGACGAACGCCGCATAGACGGCCGCTACCTGGTCCACCAGCTGCTCGGACGCGGCGGCATGGCACGCGTCTATCGGGTGACCGATACGACCAGCAGCCGCGAGCTGGCGCTCAAGCAGCTGACGGCGGCGGATGACAAGCTGGACGGTGTCGCGGCGCTGTTCGAGCGCGAGTTCCACACGCTCGCGCAGCTGACCCACCCGCGCGTGATCGCGGTCTACGACTACGGCGTGGATACGAGCGGCCCGTACTATACGATGGAGCTCCTGGACGGCGGCGATCTGCGCGAACAGTCGCCACTGCCCTGGCGCGAGACATGTGGGCTGTTCTTCGACGTGTGCTCGTCGCTGGCGCTGCTGCACTCGCGGCGCCTGTTGCACCACGACATCAGCCCGCGCAACGTGCGCCGCACGCGCGATGGCCGCGCCAAGTTGATCGACTTCGGCGCGATGATGCCGATGGGCATGGGCGGCGGTCAGATCGTCGGCACGCCGCCGTTCGTCTCGCCCGAGACGCTGCACCGCAGCGCGCTCGATGCGCGCGCCGATCTGTTCTCGCTGGGCGCGACGCTGTACTACGCGCTGACCGGCAAGCTGGCATATCCGGCGCGCAGCTTCGCCGAGGTGACGCACGCCTGGACCCGGCCGCCGGCCCCACCGTCGGCGCTGGCCAGCGACGTGCCGCGCGCGCTCGACGAGCTGGTGCTGTCGCTGCTCAGCCTGGAGCCGAGCTTGCGGCCGCACGGCGCGTTCGAGGTCATGCAGCGCTTGGCGGCGATCGCGGAGCTGCCCGGCGACGAGTCGGCCGCGGTCTCGCAGGCGTACCTGGCCACGCCGCTGCTGGTCGGCCGCGACGACACGCTGGCGGTGGTCCGGCAACGCCTGGCCCGCGCTCAGGCCGGCCACGGCGCGGCGTTGATCGTGCGCGGAGAACCCGGCATGGGTCGCTCGCGCATGCTCGATGCCTATGCGCTCGAAGCCAAGACGCTGGGTGCGACCGTGTTGCGTGCAGCTGCCAGCAGCAAGCGTCAGAGCTTCGCGGTCGCTCTCGACCTGGCCTGGCACCTGCTCGATGCCTTACCCACGAGTGCACTGGCCGAGTGCTTGCCGGAGTACGGAGCAGACGCGGCGAAGCGTACGCGAGCCGAGCTCGAACGCCTGGCCCAGACGCCGGACGACTCGCAACGCCTGCAGCAGTTCATCACCCGCCTGTTGCTGAGCGCCAGCCGCTCGCGGCTGCTGGTGGTCGCGGTCGACGATCTGGGGCGTATCGACGAGCCCTCGGCGGCCGTATTGGTTGCGCTGGCCGATCGCGCGCGGCGCAACAAGTTGCTGCTCGCGTTGACGGCGGCCAGCGATATCGCCGACAGCTACGCGCTGCAGGTGCTCGCCTCGCGCTGCGTGCGCATCGACCTGCGCGCGCTCAGCCACGAGCAGACGCAAGCTCTGCTCGAATCAGTCTTCGGAGACGTGGCGAACGTCGGCATGATCGCCGGTGAGATCTTCGCCATCGCCCACGGTAACCCGCGCCAGAGTCTGGATCTCGCGCAACACCTGGTGGACCGTCAGATCATCCACTACGGCTCGGGCACCTGGACCCTGCCCAGCCGGCTGTCCTCGACCGATCTGCCGAGCAGCGCCGAAGCCGCGATCAGCGCGCGTATCGACGCCCTGCCCGCGCACGCGCGGCTGTTGCTCGAGACCCAGGCTCTCTCGTACCACGACGTGCTGCGCCTGCCGGACTACCGTGCGCTCTTGCCGAACGGCGACTCGGCCGCGGTCGACGCAGCGGTCTCGGAGCTGGTCGCGCGCCAGGCTCTGTCCAGCGACGGGCACGAGTACCGATTGGCCAGCCGCGTCTGGGCCAGCACGATCAAGGCGCGGCTGACGGCGGCGGAGCGTGAAGAGCGGCACCGCGCCCTGGCTCGGCTGTTCCAGGCCGATCGGCCCTACGCCCACGTGTACCACCTGTTCGAAGGCGGGCTCGAGGAAGCCGGCCTGGACGCGTTGATCACGCGGCACGAGGGCTATACGCGCGGCTTCGACTACAAAACCGTGGTCGAGGTGACCGCGGCGGGGCTCGGGCCGAGCTACGCGCGCGCGATCGAGACCGCGCTGCGACTCGGCCGGCCCGCACAACAGGTCGCCGAGCTGCGGCGCTGGGCCACGGCGCTGAGCGCGAGCGGCAGCGCCGAGCTGTTTTGGACCGCGAGCCAGCCGTGGATCGCGCAGCTGATCGCCGACAGCGGGCTCGATGAGTACCAGCGCGCGACCGAGATCGCCGATCCCGGCGCGCGGCTGATGCATGCGCTCACGCGCGCGGGTGAGCGCCACGCAGCGGCGCCCGAGGCCGAGCGCGTGTACCGCGTGGACGAGGCCCTGCCCCGACTGGCCGAGTACGTGATCTTCTCGATCGCGGTCGGCTCACGCACGCTCAACTGCGAGCTGCTCGCGAGCTTGCCTCCGCTGCTCGAGCCATTTGCTGCGCTGTCGCCGATCCTCGAGGCGATCTGGCAAAACGCCATCGCCACGGTCGAATGCGCGCGGGATGCGCGCTACGAGCAAGCGCGCGACCGCTGGCTGTCGGTGCTCGACAAGTTGTCGCGCGTAAACGACGACGAGGTGCGCCACATCGAGGCGCTGCGCAACGCGCTGGCGTACGGCGTGGGAGTGCTGGAGGCCTCGTTCGGCCTGGCGAGCGCGAGCAGCTGGGCGGACCAGATGGAGGAAGACCCGCTCCAGCGCCTGGGCGCGCTCTACCTCCGCAAGATCGTGCGACTCGAGCAGGGCGACTGGAACGGCGCCGATCGCCTGCGGCGCCAGGCCGAGGTGTACGCGCTGCACTCGCGCACGCCCGAGATGTTCCACTACGCGTTGACCGTGGAACTCTCGGCGCATGCGGGAGCGCGCGACCTGATCGGGCTCAAGCAGGTGATCGAACGCTTCGAAGCGCTGGTGCCGCACAGCCCGGGCTGGTTGCCGTACCTGCGCGATGCCCAGGCGCGCTTTCATCTGCTACGCGGAGACTTCGCCGCGGCCCGCGCGGGCTTCGAACAGACACTCGAGCTCACCGCGCTCGACGATCAGCTGCGCTCGGCCATGCTGCCGGTCTGGGTGAGCTCGCAAGCCGGGTTGGCCGAAGCGCTGTTCGGCCTCTCACAGTTCGGCGAAGCGCGCGAACGAGCGCGCGCGGCGCTCGCGGTCTGCGAGCGACTGCAGATCGGCTCGCACGCCGCCGATCTGGTGCGCGCACTGGCGCTGGCCGAAGCCAAGCTCGGCGAGTACGCTCCAGCGATCGCGCGCCTGGACGCGTTGATCGAGAAACAACTCGCGCTCGGCGCAACCGGCCTGCGCCTCGGACTGTCCTACGAGGCACGCGCTCAGCTCGCGGTCTGGGCGGGCGACGATCGAGCATTCGAACAATACTCGCGTCTCACCGCGCGCGAGTACCGCTACGGCGTCCGTTGCCCACTCAGCGCGCGCTACGAACGCCTGATGAACGAAGCGCGCGCGCGCGGCTTGCGCCCGGCCCCGCAGCTAAGCGAGTACGCACCCAACACCGTGGTCGAGAGCATGAACCCGATCGCGGCCACGCTGGCGCAGACCAGCGGCGAAGACTTCAGCCGGCACGCGCTGCGCGTGATCTGCGAGCAACGCCCGGCGCGCGGAGGGCACCTGTACCTCGTGCAGCCCGACGGTGTCCGCTGGTCGGTGTCGCACGGGACTGATCGCCCGCCCGAGGCGCTGGCAGAGCAAGTGCGCGAGTACGTGGAGCAAGAAACCGAGCGCTCCGACATCCTCTCGAACCCGGACAGCGAGACCGTGCTCGGGACGGTCACCCAGCCCAGCTCGATCGCTCACGCTGCCGGAAAAAACTACGAGCTGGTGGTACTGAGCGGGGTGGTCAACGACAACAGCCGGATCGCGGGGGTGCTGGCGTTCGAGGGATCGCCGGCGAATCCTCCAGATCAGGGGGCCATGCTGGCGAGTCTGGCGGCGCAGCTGCTGAGCGTGGGCAGAGGGTGAAGAGACCTAGCAACTAGGAACAGCAACGCGAACACGAAGGAAAAGCGATTGCTAGTTCATGTTCCTAGTTCCTAGTTCTCCTACGACAAGTCTAGAGCACGGGATTCTGTAGCGTCCCCACGCCCGAAACCTCGATCTCCACCGTGTTGCCTGCGACGAGCGGCCCCACGCCCTCCGGGGTGCCCGTCGAAACCAGATCACCCGGCTCGAGCGTCATCACCCGCGAGATGAAGCTCAGCAGCGCCCCAATCCCGAAGATCATCTGCCCCACCTGCCCGTACTGTCGCTCCTGCCCATCGACCCGCCCGCGGACCCAGAGGGTGCTCAGATCCAGCTCGGTCTCGATCCAGGGCCCGACCGGACAAAACGTGTCGAAGCCCTTGGCTCGCGTGAATTGTACTTCCTTGCGCTGAATATCTCGTGCGGTCACGTCGTTGACGCACGTGATGCCGCCGACGGCTGCGAGCGCCTCTTCGGGAGTCGCCCTGCGCAGCCGTTGGCCCATCACCACTCCGATCTCGGCCTCGTGCTCGACGCGCTGGCTGGCCGACGGCAGCAAGATCGGCTCGAGCGGCCCCAGCAGGGCGCTGGGTGGCTTCAAGAACAGCAGCGGCTCGTCCGGCACTGCATTGCCCAGCTCCTTCGCGTGCGCCGCGTAGTTACGCCCGACGCACACGATCTTGCTCGGCGTCACGGGCGCGACTAGACGCACTGTTCCGAGCGGCACGTGCTCGCTCTGCGGACCGCCACCGAACCACGGCGCGTCGCTCCAGACCTCTACTTCGCCGTCGTTTGCGAGCCGACCGTAGCGCGCAACTCCACCCTGCTCGAAGCGCAATATCCGCATGCCTTTGCTTATAAGCTGGACGTTGCAAATCGCAATGCCGTCGCACGCTGCAATGCTGCCGCACCCTCGTAACACTGACTCAAACGCCACGAGCACTGGCACGTACGCTGCACTTGGGGGTGGCCGGGGGGTAACCCAACCTCAACGGACCTCCATGCAACCCCTCGAACTCATGCAGCAGCCACCACGCCGCCCGAGGGTCCTCGTGGCCGAAGACGAGACCGAAATGCGCGGCCTGATCGCCCGCACGCTGCTCAAGGAGAAGTGCGATATCCTGGAAGCTCGTGACGGCTCGCAGCTGATCAAGCTGCTCATCACGCACTTGCTGGCACCGCCCGAAGGCCGCGAGCCGGTGGACCTGATCATCTCGGACATCCGCATGCCGGGCGCGAACGGCCTCGACGTGATCGCCGCGCTGCGCCGCCAGGACACCGAGACCCCGGTCATCCTGATCACCGCGTTCGGTGACGCCGACACACACCTCGAGGCCTATCGGCTCGGCGCGGTGATGGTGCTGAACAAGCCCTTCGAGATGGACGATTTACGGTTGGTCGTGCGCAGCCTGGTCGAGCCCACTATCTGACACGCGCAGCGTCAAGTAGCCTGGCGCCGTTCCGCGGGTGTTCGGATGAGGCTTGCTCGCAATCTAATCGTCGGTGTCGCGTTCGTTCTCCTGGGTGTGTTGTCGCTCGAGGGCTACCTCGACGTGCAACGCGCGTATGCGATCTTCGAGTCCGACATGCGCGCGGACGGGCAACTGCTCGGAAACGCGGTATCCCGGGCGATCGCGGCGGCACGTGCGGGTCGCGCGCCCGAGCTGGATGCAGCCGTCGGCGACGATCGGGTGGAGGTGCGCCTGGTCGCGCTGGACGGCAGTCAGACTGCCGCGGCGCCGTTTCCGCCCACCGAGGCCATCAAGAGCCAACTGGCGCGCGACGGAGCGGCGCACTTCAAGGACGACGAGCGCCGGTTGTTCACCTACGTCCCGCTCGCCGACCGACCCGGGCTCGCGCTCGAGATCTCGGAGGACCTCGAGCCCCTGCACGCGCACGGCCGCACGATCGCCGTGCGCGCCGTCGTCCGCACTGGCCTCACCGCCGTGGCCTTCATCGTGCTCGTGCTGGTGGTCGGCCTGATCTACGTCGGCAACCCGCTGCAGCAGCTGGTCGACATGGCGCGCCGCGTGGGCCAGGGCGACTACTCGCTACGCCTGCGTTTTCAGCGCAAAGACGAGCTGCGCGACCTGGCCGAGACCATGAACGGCATGTGCGACGATCTGACCGAAGCCCGCATCAGCATTGAGCGCGAGACCAAACGCCGCATCGCCGCGATCGAACAGCTGCGCCATGCCGATCGCCTGGTCACCGTCGGGCAGCTGGCAGCCGGTGTCGCGCACGAGCTGGGCACACCGCTGAACGTGATCGCCGGACATGCCAAGATGATCGTCACGGGCGAAGTCACCGGCAGCGAGGCGGCCGAGTCGGCGCGCATCGCGCTCGAGCAGACCTCGCGCATGACCAACATCGTGCGTCAGCTGCTCGACTTCTCTCGGCGCCGGCCGGCCCAACGCAGCCGCGCCGACGTGGCCGAGATCGCCACCCAAACCGTCCACATGCTGGGCACCGTCGCGCAAAAGAAAGACGTGGAACTCTCCCTCGAGGTGCGCAAGCCGGGCCTCCTGGCGCAGCTCGACGTGGTGCAAATCCAACAGGCGCTCGCCAACCTCATCATGAACGCCATCCAGGCGGTGCCCACGCGCGGACACGTGAGCGTGGAGGTGCAGGAGGGCGACGGCAGCTTGGCCTGCATCCGCGTGACCGACGATGGCCCGGGCATTCCGGCCGAGGATCGCGCGCGGGTGTTCGAACCGTTCTTCACCACCAAGGGGGTGGGGGAAGGCACCGGTCTCGGGCTGGCGGTGGCCATCGGCTTGGTGAAGGAAAATGGCGGATCGATTGAGGTTACGGCAGCTGAAACAGGCGGTGCGCAGCTGTCGATCCTGTTGCCCCTCGCAACCGCAGAAGACGCGCTATCTTGATGTATGACCAAAGCCAGCTGCGAACGAGTCACGACATGACCCAACCCCGTGTGATGTTCGTCGACGACGACAAGAGTTTGTGCACCTGGGTCGAAGGCGCCCTCGCGCGCCGCGGCTACGAGGTCGAGAGCCGCTCGAGCGCGGACGAAGCGCTCGAGCTCGTGTCGCAACGCGACTTCGACGTGGTGGTGTCCGACCTCAAGTTGCCGCGGATCAACGGCGTGGCCTTGTGCGAGCGCCTGGTCGCCAACCGCCCCGACATGCCGGTGATCGTGGTCACGGCGTTCGGCAGCATGGACGCGGCGATCGCGGCCATCCGCGCCGGCGCCTACGACTTCATCGCCAAGCCCTTCGAGATCGAGGCGCTGTCGCTGGCGATCGCGCGCGCCGCCCAGACGCGCTCGCTGCGCGACGAGGTCAAACGCTTGCGCTCGCTCGCGCAGATGCCGGCGGAAGACAGCGGCTTGCTCGGCGAGTCGCACGCCATGCTCGAGCTGCGCGGCCTGCTCGCCAAGGTCGCCGACACCGACAGCAGCGTGCTGATCAGCGGCGAGAGCGGCACGGGCAAGGAGATCGCAGCCCGCGCGCTGCATCGCAGCTCCCGGCGCAAGAACGGCCCGTTCATCGCCGTGAACTGCGCGGCCATGCCCGAGGCGCTGCTCGAAGCCGAGCTGTTCGGCCACGACAAGGGCGCCTTCACCGACGCCAAGAACTCGCGCACCGGCCTGTTCAAGCAGGCCGATGGCGGCACGCTCTTCCTCGACGAGATCGGCGACATGCCGATCGGCTTGCAGCCCAAGCTGCTGCGCGCGCTCGAGCAGCGCACGGTGCGGCCGCTCGGCAGCAACCACGAGCTGACCTTCGATACCCGGCTGATCGCGGCCACGCACCGCGATCTGGCGAGCGCGGCGAGCGAGGGGCGCTTCCGCGAGGACCTGTTCTACCGCATCAACGTCATCGAGCTGGCGCTGCCGCCGCTGCGCGCGCGCGGCTCGGACGTGCTGCTGCTCGGGCAGCACTTCGTGCGCGAGTTCGCCGAGCGCTCGCACAAGCCGGTGACCGGACTGTCGCCAGGAGCGGCAGAGCGCTTGCTCGCCTACGTGTGGCCCGGCAACGTGCGCGAGCTGCGAAACTGCATCGAGCGCGCGGTGGCGCTGACGCAATACGAGCAGATCACCGTGGACGACCTGCCGGAGCGCATCCGCGCCTATCGCTCGTCCTTCGTGGTCGTCGCCAGCGACAACCCGGCCGAGCTCGTGCCACTCGAGGACGTCGAGCGCCGCTACATCCTGCGTGTGCTGGAGAGCGTGCAGGGCAACAAGACGTTAGCCGCACGCATCCTGGGGCTCGATAGGGTAACGCTGTATCGGAAGCTCGAGCGGTACCGAGAGCGTGACGGCAAGGCCGATACCTGAGACATCTTGCAACACGGGCCGGTTCCTGGTCAGACTGCAGTCAGTCTCGACATGTCACAACCGGCCGCCGCGGACACTACCCCTTCCCTCGATTTCGGAGTGCTCCTCGAGCTGCTGGGTTTCCAGGTCCGCCGTACTCAGCTGCGCATCTACGAAGATTTCGCGCGCGATCAGCCGGTCGAGGGCATCACCCCGGGACTACTGGCGATCATGGTCTTCATCGACCGGAACCCGGGGCTCACCCAGCAGCGGCTGTGCGAGAGCCTGGGCGTCGACAAGTCGACCCTGGCCGTCACCCTGCATCGGCTGTGCGATCGCGGGTTGGTTAAGCGCATCCGCTCGCGGCGCGACCGGCGCGAGAACGCGCTCGAGCTGACCGACAAGGGCGACAAGGTGATGCGCACCATGATGGCCCACGTGGCCAGCCACGAAAAACGCATCGTCCGCCGCCTGACGCGCGCCGAGCGCCAGACCCTGATGGAGCTGCTGCGTAAGGTCGCCCGGCCTTAGTTTTAGTCGAACAGGACAACCACCGAGCTATCCCCGACATCGGCGGCGAAGCGGCTGATCTCCGCGGCAGTTTCTGCCGGATAGCTGAATTTGGCGTGTGGGGGTACGCAGAGCAGTGCCACGCCGGTGACGGCGATCCGGTTGTCGCTGGTGCGGTGGCTGAGCAGGATGGGTCGATGGAGCCGGCCGGAACTGTCCGACCAGGCCTGCGGGGCTTCCTCCACCTGACTGTCAGTATCGGTGGTGTCGATGTTCTCGGTCTCCTCCATCCAATACATCTGTATTCGGGGCAGCAGCTCCGCGACAGCCGCCGCCGTGGTCTCGCCCACGCTGGCGATGCATTCGGGTCCCTGGCCACCCAGCTCGAACATGCTGCCCGCGCTCGCACCGCTCTGACGGCACAGAAACGTCAGCGCGAGCTTGGCGCGTTGTTCCTTGTCGCGGCACGCGGCCAGCGCCAGCCCGATGCGCGAGGCGACGCTGGTCTCGGTCGTGTCGGACGCGCCGGCCGGACGCCCGCCGCCAGCAGCTGCATGACGCAGCTGGCGCAGGCGGTGGTACTTGGCGCTGAGCGCCGGGCTCCGGTGCGCGGCGTAGCTGTCGCGGCAGTGCTCGAGCTCGCGGTTGAACGTCGACACGTCCCCCAGCGCGTGTGCGCAGCGCGCGAAGGCCTCGTGGGCGCAGCCGAGCAGGAGCCCCGTGACACCCGCGGCGTGCAGGCGGCAGAGCACACCCGCCGCGATCTCCAGCGCCTCCGCGCGCCCGACCGTCGCATACGCCAGCGCCCGCGCGAGCTGCAGCGGCGCGGGCACCTCGCCCAGCATCGCCGCGGCGGCAGCGACGTACTCGTCCGCCTTGTCGACCGCAGCCAGGGCCTGTCCCAGGTCGAGCAGGATGCGCACGTGGCTCTGCGCCATGCTCGCCCAGCTCTGATGCTCGCCCGCCTGCGCGAGCAGCAAGGCCGTCTCGATCTCGGCCAGCGCCCGCTTCGCGCCGTGGCGAATGCGGTGGTGCTCGGCCAGCGCGTAGCGCACGACCGGCGCCCAACCCGCGTGACGCTCGGCCAGCGGCGCGAGCTCCTCGATGCTGTGGCGCAGGCGCGTGAGGTCCTCGGACCAGGCGTGCGCGTCGACCTCCCACAACAGGTGCATCCCCTCCTGCACCTGGCGGCTGCTGGTCTGGACGCGCAGTGCCTCGATCTGTCCCTTGAAGCCGTCGGCAGCGGGCGTGTCGCCCTGGAACAGCGCGAACAAGCGGCGGATCACCAGCGCGTTCACCTCGTACACGAAGTGCGCCTCGATGCGCGCGGCCCACTCGAGGCAGTGCTCGATGCCGCTGGCAGCTTCGAGCGTACCCAGCACGTTCATCACGGCGAGGCTCAGGTACTTCTGCCGTACGGGGTCCACGCCGTGGTCGGGCTCGGACAGGCGCTCGATGACCTCGCGATAGATCCCGCGCGCCTGTGCGATCCGACCGCTCAGGCGCGCCCGCATGCCGGCGGTCAGCATGTTGATCACGGACAACGCCGGCGACAGTGGCGCGAACGGCGCGAGGTCGGGTAGCGAACGAGCCCATGGCAGGTCCAGGCCCACCGCGATCATCGCAGTCGCAACCGTGGTGGCGCGCCCGAGCTCGCGGATTGCCGTGCGCGGATCGAGGGTCCGCTCGCGCTCCGGTGTGCTCTGGTAGCGCTCCTGCGCGCGCGCGAGGGCGGTCGTGAGACGCTCCGCCGCTGGCAGCGACGCCAGCTCCGCATAGTCGGAGAGGCCACTGGCGCGCGCGAGCAGCGCGAGCAACTCCACCATGGGCTCGCGATCCTGAATGCCGTAGAGCGCGCTGATGCTGGTCAGGCGTTCTAGCAGCAGGTACTTGTCGTGGGCAGGACGGCCCAGCCGCTCGCACGCGCGCAACGCCACGTGATAGGTCTCGCTCCAACCCTGGGCCGGCGCGCGAAAGTCCGGCCGGCTGGCGGTGTCGCGCTGGCGCGCCCGCGCGAGCTGCACAGCCACCCAGGGCACGAGCACGTCCAGCGCCCGCGCGTCCTGGCCCGCACGCTCGAAGTGCCGCATGGCGCGAAACCCGTCGCCGCGCGCCTCCAGCAGCTCACCCAGGCGCTCGTGCAAGAGCAGTGCGCGCTCGGGCGCGATCGTCGCAGCCAGGAGCGGCAGCCAGCTGCCGTGCGCCAGCGCGAACACGTCGCCGTGCCGCTTCGACAGCTCGGCCTGCGTGAGCGCATCCAGGTCCGCGGCCAGCGCTGCAGGATCGCGGCTCTCCGCCAGCAGCGCGCACTCGCTCAGCGTGAACGCCTGATCCGGACACAGCGCGAAGGCATCCGCGAGCCGCCGCGCGGAGGGGCGCAACCCGGCGATCCGCGCCGAGAGCGCCGCCGCCATGCTGCTCGGTAGCGGCGCACGCTCGAGCTCCTCGGGCAGGATCCAGGCGCCCGAGTCGTAGCGCACCAGGCCGCGATCGATCAGGTGCTGTGCCAGCCGCAGCAGGTCGCGCGGATTGCCCGCGCACAGCGGCTGAACGCGGTGCGCGAGCAGCGACAGACGCGGCACGCGACCGAACAACGCGCCGAGTAGCTGCTCGCTCTGCTCCGGGGTCAGGTTCTCGAGCGACACGCGCTGCGAGGCGTCGAGCAGCAGCTTCTGCGCCGCAGGTGCGCTCGGGGCCGCGTCGCGCTCGATGCTGATCAGCAAGCACAACGGATGCTCCACGGCCTCGGCGGCCAACACCGCGAGCAACGCGGCCGAGGGCTCGTCGATGCGCCGAAAGTCGTCGACCGCGATGACCAGCGGGCGGCGCGCGGCGAGCGCCTTCCACCACTCGCGCACGGCCAGCTGCAGGCGTGGTCGCACGGCAGCTTCGTCGCCATCCGTCGGCGATGCAGCAGACTCGAGCTCGGGCAGCAGCTGAGACAGGCTGGCCAGGTGCGGACGCGCACACTCCTCGGCGAGCTGCGGCGCCAGCGCGAACAGCTGCCGGCTGAGCGCGCGCACGACGGCATACTCGCCGCCCAGAGCGTCATCCGCGTCCGCGCGCAGGCAGTGAAGGCCCCGCAGCGTGGCATCCAACACGCAGGCGTCGAGCAAGCGCGAGCGCCCGACTCCGCCCGGACCTTCGAGCACGATGCTGCGGCCGCGCCCCGAGGGCAGCCGCTCGAAGCGGCGCTGCACGCGCGAGAGCTCGTGCTCGCGTCCCACCAGGCTGGGCGTCGTCAGGTATGCGGCGGCCGCCTGGACTTCGTTCGCGGACACGCCGTCGATCGCCGCCAAGCGCTGCAACACCTCGGCGGCACTCGCCGGCCGCGCATCCGGGTCGAGCCGTAACAGATCGAGGATCAGCGCGTCGAGCGCGGGTGGGATGTCCGGCACCTGCGAAGACGGGGGCGAAAAGCCGGCGCGCCAGGCT
Organism: Polyangiales bacterium; assembly: GCA_035274465.1. Taxonomy (GTDB): domain Bacteria; phylum Myxococcota_A; class Polyangia; order Polyangiales; family JAFGIB01; genus JADGRF01. Next base: position 19,151 of record DATEOF010000065.1, read on the forward strand.
TCCTGCAGGCCCACGAAATTGCGCGCGTGATGCGCGTGCCGGCCGACCAACGCGTAGTAGAGCGTCGCACCGAGCGCATACAGATCGGCGCGACCGTCGAGCGCTTGCAGCTGCAGGCTCTCGGGCGGACAACACGGCGGCGTGCCGACCAGCAGCTTGCTCGCGCCCATCGCGCTGAGCGCGCCGAAGTCGATCAGCTTGGCGGAGCCGGATGCCGTACAGCGCACGTTGCGCGGGCTGATGTCGCGGTGCACGAGCCGGCGCGAGTGCAACAGCGACAGCGCCGAGCACACGTCGCGCGCGACCGCGCAGGCGGTGCGCCAGGGCAACGGCGCGAGCTGGTGCAAGTCGCCGCCGTCGAGGAGCTCCATGGTGTAGAAGGCGCCTTCGGGCGAGAGGCCGAAGTCGTAGACCTCGACCACGCGCGGGTGCGCCAGCTGCGCGAGCGTGTGGAACTCCAGCTCGAACAACTCGACGTTGCGGCGCTGCTTGACGGGATCGAGGTTCGAGATCAACCGCTTGAGCGCGACGGTACGGTTGCGCACGCGATCGGTCGCCGCGTAGACGACGGCCATGCCGCCCTGGCCCAACGGGCCATGCAGCTCGTAGCGGTCGGGTGCGACGGGGCCTTCAGCGCTCAACTGGAGCCAACACATGATGGTACGTAGAATTGGCGGCGGCGCAGAAGGTCGGCGCTCACGCGACATGTAGTAGGCAGCGCGCAGGCGCCGTGGTAGGCCAGAGGTCCATGACACGCATCGCACTGATCGGCGACTACGACCCCGCCTCCTCCAGCCACGCCGCCACCAACTCGGCGCTACGTCATGCCGCCGACCGCTTGAAGGTCGAGGTCAGCTCGGGTTGGGTCGCGACGCCGTCGCTCGACGACAGCATGTTCGAGCACTTCGCCGCGATCTGGATCGCGCCCGGCAGCCCGTACAAGGACATGGAACGCGTGCTGTCGGCGATCCGCTTCGCGCGCGAGCACGCGGTGCCGTGCCTCGGCACCTGCGGCGGCTTCCAGCACATGGTGATCGAGTACGCGCGCAACGTGCTGGGCCTGGCCGGCGCGCAGCACGGCGAGTACGCCCCGGGTCAGGCGGATGCGTTCATCACGCCGCTGGCCTGTTCACTCGCCGGGCGCAGCATGAACCTGACGTTCAAGGCCGACTCGCGCGTGGCCGATGCGTACGGCAGCACGTCGGCCACCGAGCAATACTACTGCTCGTTCGGCGTGAACCCCGAGCGCGTAGCAGAGCTGAAGAGCGGCCCGCTGCAAGTCAGCGGATCGGACGCCGAGGGTGAAGTGCGCGTGATCGAGCTACCCGATCATCCGTTCTTCCTCGGGACGCTGTTCTTGCCGCAGCTGCGCTCGCTGCCCGGACGACCGCACCCGCTGATCAGCGCGTTCGTGCGCGCTGCCGTCAAGCGCGGGAAAACGCTGTGAGCGCAGCGTCGACGTCGCGCGTCGTATCCAGCCTCACGCCTTCCCCATCGCGCAGCGGCTCGTAGCGCTGTTTGAACGCCTCGAATACTTCGCTGCGGCCGTCGCTCACCGAAGGGCCCTTCGCACGTTCCGCGAGCCTCGCTGTGATGACGTCTTCCGGCGCCCAGCACTCGATGAAACGAAAAGCCACGCCGCGTCGCTCGGCCAGCGCGCGCAGGGCATCGCGCTGCTTGCGCTCACTGAACGATGCGTCGAGCACCACCGATCTGCCCGAGGCGAGCACGACCTCGCCCAACCGCAGCAGCTCGGCGTAGACCTGCTCGCTCTTCTCCGGCGCGTACTCGCCGCGGAAGGCTCCGTCGCGCAGCGGCTGCGTCGGCTGCACACCCGCCAGCTGCTTGCGCAAGCGGTCGCTGCTGATCACCGGCGCCGAGAGCAGCCTTCCGAGCCTGTCTGCTGCCGTGCTCTTGCCTGCAGCGATGTAGCCCCCCACTGCGAGAAGGCGCGGCGGCGCGAGCGGCTCGCGCGTGCAGGCTTCCGAGAGCAAGTAGTACTTGCGCGCCTGTGCGTGGGCGCGGCTGCGCGCATCCTCGCTGTCGGCGCTCTGCTCCATGATCGAGCTGACCTTGCCGCGCACGTAGGCGCGGTAGCTCTGGTAGAAGTCGAGCAGCGCGTAGAGGTCGTAGTCGCCGCTCTCGCGCGCGTAGTACGCGACCAGGGCCTCACTCAGATCACTGCGCTCGTGCCAGCTCAAGTCCATGGCCAGGAAGGCGATGTCGGCGCAGACGTCGGCGTAGCGGAAGCGCTCGTTGAACTCGATGCAATCGATGATCTCGACCTCGCCGTGCGCGTGCAGGTAGCAATGCTCGAGGCGCAGATCGCCGTGGCCGTCGCGGATGCGCCCGCGCGCGATCCGCTCGGCGAACACTCGCTCGCGCTCGCGCAAGAAGCGCAGCTGCCACTGCTCGAGCGCCGAGAGCTCGGCAAGGGCGAGGGCGAGCGGTGCGCTGTCGCGGGTTTGCTCGAAGTTCTCGCGCACGTTGCCTTCGATCACCGACCGCGTTCCGAAGCGCTCGGTCTCGGTGTCGCAGCGGGCCTCGGCGTGGAAGCGCGCGATGCGCACGGCGATGCGCTCGAGCTCATCGTGGCCGAGGCGGCCGGCTCGCAAGCGCACGTCCGCTGCGTCGTCGTCGGACAGCCGCCGCATCTCGACCGCGTAGTCGACGACCTCACCCTCGCCGCGCACCCGGTGCACGCCCTGCGCGTCGCGCGTCACCGGTACCACGCCCAGATACACGCCAGGCGCCAGGCGCCGGTTCAAAGTAACCTCGGCGTGGCAGTAATGCTCCCGACGTTCGAGCGAGGTGAAGTCGAGGAAGCCGAGCTGGACCGGTTTCTTCAGCTTGTAGACGAGGTCTTCCGCGAGGAACACGCGGGAGATGTGGGTCTCGCGCAGCGCGAAGCCCTGGGCTTGGAGATCCTGTTCGATCGTGGCCATGTGTTCACTTCATGCAACTCTCGGACCTCGCTCACCACGCCGCTATCAGCTGCGGGAGCTCGCTCAGCTGCTGGATGGTCGCGTCGGGGCGCACGTCACCCAGCGCGGGCGAGCCGGCGTGCGGGCGAAAGACCGTGCGCATGCCGATCTGTTGCGCACCCCGGATGTCGTCGATCGGGCGATCGCCCACCATGACTGCGCGCTGTGCGGACACGCCCAGCCGGCCCAGCACGTGCTGGAACGCTTCGGCGTGGGGTTTGCTGTGCGACATGTTGGAGGTGTACGCGCGTACGTCGATCAGCGGCGCGAGCGAGTCGCGCTCGAGGAAGTGCTCGTGGAAGCTCTCGGGCCAGTGCGTGTTGGACAGCAAGCCGATCTTGATGCCCGCGGCGCGCAGCGCCTGGAGCGCCGGGACCGCATCGGCGTGGTGGCGGATATGCGGAGTCCAGGCGTCCAGGTGGCGTTGTGCCGCCTCGCTGATCACGGCGGTGGTGACATCCAGTCCGAGCGCCTTCGATTCGCTGGCCAGGATGTCGGCGAGCGTGCCGGTGCGCCCGGTCTCGACCACGCTCTTCCAGTAGCGCAGCTCCGCCGCCAGTAGCTTGTCGCGCAGCTCATCGCGATCGCGCCCGGTGGCGCGCGCGAGGTGGTCCGCCGCCAAGTGCCACATGTCGATCAGCTCGATGTCGGCGTAGATCGACAGCGTGCCTCCCCAGTCGAACACCACGGCCTCGATACACATGCGAATCCGGTTCCTTTCCCGCGGCGGGAGCCTGCCATGCAGGCGCGGCGAGCGCTGCAGTTTCATGTCTGCCACGTAACTTATGCGCAGGCCCAAACCTATCGGGGCTCGCTCGGCCACGACCACGTTTGGAAACAACCGGGAAAGCCTCCGGTTACACGCGCTCCTCTAGGCTGGCGGAACACGACCTCGCCTGGAGCGTGCAGATGGCCGAAGACCTGAATGTATCCGGCGCATTGAACGGCGGCGGCCGCAGCGCACGCGTGAAGGCACACCTGGACGGCCAGCTGCGCGAGTTGTCTGGCCTGTTCGCCGATCCGGATACCGCAGGGCGTAAGTTGGCTCGCCGTTACTCGCAGCTCATGGACGAGCTGCTCCGCACGCTGTTTCAGAGCGCCCACCGCGACGGGCCGACGCCTGCGGTGTTGTTCGCCGCCGTCGGCGGCTACGGTCGCGAGCTGCTCGGCTGGAAGAGCGACATCGACGTGCGCTTCCTGACCCGAAGTGAACCGGAGCGGCTACAAGAGCTCGCCGAAGGCATGCTCTACCCACTCTGGGATGCCGGGATCAGCATCGGGCACCAGGTGATCACGCCCGCACAAGCGTCGAATGACGCGCTGACCGATCTACCGACCGCCACCGCGTTGCTCGACTTCCGGCCCATCTGCGGCGATCTCACGCTCGAGCCGCTGCTCAAGCAACGCGCCTTCGCGGGTGTGTTCTCGACCGGTCGGCTCGCCGAGTTCATCGGCCGGTTGCGTGCCGAGGCCGCCGGCCGCCATCAGCGGCTGCACGACTCGGTGTACCTGCTCGAGCCCGACGTGAAGAACGGCGCGGGCGGACTGCGCGATCTGGACCTGGCGCAGTGGGCGGCCGTCGCACGCTGGCAGACCGCGGACCCACACGAGCTGCAGCGGCTCGGCGTGCTGGTCGCACGCGAGGCCGAGGAGATCGGCCGCGCCTGCGAGTTCCTGTGGAGCGTCCGCAACCGCCTGCACCGCGCCGCGGGCCGCCGCAGCGATCGCCTGACGTTCGGCCAGCAGGAGACGATCGCGCGCGACCTGGGCTACCGCGCGAAGGTGGGCGCTGCGCCGGGCACGAGCGACGAGCAGAACGCCGGCGCGATGGCCGAAGCGTTCATGCAGGACTACTACCGGCACGCGCGCGTGATCACACGCGCCAGCGAGCAGCTCCTGGATCGCGCCACGCCGCGCATGACCAACAGCCCGCTGCCGCTGACAGACCTCGGCCGCGGGCTTCGCATGTACGGCGACTCGATTACACTGAGCGACAGTGCCGCGCTACGCAACGACCCTGCACTGGCCATGCGTTTGTTCGCGACCGCGCTCGGCCGCAAGTGCCCGGTGCTGTCCGAGGCCCGCGATGCGGTAGCCCGCGAGAGCGCGGACCCCAGCTTCGGCGCCGCGCTGCGTCAGAGCCGCGAAGCAGCACAGCTGTTCGTGCGCATGCTCGTGACCAGCAAGCACTCACCGTTCCGCACCGAGTCGGTGCTGACCGAGCTGCACGACGTGGGTTTGCTGGTGGCCATGATCCCGGAGTTTTCGCCGGTCGTCGGCCGCGCGCACCACGATGTCTACCACGTGTTCACGGTGGACGTTCACTCGGTGGCTGCGGTCGACCACCTTCGCGCGCTCCTGCGCGGCGATCTGTCCGACAAGCAACCGCTGGCCAGCCGACTGATCCATGAGCTCCCGCGCCGCGAGGTATTGTTCCTCGCCGCGCTGCTGCACGACATCGGCAAGGCCGTCCGCGGCAAGGATCACGCGCGCCGTGGCGCCGAGATGGCGCGCGGCATCCTGGTGCGGCTGGGCTTGTCCGCGATCGACGTCGAAGAGGTCTCGCGGCTGGTCCGCGAGCACTTGACCATGTACCTGGTCGCGATGCGCCGCGATCTCGAGGACCCGCGTACGGTGAGCGAATTCGCGAGCCGCGTACAAGGTCGCGGCGGGCTGACCGCGCTGTACCTGCTGACGGTCGCCGACCTGTGCACGACCAGCCCGACCTCGATGACTCGCTGGAAGAGCAGCATGCTCGAGTCGTTGTTCCGCGCGACCGACCGCCTGCTGGGTGGCGATCCTCCGTTCGACCATGAACAGCTCCAACGCCTCCGCGAAGACGCCGCGCGCCACTGGGACCCGGGGCTGCCCGAGCGCTTCCTGCACGAGTTCTGCGACAGCATGCCCGAGCGGTATCTGCTGACGAACACGTCGGCCGAGATCGCGGCGCACGCCAAGGTCGCCCTGGAGGGGCGCGGCGAAGCGGTGACGGCGGCGATCGTGCCGTCGCGGCATCCCGATGTGGCCGAGCTGTGCGTGGTCACCGAGGGCAAGCCGGCGGAGGAAGCCGGGTTGTGCGTCGTGGCTGGCGATCGGCCGGGGCTGTTGGCCGCGATCACGGCGGCGCTCGCGGCCAATCGACTGGACATCTACGCGGCGCAGATCCACTCGCGCAAGCTCGCGGGCGGCGCGCTCCAGGCCGTGGATCTGTTCTGGGTGCGCGATCGGATCGAAGGCGCGTCGGGCGTGGATGCCGTCCTGCCGAAGCTGCGGAGAGACCTGCGCAACGTGATCACGGGCGGAGTGAACCCACGCGAGCTCTTGTCGACGCGCAAGCCTCCGAGGTGGAGCGTCCGGCCCTCGCCCAAGGTGTCGACCGAGGTGCTGATCGACAACGCGGAAGCGCCGGCGCACACCGTGATCGAAGTGTTCGCGAAGGATCAAGCCGGCGTGCTGTTCGCGATCGCCCAGGCGATGCACGACCTGGGATTGACGATCGCAGTCGCGAAGGTCAGCACCGAGGGCGAGCGCGCGGCGGACGTGTTCTACGTGACCGAGGCGGACGGCCGGAAGCTGGAGTCGGAGGAACGGATCGAGGAAGTACGCCGGGCCTTGTTGTCAGCGCTGGAGCCGGTGACGGCGTTGCACGAGGGGCAGGCGTGATTGAAGGCTCGGAGCGTTGACGTGGACGTGGACGACCAGGATCACGATCACGTGTCTCTCTGCTAACGTGCGATTCTGCTCGCGGTGCGCGACGCCAGGCTCATGCAGCTGATCATCGGGTTGACGCCGGGCGCAGTCGGGAAGGCGCTGGTGTCGCCGATCCAGACTCCGTGCGTGTCGTGCAGCTCGCCGTCCGGGTTCGCGCAGCTGGTGTTGGGGTCGCGGCCCATGCGCGCCGAGCCCATTTGATGCGCGCTGAACAGGCTCTGCGCGTTCGGCACCTTCGGTGCGACCTGCAGTTCACGCAGCCAGACCTCGAGGTCCTTGCCGCGTTGCCATTCCAGCGCTTCGATCCTGCCCGCCGCGCGGATCTCGTCTGCACCGGCGGCTTCGTGGATGCGCGCGAGCTCGTACGAGCCGCGCAGCAGGTGTGCTTGATCGAGCGCGTCGTCCACCGGGTAGGTGAACATGCCGTTGCCGTCCGGACCGAGCGTGACTCTGCCGTGGCCGCGGTCGCGGATGATCGCGATCAGCGTCGCCAACCGGTTGCTCTCGGACATGCGCTGCTTGTGCTCGCGGCCGGAGCGCCAGGGTTGCGCCGCCGCCAGCGTGGCGAGGCTGTGGTGCGTGCCTTCGATCAAAAAGCCGTAGTCGGACTCGAGCCGCGCGAACTGGTCGCAGACGGCTGCTTGCGGCGGCCCCCACCAGGCGGCCTGGTCTTCGGCGTAGCGCGCCGTGACGCCGATGCACGGGTGAAGTCGCAAGTACTGGCCGGCCGCAGGTCCGCCGATGCCCGAGCGCAGCAAGAGCGCAGGCGTCTCGAGCGCGCCGCAGGCCGCGACCACCGTCGGCGCACGCACGGTCAGCTTCGCCCGCCGGCCGTCCGCACGCAGGACCACGGCCTCCACGCCGGTCGCGCGGCCCGCACTGTGGGTGATGCGCTCGGCCCGCGTTCGCACGAGGATGCGCGCACCGAGCGCGTACGCGTCCTGCAGGTACGTGTTCAGCGTGCTCTGCCGGCTGCCCGTGAGATCGCCGTAGCCGTGATAGCCCGCAGTATCGGCGTCGTACTTCCTCGGATCGACGTTGCGGAAGGTGCGAACGAAGTTGTAGCCCAGCCTGCGCGCGCCGGCCTCGAAGCGCAGGTGCGGTCCATTCAGATCGCTGCACGCATCGTTGACCTGCAACCTTTGCCACACACCGTCGATGTGCGCCGTGAACTCGGGACTGCTCAAGCCGTCCAGGCCGTGCTCGCGTTCCCATTCTGCGCGCACCCACTCCGGCGGACGCAGGCAGTTCTCCCAGTTGACCAGCGTGCCGCCACCGAGCGCACTGCCCGCGATCACCCGCACCGTGTCATCGACCGTCGGGTTGTAGCCGCCCCGCCAATAGAGGTTGCGGTGGCTCCACAGCTCCAGGTGATTGAAGTCGGACTCGTTGTAGTAACCGCCGGCCTCGAGCACCACCACGTTCTTGCCGCGCCGTGCCAGCTCGCCCGCGATCACACCGCCGCCCGCGCCCGAGCCCACCACGCACACATCGGCATCAAGCAGCACTTCGTCGTCTTCGATCGAGAGCGGTCGGATCGGCTTGTCGGTCGGGCTCGCAGCCCTCAGCGGCCCCGGATAACTGATGGCAGGCCAGTTGGCGTTCCGGCCCTGCAGGTCCGGCATGCAGTAACACAGCGCCAGGATCATGCGCATCAGCCCGCCGACGCCGATGCGCGTCTGCGGCGAGCCGTTGTACACGGCCATCAACATCTTCTCGCGCGCGTCTTGCTGCGCGCCCGTAAAGCCCATGGCCGACAGCGCATCCAATAGCTGCAGCGTGCCGGCGCGCTGGACCGGCGGGACGTGGTTCTCCAGCACGTCGAGCAGCGCCAGGTGCACGCCCTGGTCGCTCGCCGCGCGGCGCCACAGGCCATGCGGGTCGGACTCGACGTTCAACGCCGGAAACAACGTGTCGCACAACGAGCGCAAGCAATCACGCCGGGTTTCGTTCCATGGCGAGCTGTTCGACATCGTGATCGAGTGATACGGGCACGCCGGGTGTGTCGTGTCGGCGTGAAACGCGCAATGATTCTGTGCTTAGCGTAGCAGCCGTAGCGAGCGAACCTAGCCTTCTTGGACGCGCAGGTTCGGGTTGTGCCCGAAACTCCTTACACCCCAGCACCTGCAGCTGTGCGCGGCGCTCAGGTCGGTTGCCAAGCCACTCGGCCCGGAGTAGTGCTCACTCGTGTTCTCTCGTCGCACCGCCCTCGATAGTCGCAAGAATGCACTCGCGCTGGCGCTCGAACGCACGCCGGTGCGCTTCGACCTCACGCAAGCCAATCCCACGCATGCCGGCTTCGACTATCCCACCACAGACATCGTGAACGCGTTGCACAACCCCGCGGCAGCGCACTACGACCCGGATCCACGCGGCTTGCCCATCGCGCGCGGAGGAGTGGTCGCTCACTACGCGGAGCGCGGGCTGACACTCGATCCCGAGCAGATCCTGATTTGTTCGGGCACCAGCGAGGCATACGGCTACCTGTTCAAACTCCTGTGTGATCCCGGCGACGAGCTGTTGATCCCCGCGCCTAGCTATCCGCTGTTCGATCACCTGTGCCGGCTAGAAAACGTACACACGCGCCCCTACCCGCTGCACTACGACGGTGAGTGGCACATCGGCCTCGGAGAGTTGCGCGAATCGATCGGCGAGCGCACGCGCGCGATCATGGTCGTCAGCCCGAACAACCCGACGGGGTCGTACCTGAAAGCGGCCGAGCTCGCGGCGCTCGAAGGGCTCGGCCTGCCCATCATCGCGGACGAAGTGTTCGCCGACTATCCACTGCGCGCCGATGCGACGCGCGTGCACTCTGCACTCGAGAGCTCCCGCGCGCTGGTCTTCGCGCTCGGCGGCCTGAGCAAACAGGCTGGCCTACCTCAGTGGAAGATCGCGTGGCTGGCGATGCGCGGGCCGCAAGAAGCCGTGAGCGAAGCGCGCGCAAGACTCGAGCTGATCGCCGACACGTACTTGTCGGTCGCGACGCCCACCCAGCACGCGCTCCCCGAACTGTTGCGCCTCTCGCACGAGCTGCGGCTTTCGATCCACGCCCGCCTGGCGCGCAACCTGAGCGCGTTACGCGCCGCAGTTGCGCGCTGCGCCTCCGTTCGCCTGTTGGACGTCGAAGGTGGCTTCTACGCGACGCTGCGGCTACCCAGCACGCGCAGCGAAGAAGCCTGGGTGCTCGAGCTGCTGGAACACGACTCGGTGCACGTGCAGCCCGGGTTCTTCTTCGACTTTCCCAGCGAGGCGTACGTCGTGCTCAGCCTGCTGACGGAACCCGCACTGTTCGACCCGGGCGTCGAGCTACTGCTGCGCCGGGTCGAATTGGACAGCTGAACCCAGTCAGATGCGGCTCGACGTCTGGACGTCGATCACACGATCCAACAGACGCTGAGCCTCGTCCGTGCCGATCCGCATCGCGAGCTTCACGAAGCTGACGCGAAGGTCGTCGTTGGGCTTGATCTTGATCGCGGCCACGGCGTTGGCGGAGGCCGCTGCCGACGAGCCCGATCCCTTCGGGCGACCCGGCTTGCCGATGCGACCGGCCTTCTTCTTCGCGGCCGAACGTGCGGTGTAGACCTGCGCGAGCGAGAGCTTGATGCCTTCGGCCTTGGCCTTCGACACAATGTCTTTGGCGGGCGCGTTCGCGGGTTGATTGCGGATCCACTCGGACTTGTTCACGCGTGGACCTGACTTGGATGCGGGTTTCTTCTTCGTCTTGGGCACGGGCGGATACCAGCACGCATTGAAACTTGCGGTCAAGCCTCGTGTTGCATCGAGCACGATTCAAACAGCAGATTGTTAGTGGGTCGTCGCATCGCGAAACGAGCAATGCTCGGCGGCGCGCAGTGCAGTTCTGCCTCACACTCGAGCTAGGGCTCAGTCCCCATTGGTCAGCGCTCGGAAACAACGCGCGTACTCGGTGCACTTTGGCCCAGGCTGTTAGAACCCTGACGGCTCAACATCAGGCCAAGATTTGTAGAGTTCACTGAGGTTCGGAACGGAGATCTCAGTGCCGCGCACTGCGCGAACGTCGGCGGCGCATCCACCAAAGCATGCCGATCAGCGCGAACCACACACTCGGTGCGCGATCGCCCGCTCCACGCGGCGCACTGCAACTGTCAGCCTTGTCAGTTTCGCTGTTCGAGCGCTGGCCGACGGATCGCGAGCTACCTCCCGAACGACGCCGCGTTGTCTTCGGAAGTTCGTCGGCCTGGCCGGCGTCGTCATCGACTGAGCCTTGGCCGGCGCCACCGGATCGCCCGGCCGCTGCGCTGCCTGCGAACACCGCCCCAGGTTTCGAGCAGCTGTGAGACTCACAGAAGCCCAGACAATCATCGCGGCCGTCGCCGCTGCGATCCCCGCAAGACTCCGGGTCGCGCGGTGACGGATCACAGGCGTCACCCGCTAAATCCCCGTCGGCATTGGCCTGGTCGCTGTTCCGCGCGCTCGGACAGTTATCCGAACTATCCTCGATTCCATCGTCGTCGCGGTCCGCAACTGCCGCCAGTTTGGACGCGCTGATCTCCAGATTGTCGAAGACCGCATAGCCCTTACTGACCAGGTCGAAAACCACACTCACGTTGCCGTCGCGGGCCCCGCTCGCGTCCAGCGCGATCGTCGCGTGGGCCCACTCGAAGCTCCAGGCGTTGCGCGCGGGTTCGCCCATCACCAGCTTCTCGTCCAGCTTCTTGCCCGACCACTCGAAGACCCCTTTCGGGCTGTCCAACAGGCTGACTTTGAAGACTGGCGCCTCGACCCCGAACGGGCCGCCACAGCCATCTACATCGATTGACGATACGTCCATGCTGACATTGAGGTAACGCTGGCCCTGTGCGTCGAGCCGCAACGCCAACCGATCGTCCTGCACGCTGCCCAGCATGCCGATCGCATATTTCCCATTGGCAGAAGATTGGTTTCCGTATTTGCCCGGCGGGTCGTGCAACACCACCGTCTCGACCGAGTACTGCTCGACGAAGGCGAAGCCCGGCCGCCCGTACGTGGGGTTGATGCCCCCTTGATCCAGCGAATTGCCGCAGCTCACGCCGATCGGCTGGTTGGGCGTCTCGAAGTCGTTGCTGTACAGGATCAGCGCTTGCGCAGCTGCCGGCGGCGGCGCAGCGAGTGTGAGACCTGACAGCGCGAGCAGGCTGCCGCGCAGCACTGCGCACAGCCGGGGTGACGGGGGGTTCACCGCGTGTGAATTAACACCCGGTCCGGGTCAGGGCAAGTTGTCGCATGTCCACGGTCAGGCGGGCGGCGGCGGAATGCTGCCCGAGCCGTGCTTCTTGGCCAGATATTCGATCAGGTCGATCTTGGTGATCACGGCCAATAACTGCTTACCGTCCAGCACGATCGCCATCCGCGCGTCCACGAGCAGGTTTTGTAGTAGCTCGATGCGGGTTTGCGGGGTCACCGTCGCGTAGTCACCCTCCGCGAGCGGCCCCACGCTGGTCGACAGTGAGTATTCGCCGCTGGCCAGATACCGCAGCAGCGCGACCTCGGTGACGATCCCGACCAGCTCGCCCGCCTGCATGACCGGCATCTGAGAAATGCCATTTTCCTTCATGGAGGCGATCACGTCGCGCACGCGATCACCCGCGTCGGCCGTGATCAGAACCCGCTCGCGCCGTCCGAGCAGGTCTCCCACGACGCCAAGGTTAGCTCGACCTTCGAGGAAGCCGTTCTCACGCAGCCACTCGTCATTGAAGACCTTGGATAGGTACTTGGCCGCGCCATCCGGTAGGAGCACTACGATGTTTTCGTGCTTTCCGGTCGAGGCCGCGTACTTGAGCGCGCCCGCCACCGCCGCTCCGGAGGAGCCACCGGCGTACAGGCCTTCGAGGCGCACCAGATCGCGCGCAGTCAGGAAGCACTCCTTGTCATCCACCCGGACGATGTCGTCCAACAGCTTGGGATCGAACGTGGAGGGCAGGAAGTCCTCGCCGATACCCTCGACCTTGTAGGTGAACGGTTTGGTCAACCGCGCGCTCTTCACATAGTCGTAGTAGAGCGAACCCACCGGGTCGACGCCGATCAGCTTGACCCCGGGCTTACGCTCTTTCAGGTAGCGCCCGACACCGGCCATGGTACCGCCGGTGCCCATACCCGCCACGAACACGTCGATTTCGCCGCCGCAATCCTCCCAGATCTCAGGGCCGGTCGAACGGTAGTGCCCGCCTGGATTATCCTGGTTGTGGTACTGATTGGAGTAGAAGCTGTTGTGGGTCTCCGCGGCGAGGCGCTTGGCGACCGAGTAGTAGCTGCGCGGATCCTCGGGCTCTACCGCAGTCGGGCAGACCACCACGCGTGCGCCCCAGGCGCGCAGCGAGGCGATCTTCTCCTGCGACATTTTGTCGGGCATCACGAACACGCAGTGATAGCCGCGCACCGCCGCTATCATCGCCAGGCCCGAGCCAGTATTGCCGCTGGTAGCTTCGATGATCGTACCACCGGGCTTGAGATCGCCGCGGGCCTCGGCCTGCGAGACCATGTGCATGGTCATGCGATCTTTCATCGATCCGCCGGGGTTCATGTACTCACACTTCACGTACACGTCGGCAGCCACGTCCTTGTCGAGCCGCTGTAACTTCACGAGCGGGGTGTGGCCAATCGCTTCGAGAATGTTGGAGCGCGCGCGGGGCAGCATGTGGAAGACCTCGTCTGCGAGCTGATAGGCCCGCAGCACTGAGTATGGTTGCGCGAACGCTCCCCAGGCAAGGACCGGGCGACGTCAGACGCGCGGCAGCCGTGAGGACTTGTAACGCTTCGCGGCGGGCGAGCCGGGTACGACGCCCAAGATCGGGCTCCGGGAGAACACGGACAGGCCGAGGCCGTCGTCCTCCCCGCGCAACAAACGCTGTGCGCCCGCATAGGCGATCATCGCGGCGTTGTCGGTGCATGACGCAAAGGGCGGCACGTAGACCCGCACGCCCACCTCGGTCGCGGCCGCCTGCGCGTGCGCGCGCAAGCCTTTGTTTGCGGCGACCCCGCCGGTGATCACGAGCCGCGGAACGTCTCGTTCGCGACAAGCCTGCAGCGACTTCTTCACCAGCACCTCGACGGCGTTCTTTTGAAACGAGGCGCAGACGTCGGCGATCAGTTGCTCCGAGAGCGGCTTTTCGAGCGCTGCCACGCGCTGCGCCACCGCGGTCTTGAGCCCGGAAAAGCTGAACTCCAGGTTCGAGCGCTGTGCCATCGGCCGAGGCAGTGGAAAGCGCTCCGCAGTGCCAGTCTGTGCCAGGCGATCGACGCGCGGACCACCCGGATACCCGAGGCCGAGCAGCTTCGCGACCTTGTCGAACGCTTCACCCGCAGCGTCGTCGCGCGTCTGGCCGAGCTGTTCGATGTCGAACGCGGACCGCACCTCGTACAGCGCGGTGTGCCCTCCACTGACGAGCAGCGCGATGAACGGGTACTCGGGCTGCTCCGCGCTCGGCTCGCGCTTCAGGAACACCGCCAGCAGGTGTCCGATCAAGTGGTTCACGCCGACGATCGGTAGCGATTGCGCGAGCGCCAGCGCCTTGCCGGCTTGCACGCCCACCAGGAGCGCGCCAACCAGGCCTGGACCCTGGGTCACGGCGATGCCGTCGACCCCCGACAGGCCGCCCGGAAGGGCCTCGAGCGCGCGCTGCAAGACGGGCACCACGTGTTCCATGTGTGCGCGCGCGGCCAGCTCCGGCACGACCCCACCGTACGGCGCGTGCAGCTCGACCTGGCTCGCCACGATGTCGGAGAGCACGACGCCGTCGTCGCGCACGAGCGCGGCCGCCGTTTCGTCACACGAGGATTCGATACCGAGAACGATCACCGAGACTGCCGGTCCAGCACGAATACGCCGAACAGCGCGGGAGCTTGCTCGGTCCGGCCGTCGGACGCAAGCGCACTGGGCGCCATCGCGCGCACCTCGATCTTGCCGCTGTCCATGAGCGAGATGAACAGCATGGCGCTGCGCGCGAGTGTCGTGCCGCCGTCGGCGTCGACGTGGGTGTCGAAGCGGACGTTGAACATATAGTTGCGCAGCCGACCGCCGCCGGGAAAGGTGTACTCGCTGAGCGAGTCGTGGGCCAGGTTGTCGATCGGCTCGAGCCGATCGTGGTCGAACGGGCCGACGCTACCCTCGTCGGCATCGCACTCGCGATTCTCCGGCGGACAGGCGTAGGTATGCACGCGCCCCGGCCGGCCGTTGGTGCTGGGACTGGGCTGCGCGTCGTCGCTATCGCTCTGGGAGACCGAGGTCGCGTAGGGATCGAACTGGAGCTCCATCTTGGTGTGCGAGACGAAGCCCTGGCGGATGAACGAGCTCTGATCTGGATCGCTGTCGCTGCCCACCACCTCGCCGCGGAACGTGGTGTTGCGACTGGTCTTGAACTCGCTCAGGTCATTGCACCCGAGCACGAGCCCCAGCGCGAGCAACAGCCCTGACCAGTAGCCTTGGATCGCCACGTTCGCCTCAGCGGACGGCGTCGCGTGCCTGTTCGGACCGAGACGCCACGCTGTCACCTAGCACGGCGCGCGCCCCTTCGGCGAGGCGATTGGCGAGATCGGCCGCTCCTGCCAGCGAGGCCAGCTCGACCGCCTCGTCGTACAGGCTGAGAGCCTCGTCGTGGCGCCCCTGAGCCTTGCGCACGCGCGCCCAGAGGGCCCTCGCACGTGCCTGGAAATACGGCAATCCAGCCTCTTCGACCGGGCGACCCGCGCGCTCGAGGCCGACCTCGGCCGCGCCCGCATCGCCGTCCTCGAGCATGGCTTCGGCCAGATCGAGGCTGGTGCTGGCGCGCCGGACGACGTCTGCGCCGTCCTCGGTGAGCAGCTCGACGACGGCCTTGAGCGCCGAGATCGCGCTCTTGGTGTTGTTCTCTTTGCCGCGCAGCTCGGCCAGCGCGATCTGCACGTCGGCCTGCACGCTGGCGGTGTCCTCGCGGTAGGCGAGCTCGAGCGCCTGGCCGAGCAGGCGGTAGGCCTCACGCTCGCGCTTGCGCTGCGAGACCACGCGCGCGAGCGCGATCAAGATCGGCGCGCGCTGCGAACCGGACGGCCCCGCATGCTCGAGCGCCTCGCGCAGCACGCCTTCGGCCCCCGAGACATCGCCGCGCCGCGCCAGGACCACGCCCAGCCGCCGGCCGAGACTCGCGAGCACGCCATCCAGCGACGTGTCGCCCGACTCGAGCAGCTCGCGCCGCGCCAGCTCGATGCCGCGCTGAAAGCCGACCACGGCCGTGTCCAGATCACCGCGGGCAGTGGAGACATCGCCCAGCCGCTCGAGCAGCATGATGGCGGAGAGCGGCTCGCCCGAACCGCTGGCGTGGTGCGCGCGCACCTCGAGTGGAGCGTCGCTGCTGGCTGCGATCTCGAACGCGCGCGTATGCAGCGCCTTGCGAGCCTCGGCGGGCGTCGCAGCTTCGACCAGATCGCGCACGAAGGGGTGGATGATCTCGACCGCGCCGCCGGCCTCGACCACGAAGCCGCGGGCCAACAGCTGCGGCAAGCTGGCCAGGTACTCGGCCTCGGCCATGCGCTCGAGCTGGGCCTTGCTCACGCTGCGGCCGAGTACCGCGATCATCTGCAGCAGCTTGCGCGCGGTGACGTTCAGGCGCTGCATGCGCTGCGACACGGCGTCGGCCAGGCGCGGAGGCAGGCTCGGGCGCGAGTTGTCGATGCTCAGGCCGAGCGCCTGCAGCTGCTCGAGGTACAGCGGCACGAGCAACCGCTCGTCCGGGTGAGGTTCGCTGTCGAACGACAGCGGCTGGCCGGAGATGAAGGCCTTGGCTTCGTGCAGGGTGAAGCCGCGCAGCGCCAGCACGGCCGTGTTGGGCGGCAACGGGATCGGCTTTTCTTTGCCGGTGGCCGTGATCAGCATCACCGACACGCCGGCCAGGAAGCGCGGCAGCTGCGCGAACACGCGCGGCGACAGACCATCGCAGCGATGCAGGTCGTCGACCACCAGCACGATGCGCTTGCCGCCGGCGTGTGCCTGCGCCTTGCGCAAGCAGAACGACAGCGCGCAGGCCACCGCGCCCACCTTGCTCTCGGCCCAGGCGCCGAGCACGCCCTCCGGCTTCACGAGCTCGCGCAAGCCTGCAGCCACCAGCGGCTGCTCGCGCGCCTCGCGATCGGCCAGGCTCAGGATCGCTTGATCCTGGCCGTCGAGCAGCGCGTGCAGCAGCATGCGGACCGGGTGATAAGCCACGGGTGAACCGCTGTCGTGCGGACCAGCGCCGACCACCAGATCGCCAGCCTGCGCCGCGCGCTCGGCGACCTCGGCCAACAGGCGCGTGCAGCCGACGCCGGGCTCGCCGACCAGGTTCGCCGAGACGAACGAGCCGTTGGCGGCCGCGCGCATGCTCTCGATGGCGGTGAGCTCCTTGTTGCGGCCGATCAGCAGCGGGTGCTGCGAGCGCGCGATGGTCATGCGCGGCGGCAGCGAGGCGCGCGGCGTGGGCGTGGGGTTGGTCTGCAGCGGCGCGCCGCACTCCGCGCAGAAGCGCTTGTTGACCGGCGACCTGCAGCCACAAGCGCCACAAGTGATCTCCGAGCTGCTGGGCGAGAGCTCGGCCGAGATGCGGCGCAAGGCACTCGCCATCTCGTCGGCGCGCTGGTAACGCACGCGCGGGTTCTTGGCCAACGCGCGCATCAAGCTCTGCACCAGTGACTCGGGCAGCTGGCGCTTGGGCGCGAGGTCGCGCGGATCCGGGATCGGATCCTGGATGTGCTTGAGCACCACGTTCGTGGGCGTGTCGGCGATGAACGGGAGGCGCTCGGTCAGCAGCTCGAACAGCATCACGCCCACCGAGTAGATATCGCCGCGCGCGTCGACCTCTTCGCCACGGCCCTGCTCGGGCGACATGTAGTCGGGTGTGCCGCAGACCAGGCCCGGCAGTGTGATCGAGGCCTGGCCCTGCTGGCCGCTGAGCAGCTTTGCCAACCCGAAGTCGACGACCTTGACCAGGTCGCGGCCGGCCTTCAGACGCTCGATGATCACGTTCTCGGGCTTGAGATCCCGGTGCACGACGCCCAGCGCGTGGGCTTCGCCGAGCGCCTCGAGCACGGCACTGACGATGTCGCAGATGCGCGCAGTGGGTAGCGGACCGTCCTCGCGCATCAAGCGCGCCAGGTCCTTGCCCTGCAGGTACTCCATCACCAGGTACAGGATCCCGTCATCGGTGCGGCCGAAATCGATGATGCTGACGCTGTTTGGATGGTTCAGCCGGCTGGCGGCGCGGGCTTCGGTGTAGAAACGCGCCACGGACTGCTCGTCGGAGAGCAGATGCGGATGGATGACCTTGATCGCCACGGTGCGACCCAGCATCCTCTGCTCGGCCCGGTACACCCGCCCCATGCCGCCCACGCCGACCAACTCCAGGATGCAATACGAGCCGCCGATCGTACGGCCGAGCAACGGATCCTTACTGGCGGTGTTGCCGCTCTGGGCTGCGGCGCCACACGACGGGCAAAAACGATCGCCTTCGCCGTGCGGAGTGCCGCATTGATGGCACAGCGTCACGGATTCCAGGATACAGCAGACCTGTCTGGGCCCAAAGCGCTCTCGGACTTCGAGACGCCTCATGCGTTGGTGTTGGGGCTCGGCGTGAACGTTTGGATCACGCACGTGCTGCTCGCGCTGGTGTCCGACCTGACAACGCTGTCGCAATACGCTGTAGGCGTGTTCGCGCTGTTGTGTCTGCTACTCGGCGTGGCGGCGCGTATGTCAGCAGCGCTGGGCACGAGCGAACGGCGCGAGGCGGCCGCGCGCTGGCTGCTGCTCGGCGTGTATCCCGGCGCGATCGGGCTGTCGTTGTCGCTGGGCGACGAGCGCGTTCGCGAAACCGCCCACAGCGCCATCTCCATGCCGCTGTGCGCTGCAGCGCTGTTGGCGTACGGCGCGGCGGCGGTGTCGGCCTGCCGCAAGCGCCCGAGCCTGCTGGAAGCCGAGATCCACGCGCTGAACGGGCGCGAAGCGCAGCTGCGGCCCAAGCGCCTGCGCCGGTTCGTGATCGGCGCGGTGTTGCTCGGCAGCCTGGCCATCTGCGTCGTGGCCCCCCTCTGGCCACCCTACCCACAGGCCGCCGAAGCCTGGGGCGAAGCGGCCGAAGCCGGCGCGGTGCTGACGGCGCTGGTGGCCATGGCGACTGCAGTGTCGGTCATCGTGGTACATCTCGGTTCTGCGCTGCGCCGCAGCGAGACGCGGGGCGAGACCGTACGCCAGCGGCGCAACCGCTTCGCGACCTTGCTGTTCCTGACGCTGCTCGGATTCGTGACGTATTGGATCGTGGTGCCGTGAAGTCCTTCGCGCCGCTGGCGGAGCGACTGCGCAGCTACGGCCCGCTCGGCGATGACGCGCTCGAAGCGCTGCGCCGGCTGTTGATCGCGCGCACGTTCGCGAGCGAAGCGTGGCTGCTCCGCGCCGGTGAACCAGCGCAGCAAGCGCACTGGATCGAGAGCGGCTTGGTCCGCGAGTACTACGTCGGTGAAGGCGGAGAGGAGCACATACGGCGCTTCGTGTCCGAGGGCGAGATGACTGGATCGCTCCTGGACTTGCTGTCGGGTGCACCTGCGGTGACGTTCATTCAAACGCTCGAACCGACTCGAACGCTGAGCTTCGACTACGCGCGCTTCGACGCGGTGTGCGCCAAGTTCTGCGAGCTGCAGCTGGTCGCACGGCGCTTCACCGAGCAGCTATACGTGCGAAAGGCGCAGCGCGAGCACGAGATGCTGGCGCTGACCGCGCGCGAGCGGCTGCAGAAGTGGCAGCGCGAGCACGCGCGGCTCGACGACCGGATAAGCCGGAAGCACCTGGCCTCCTACCTGGGCGTCACACCGGAACACCTGAGCCGCCTCAAGCGGGCCGGAAAAAGCGCAATTCGCACCCGTTGACGCCGACGGCGGCAGACTTAACTTGCCCGTCGTACCCAACGAGGAGAAAGCCCGATGTTATATGTCCGAGATGCCGGCGATGACCTCCTGATCTGGGCCGAAGTCCCCGGCTTCGAGGCCGCGGATCTGTCGGTGTCCTTCGAACAAAACACGCTGTTGATCCGCGGTGAGCGCAAACACGCCGCGCCCGAAGGCTACAGCGTGCAACGCAAGGAACGCAGCGCGCTGCGCTTCGCGCGCGCCTTCGCCCTGCCCGCTCGCATCGAGCCGGACAAGATCGAAGCCAAGCTGCAAAACGGCGTGCTCGAGCTGCGCTTGCCCAAAGCCGCCGAGGAACGCGCGCGCACCATCTCGGTCAAGGCCGCGTGAGTAGAGGAGAACGATCATGAGCCAAGCCATCCAAGCCCAGGGTCCCGTGCGCGTGTACCAGCCGCGCGTGGACGTCTACGAGAACACCGACGAGCTGCTGTTGCTGGCCGACGTGCCCGGTGCCAGCCCCGAGTCGGTGAACATCCGCTACGAGGACGAGCTGCTCACGCTGCAGGCGCAGCGAACGGCGGCGATTGGCCCGAACCTGCGTTACGAGCGCGCGTTCTCGGTGCCCGAAAGCGTGGACCCGGACAAGATCTCCGCCGAGCTCAAGCAGGGCGTGCTGCACGTGCACCTGCCCAAGGCCGAAAAAGCCAAGCCGCGGACCATCCAGATCCAGAGCAGCTAGCGGTGTGGCCGTGCTAGATTTCACAGCGTGCAGGAGTCGTACGACACCACGCAGCTCTGTTTCTCAGCACGGCTGATCGCGCCGTTCGTGCTGCTGTTGCGCAAGCTGCCCGGTATCCCGCCCGAGGTGCTCGATCCGCTCGACGGTCTCGACCCGGATGCACGCCTGCCGATCGCGAGCGTCCACGAGCTGCTCGCGGGGGCGATCCACCTGACCGGTGACCCCGACATCGGACTGAAGGCGGCGCGCGAGATCAAGCCCGGGATGTACGGCGCGCTGGAGTACGCGGCTCGTTCGGCGGCGACCTGGGGCGATGCTGCGAGCACCGTCGGTCGCTACATGCGCCTGGTCAACGACTCGCTGCGCTTCTCGGTCCGCGAGCATGGCACGCGCGCGCTGATCCAGCTCGACAGCGTGATCGAGCTCCCGCGCGCCTCGGCCGACTTTCAATCGGCGGCCTTCCACATCTCGTCGCTGAACCTCTGGTCGCAGCCGTTCCAGCCCGAGTTCGAGGTCTGGTTCATGCACCCCGAGCCGCCGGACCGCACACAGTACGAGCTCACCTTCCCGGGCGGAGTGTTCCACTTCGAAGCTCCGTTCAATGGTTTCACCACCCCCAGCAGCTACCTCGACCTGCCGGTCCAGACGGCAGATCCCAACCTCCATGTGCTGATCCGCAAGCACGCGGAGGCCATGTTGGCCGAGCTGCCGCGTGCGAAGAGCCTGACCGAGCGCGTGCGTACCGCGCTCGCGGATCGCTTGCCCAGCGGAGCGCCGACGCTCTACCAGATCGCCCGGCAGTTCGGCATGAGCGAGCGCACGCTGGCGCGGCACCTCGAGGACGAAGGCACCAACTTCAAGGCGCTGTTCGAAGACCTGCGCCGCCGCCTCGCGCTGCGCTACGTCGGCAGCTCCGAGCTGCCGTTCTCCGAGATCGCCTGCCTGCTCGGCTTCTCACAAGCCGCAGCCTTCCACCGCGCCTTCCGCCGCTGGACCGGCCGCACGCCACTCGACTACCGCCGTGCGCCCTAAAAGTCGTCGCCGAATTCGGTGAGCACGCCGTCGGGTTGGCTGACGGTGATGTAGTGGCTGGGCAGGTGCTGGTAGAGCGAATAGCGACCTTCGTCCGAGAGCTTGAGGAAGGCGAGCTGCGGGATCAGGCTCGCCAGGCGCTGGCCGCTGCGCAGGGCGTCGCTGGTCGCCTGGGCGCGCGCCAGCATCGCGCCGATCAGCGGCAGCTGATCCGAGACGTAGCCGAGTGCGGCGATCAGCAGCGAGAGCAGCGAGGTCGCTTGCTGTGGCATCTGGCCCGGCAGTAGCTCGTCGCTCCAGCGCAGCTCGGGCCGGCTGGGGTCCTCGTGCTCGCGCTTCACTGCCTGAAAGTGCCGCCCGACATGCACGAAGCTGCCGACGTCTTGCGACGGGAGGTGCGGCACCACGTCGCAGACCCATGCCGCCGGTACCACGCGGTCGACCATCTTGCTGATCGGCTTGCTGGCCGCGAGCAGCGCAGGCGACGCGGACTTCAGCAGCGAGGGCAGGCTGCGCTCGGCGACTTGCGCGGCCAGCTTCTTCGCCATCGCCACGGCAGGTTGCTCCACCGCGTTGGGGACCAGCGTACGAACCAACGTCGAGACCAGCGACGAGTCTCGCTCCGGTGCGCGACACTGGTGGCAAAACACACGCCGGGCGAGGCTGCCGCCGCCAGCGTCAGCGAACGCCTGGGCGAACTCGGCGTTCCCGACCATCGGCTGCCCAAACGTGTAGGCCTGACCAAACATCGCGTACAGGTTTGCGTAGTCACGATCGGTCGCGAGCTTGTATGCCGCCAAGAGGGCCATCGCTCCGCCCAGGCTGTGCCCAGTCACGAACAAGACGGGCTCGATGGCTTGCGCATCGAGCTCGCGCTGGTACGCGCGCTCTTCATCCACCACAGCCTGGTCCTGCGTCGCGGCCCAGGCGTCGACTTCAAGGGCCGACAGGATGCTCTTGCCCTGTGACGCAGCGCGCAGCGCCGGGGTGAGCGCAAACCATGTGGCGCGCTGGTTGCGATACCAGCCGCCGTGCACGCGCGCCGCGCCAGCCTTGAGTGGCAGTGAGTCCTCGGCGATCTGCGGTGCACTGTTGTCACGCACCGGCACTGGCACGGCGTTGGCATCGGTGCTCACAGCCCAGGTCGAGATGTCGAACGGGTCGGTGCCGCGGTATCCCAGCACGACCACGCGCCGGCAGCGGCTCTGCACCACGTATGCGGCCGAACGGATGAGCAGCGCGTTGTTCGAGACGTCCGCGTGCACACAGCGGCTGCGCGGCAAACCCAGGCGCGCGACCATATTCAGCAAAGTCGCCGGGTCCGAGTAGAACCAGCTCGACAGCACGGTACAGACGTGGCGCGCGATCGCCTGGGGCTGCTGCGGATTCTGTCGCACCGCGTGCAGCGTGGCTGCGAGATCGTCGTAAACCGGAAACGAAGCGCTGCCGCCGGGCTCCGGGCTCGCAGCTTTGATCGGGCGAAGCTCTTCTAGACTGGGGCCGATGAGTGCGACGCGCTGCATGGACTGACTCCGTGGGTTCGTGCGGGCGAAACCCTCAAGCTAATCGAAACTGTGTTCGCATTCGACGAGAAGTGACGACATCGCTTGCGTGCGCTGGCGCAGTGCCGTATTTGCTGCACTGCACGCTCGGGGCTCAGACGTGACTTTCGATCTTCAACGCGGAGCCATGTCGCGGCTCGTCGGGTTCGCGCTGCTGGCGCTGTCGTGCGCTTGTGACGTGTACGATGCACGGCTGAGCCAGCCGGTCACTGTGCAAGATGCGTCGATCGCTCCGCCGGACGCGGCGAGCGCGGGCGAAGGAGACGCCGCCGGGCCCACCCATGGAGAGATTACGGCGAGTTGCACGCTGGCCAGCGGCACAGACGTGATCTTGTGCGGTCTGCGCTGCCCCGAGCTCTGCAATGGCCGGGACGATGACTGCGACGGCGTCACCGACGAGGTCGAGGCCGACCGCCGCTGTGCTGCACCGCACGCGAGCGCGATCTGCCAGGACGGCGCATGTCTGTTGACGCTCTGCCTGGACCAGATGCGCGACTGCAACCAGCGCGCCGAGGACGGCTGCGAAGTCGAGCCCGACGACCCGGCCAACTGTGGAGCGTGCGGACATGTGTGTGCGCTGCCGAATGCCAGCGCGCTGTGTCGCGATCGGCAGTGTCGCGTGGACAGCTGCTCGAAGGGCTTCGGCGACTGCGACGGCGATGGCCTGTCGTGCGAGACCGAGCTCGTCAGCGTGGAGCACTGCGGCGCCTGCGGGCGACGTTGCCCCGACCGGCCCAACGCGTTCGCCAGCTGCGAGCGAGGCGAATGCGGCATGGGCGAGTGCAAGCCGGGTTGGGCCGACTGCAATGGGCTCGCCGAAGATGGCTGCGAGGCCGCGCTCGACAGCCTGGAGCACTGCGGCGCCTGCGGGGCACGCTGCGACAAGGCCAGCTGCGTCGGCGGGGTATGCACGGCTGCAGACTGCAGGTCGCAACCGGGCCTGGC
Organism: Polyangiales bacterium; assembly: GCA_035274465.1. Classification (GTDB taxonomy): domain Bacteria; phylum Myxococcota_A; class Polyangia; order Polyangiales; family JAFGIB01; genus JADGRF01. The sequence continues at coordinate 42,979 of DATEOF010000065.1, forward strand.
CGACTGCGATCGGGACGAGGCGAGCTGCGAGGTCGACCTGCGCAGCGACGCACAACACTGCGGGAGCTGCGAGCGCAGCTGTAGATTTGCCAGCAACGTAACGCCGCACGCCAGGGCGCTGTGCAAAGATGCCACGTGCCAGCTGGCGTGCACCCGCGGCTGGGGCGACTGCGATGGGCGCTTCGACAACGGCTGCGAGCGACCGCTGAACACGCCGACCGACTGCGGAGGCTGCGGGCGCGTCTGCGCGCTCGACTACGCCAGCGTGAGCTGCGAGGACTACACGTGTAGTGTACAGCGCTGCGACCCCGAGCACGGCGACTGTGATCACGATGGCAGGAGCTGCGAGACGCGGCTCGACACGCTCGAACACTGCGGCTCGTGTGAGCGCAGCTGTCAGCTACCCCACGCGCAACAGAGCTGCGCGGGTAGCGCGGACGCGCACGTGTGCGCGCTGACTGGCTGCGAAGCCAACTGGGGCGACTGCAACGGCCTCGCCGCTGATGGCTGCGAGCGCGACCTGCGCAGCCCGGCCAGCGGCGGCCAGGGCCCGTGCTTGCCCGACGCGGACTGCTCGCGCGCCAGCCTGGGCGATCACACCTACTTCGTCTGTCCGCACGAACGCAGCTGGCAGGCCGCGCGCAGCCTGTGTCAGAGCCAAGTCGGCTCGGATCTAGCTACCATCGACAACGCCTCGGAGGTCGAGCTCCTGCGGCCGATGCTCACCAAGCGCAGCTGGATCGGCCACAACGATCTGTCGATCGAGGGCTTGTGGGTGTGGGCGAGCAACGGCGTGCCGTTCTGGCGCGGTGAGTCGCGCGGCAACGCGATCAACGGAGCCTACGCGCGCTGGGCCTCCGGCGAACCCAACGGGTCGGGCGACTGCGGGGCGATCTACGAGACTGGCCTGCTCGACGACCTGAGCTGCACCAATACCCAACCCTTCGTCTGCGAGTACACGCCGGACCTGTGCCCTGACGACCCCGCCAAGCGCGAGCCGGGCCAGTGCGGCTGCAATCGTGTGGATCGCGACACCAGCGGCGATGGACTCGCCGACTGCGATTCGCAGTAGCTCAGGGTCGCGCTCGGGTCCAGGCCAGGAGCTTCTCGGGTGAGCCCGCATTCAACACGCGCTCCGGTGGGATCCAGGCGCGCTCGGCCTGCAGCGCGGCGAACTGGATGCGATCCAGCTCGTTGACGTGATGCGCGTCGCTGGTCAGCACCAGATCCACCTTGCGCTGCTGACAGCGGCGGAGTGCTTCGACCGACATATCGAGACGCGGCAGCGAGCCGTTGATCTCCAGCGCAGTGCTGGTCGCCTCGGCAGCGGCGAAGATCTGGTCCAGATCCAGCTCGATCGGTGGCCGGCTGCCGATCATGCGCGCGGACAGGTGCCCGATCATGCGCACGCTCGGATCCTGCATCGCGGTCACGATGCGCTGCGTCTGCGCCGCACGATCCAGATCGAAGTGGTCGTGCACCGACGCCAGGCAAAAGTCGAAGGCGCGCCGGAACTCGAGGTCGTAGTCGAGCTCGCCACGCGCGCCGATGTTCAGCTCCACGCCGTGGAGCAGCGTGAACTCCGAGCCGAGGCTGGCCTGCAGCGCGCGGATCTTCTCGCGCTGCTCGAGCAGCGCGGGCCGCCCCACACCCGACAGCGTACCTTCGGCGTGGTCGGTGATCGCCAGCACGCGGTAGCCACGCGCGCGCGCCGCGGCCACCACCTCTTCGAGCGGTGAGCGCGCATCGCCGGAGACGGTGGTGTGCACGTGGAAGTCGCCGTAGATCGCGCCGATCGGGCTCGGCAGCTTGCCGCTCTCGGCGGCCTCGATCTCGCCCGCGTCCTCGCGCAGCACCGGGGGGATCCACGCCAGGCCGAGCGCCCGGTAGATCTCTTCTTCGGTCTCGCTCGCGACCACCTTGCCGCCCTCGAGCTCCGAGAGCGCGTACTCGTTCAGAGTCCAGCCGCGTTGCAGCGCGCGCTGGCGCAGCTTGATGTTGTGCCCCTTGCTGCCGGTGAAGTAGAGCTGCGCGGCACCCAGCTGGTGCCCCGCCACCACGCGCACGTCGATCTGCGTGCCGCGGCGCGTGACCACGCTGATCTTGGTGTCGCCGCGGCCGATCACGAGCTCGACCATGCTCAACTTCGTGACCGCCTCCATCACCACATTCGCGTCCGAGGCCACCACCAGGATGTCGACGTCGCCGACCGTCTCGTTGAAGCGCCGCAGCGAGCCGCAGAACGAGGCGTGCGACACGCCGGGCAGCTCGCTCAGGCGCGCCACGATGCGCCGAGCCAGCGGCAACGCGACGGAGACCGGCGTGCGTGAGTCCCCGCTCTCCGGGCCCAGCCGCCGCAGGCTCTGCGCGATCTTCTCCTCGGACTTTTCACCGAAGCCCTTCAGCCCGCGAAGCTTGTGCTCGGCCAGCGCGCGCCGCAGATCGTCGATCGACTGCACGCCGAGCTCGGCACGCAGGCGGTTGACGGCCTTGGGACCCATGCCGGGGATGCGCATCAGCGCCACCACGCCCGCCGGGTGCTTGGCGCGCAGGCCATCCAGCTTGGCCACGCGGCCAGTCTCGAGTAGCTCGCGGATCTTCTCGGCCGTGCTCTTGCCGATACCCTCGAGCTTCTGCAGCTCGCGCAAGCTGAGCTTCGACAGATCGCCGCCGTAGGCTTCGATGGCGTGGCCCGCACTCTCGTACGCGCGAACGCGAAACGACTGCACGTCACCCTCTTCGAGGACGGTCAACTCGGAGAGCTCGCGCAGCATCTCCAGTACTTCGGTCTTGGTGTCGCTCATGGCACGCCTACTCCGGGCGTACCATACGGCTCAACGCCCCGATTCGTCGAGCCGCCGCATGCCTTCCAGCAGCAAACTCTCGGGCCCGAGCTCGATCTTGCGCTCTGTCGGCTTGAAGTTCGTGTCGAGCTCGAAATCCCCGCCACGCAGCAGCAACATCTCGTAGAACGCCTCTTCCTTGTGCAGCTCGGCGAAGTTGGCGTCGTAGATCTGGCCGTCGCAGAAGTGGATGTCTCCGCGCTTGCCGTCGGAGGAGATCGCGAGCTTGCCGCTCTTGCGGCCGTGGAACAGGATCTGCACCACGTCCGGCAGCGACATCTCGGTCAACGATCCGCTCACGCCACCCGTCTTGCGCTTGCGCCCGCCGCCTTGCAGCACGCGGTTGACCTTGAGCGCGACGACCTCGGGTGACGCGGGCTTGGTGATGAAGTCGTCGGCGCCGAGCTCGAAGCCGCGTTGCACGAGCTCGCTTTCGGCCTTGTGGCTCAGGAACACGAACGGCACGTCGTTGCCCCCGGCGCGCAGCTTCTCGAGCAGCACGAAACCGTCTTGCGGCTTGAGCTCGACCTCGCTGATCACCACGTCGAAGTCGCTGTTCAGCTCGTTCTCGGCGTCGGTCACGTTGCGCGCGATGGTGACCTCGAACCCGTGCTCCGCCAGACGCAGCTCGAGCACCGTGGTCTCTTCCGCATCGGTGTCGACGATCAGCGCGCGCCGGCGATCGGCCAGCAGCTTGGCGCGCAGGTCATCACCGAGCACCGTCAGCTTGAGCACGTCGACCAGGTTCGAGTCGAACAGCTTGCCCTTGTAGCGAGCCACGACCTCCCAGGCCTCTTCCGGGTTCAGCTTGCGGCGAAATGCGTTGCCGGCGTGACCCACGAGATCGGCGTACGTCTCCACGATCGCCAGGACGCGTGAGCCCAGCGGGATCTCCTTGCCGGACATGCGATCCGGAAAGCCCTGGCCGTCGACGCGCTCGTAGAGGTGGCCGAGGATCTGCCCGACCTTGTCCGGCAAGCGCACGGCCTCGAACAAACGCACCGGTGTGAGGTACGATTTCTTGGCCTGCGAGCGATGCGCCTCGTACTGCGCCACGTTGAGCGCGGTCAGGTGCTGGGCCGAGACCTTGCCGATGTCGTGCAGGTACGCGGCGACCACGATCGTGTCGGTCTCGTCGGACTTGAGACCCAAGCGCTCGCAGACGTTGCGTGTGATGCGCGCCACCATAGTGGAGTGGCCGCGCAGCTCACCGCGCTCCTGTTCGAGCAGCGCGACGAACACGTTCAACGTCTCGACGTAGTCGTGCATCGCGACCGACGGGGCCGCAGGCGAAGGCACGGGCTCGGACAGCGTGGCGACGTACGGTCCGGTCGGCACTACCTCGTTCATCGCGGGCGCGTAGGCGTGAACGACCGGGGACGGCAAGGCCGCGGCCATCATCGATGCCGCTCCCAGCTGCTGGGCGGACAGCAGAGGCGGCCCCGGCTGTTGCGGGGTGAGCAGCGGCGCGGGCTGGATGCTCAGAGGGCCAGGCGAAGCCAGCGCCGGGCCCGGCGTGCGCGCGGCCATGTCGGCGGCGTTGATCGTGCGACGGCGCGAGTCGGTGATCAGCTCGTTGCGCTCGAGCGTGGGCGGCACCGAGCCTTCGGGTGCCGGCGGCGGCACGGAGCCGGCGTCCTGGGCGTGCGCAGCGTGCGTGGTCACGCGCGGGTAGCGATCGGTCCCTCCGCCGCGGTCGCCAGCGTCGCGCACGGCAGCGAAAGCACTGGCTTCATTCATGAAATGCAGGCGGATGGCGGCCATGATCGCGGCCGGCCGGGCCACGAGCGCACGCACTTTGGCCACGCGCGTCGCGAACTGCACACTCTTCAAGACGTCGGGATCGTCAGGTTCGACCGTGAGGATCGACAGCTCGCCGATGCGCGGCTCGTATTTGACCGGGAAAATGCACAGCTTGGCCGCGAGCTTGTGAGTGACCAGCTTGAGTAGCGAATCACTGATAGGCGCAGTGGATAGTTTCTTGGTCGAAACGAAGTAGGTCTTGTAATACGAGGCCTGAAACTTCAGCAGCTGGGTCTCATCCAGGACCTCGGCCTCGATTAGCCCCTCCTCGACGAAGAGACGGCGGCGTTTTGCGTACAGCTCCGCCTGCTCCGACTCACCCTGGGAGATGACACCTTCCGCGACGAGGGCCCGGAGCAGCTTCTGGTTGATGCGGGGCGCCGGCCCATCGTGTGGATGTATAGAAGCCACCACTGAGCTAAACATTGTACCCCAAGGGCAGCCCGGAGAAAGAGGCAACGACCGTAAGCGCAGGAATGCGACATGTGGGTACCCAGCGTGTGGATGTATAGTGCGAACATGCGCCGCGACCCACACGGCTTCTGCATGCTGCTGGGCTGTGCACTCGGGCTGATCTCGCAGCCGTCGGCGGCTGTTGCGCAAACCAGACCGCTGGCGCAAAGCGCCGTGCTGTATCGCATCGCACGCGCACCAGAAGCCGAGCGTGCCAAGACGCACGTATTGCGCGCAGAACGCCAGCTCGCGATCGGCTTGCGTGCGTTACCCAACGGCTTTCGCGCGATTTGCGAGCGTACGTACGAGCTGCGTCTGGCTGCAGAGAGCCCTGCGGTGCGCGCCGGTCGCAGTCGTGCGCTGCAGGTGTTCTGGCAGCAGGGCGTGCAGCGTCGCGACGCGCTCGATGCGGCGCTGCACGAAGTCGAGCTCGCGCGTGCGATCACGCCGCGCGATGCCGACCTGGCGCGTTTGCGCGCGCACATCCTCGTGTTGTGGGAAGAGCCGACGTCGCTCGAGCGCTGCGAGGTCGGCCAGCGCACGCGCGCGGCGATCCAGGCGCTACGCGAGTGGCACGAGCTGCGTCCCGAGTTGGCCTCGAGCACCAGCTGGGCCGAGCTCGGCGCGCTGTTCGCGCGCGAGGGCGAGTACGTCAACGCCAGCATCGCCTACCGGCGCGCGCTCGCGCTCGCACTCGACGCACGCGAGCGCAGCACTGCATACGCGCAGCTCGCGCAAGCCACCATGCTCGCGGGCGACGCCGCTGCCGCCCTGCCCTACTACCAGCGTGCGCTCGCCAGCGCGGAACCCGGCCGCACGAGTGCGCTGTTGCGATTGGGCCTCGCGGTCGCGCTCGATCGACTGGGCGAGCACACGCGAGCCATCGAACAAGCGGTACTCGGCGTGTCGGCAGTCGAACGCTCGCTCGACTGGCTCGGGCCCGACAGCATCAGCTTCGAACCCGCGAGCGAACGCTTCGTGTACCGCGCGCTCGCGCACGAGGCGCTAGCCGAGCTCATGCCCGAGGCGCGCGCGCTCTCTCTGGAGGCGGCCGCCGAGAGCTACGCGGCGTTCTTGTCGCGCGCCTCCGCCGGCCACCTGTACCGTAACGCGGCCGAAGCCGACCTGCGCGCGGTGGTCGAGCAGCTGCAAGCACCGGAATAGTCAGCAGCGGCCTGGCCCGCGCAGGCAGGCTCGCGCAGCAGAACGTTTCTTGGCAGCGGGTGGTGGCGGCGGCTTGCCGTGCAGCACGATCGCAGCCGGTCGGCTGGTGCGCGTGAGCTGGCCCTTGATCTTGGCGACTGCGACGAGGCCGCGAGCGCCGCCCCACTCGGGTGTCCAGCCGGCTTTGGCTTCGCCGCTGTCAGCTGCGAGCGCGGAAGCCAGCTGGCGCGCGCCATCGAGGAAGCTTACCCGCGCGCCGCTGGCGAGGCCCGCAGCTCGCAGCTGCAAGGTTTCGCGCGCGTCGAACGACGTGCCACTGCCCGGCGCCTCGAGCGCGAACGGTTGCTTGGTGACGAAGCCGCGCCACAGGTTGGCGATGCCCTCGCTCGGCAACCACGAGGCGGCCGTCTTGTCGCCGCCGTACGCTGCGAACTTCGAGATCCCGGGTAGCTCGCGTTCGATCGACGCGTCGCTGGCATCGCCGAGCCAGCCCGCGGCCTCGTCCAGCGCTACCAGTGGGACCTCGCCGGTGAGCGGCGTCTTGTTGCCCTTCGGGTACCGCGCGCTGACCATCTCGGCGAAGAACGGCAGCGACACGCGCTCGACCTCGCCGTCGGCGTGGCCCTTGCCCCACTCCTTCAACTCCGCCCACAGCGCGTGCTGCTTGCGGCCCTCACGCACGAGCGACCGCACGACCGTCGGCACGTTGTCGCCAGGCTCGTTGCCACCCCAGAAGAACACGCCCGGCACGGCCAGGAATGCAGCCGTCAGCGGCGCGCGAGCGAAGCCGGACTTGTTGAGGCAAAACGCGATCACGCGCTGCGGGGCCCATTGCGCGAAGGTGTAGCTGAAGTAGCCGCCGTTCGAGAAGCCGTGCAGCAAGAGCGGTGCGTGCGCGAGCTCGGAGTGGCCGCTCTTGGCTGCGACGTCGGCCAGGGCGTCCAACAACGCCTGACCGGGACCGTTCGCCGCGTCGGTGTATGGCCCCGTGAACTGGTTGCCGAGCAGCGCGAAGCCGAGGCTCTCTGCGAAGCGGCGGTGGAACTCGTCCTCGATCGCGGGGCGCGTGTCGTTACTCCCACCGGCGCCCTGCCCGCCCGTGAACACGAGAACACCTCGGATCACGGATATGCCGTCCGGATACCACACACTCACCGCCAGCTCGCGGTCGGCTACGCCGGCTTTGCCGGTCACCGTCTCGGCGTGAGCGTTCCCGATTGGGTAGAGCCACCAGAGCATTGCCAGCCAGGCCAGGCGGAACTTCGTCATGCGCCAGGCTAGTGTGGCGTAGTTTGGGCCCCGCAGCCATTCGCGGCGGTGAGAAGAGCGGACGCGGGCTCGGGAGGTTCCGGGTGTGCGAGAAAGTCGACCCGCCAGGGTCGCGCACCGGCGGCGAGGCCTGTCGAACGGTGTCGTTCCGGTTCACGAGCGCGGCCACGATCACGGTGCGACCACGTCCACGTCCACGACCCTGCCGAAGCAATCGCACGTCAGCGCGCGAAGATGAAACTACTCGGCGCTACGCATCACCACGGCCGAGGCGTTGCCGTAGTATCCCACGCTCAACACCAACACGTGGCGAGGCGGCTGGGAGAGCGAGCCGCGCACCAGCGGGGCCACTACGCCACCCGATAGCCAGTTGAGAGCGCAGGCCATGTTGATCGCGCCCGACGCACCGAAGGTCTCACCGAACACGGTCTTCGGCGCAGCCACTGGCACCTCGCCGCCGAGAGCGGCATTGATGCCGGTGAGCTCGGCATGGTCGAACATCGCGATGCCACTCAGCGCGCCCGCGACCACGTCGATCTGCGACGGGCTGAGCTGAGCGTCCGCCAGCGCGAGCTGGATGCAGCGCTCCACTGCACGCGCCGAGACGTGCACCAACACGGCTTCGGACTCCGGCGGCTCGAACGCGTTGCCGTAGCCGAGCACCTGCGCCCGCACCCTCGCCCCGCGCGCTCGCGCAAACTCGAGCTTCTCCAGGCAGAAGTACGCCGCACCTTCGCCGAGCCTCATGCCCTGGCTGTGCGCGTCGCCGGGCGCACACTGCTTGCCGGCTTCGGCCAGCACGCCGAGCTTGCGAAACGCCAGGTACAAGAGCTCTGTCAGCGCCTCACCGCCGCCGACCAGGAAAGCATCCGCGCGGCCGTTGTCGAGGTGGGTCTGCCCGTTCAGCACCGCATCGAGCGCGCCGCAGTTGCCGTCCACCACCGTGACGTTCGGCGCGCGCAGGTCTTCCCAGATGCTGACGTAACCCGACGCCGCGTTAGCGACCGTGTTCGGAAAGCGGTTCGGGTTCAAGAAGCGCGGGTCTTCGAGCTCGGTGACCTTCACCGCCTCGGTCACGGCTTCGACCGAGCCGTAGGCAGTGGCCGAGCACAGGCCGATGCGATCAGGCGGCAGCGTGTGCACGCCGTCGTGCTTGAGCCCCGCGTCCTCGAGCGCCAGCTTGCCCGAGACGATCAACAGCTTGGTCAGCCGATCGAAGTTGCGCAGGCCCTTGTCGCCCAGGAAGCGCTTGGCGTCGAAGTCGAAGCACTCGGCCGCCATCGGTTCGCCGATCTTCTCGGGATCCAACAGGCTCGGCCGGCCACGAAACAATTGCTCGGGCTCGCGAGCCAGCTCGCCCAGCGCGCGCTCGAACGCCGCGTAGCCGATACCCGCGGGCGTGACGAGCCCGAGGCCGGTGATGGCGCAGGGGATCACAGCGCCGCGTCGTGGGCGGTCGCGAGCCTGCGGGCACCGCGCGCCACTTCGTAGGACAGGGAGGCGGCGCTCGGGTCAGGCAGACGACCCGGCTTGGCGAACGCGACCACGGCGTCGTAGCCGCCGAACGCGAGCGAGTTGTTGAGCACGATGTCCGCCCGGCCGCGCTGCGCCCGGTTCGCGACCAGGTTCACGTTGCACTCGGGGTCGGGTGTTTCGTAGCTCACAGTCGGCGGGTAGATGCCCGTCTGCACGGTCATCACGCAAGCCACCGCCTCGAGCGCGCTGGCCGCGCCCATGCAGTGCCCGAGCATGCCCTTCATGCTGCTCACCGGCACGGGGCGGCCGTTGAACACGTCGTGGATCACGCGAGACTCGACCTTGTCATTGGCCGTGGTGCCCGTGCCGTGCGCGTTGACGAAGTCCACCTCGTCGGGTGTCACGCCGCTGCGCGCGATGGCTTCGCGCATCGCGTTCAGGCTGCCCATGCCTTCGGGGTGCGGGCGCGTGATGTGGTGCGCGTCGCAAGCCAGGCCCGAGCCACCGATCTCGGCGAGCGCCGTCGCATCGCGGCGGACCGCGTGCGCCTCGGACTCGAGCATGAGCACGCCCGCACCCTCACCGATGATCAGGCCGCGGCGGTTCTTGTCGAAGGGCTGACAGCGTTCGGGCGCGACGGCACCGAGCCGCACGAAACCCGCGAACTGTATCTTTTGCAACAGCTCACTGGCGCCGCAGATCACCACGTCGGCGCGACCGGAGCGGATCAAGTCGGCGGCGAACGCGATCGAATAGTTGCCCGCCGCACAAGCCGCGGGCAACGTCTGCACCATCCCGCGCGCACCGAACGCGCGCGCGATGTGGATCGGCAGCAGCGAAGAACCGCAGCGCGGTAGCATGTTGGGGCTCACACCGTCGGCGCCGCGCATCACCCACGCCTGCTCGAGCTCACCCACCACGTCGGCTTCGCCCATGGTGGTGCCCATGATCACCGAAGTACGCTCGCCCTGCAGCAGCTCGCGCGTGATGCCCGAGTCCTGCACGGCCTGTCGCGCCGCCGCCAGAGCGAACGCAGAGCAGCGCCCGGTGCGACGCGCTTCGGCCGCGGTCAAGAAGTCGCGGGCGGTGAATCCACGGACTTCGCCTGCGACCGAGCGCTCGAAGGCCGAGGTGTCGAAGCCGGCGATCGAAGAGAAGCCAGAGTGTCCGAGCACGACGTTCCGCCAGTACTCTTCTCGACCGAAACCGAGTGAGCTGACGACGCCCACCCCAGTGACGTAAACGCGAGTCATGTTAGTTGCGCAAAAGCTATCCGTGAGGTGGAGCGCGCGCAAGCTTCTGCGAACTATTCCGTAGAGTTCCGGCCGGCCGACTGGCCTATTTTCCGCGGGGATTTTGGCGCTTGACAGAGCTGCGGCGGGAACCATAGATACGCGTCGCATGACGTCTAGCCGAGCGGACACGCTCGTAACGTGCCTCGCTGCAGCGCCAAGCAATCCCGAGCGCGGTTTCCACTTCAAGAACCTCGAGGGCGGTGAGCGCTTCTACTCGTTCGCGTCGCTGCTCGGTGAATCCGAGCGGCGCGCTGCGCAGCTGGCCGCCTTGGGTGTGCGCCAGGGCGACCGAGTGGCGTTGGTGATCGCCGATCCGGCGGAGTTCGTGCTGACTTTTCTCGCTGCCGCTGTCGGCGGCATGGTGCCGGTACCGATCTATCCGCGTGCCAGTTTCAAGGCCAAAAATGCCTACGTCGACACGGTCAGCCACATCGTGCGCGCGGCGGGCGCGAAGCTGTTGGTGGCCGCAGAGAGCGCCAAGCCGGTGATGGAGGAGGTCCTGGCGCGCGACCTGTCGGACGTGCGGCTGGCACTGCTCGACGAGCTGCACGCAGTCCAGGCCGACGTGCGCGACGGCAAGCCTGAGCGCGAGATTCGGCCGGACGACCTGTGTTTCCTGCAGTTCACCTCCGGCAGCACCTCGATGCCGAAGGGCGTGATGGTCAGCCACGGCAATCTCGTAGCAAACGCGCGCGCGTTCCTGGGTCCCGGCGGCCTGGACCGCACCGACGATGATCTCGCAGTCGGCTGGCTGCCGCTGTATCACGACATGGGCCTGATCGGCTTCGTGCTCGGCACGCTCATCTGCGACATCCGCACGGTGCTGATCCCGACCGAAGCTTTCGGTCGGCGGCCGAACGTCTGGCTCGAGGCGATGCACCAGCACCACGCCACGATCACCTTCGCTCCCAACTTCGCCTACGCGCTCGCCACCAAGCGTGCGCGCGACCGCGACCTCGAAGGCCTGGATCTCTCGAAGCTGCGCGTGGCGGGCTGTGGCGCGGAGCCGATCAATCCCAAGGTGATGCGCGAATTCGCACAGCGCTTCGCGCGGTGTGGTTTTCGCGCCGAGGCGTTGATGCCCGCCTACGGCATGGCCGAGGCGACGTTGGCGATTTCCTTCCACGCGAACCCCGCGCCGCTGATCACGGACACGGTCGACGTCGCCGCGATGAAGCAGGGCCAGGCGACGCCCCGCGCCGCCGATCCCGCGCAGCCACAGGCGACCGTCGAGCTGGTCTGCTGTGGCGCCCCGTTCCCGGACCACGAGGTCAAGATCGTGGACGAGCAGGGTCGCAGCTTGCCGGAACGGTCAGTTGGCGAAATCTGGACTCGGGGGCCCAGCATCACGCAGGGTTACTACGGCAACCCGGAAGCCAGCGAGGCAGCCTTCGGGCAGGGTTGGTTGCGTACCGGCGACCTGGGCTACATCGCCTCCGGTCTGATCTACGTCTGCGGCCGCTCGAAGGACTTGATCATCATCCGTGGCGCCAACTTCTATCCGCAGGACCTCGAATGGGCCGTCTCCGAGGTCGAGGGCGTGCGGCGCGACAACGTGGTTGCGTTCAGCGTGCTGCGTGACGGCGAGGAAACGTTGATCATTTCGGCTGAGGGTAATTCCAGCGACGCGCCCGCGCTGCGCAAGTCGATCGCAGCCAAAGTCGCGGAAACTGCAGGACTAAGCGTGGGGCACGTGGCCGTGGTGAGGATCGGCTCATTGCCGAAGACATCGAGCGGCAAGGTCCAGCGCCGCCGCACCAAAGCGCTGTTCGAAGACGGTCTGCTCGAGGAGCACCCCCACTGAGCCGCAGGTCCGCGTGGACGTAATCGCGGATTTGTGCGTATTAAGCCACGGATAACCATGGAGAACCCCAAGATGACGCGGGCTGAATTGCTTCAGATCTTTCGCTCGACCGCTTCCGAGATCGCCGAAAAAGATTTGTCCACTGTCGACGAGGCGGGCGCGATCTCCGAGCTAGGGATCGACTCGCTCGAGCTTCTGGAGGTGATCGGCAGCCTCGAGCGCGACCTGGATATCCGCGTCCCGGACGACCAGTTGGTGGGCATTCAGACCGTCGGTCAGCTGTTGAACCTGGTGTCGGCGAAGCTGCCGCAGGCCGGCTGAGCCAGCTGTCCCATAAAAGGAGTCTCCATGTCGTCCTCGGAGCTGCGTGAAAAGCTGCGCGCGATCGTCGCGGAGGTCGCCGAAATCGACGAGGTGCCTGACGGCGAGCCGTTCAAGGATCTGGGCATCGACTCGATGATGGCCATCGAGATCGTGGCCGAGGTCGAGCGCACCTACAAGATCAAGGTCCCGGAGAACGAGCTCGAACAAGTGCGCGACCTGAACTCGGTCGTGCGCCTGGTCGAAGCCAAGCTGAAGTAGCTCATGGGGATTCCGGAGTCCGCTCGGGTCATCGAGTACGGCCTGCGCGTGGGTTACATCGACACCGACCGCGCGCAGGTGATGCACCACGCCGCGTACCTGCGCTACCTCGAGTTCTCGCGCGTCGAGTACCTGCGCCAGCGCGGCGTCGACTACAAGCGCTTCGAGCTGGAGGGCAAGCTGCAGATGCCCGTGGTCGAGGTCAACCTGCGTTACCGGCTGCCCGCGTTCTTCGACGACGAGCTGACGATCAAGACGTGGATCGGCGTGGCCAACCGCGCGAAGTTGCGCTTCGACAGCGCGATCTACCGCGGCGCGCAGCTGCTCACCACGGCCGAGATCACGCTCGCGTGCGTGCGCGTGGCGGACAGCAAGCTGTGCAGCATGCCCGAGTACGTGATCGCGCTCGGTCGCGGCGCCTAGCAGCTGACAGCGGCAGCGTTCACTTGGCGAGCGGCAGCGAGGCGTGAGCGGGTCGGCGCGCCGGGGCCTGCGTCGGCAGCGGCAGCGGAGCTTGCGACGGATCGTGCGACGCGGGCAGCGCCGACAGACCGGCGTCCGACAGCAGCTGCATGTCGGCGTCCGACTCCGGGTTGGTGATCGTCAGCAGCTTGTCGCCGAAGAAGATCGAGTTCGCGCCGGCCATGAAGCAGAGCAGCTGGGTCTCGCGGCTCAAGCCGACGCGGCCGGCCGACAGGCGCACGCGCGCGGTCGGGATCACGATGCGCGCGGTCGCGCACATGCGGACCATCTCGAACGGATCGATCGGCTTGCGATCACCGAGCGGCGTGCCTGGCACCGGGCCCAGCGCGTTGATCGGCACGCTCTCCGGTGGCGTCTCGAGGTTACTCAGCTCGACCAGCATCGCGCAGCGATCGTCGATCGACTCGCCCATGCCGATGATGCCGCCGCAGCACACGTGGATGCCGGCGTCGCGCACGTGTTGCAGCGTCTCCAACCGATCGTCGTAGGTGCGCGTGCTGATGATCGAGGGGTAGTACTCGCGCGAGGTGTCGAGGTTGTGGTTGTAGGCGGTGAGGCCCGCCTCTTTGAGCGCGACCGCTTGCTCGGCGTTCAACATGCCCAGCGTCACGCAGGCCTCCATGCCCAGCCCGCGCACACCCTTCACCATGCGCAGCACGCGCTCGAACTGATCGCCGCTCTTGGCGCTGCGCCAGGCCGCGCCCATGCAAAAGCGCGTGGCGCCGGCCGCGCGCGCCCGGGCGGCGGCGGCCAGCACATCTTCCTCGGCCATCAGCGGCTCGGCGGGCATCTTGCGCTCATGTCGAGCGCTCTGGCCACAATACCCACAGTCCTCCGGGCAACCGCCGGTCTTGATCGACAGCAGCGTGCAGAGCTGGACCGAATCCGGCGTGTGGTGCTGGCGGTGAATGCTCTGGGCACGAAACAACAACTGCGTAAGCGGCAGATCGTGGATCTCGCGCACCTCGGGTAACGTAAAGGTGTGACGATCAGTGGGCATGGTGTCTCCGAGAGGATATGGGGCGGCATCCTGACTCGACCTGGGCCTCGACACAAGTCAGCGCAGCCACGAAGCATTTCGCGTGGTTCGGCTTGACGCGCGGGCCCCGGCGGTCGAATCTCATCCAGCACTTTCGTTCGACAACAGCCTCGCGAACGGGTACGGGCGTAACGACATTTACCTGGCCGTCCGAGCGAAGCTCGCGTCCGGTACGCGCATGAGCAGCCGGCAAGACACCAGGGAAAATCGCGCGCTTCGTCGGCCTGAAAGACCAAGGATGACGCATGCCTGAGGGCGCCACGGAGCGCGCCACGCCGGCCTTCAGCGGGACGACGGGGTTTTTTCTGCCGATCGAGAGCGCGCCGCCGCTCGCCGGGCTGGCCGCACTCTCGGCCTTCGCGGCGATGGTGCTGAACCAGGTGCTGCTGCCCGGCCTGGGCAACGAGCACAACGCCCTGCTGCTCAGCCGGCTCGCGCGAGCCGGGCAGTTCGCGGCCAACCTGGCGGTGATCTCGGGGCTGGTGACGCTGTGCTTCTGCGCCCTGTCGGTGGCGCGCGGGCAACCCGGGCTGACCACGTTTCGACGCGTGATGTGGGTGCTCCTGTCTCTCGTGCTGCTGCGAGCGGCAGTGATCGCGACGCTGTTCGAGCGCGTGGAGACCACGAGCAAAGACGTGTATTTGGCGGTGGGCGCGGCGAACGTGCTGGGCGTGCTCGCGGGCCAGTGGGCGCTCGAGCGCACGCGCGGCAGCCTGCTGCGCGTGTTGGCCGTGCTGGCCACGTGCCTGCCACTGTTCAGCATCGCGTCGGTCGTGCTCGAGGTCACCTCGGATGTCCAGCTGGATCCGTGGAAGCGCCGCGGCCACGAGTGGGCGCAAGGTCTGGGCGAGCTGAGCTACGTGGGCCTGTTGCTGGTGAGCTTTCCGCTGCTCGTGCCGCGCGGGCTCCGGCTGCGCGACTTGATCGCACGCAGCGCGGGCATCGCGATGCTGGTGGCCTCGGTGTACGCGCTGCGCACCGCGGAGGCCGCGCTGCACAACGACTATCCGGTGATGTTCTATCACGCGCAGCGCGTGGGCTTGCTGCTGGATCGATCGCCGATGCTCTACGCGATCCCGTTTTGCCTGGCGTTGTCGGCGATCACGACGGGCTTGCTGAGCGCGAGCGGGGCGCGATGGCAGGCCACCGTGGGCGTATTGCTGTTGTTTGCAGCGGGGTATGCGCCGAAGGCACCGGGCAGGCTGTTGAGCATGGCGCTGGGCTTCTTGCTGCTGACGCGCGCGTTGGTGGCGCTCGCGGGCACAGCCAGGCAGCGCGAACCCTAGCCTTCGAACGCGCTCGCGAGCACGCCGAGGCACGCGATCGCCGCGTCGATCTCTCCGAGTGAAGCGGCGAACGACAGCCGCAAGAAGCCAGGGGTCCCGAACGCAGTCCCCGGCACCACGGCCAAGCGCGCGTGCTCGAGCAGCCACGTCGCCACCGCGATGTCGTCGCTCAGCAGTTCTCCCCTCGCCTTGCGCCCCAACCAACCCCGCACGTCCGCGAACACGTAGAACGCACCGCGCGGCACGACCCAGCGCACGTCGGGCAAACCCGACAGTCCCTCGATCAATCGATCGCGCCGCTGGCGATACTGCTCCACCATCTCCGCCACGTGCCGTTTGTCGCCGCTCAGAGCGGCGAGCGCGGCGAGCTGGGCCGGCGTGGATACGCTCGTAGTCGTCTGGCTCTGCAGCGTCTCACACGCCCGTGCAAGGGCCTTGGGCGACAAGCTCCAGCCCACGCGGAAGCCGGTCATCGCGTGCGTCTTGCTCACGCCGTCCACGATCACCAGGCGCTCGTTCAGTTCGGGCGCGACCTGGGCCAACGACGGGGCGACGAAGCCGTCGTAGCAGAGCTCGGCGTAGATCTCGTCCACGATCACCCAGAGCTGCGGATGACGACGGACGACCTCGGCCAGCGCCGTGAGCTCGCGCTCGCCGTACGCAGTGCCCGTGGGGTTGTTCGGGCTGCACAGCACCAGCGCCTTGCTGCGCTCAGAGATCGCCCGCTCCAGCGCCTCGGGTGTGAGCAGGAAGTCGTGTTCGGGGCCACACGGCACCAGCACGGGCGTCGCACCGGCCATGCGCGCCTGCTCGCTGTAGCTCACCCAGCTCGGTGTCGGGATGATGACTTCGTCCCCAGGATCGTAGAGCGCGTGCGCCAGGTTGTAGAGCGCGTGCTTCGCGCCGGCGCTGACCACTACCTGATCAACCGTGTAGCTCCCGCCGACACCACGGCGCGCGCGCGAGTCCGCGCAGATGGCCGCGCGCAACTCCGGCAGCCCTGCAACCTGGGTGTAGCCGTAGGGTCCCGTCTCGAGCGCACGCTGCGCGGCCTGACGGATGTGCAGTGGTGGGTCGAAGTCCGGTTCGCCGATCGCCAGCGAAACCAGCTTCACCCCCTGGGCGCGCAGCTCGGCCACGCGCCGGAAGACCTCGCCCGTCGCGGACGGTTTGAATGCGGAGAGGCGCTGCGCGAGCTTCATGCGGCCTCAGATTACGATCGTCTTCCAGGTCCCGGAGCGGAACTTCCAGGCCATGATCGAGGTCAGCAGCACGGCGTAGACCGCGGCCGCCGACCACACGCCGAGCAACCCGCCGTGCAGGATCACCCCGCACAGGTACGCCACCGGCAGCAGCACGCCGAAGTGCAGCATCAGCTCGACCTTCATCACGAAGCGCGGGTTGCCCGCGCCGAACAGCGCCTGCGTCAGGATCATCCCGGCCGCGATCAAGGGCCCCGTCGCACCCATCAGGCGCATCGAGTTCTCACCGGCCCGGATCACCGCCGGCGACTCGTTGAAGACGGCGATCCAAAAGCGCGGGAAGGCGATCTCGTGGAGCCCCAGCAGCGCGAACACCATGACGGCGATCTTCACGCTGCTCCAGGCGTAGCGCTCGGCCGCATCCGCGTCGCCCGCGCCCAGACTCTGAGACACCAGCGTGGCCGTCGCCACCCCGAACGCCATGCACGAGAAGAACGTCAGGCTCAGCACGTTGATGATGATGGTGGTCGCCGCCCCGAAGACCGCCTCGCGCACGCCCTGCTGGGCGGCGGCGTCGTCGAAAATTTGGACGATACCGATGAACAGCAGGAAGCCGGTCATGACCACGGTGGTGGCGACGCCCGAGGGGATCGAGAGCTTGGCGAGGTGCTTCATCATCGACAGCGAGAGCACGCCGCGCCGGTAGGGGTGATACTTATCGCGATCGATCCGTCGCAGGGAGAACAACGCCATCGCGATCGCACCGACCCAGGATGAGATCGCCGCGGCGAGGCCCGCGCCCTCCGCGCCCATCCGGGGAAACCCTGCATTGCCGAAGATCAGCAGCCAGCACAGCAACGCGTTGACCACGTTCATGCCGACGGCCGCCCAGAAGTGCACGTAGGTGCGTCCCGTGCCGTCGTAGAACGCCTTGTACGCCGCGGTGATGACCATCGACATCAGGCCGACGAAGCGCCACTGCGAGTACGCAGTGCCGATCTGGACATAGTCGGGATCGCTCGACTTGAGCTGGAAGATCCACGGGATCAGCGGGTAACAGATCAACGTTGCTACCCCGCTGGCCACGGCCGCGAGCACGACCGCGTTGGCCAGCACGGCCCCGCTGTCGTGCGGATGGCTCTGGCCTTCGCGGCGTCCCACGGTCGCCTGGGTACCGACCGAGATCGCAGACAGGAACCCGCCGACCGACCACAGCAGGATCAGCGAGAAGGACAGCATCGCCTGCCCATCGCTGCGCTCCGGTTCAGGGAGCTTGCCGATGAAGTAGGTATCGACGAGGTTGATCGCCGTCTGTGTCAGCAGCGCCAGCATCGCCGGCACTGCCAAATACAAAATGCGTTGGACGTCGGCCAGCGCAAGAAACGTGCCCGGCCTGGTGGATGCTGCTACACGCATGCGAGTGCGGCAATGTAAGGGACAGGCGCGGCCGTTGACAAGCCATGCCTGCGTGGCCTATGCACGCGATTCTGGCCGTGAATTCGGCGAGAAGGAGACAACAACATGAGTCTCGCGGAACGCAGCAACGTAGTGAGGGGTCCTACGCTCGTTGCGCTTATGGGTCTGGGTCTAGCCTTATCCATGTCGGCGTGCAGCCCGGACTATCCCAAATGCGACACCGACGAGGATTGCCATCAAGGCGAATTCTGCGTCAACAACTTGTGCCAACAGTGCCGTACGAACGATGACTGTGCTGCTGGGCAACGTTGCGCATCCGGCGCGTGCGAGGCGATTCCGGGTTATTGCACATCCAACGCCCAATGTGCAGCCGGTCAGGTGTGCGAGAACAACATGTGCGTCGCGCAAAAGCAGGCCGCGCTGAAAGCTCCGCCGCCACCTCCTCCGACACCGACAGCTTGTGAGCTGAATCCGGTGTACTTCGACTATGACTCGAGCACGCTAAGCGATAGCGCTCGCGACCAACTTTCCCGAAATGCCAGTTGTATGCGCGAACGTCGCTCACGCGGCGCCCAGCTGACTGGGCTGACGGATCCACGCGGTACGGAAGAGTACAACCTGGCACTCGGCGAGCGGCGCGCGCAGGCAGCGCAGCAGTACCTGAAGTCTCTCGGCGCCGACGGCGACATGAGTGTGTCGTCGATGGGCGAAGAGATGGCGTCCGGTACGGACGAGTCGGGCTGGGCGCGCGATCGGCGCGTCGACTTCAAGAGCAAGTGAACGAGGTCATGCAGCACCATTCGACCCCGCGTAGCGGCTCGAAGCTGCCAGCTGCAGTGTTGTTGTCCTGCAGCTGGCTGCTCGGTGCTTGCTGGATGACCAAGTCCGACGCGAACGAGCGCTTCGCAGCACAGACGAAGCAGATCGAGGCGCTGCAAGCCGAAGTGCGCGCCAATCATCTGGCGATGGGCGCGAAGCTCAAGGAGCTCGAGGAAGGCCTGGAACGCACGCGCTCGTTGCTCACGCGCGACAGCGCAGACGTTGGCGCGGCGGTGCAGCAGCAGCAACAGCGCATGGCCGAGATCGAAGGCAAGCTCGACGAGATGACGCACAACCTGACCGGGCTGGTCGAGCAGACGGCCAAGGCGCGCGCCGATCTCGACGAGAAGCTGAAGACCGGCGCCAAGCCCGGCGAGTTCGTGCTCGACCCGAGCCAGATCCCCGCCGACAAGAACGCGCACTTCGCCATCGGCTACGAGGCGTACAAAGCCAGCGAGCACGACAAGGCCCGCGCGCTGTTCAAGGAATACCTGACTCGCTACCCGAGCGATGCCAAGGCGGGCGACGCGCAGTACTGGATCGGCGCCAGCTACCTGGTGCAGAACAAACCCGCGACTGCGCTGGGTGAGTACCGCAAGGTGATCGCGAACTATCCGAAGAGCCCTGCGGTCGACACCGCGCTCTACGGCATGGCCGACGCGTTCTTCCGCTTGCATGCATGCACGGACGCCAAGGGCGCGATCGAGGCCTTGATCAAGCGCAAGCCGAGCAAGGCGCTCGAGGATCGCGCGAAGCAACTGAGCCGCGCGTTGAAGGAAGCCGGCAAGGACTACTGCACTTCCTGAGCACCGTGAGCGAAGCGAACCCGTGTCGCCAGTCGGTGGGGCCGGCGGCGTTCCGCCGCCGAGGGGGAACGTGCGACGTTCCCCCGGTTATAAACTGCGCCGCTTCCACACTGCGAACAGCGCGGGGTAGACGGTCAGCTCGAGCAGGAAGGACGTCACCAGGCCGCCGACCATCGGAGCCGCGATGCGCTTCATGACGTCGGCGCCTGTGCCGGTGCTCCAGAGCACGGGCACGAGGCCGATGATCATCGCCGCGACGGTCATCAGCTTCGGGCGCAGACGCTTGGCGGCGCCTTCGACGATCGCCTCGCGCAGATCGGCGTCATCGCGCAGCCGGCCCTCGCGCTGGCGTCGCTCGTGCGCGAGCGTCAGGTAGAGCAACATCACCACGCCGGTCTCGGCGTCGAGCCCGGCGAGCGCGATCACGCCGACCCAGACCGCGACGCTCATGTGATAGTCGAGCAGGTACAACAGCCACACCGCACCGACCAGCGAGAACGGCACGGCCAGCATCACGATCAGCGTCTCGACCCATGATTGCGTGTTCCAGTACAGCAGGAGGAACACGAGCGCGAGCGTCAGCGGGATCACCCACTTCAAGCGCTCCTTGGCGCGCTCGAAGTACTTGAACTGTCCGATCCAATCCAGGCGCGTGCCAGCCGGCAAGTTCGCCGCCGCGGCCACGATCGGCTTGGCCTCGGCGACGTAGTCGGCGATCGGGCGATCGGTGTCGACGAAAACGAAGCCGACCAGCTTGCCGCCTTCGCTGCGGATCATCGGCGGTCCGAGGACGCTCCGGATCTCGACGACCTGCGACAGCGGCACCTGACCGCCGGCCGGCGTCGCGATCAGGATCCGGCCGAGCAGCTCCGGGTCGTCGCGAAACTCTCGCGCGTAGCGCACCGAGATCGGATAGCGCTCGCGACCTTCGACCGTCTCGGACACGTTCTCGCCGCCGATCGATTGGGCGACCACCATGTTGACGTCTTCGACGCTCAGGCCGTGGCGCGCGGCGTCCTCGCGCTTGACCTCGAAGTCGATGTAGAAGCCGCCGGTCGAGCGCTCGGCGAACGCGCTGCGGGTGCCCGGGACCTTCGACAGCGCGCGCTCGACCTCGATCGCCGCATGCTCGATGTGCTGGAGGTTGTCGCCGAAGACCTGGATACCGAGCGGGCTGCGCACGCCGGTCGAGAGCATCTCGGTGCGCGTTTGAATCGGCATCCACCACACGTTCGGCATGCCGGGAAAGTGCAGCTTGTCGTTCATCTGCGCGATCAGGTCGTCCCAGGTCAGGTTCGGCCGCCACTCCGACCTGGGCTTCAAGACCACCGTGACCTCCGCCATGCCGAGTGGCGCGGGATCGGTGGCGCTCTCCGCGCGCCCCTGCTTGCCGAAGACGCTCTGCACCTCCGGAAATTCCTTCAGCTTGCGATCCATGAGCTGCAAGACGCGCACGGCTTCGTTCTCGGACATGCCCGGCGGGGCGCTGGGCATGTAGAGCAGCACGCCTTCGTTGAGCGGAGGCATGAACTCGTTCTGCAAGCGAAACACTGCCGGCACGGTCAGCGTCATGATCAGGAGCGCAGCGACGATCACGTGCCAGCGGTGCGCGACCACGAACCGCACCACCGGCGCGTAGGCGGCGGTCAACAAGCGATTGAGAGGATTTCGCGACTCGTCGTGAAGCTTGCCGCGGATCAGCAACACCGCGAGCGCAGGGGTGAGCGTCACGGCCAGGATCGCGGCGAAGCCGATCGAGTAGGTCTTGGTGAACGCCAGCGGCTTGAACAGCCGGCCTTCGGTCGCCTCGAGCGTGAACACCGGCAGAAACGAGACGGTGATCACGAGCAACGAGAAGAAGATCGACGGCCCGACCTCCTGCATCGCCGCGATGATCACCTCGCGACGCTCCTGCTGCCGTCCCTCGGCGTTCCACTCCACGAGCTTCTTGTGCACGTTCTCGATGATGATGATCGAGGCATCGACCATCGCACCGATCGCCACCGCGATCCCGCCGAGCGACATGATGTTGGCGGTGAGGTGTTGGTAGCACATCGGAATGAACGCCAGCAGCACACCCAGCGGGAGCGTGAGGATCGGGATCAGCGCGCTGCGCACGTGGAGTAAGAACACGAAGATCACCGCACTGACGACCAGCATCTCCTCGATCAGCGTGTGCTTCAGCGTCGCGACGGACTCCTCGATCAACTGCGAGCGGTCGTAGGTCGTGACGATCTCCACGCCTTCCGGCAACCCCGCCTGGATCTCGTGGAGCCGCGCCTTGACCGCGTCGATCACCGTCAGCGCATTCTCGCCGTAGCGCATGATCACGATGCCGCCTGGGGCCTCACCCTCCCCGTTCAGCTCCGACACGCCGCGCCGGATGTCGGGCCCGATGCTCACGACCGCGACGTCCTGCACGCGGATCGGCGTGCCGTTCACGACCTTGATCGGGCTCTGCGCGATGTCTCGCGGAGCTTTCACGTAGCCGCGACCGCGGATCACGTGCTCGTGTCCGCCGATCTCCAGGACGCGCCCGCCGACCTCCTGGTTCGAGGCGCGGACGGCGCGCACCACCTCGTCCATGCCGATGCCGAAGCCGAGCAGCTTGTTGGGGTCGACATTCACTTGATACTGCTTGACGTAGCCGCCGACTCCCGCGACCTCGGCCACGCCTGGAACGCTGGCGAGCGCATAGCGTACGTTCCAGTCCTGCAGCGTCCGCAGCTGCTGCAGATCATGCTTGCCGCTCTTGTCCACGAGTGCGTATTGGAACACCCAGCCGACGCCGGTCGCGTCCGGACCCAGCGTCGGGTTCACGCCTTGCGGCAGCTTGGCGCGCGCCGAGCTCATGTACTCGAGCACGCGACTGCGCGCCCAGTAGACGTCCGTGCCGTCCTCGAAGATCACGTTCACGAACGACATGCCGAACATCGACTGACCGCGCACGGCTGACACCTTGGGCGCGGAGATCAACGCAGAGCTGATCGGATACGTGATCTGATCTTCGACCAGGTTCGGGCTCTGGCCCATCCATTCGGTGAACACGATCACCTGGACGTCCGACAGATCCGGGATCGCGTCGAGCGGCGCGTTCCGCAGCGAGAACCAGCCCCACACGCTGCTTGCCAGGACGCACAGGATGGTCACGAACGGTCGCCGCGCACAGGCCGCGATCACGCCCGCGATGAGCCCGCTACTCATGCTTGCCCTCGTGATCGTCCCAGTATTTTGCGGCGCTGCTGATGCGCGCCTCGGCCGCGATCAGGAACATGCCCGAGGTCACCACCTTGTCGCCTGGCGCGAGGCCCTCGAGCACCTCGTACATGCCGTCGGCCTCGCCTCCCACGCGCACTTCCTGGGGTTTGAAGCGCCCTTCACCGAGGTCCACGAACACCAGTCGGCGCGGCCCCGTGTACACCACCGCGGAGGCAGGGACCTGGATTCGCGAGCCGATGTCCGACGCCAGCTCGACTTGCGCGTACATGCCGGGGCGCAGCTCGTGACCTTTGTTGGCGAGCTCGATGCGGATGCGTCCCGTGCGTGCGTCCGACTCCAGGTACGGGTACGTGTACGCGACCTTGGCTTCGTAGCTGCGGCCCGGCAGATAGTCGAGCGTCACCTTCGCGCGCTGCCCCACGCGGACGTGCGCGAGATCCTGCTCGTACACGTCGGCTTCGACCCAGACCTTGTCGATCGCCGCGATGCGAAACAGCCGCATACCGGCTTGCACCGCCGCGCCCTCGACGACGTCCTTCTCGATCACGAAGCCGGAGGCCGGTGACTCGATCGGGATCGTGTCGACGGCCGCGCCACCGTTCGCGATCTTCTCGAGCTGTGCATCGCTCAGGCCGAGCAAGCTGAGGCGCTTGCGCGCAGCCGCGGCGAGCGGGCCGGCGCTGCGCGTCGCGAGCAAGAAGTCCTGTTGCGCTGCGTACAACTCCGGGCTGTACAAGCTGAACAGCGTCTGGCCGCGCGTGACCCGCTGGCCGGTTTGATTGACCAGCAGCTTCGTGATCCATCCGCCGACCTTGAGGTTGACGTCGGTGAACGCAGACTCGTCGTACGCGACCTTGCCGACCGCGCGAAACGCGTGCTGCATGGCTCCTTCGATCACGGGCGCGGTTCGCACGCCGATCAACTGGCGCCTACTCTCGTCGAGGATCACCACGCCCGCGGATTTCTGTTGCTTCGTGACCGGCGTCAGCGCCATCGAGCAGATCGGACACTTGCCCGGACCCGGTTGACGCACCGATGGATGCATCGAGCATGTCCAGTATTCGATGTCGCTCTCGGCTTCCGGAGCGCTGGCGGGTGGCTGTGACGGGCCGCTGAACCAGCGCGTCAATGGTTCGCGGTAGAAGAGCGCGAGCACGGTGAGCGCCGCGACGAGCAACGGGGTGACGATGCGCGAGGTGGTAGTCATGGGGCCTTCTCCTCTGCGCCGATACCCGGCAGGTGCCCCAGGGCGCGCTCCAGCTCCGCGTAACGCCGGCTGTGCTCCGCCTGGGCTCGCTGTTGATCCAGCTCGACGCCGCGCAGGTTTCGCTCGGCTTCGATCACTGCACTGAACGGCGTCTGCGAGGCGACGAAGCCCGATTGCGCGGCCTCCACTTGTTGGTGCGCCAACGGCACGAGCCGGGTCTCGAACAATGAAAGCACGCGCTCGGACTCGTGAACCCGGCGCAGGGTGACGTAGACCTGCGTCTTCGCCATGTCGCTCATCCGCGCGATCTCGCTCTCGTACTGCGCCCGCGCCGCATGCGCCTCGTCGATCGCAGCCGCGCGGTTCTCGGTCGGCAAGGGCACGCTGACACCCAGGCCGATCATCCAGCGATGCGGCGCCATGTCCCACATCGAGCTGTACGAGGTGGAGAGGTTGAACGTCGGGTAGTACTCGCTGCCGGCGAGCTCGGCCTTCGCAGCTTCCGCGCGCGCGCGCCGGCGCATGCTCTCGATCTCCGCGCGCCCTGCGAGCGCGTTCTCTTGCAGCTGCTTGGCGCGCTGCAGCTCCGGCGCCGGCTCACGCGCGGGCGGCAAGCTCGGCGCCGCGAGCGGCGAGGCAGGATCGCGGTGCAGGAGCTCGTTCATCTGCGCTGCGGCGACGTCGCGATCCGCCTCGAGCATCGCGGCTTCGCGCTCCAGCTGTGTGAGCTCGGCTTCGGCAGCGAGCACGTCGCGGGCAGAACCTCGGCCGGTCTCCAGCTGCGCCGCGGCGGCTTCCCGCATCGAGCGCACCAGCTCGGCGTGCTGCGCGTTGATCGCGAGCGATCGAAACGCGACGTAGTACTGGTCGTAGAGGACCAGCGCCGTCATCGCCAGCTCGCGGCGCAGCGCTTCGAGGTCGCTCGATGCGGCCGCCGCCTCCGCCTCCATCACGGCGCGTTCGAGCCCGCGCTTGCCGAACCAGGGCAGCTCCTGCTGGATGCCGATCTCGTAGCCGAAGCGAGCGTGGGACGAGCCGATCGACAGCGGCGCCATCGAGAACTCCAGCATCGGGTCCTCGAATGCGCCCGCCTGCCGCGCGCGCGCCAGCGCCGCACGCCAGCCCTGCCGCGCCGATTCGACTGCTGGATTGGCAGCCAACACGGCGCGCACGTACGCGTCGCGAGTGGACGAACTGTCAGCCTGCTGTGCCTGCGCGTACAGGGGCAGCACAGCCAACGTGGCAGCGCAGACCGCGCCCAACGTGGACGAAGACATTCGAAACTCCTGAAAGAGGTTGACGGGGCGCTCGAGGCAGCCCGTCTCTCAGATCAGGAATGAACAATTGGCCAAGAATCGAGGCGGCCCGGGTGGCCGCGCATCCGCGGGCTCCGCGGGACGGATCCACTGCGCGGGCGCCCGCGCGACCACCACGACGGCGGGCGCCGCGATCAGCGCCAACACCGGAGCGTCCTGCGAACTGCTGCGAGTCGCCGGCGCGGTCGGCTGCCCGTGCGACGGCATCACCTCACAACAGTCCGCCCGCTCGATCTGCGCGTGACAGCTCTCCGCGCGCTTGCCCGCACAACAATGCGTCCCGGAGACTTCCCCCGTCATGTGGCACAAGTAGCTGGTGCCGACGAGCGGCTGGGCCGGCAACGCCGCGAAAGCCGCGGCGGCCAGCCCAACCAGAAACCGACTCCAGAGCGAACGCATGGGGATGCGCAATTATACCACGTGTCCGCCGCAGGAGACAGCTGACAGGTCTTCTAAAAGAAAGCCGTCATGCCGAGCTCCGGGATGCCCAGCTGCAGGTAGTTCGCGCTGTCGTCGTCGGCGAACGCGACGTCGAGCGTCGGCCCCAGGTGAAATGCGACGACTGGGTACGGGAACCAGGCGAACAGTGCCTCTGCTGTGATGCCAAAGTAGTTGGGGCCGGTGGTCGCCTCGTAGAAACCTCCCGCGCGCAGCCACAAGCCGACCGTCGGCGTTAGGCCAAACATGTAGCCGATGCGAGGCGCGACGATCGCCGTGTCTTCGGTCGTCACACCGCCAGCCAGGCCAATGCTGAGCCGTTTTACGAAGACGTCGAACCCGAAGCGCGCCGACGTCGTGGGCGGACCATCGCTGGCGTTCAGCAAGATCCGCCCGGTCACGTGATCATTCCCAGGACCTTCGTAATCGACGTAGTCGATACCCATGAAGCGTTCGATCGAGATCGCGACGTGCGTATCCTGAAATTCGTACGGCATCTCGTGCGCGGCAGCACCTCCGGCCGATCCCGCCCATGCTGCCAACGCCACGATCGATAACGAAATGCATCGTCTAAGCATCACTTCGCCCTCCTCAACAAGTTGAAGCCGCAACTTCGGTGCGGCGTATTTCGTGTAAGCACCTGCAAACGTGAGTCAACGTCGGCCGCCGGGCGAGCTAACACGCCACACCTAAAATGCCGCACTTGTGCGGTTGGGGGACATTGTCGGTCACGCGTTAGGTTAGGCTGCGAACCGATGGATCAGGATTTGGAGCACATGATCGCTGCGCTGAAGCCCGCGGGTTTCGTAGCGCGTACGGCCGCGATCGATCTCCTGGAGCGCCATGCGCAGCACCTTCCGCTGCACGCGCAGGAGTCGTTGCAACGTTGGGAGCAGCAGAACGAACGGGTGCTGCGGCGGCTGCGACGACGAATCCGCGAAGGCCGCTACACGCGCGATGGTTTATTTCGGGCGTTCACGCGCTGTGCAGCGCCGGCGCCGGATGCGCGGCACTACGACGCGCTGGATCTGTTGTTCGCCGGGCTGATCGACGCCGGCGAGCTGCCCGAGGAGGAGGTGCCTCGCGAGCCGGAGATGGTCGCGTATCAGCCCACGCCGTCGCGCGCGATCCTGGCGCTGCTGCCGCACGTCGCGCAGGACGACGTGTTCTATGACCTCGGCTCGGGTCTCGGGCGGGTGGTGATCCTGGTCGCGCTGCTGCGCGGCGCCCGCGCTCGGGGCGTCGAGCTCGAGCCCGGCTTTTGCGAGTACGCCGCACGCTGCGCGGCGCGCGTCGGCGTGCGAAACGTCGAGTTCAGCCAGGCCGATGCGCGCGAGGCAGAGCTGGCCGACGGCACGGTCTTCTTCCTGTACACGCCGTTTCGCGGCGCGCTACTACAGCAGGTGCTCGCACACCTGCAGCTGCTGGCGGCAAGGCGTTCGCTCCGCGTCTGCACCTTCGGGCCGTGCACGCTCGAGGTCGCACGCAGCGCCTGGCTACGGCCGCTCGGCGCTGCGGACGACCCGAACGAGCTTGCGGTGTTTCAGAGCTTGTAGCCGGCGTAGACCAGCGCGTCCGGGATCTCTTTCTCCGGGAAGCTGGCAGCCCTGAGCGCCGCGCTGACCTGCTTCGCCGGCAGCTCGCACAGCCGCAGCGCGAGCGCCACGTCGCCCACGCCGATACCGAGCCGGCGCAGGCTCTTGGCGATCTCGCCCGGCGGGCTGCCGAGCGCCTTGAGCGCGCGCGCCACGTACACGCGATCGTCGCCCTGCTCCTTCATGATGCGCGCGATGTCTTCGCGCCCGGCACCGACGGCGCGCAGTGCCAGCGCAGCGTCGACTGGCGGACACTTGGCCGCCTTGAGCGCGGCGGAGATCTGTTCCTTGGTCTGCGGAAGCGGTGCCAGCGCCTTGGCCACGTCGTTCCAACCGAACCCCGCCTTGTTGAGCGAGACCGTGAGCTCCGGAATACCGAGCCCACCCGCCTTGAGATCGCGCGCGATGTTCACGGCCGGGGAACCGGCCTCCTTGAGCACCCCGGCGAGCTCCGCATCGGCAACGGCCATCTTGCGCAGAGCGGCCAACACGTCCTCGGGCTTGGCGCCCTTGGCCTTGAGCGCGCGCGCTGCTTCCGCCGGCGACATGCCGGAGTCCTTGAGCGCGAGCGCGAGATCGGGCCAGCCGTAGCCCGCGGTGCGCAGCGCGAAGATGGCGTCATTCGTGGTCAGCTTGTTGGCCGTGAAGGCGGCCACCAGCTCGCTCGCGGTCGCGCCACCGGCCTTGGCATGCTTGGCCACCGTGTCGATGCCCTGGCCCGCGCCGCGCAGGGCGGCGACCACGGCCGTCCAGTCGAAGCCGGCTTCGCGCATGCCGCTGACGGCGTCTTCACCGCTCAGCTTGGCCGCGAACAACGCGCCGCCGATCTCCTCGAAGGATTGCTTCTGGTGGCGCAGGATGGCCACCAGTTCACTCGGGTTGGCTCCGTTGCGCAAGAGCACGCCCGTGCGCGTGCGCGCGTCGGCACCCGCATACTTGAGCGCGCGCGCGATCTTGGGCGTCGGATAACCCATGGCCGCGAGGGCCTGAGCGATCTTGTCGTAGTTGTTGCCCTGGGACTTCAGGTCCTTGGCCAGGTCGCCGGGAAACAGCTTGACCGCCGTCAGCGCGTCCCTCACCGCCGGCGCGCCCAGGCCACCCTTCTTCAGGTTCACGGCGATGTCCGCCGCCGAGCGCTGCATGGACTTGAATGCCGTCGCCACCTGCGCCGGCTCGTAGTCGGCGGAGATCAAGGCAGAGCTGATGTTCTGCGGCTCGACGCCGACCTTGTCGAACGCACGCGCGCTCTCGGTGGCATCCGCGCCGTTCTTCTTCAGCGCCTTGGCGATGTCGGCGCTGCCGACGTTCAGCTTGATCGAAGCCTTCACCAATTCACCGGTGGGAATGCGCGCCGCGCGCATCACACCCACCATCTCTTCGATCGAGAGCTGCGCCTCGTAGAGCTGCGATGCGTACTGCGACCAGTCGTTGATCGAGTACGCGTCAATGGCCTCGGCCAGCCCCGCATAGTCGTAGCCGGCCTTGTGCATGGCTGCGACCGTATCGGCGGCAGTAGCACCCGCCTGTTTCAGCTCGCGCCCAGCTCGATCGCCGGGCGTGTTCTTGTTCTTCAACACCAACGCTCGACCGAACGCTCCCTCGCGACTCAACGTCGGAGTCTCGGTCTTGGGCGCAGGCACATCCTTGGATTGCGCGGCCACCGGCGCTGCCGCCGTCAGCGACAGCCACAGCCCGAGTGTCCGACACCTACCGAAAACGCGCATGACAGGCTCCACGCGATCGTCGTGCATGACAGAACCTTGTCAGGTCCAGTCACGTCACGTCCAGTCGCAAACCGAGCCTGGCCACGGCTGTCCTGCAGCTGATAGCTGCAGGACCTACACGGCCGCGGCGAGATGCCGAATTGATGGGACCCTGGCGGCCTGAGCGGCCGAGCCCGGGAAATCTGCGTGATTTCAACCGGGCTCGGCGACTTGCTCAGATCAGGGCTCGTCTGTGCACACCACACTCTCCAACAACTTACGCCGGCGACCGAGCTCGTTCAGCGTGCGCTGTTGGCCGCTGACCGGATCGAACACGGTGGTGCCGGTCAAGAAGCCGGACAGGGTGCTCTGCTGACCGGGTTCACGCGGGAAGATCTGCAAGAAGGCCGTCTGCGTCTCCTGGCCGTGGCAGCCGCTGCAGGTGTTGAGCGAGAACTTGTGTCGCGCTTCGGGGTTGGTGATCCCGGGCGCGTTCCAGAAGTCGATGTTGTTGAACACCGACGCTGCCTGGAATGGCGCATCTTCGAAGAACGCCGGGGCCTCGTGGGTCTCCGCCAGAATGGCGGTCTCGTTCTCGTTGATGAAGCGAGCGAGCGCTGGGGTCCCGTCGAACGAACGGTCGGGCGTCTGGAACAACGCCGCTGGATCCAGCCCGCCCGTCAGCGGCGAGAGGTGGAACTCGCGCAGCTGCCACTGGCCGTCCAAGGAGAGCGCGATCTCGTTGGTGCGAATGTCTATCAGCGCGCTGCCATTCGGCATGCTCGGTACGATGCCACGCCCGCTGAAGCGCTCGGTCAGCGCCTGCAGCGCCGCGTTGTACTCCTCGGACGGGAATGGCAGCGCTTGCAACGCGTGGATGTCATCGGCCCAGACTCGAGCCTCGGCCTCGTCCTTCGCCGGCATCGCGTACTCGAAGATGACCGTGAACTCCATCTGGAAGCCGTCGGGGCTGAGCACGCCGAAGGTGAAGCGGCCCTCGCCGGCCTTACCCTTGGCGAGGTCCTTCAGATCGATGCGGTTGGTGATCGCCAGCAGCCGTACCGGCGCGCGCGCCAGATCGAGCTTGCCGTCTGCGGTGCGCGGCCAAGACCCGAGCACCAGGTCCTGCATCGGCGGCCGCACGGGGATCGTAAAGCTGTTCACGACCTGGGGAGTCAGGAAGCTGCTGAACATGGCTTCGGTGAGAGCGGGCGCGTCCGCAGCTGTGGGGGACAGGTCCTGCATCAGCCGGTTGAACGACCAGGCGCCGGTGCTGGGGTTGGTGCGCACGGGATCCTCGACCACGCTGAGGTGCCGGATCATCAGCTCGCGCTGCGAGGTCACGTGACACCCGGGAGGCTCCGCGACCACGTAGTCCGCCGTGACCTGCGTAAAGCCGGTGGGCGTGGGCGGGACGGGCTCTTCGACGGGAGGGGCGACCGACCCTGCCGTTGGCAGTGGCGTTGGACCGCGCGACGCGCTGGCGAAGCCGACGCCCGGGCCGCTGACGAATACCGGGCCGCCGCCGGGGACGCCGATCGGGCCGAAGGGTCCGTTGTTGTTGCTGAAGACGAAGAAGCTGATGGGATAGTTCCCGGCTTCGGTCTCGGGACCGCTGCTCACCTTGAACGGGATGTTCATCGTCTCCCCGGTCGCCACCGTGATGTTGGTGAACTGCGGATCGACGGTGAAGTCCTGCTGCGACGGCGACGGCGAGACGCCAAACGACGCGGGACTGCACGTCGGCCCATCCTTGCTGGCGATGGA
This sequence comes from Polyangiales bacterium, assembly GCA_035274465.1. Classification (GTDB taxonomy): domain Bacteria; phylum Myxococcota_A; class Polyangia; order Polyangiales; family JAFGIB01; genus JADGRF01. The sequence continues at coordinate 73,964 of DATEOF010000065.1, forward strand.
CAGGGTGAAGGTCACTGGAGTGCCAGCCGGAACGGCAGGCCCGATGAGAGGTGTCACGCTGACCGTCGGATCTTGACGCAAGCAAGTCAGCTCCCGGATGGTCTCCGGCGGTGCTGCCATGGTGTTGAACCAGGCGTTGTCCAGTCGGCCGCGGAAACGCCGGGCCGACGCGTCGTTGCCCATCAACAGCGGACCCAAACCGCGGATCAGCGAGCCGACCGCGTAGGTGCGTTTGACCTCGGCGCCATCGAGGTACAGGCGGAGGTACTGTCCATCGTACGTCGCCGCGACGTGTGTCCAGCGATTGGCCACCGCAGGCGCGGACACACTGGCCAAGCGACCCGACTTGAGTCGCACGACGAACTGGAACTTACCCTGATTGATGACTAACGCGAACGCGCTGTCGGTATCATCACGCTTTCGGAACAGTGTGCGTACCCGATCCAACTGTTCGGGTTTCACCCAGGCCGCGACCGTGACCCCTGCATCGAGCGCGAACCCTGCCTGGTCCGGGACGTACACCAAGTCTTCGGGAGCCGCGAACGACGGAGCCATGCCCTGCCGTCCCGCCGCGCACTTGAGATCCACGTTACGAAACGCCACGTGATTCTCGAATGACGAGTCGAATAGCTCGCTGCGCTGAGGGTTGCAGTCGTCGAAGGTCCAGAAGCCCATCGGAACAGACGCACAGGCTGGATCGACGCCGCCCCCTTCGATGCCGCCGTCAGCAGCACCCGTTCCGGCCATCCCGCCGCCACCCGCAGGACTGCCTGCGGCTCCCGGGAGGCCTGGCGCCATGATCGGCGGTTTGCCGATCGGCGGCTCGGCCACGCCGCCGTCCTGGTCCGGCTCGGGAAAGGTCGGAAATGAACAGAAGCGCGGCGGAGGCTCCGGCGGCATGTTCACCGGTGGTTGCATCTCGGGCGGCAACTTGCCGTCGGCCATCAAGGCCGCCAGCTCGCCGTCCACTTGGCCCACCTCCGTGCCGGACACATCATGCCCCAACGCGCAGCCCGCGGCTGCCAGTGGTAACCCGAATGCAAATAGCCGCCCCAACGCCGCCCTACGTTTCGACTGTCGCTGCTGCCCGAAGCTCCAGATCATGTGATTGCTCCAATCTTGGATGCAGGTCGACGCGCCCCTCGTTCCACCCCATGAGTCCGATGTCAGCGCTTCAACGTGCGGCGCCAGCCGCCGCCATCAACTGCACCGTCGCCTGAACGCGAGTGAGTCGCGGATCACGTCAGAGATTTTCTACGAATGCAATCGACTGTGCATGCGTAGACGCGAAATGCTCAAACGTGCCGGAGTGTGCCAAGCCGGCGCAGCTCTGGGCGGCAGTCAGCTGTATGTCGACTGGACCTGACTATTGTCGTTCCTTCTAACCTGAGCGGCTACCTCGCTGGGGACTCCCGCATCGGGGGTTCCTCTACACGTCACGACGCCGCCATGAACTGAGCACGCGCCAGTGCTGCGAAGCGTCCGCCCTGCGCCACGAGCTCGTCGTAGCTCCCGCTCTCGACTATCCGCCCCTGATCGAAAACCAGGATGCGGGTAGCGCCGCGGATCGTGGCCAGGCGGTGCGCAATCACGAACGTGGTGCGCTCGCGCATGACCTCCTCGAGGGCGACCTTGAGCTTGTGTTCGGTTCCCGCGTCGAGCGCGGCCGTGGGTTCGTCCAGCACCAGAATGGGCGGCGCCTTGAGCAGCGCGCGCGCGATCGACAGGCGCTGGCGCTCGCCGCCGGACAACGACCGCCCGCGCTCGCTCAGCAAGGTCGCCAGACCCTCGGGCAGCGCCTCGACGACCTCCAGCGCCTGGGCGCGCGCCAGCGCTTCGCGCAGCTCCGCGTCGCCGGCATCGGGCCGCCCGAGCAGCAGGTTCTCGCGCACCGACCGGGCGAACAACATCGGCTCTTGAAAGACGATGGCAATGTTGTGACGCAGCGAATCCAGCGTGTAGTGGCGGATGTCGTGACCGTCGATGCGGATGTGCCCCGAGCTGGGATCGAACGCGCGGTACAGCAGCGAGAGCGTGGTCGACTTGCCCGAGCCGGTCGCGCCCACGAGCGCAACAGTCTCGCCCGCGCGCGCCACGAAGCTCACGCCCTCCACGGCGTTGCGCTTGCCGTCGTACGAGAACGAGACGTCGTCGAACACCACCTCACCCGCGAACGCGCCTGCCACGCGCGCATCGGGCGCGTCGCGAACGCTGGGCTCGGTGTCGAGCACCTCGAAGAAGTCCTGCAGCTTGCTGGACTCCTGAAACAACGCCGCGATGAAGGTCAGCGTCGCGTCGAGTCGGCCGATCAACATCGTCGCCAGGCTGATGAACGTGACCAACTCGCCCAGCGTCAGCTCGCCGTGCAAGATCAGGTAGGTGCCCGCGGTCAGCACGATGCACACGGTCAGCGTGGCGGCCGCGCGGCTGGCGATCGAGGTGATCGCCCAGAACGACAGCACCGGCAGCTGCGCGTCCAGCAGTTGCTGGCTGATCGTACGCAGTGATCCGAGCTCCGCCTGCACTCGCGTGAAGCTCTGAATCACAGGCAGGTTACCGAGCGCATCCGACGTGTGCTCGGCCAGGCGCGTGTGGAACTTGCCGACGTGGCTCTGCGCGTCCTCCGTCTTGTGCACCACCAGGCCGATGAGCAGGGCAAAGCCGAACACCAGGGCGCACAACAAGGCTCCGAGCCAAACATTCAGGAACACTGTCAGCGGCAACAGCACACACAGCGAGACGAGCGCGGAGCAGTGCTCGCGAAAGAAGCCCAGCCAGAGCATCCACATGGCTTCCGCGCCGGAGGTCATGATCTTCATCAACCGACCGGAGTGCGCATTCAGGTGGAAGCCGAGCGGCAGCGAAAGCACGTGCTCGAAGTAGTGCGCGATCACCGACAGGCGCAGCCGATGTGACAAAACGTCCGCGTGAAACGCGACACTCACTCCGCCGACGATGCCTACCAGCCCGAAGCCCAGCCAGGCACCGATCAGCGGCAAGAGCTGCACGAAGCCGAGCGGCCGTGCCGGGTGAGCGAGCGCATCCACCACGCGACCGAACAACAACGGCTCGGCGAAGCGCGCGATGGCCAGCACCAAGTTTCCGAGCAACAACCAGAATGCCAGCTTCCGTCTCGTGCGCAGCTGGCCGAGCACTCGCGCGTACGTGCGCAGCATCGACATGCCGGCATGGTACGCTCAAAACATGAGCTCACTTCCCGCAAACGACCTGCACGCGAGCCCGGCGCACGACGGCGGCGATGACGACCCGGGCGAGACGCGCGAGTGGCTCGAGGCGTTCGAAGGCGTGATCCGCCACGATAGCGAGCGCGGCCTGTTCTTGCTGCGGCGGCTGGAGGAGTACTGCAAAGAGCGCGGGTTGTTGGCGGTGACCCCCGCGTACTCGGCCTACCGCAACACCATTCCGCTCGAACGCCAGGGCGCCTACCCGGGTAACCTCGCGCTCGAGGAGCGCCTGACGGCGATCATGCGCTGGAACGCGCTGGCGATGGTCGCCCGCGCGAACACGATGCATGGCGAGTTGGGCGGTCACATCGCCAGCTACGCCTCGGCGGCGGAGATCTTCGAGATCGGCTTCAACCACTTCTTCCGCGCGGCCAGTGAAGAGAACGGCGGCGACCTGGTGTACCTGCAGCCGCACTCGGCGCCGGGCGTGTACGCGCGCGCGTTCCTCGAGGGGCGCCTGACCGAGGATCAGCTGGTGCACTTCCGGCGCGAGACCAGCGGGCGAGGACTATGCTCGTATCCTCACCCGTGGCTGATGCCGGATTTCTGGCAATTCCCGACCGGCTCGATGGGCATCGGTCCGCTCAACGCCATCTACCAGGCGCACTTCATGCGTTACCTCGAGCACCGCGGCCTGGCGAAGACCGAGGGCCGGCGCGTCTGGGGTGTGTTCGGCGACGGCGAGATGGACGAACCCGAGTCGATCGCCGGCCTGACCCTCGCCGCGCGTGAGGGCCTCGACAACCTGATATTCGTCGTGAATTGCAACCTGCAACGCCTGGACGGTCCGGTACGCGGCAATGGTCAGATCATCCAGGAGCTCGAGTCATTGTTCGCCGGCGCAGGCTGGAACGTGATCAAGGTGCTGTGGGGCTCCGACTGGGATGGGCTGTTCGCGCGCGATCACCACAACGTATTGTTGCGCAGGCTGGCGGCGACGGTGGACGGTGAATATCAGACGCTCGGCGCGAAGGACGGTTCGTACAACATCGAGCACTTCTTCAAGAAGGATCCCGAGATCCAGGCCCTGATCTCACACATGTCGAACGCCGAGGTAGACGCGCTCAAGCGCGGTGGCCACGACTTTCGCAAGCTCTACGCCGCACTGGCTGCGGCGCGCGCCGAACGTGGCCGGCCGAGCGTGGTGCTGGCCAAGACCAAGAAGGGCTACGGCATGGGCGGCGCGGGCGAGTCGCGCATGACCGCACACCAGGCCAAGAAGCTGGATGCCGACGCGCTCAAGGCATTTCGAGATCGCTTTCACCTGCCGTTGACCGACGCAGACCTCGAGGCACTGCGCTTCTACAAGCCGGACGAGAGCAGCGCGGAGCTGCGCTATCTGCGCGAGCGCCGTGCCGCTCTGGGCGGCAGTCTTCCCGCCCGCAGGCGGACCGCCCCCAACCTGCGCGTGCCCGAGCCGCAAGGCTACGCGCGCTTCGCGCTCGAGGCCGACGGCAAGGAGCTGTCGACCACCATGGCGCTGGTGCGCATGCTCAGCGGGTTGCTGCGCGACGCCGAGCTCGGACCGCGCATCGTGCCCATCGTCGCCGACGAAGCGCGCACCTTCGGCATGGCCAACCTGTTCCAGCAGGTCGGCATCTACTCCCCCGTCGGCCAGCTGTACCGGCCGGAGGACGCGGGCTCGATCGTCTCGTACCGCGAAGCGCGCGACGGTCAATTGCTGGAAGAAGGCATCACCGAAGCGGGCGCGCTGTCATCGTGGGTCGCGGCAGGTACGTCGTACAGCGTGCACGGCATGCAGATGTTGCCGCTCTACATCTTCTACTCGGTGTTCGGCTTCCAGCGCGTGGGCGACCTGATCTGGGCGGCTGCGGATCAGCGCGTGCGAGGCTTCCTGCTCGGGGCGACCTCGGGGCGCACCACGCTCAGCGGCGAAGGCCTGCAGCATCAAGACGGCAGCAGCCACGTGATGGCCGCGAGCGTGCCCAACTGCCGCGCGTACGATCCGGCATATGCGTGCGAGCTGGCGGTGATCCTGGACCATGGCATGCGCGAGATGCTCGAGCGCCAGGAAGACGTGTTCTATTACGTCACGCTGTCCAACGAGAACTATGCGCAACCATCGCTGCCGGCGGGTGCCGAAGCAGACGTCGTCCGCGGCATGTACCGCTGCGGCGGACAGGCGGTGGACAAGTCGGTCGCACGGGTGCAGCTGCTCGGCTCGGGTGCGATCCTGCGCGAGGTGATCGCAGCCGGAGAATTGCTCGCGCAGGACTGGAACGTCGCGAGCGACGCGTTCAGCGTCACGAGCTTCTCCGAGCTGGCGCGCGACGCCGCAGAGGTCGAGCGCTGGAACCGACTCCACCCGATCCAGCCCGCGCGACGCAGCCACCTCGAGCAGCAGCTGGCGGCGAACGTCACGGTCGCGGCAAGTGACTACATCCGAGCCTACGCGCAGCTGATCGCGCCACACGTCCCGGGTCCCTACGTCGCGCTCGGCACCGACGGCTTCGGCCGCAGTGACACGCGCCCCGCGCTGCGCCGCTTCTTCGAGGTCGATCGCCACTCGATCGTCCAGGCGGCCCTGCATGCGCTCGCACGCGCGGGGCAGATCCCGGTCGATCTCGCGGTCGAAGCCATCGGCCGCTACGAGCTGCCGACCGATCAGCCGCCGGCGTGGAAGCGCTGACTCAACCGCGGCTGTAGATGATCACGTTGTGCCCGCGGGCCTCGGACGAGCCCGGGTTGCCGTAGCTGTGCGCCTGGTCAGCACGAAAGGCCAGGGAGTCGCCGGCTTCGAGGTCGTAGGTCGAGGACCCGACCTCCAGGTCCGTCAGCGAGGGGCTGCTCTTGCGGGTCTCGATCTGGGATAGCGCGGCGCGACTGACACCGGATGCCCGAGACAGGTCGTCGAGCGAGAGGTTGCGCGCCTGCGGCTCATCGCGCAGACGCTGACCGACGCGTCGCGCCAGGTCTGCTGCGCCCACTGCGTCTCCCGAAGCCAAGCTGGCGCCCCGTTTCCTGACGGTTGGCCGATGTTTGGTTGCCTTCACGGGCGGCAGACTAGTCGAACCAGGCCTGACGGAGGAAGTTCAGGTGCAGTCTTCCTGGTCGTATCCGTGCTCACACAGGCCCGTGCCCTCCGGCTCGTCGCAACGGCCGTTCTGCTTGGGACACGCGTCGGTGAGCAGCACCAGCGTGCAGCCAGTGGCGGCAGCATCTCCGATCTGGCCCGCTACACACTTGGTATTCGAACCACAGGGCGCATTGCTGACCGGATCGCACGGCCCGAAGCAGGTCTTGAGCGTACCGGGAACCCCCCGGCGCGGCGCATTGATGCAGCGACCTCCCGCCTGGCAGTCCTTGTCCGCGTCGCAGTACTTGCGGCAGATGTTGCCGAAGCAGCCCGTGCCCGCGCGGCAATCGGAGTCCTCCCCGCACCAGTGATCGACCTCGAACGCACCCGCGGCCGCGCAGGCCGTCGTGCGCACACCGCTCGCCAGCGCCACCTCGACGCAGCTCGTACCGGGCTTGGCTTCGCAGCCGCATTGCAGCAGCAGGTTGCACGCGCCGCCGACGAGCGACGGCTTGCAGCAGTCGACCGGGTCCGTGTCCGGCGCGCAGATGCCGGAACCCGCCGGTTCGTCGCACACGCGGTCGGACTCGAAGCAAGGTGAGCTGGGTTGGATGCAGAAGTCACCCATCACCTTGAAGCGTTGATCGAAGTGCGCGCACTGCGCGCCGGCGCTGCAGCTGTTGGGATCGGTGCGGTCGCAGCTCTGGTAGCAGGTGCGGATGTTGGCGTCGTGCTTGCTGGCCAGATCGACGGCCAGGCACTTGCCCTGCGCGCACTGCTCGTCGCTGTCGCAGAGCCGCGTGCAACGACCGAACTGACAAAGCTGGCCCGGAGCGCATTCGCTGGCTTGCTCACAGCGTTCTCCCGTGGGCTTACTGCCGGTCCATTCCAGACAGGTCACCGAGTAGCTGCCCTGCGCACCGGCGACGGGAAAACACGCGCTGCCCTTGGCGCATCCGCATTGTTCGATCAGGTCACAGGTCGCATCCGGCAGCTTGGGCCGACAGTCACAGTCGCGGCGGTCGCTGCCGTCGACGCACTCACCCGTGCCGCGACTGTCGTCACAGCGGCCATTGTCGGTAGTCGGACAAGGATCGGCAGGCGCCGCGCAGTAGTTGCCCTTGCTGCCGCGCTCCGGCTGCAAGCTGCGGCAGCGCGCGCCGGGACCACATGCGTCGGCCTTGGCCACCTGACACTTCGTCCAACACACGTTGACCCCGGTCGACTTGGGATCCGACACGTGGGCGGCCACGCAGCTGCCGCCCTTGCAGTCCGCGTCGGTCTTGCAATAGGCGCGACACACGCGATCGTCGCAAGTCTGGCCGCGCGGGCAGTCCGCCGAGCTCACGCAGACGCTGCCCGGCTCGAGCGCGCCGGGGTCGACGCAGCGCGGCTTCTGCGAGACGCCCAACGCCTGGCAGTGTTGATCGGGCCCGCAGCCACACTGCGTGATCAGATCGCACGCCTGGCCGTGCGGCGGCGGGCAGCTCATCTTGCCGCCGTCAGCTGCAGGTGACCGATCCGCGCCGGCGTCTTCGCCGCTTCCGCCATCGGACTTGCCGATCCCCGAAGTGGACTGCACTTCGGCGTCGACCAGCTCCAGACTCGTCAAACCGGTCAGCACCTGACAAGCAGCGAGCAGGCTGCAGAGCAGCGCCGCAGTTGTAGATCGACTCACAGCGCCCCCGTCACACGAAGGCCCGTACCCGTGGCGCTCACCTGGACGTCGTCATCGGCGTTCAGCAGCTCGAGCACGCCGTAACCGACCGTCAGCAAGCCGAGCGCCAGGGTCACGTTCGAGACGTTGGCGAGCGTGTTGGCGGTGTTCAGCTCGGGTTCCACCTGGTGCGGACAACGATCGCCGTCGCACATGCCCTTGACGTCGTTCGACTTGGCCACCGCCACGATGCCGGTCGTGACGCCGGCCGCGAACAACGCACCGCCAATCGACAGTGCGATGTAGCCGCGCGTGCGCGCCGCGGCCCCCGGATCACGATGCGCCACGGGGGCGGCCTGCGCCACTGCAGCTGGTGGCGGCGCCACGACCAGGCTCGGAGGCGGGCTCGCTGCGGGCATCAGCGTGAACTCGCGCTCGAGCACCTGGGCCTCCGCGAGCTCGATCTGCTCCGAGATCTGCTGGAAGCCCACCGCCTGTACCAGCACGTGGTGCTTGCCGGGATTCAGCTTGAACGGGAGCCCGTGCGTGGCGTCCGGCACGCGCACTCCGTCGAAGCTCAGCTGATAGTTCGTGCCCCACGGCTCGACGCGGATCGACAGCGCAGGGATGCGCGCGCGCAGCTCGTCGGCCAGGCGTTGCGCAGCCTGGCGCGCCTCGGCGAAGACCGCAGGCTCGTTCGGCCGCGGCGGGGAGTTCGCGACCTCGAGTGCGGTGGCGGATGCCTCGACCAGCTGCGCGAGCTCTGCCTGCGCGCGGGCGACCTCGAGGCCGGTGGTGGGCACGTGCATCAATTGATCGGCCGCCCGATAGCGCTCCAGCGCGGCCGCGAGGTCGCCGGAGCGCCGCAGCGCGTCGGCCTCATCCATCAGGCTGCGCGCGGTCTCGCGCTCGGCGGCGCTCGGTTCGGCGTGGGCATTGCGCGCGAGGCCGAGGACGAGCAGCGCGGCCCCGAGAACGACGCGAAGGCGCGCTGGAGATCTAGAATCCACGGTACGGGCGAGCTGCCGCGGTGGGAGGGGTCGCGCTCGGCGCGGGCGTTGGTGGCTCGACGTCGGGTGGCGCGAGCGGCTTATTGGATCGCTTGACGCGCGGACCGCCCTCCATGACCGGCAGCCCAGCTGGGCCGGGCGACATGCGCGCGCCGGCAGACCGCGAACGCAGGCGCTCCGCTGCCACGGGCGTACTCAGCGGCGGGGCGACGGGCGGTGCCGAACGCTCTGC